>NZ_JAEMVB010000001.1 GCF_029215995.1 Sulfurimonas sp. SAG-AH-194-L11
CTATCGTTTAACAAAATCTACTCAAACTCTTATAGTTATGGATAGCTCTTTAGAGTTAGACTCACTCTCTCCTTTTTTAGATGTAACACAAAGGTTATTAAATGCAGGGGTCAAAGCTCCACATATACTAGAGCAAAATGAAAAAGATGGCTATCTTGTTTTAGAAGATTTTGGGAATGTGCCACTTCTTGATATCTTAGAGTGTTCTAACTTTAAGAGACACTACAAATCTGCCATAGATGAGATACTCAAGATGCAAAATGCAGATACAAAAACTCTTCCTCTCTATGACAAAGAGTTCTTACACTTTGAGATGGACTTGATGCAAAAATGGTACTTGGAAAAAAAACTTTCACTAACTTTAAGTGCAGAGGAAAAAGAACTCATAGCTAACACTCTAAACACCATATCTAATATAGTACTTGAGCAGCCTAGAGATGTTTTTGTACACCGTGACTTTCACTCTCGTAACATTATGCTCACAGCTAAAGATGAGATGGGAGTCATTGATTATCAAGATGCTATGAGTGGGGCTATTACCTATGACTTAGTTTCACTTTTAAAAGATTGTTATATAAAGTTTGATAGAGTAGACATAGAAGCACTCGCTCTTTACTTTAGAGATACAAAAAAGTTAGCGCTTAGTGATGCACTCTTTTTAAAATGGTTTGACTTTATGGGTCTACAACGCCACATAAAGGTCTTAGGTGTCTTCTCACGTCTGCACCTTAGAGATAAGAAAGATGGCTATCTAAAAGACATCCCTCTTGTTTTAGAGTACACTATTGAGACCGCATTACGCTACGATGAGACTCAAGAATTTGCACTTTTTTTACAGAGTATAACTCGATGAAAGCGATGATACTTGCCGCAGGACGTGGAGAGAGAATGCGACCACTCACTGACTCTCTTCCAAAACCACTTTTAGAAGTTCAAGGTAAGCCCCTTATCCTTTGGCATATAGAAAAACTCATACGAAATGGTTTTGAAGAAGTAGTCATAAATATCGCCCACTTAGGCTATAAAATTTCTGAGTACTTAGGTGATGGCTCATGCTACGGTATCAGCATTCTCTACTCTGATGAGCAAGAGAGTGGTGCTTTAGAGTCTGCTGGTGGTATTAAAAAAGCACTTCCACTTTTAGGAGATGCACCTTTTTTAGTAGTCAATGGGGATATCTTTTGCGACTACGAATTTGATGCCAACTTTCTTTTAAAAGGGAAAAAAGCACATCTTATCTTAGTAGCGAATCCTGAACATAATGCCAAAGGAGACTTTGGACTTCAGGATGGTGTAGTTTTAAATGAAGCTGATGAAATGTTTACATTCTCAGGCATAGGGTATTATACTCATGAGTTTTTTGATACCATGAGTGTAGAAAAAAAATCCCTCGCACCACTTTTGAGAGAAGCAGTAGATAAAAAAGAGATTAGTGGTGAAGTGTTTACAAAAAAGTGGCACGATATTGGCACACCTAAAAGATTAAAAGAGATAAACAATGAAAACTAAATTACTCCTCATACTCCTTACACTCACCACACTTCTTCAAGCGAAGTACACTAACTGCGACTTTAAAAACAAAAACTACTCTGATGTTTGCAAACAAGCTGTTAAGGCCGGTGTCTCCTATGAGTATGCTAACAAATTTTTAACTTCCTACTTTAAAACAAAAAAATATGATGAAGTAAGTTGGACCTACCTACAACCAAACAAAATTAAGCATCATCAAGCACAAGAGAAAAAAGCAAACAATATACTTGTCAAATATATACCCCAAATGGTACAAAATCTTCAAAAATACAAAGAAGTCTATGACTATGTAGAAAAGAAATATGGGGTCAACCGTGAGATAATTGCAGCTATACTTTTAAAAGAGACAAAACTCGGAAAGATTAAACCCTCGCATGATGCTTTTATAGTTTTTAACACTATGGTTGTAAGAACAAAACCAAACTCTACAAGAGAGAAGTGGTTACTCAAGATGGGAAAAACAAATATGGCTTCTATTATCACTCACTGCTACAAAGCAGAGTTAGCACCCGAGCAGTGCAACCTTGCAAGTTCATATGCGGGAGCAGTCGGTATCCCTCAGTTTATGCCAAATAGTTTTATCTATGCGAAGTCTTACACAAACAGAGTAGCCGACCTTACAAAAATGCAAGATGCGATAGTCTCCGCTGCAAATTTCTTACATGAAAAAGCCTCTTTTAATGAACTTATAAACTGGGACAGATTTCCCGATGTTCCACAGATAGAAGCACAGTGGTATGAGTATGATTATGCTACAAAAAATGCTTCGTTTGTGTATGATACAAGTAAAAGTGGAAAAGTGTATAACTGCTTTACAAAGGGTAAGCCTGCATTACAAAAGATGAAAGAGTACACAAAAAAGATTATGAGATATAATAACTCATCGAACTATGCAGTAGGAGTTATGAGACTCGCTTATGAGGCTCACTACTCTCTGTATTAGCTTTCATTCATAAGAACGAGTTCTAAACTACCACTTATATAGTTTGCTAAAAATGTAAGTATGTCTAAATCTTTCTCATCGAAATCACCACGAGACTTGTTGAGGAGTTGCATAACACCCATCACATCGCGTTTTGAGTTAAAGATAGGAATACTAAGCATATTTTTTGTGATAAAACCACTCTGCTTATCTATATTTGGTAAGAAACGTCTGTCTTCATAAGGATTATTTACAATTTGGCCCTCTTTCTTTTTATATGTATCTCCTACTATACCTGCATCTAAGCCTATAACTATTCGTCCTATATCATTGCTTAACTTTGTCCAGAGTATATTATCAGTATCATCTACTATGAAGATAGAACAGCGCTCTGCACCTGAGAGGCGCTTTGCCTCCTCTGCGATAAGTTCTAAAGTATTATCCATATTATCTAGTGAAGCTAACTTCTTTCCAAACTCAGCAATTTCATTAAATGTTTTCATTTACTTCTCTCGTTTAAGCTCTTGAGCTTCACTCAAGTAAACATTAGTAAGCTCTAAAAATCCACTGATATAATGTGCAAAAAATATCATAAAACGTTTATCTTCTTCATCAAATTCACTGTTTTTATTTATAAGCTGTAGAACTCCCAGTATATTGCGTTTTGAGCTAAAGATAGGAGCTGTTATAACATTTTTTGTCTCAAAGCCGGTCTCTTTATCAACATCTGATAAGAAGTCTGGATGTCCATATGGATCATTCGTCATAATTGGTTTTTTCTCTTTAAGTGTAGCTCCAACAAGACCCTTATTTGATGGTACTATGATTTTTTCAACACCATCCGCAATGGTTGTCCATAACTCTTGATTTTTTGCATCATTTATAAAGATAGAACATCGTTGTGCCCCAATAACATTTTTAGCATAAACAGAAATAAGTGGTAAACCTTCAGAGAGAGTTTTTTTTTCAAGCAGTTCTCTTCCGAAATTTGCGAGGGCATGATAAGTGTTAGCATATTTCATTGTAACAATTTCCTTTTAGCTTCATTCTTTCAATTATTTTGAACTATTATAGTGTAAAATACCAATAAAATAAAGGAATATTTATGAAAATATCAATCTGGCACAACCCACGGTGTAGTAAATCCCGTGAGGCCGTAAAAGTCGTAGAGGCATCTAAGTGCGAAAGTGAAGTTATAAAGTATTTAGATGAGACACTGAGTATGGATACTATGAAAGAGACACTTAAAATGTTAGGCTTTTCAAGTGCTAGAGAGTGGATGCGAACAACTGAAGCGATTTATAAGGAACTTGATTTAAAAAATGTTACTGATGAGGATGCTCTTCTTGAAGCGATGATACGCAATCCTAAACTTATCCAACGTCCTGTACTTATTAAAGGGGATAAAGCGATTATTGGTCGTCCTGAGTCTGCAATAACTGACTTGTTAAACTAATTTTTAAATTTAATCATACTCTTCTATATTAAGTGTTATTATATTAGATAATGTTTAAGGAGAGGAATATGTATGCTCATGATAAACGCCGCTCACGCGGTTCAATGGTACCGAACTTTTTCTTTATGCTTCAACTCACTATAATTGGATTACTCGCTTACATGTTTGTTGAAATTGCATCTATACTTAATGTCTCATCTATTATTATGTACGGAATGATTATTTTACTCATTACTACAGTCTTTCTCTGTTTAGAGAAAAGACATAATGTTATAAAACGTCAAAGGTTTTGTTAAAGTTTTTCGATAATCACTCCATTATCTTTAATAAACTTAGAGATAACTGCCGAGTGAGTATGCTCATACTCTTTAGCATATACTATGCGTTTTATTCCACTAGCTATGACATTTTTAGAACACTCACTGCAAGGTTCTAGTGTCACATAAATAGTAGCACCATTTACACTTATACCCTCACGAGCCGCCCAAATAATTGCATTCATCTCTGCATGAATCTCATAGGTTTTACTCCACTCATGATGCTCTGATGTGTACTCGTTATTCCAGTGATCACAGCAGTTTGTAAATCCAGCAGGAGTACCGTTATAACCTGTACTGAGTATACGACCATCTTTAACTATAACAGCACCTACTTGTTTACTTACACACTTTGAAGCAGATGCTATCTCTGTTGCTATGTTTATAAAGTTTATATCACTGAGCATTTATTTCACTTCTCGTATAATATTGATATCTGCATTATGTTTAAGACGTGCAAAGTAGTCGCTGAGAACCTGTTCGCGTTTTTCAGACATGATAGAGTTTACGATTTGGTTTCTCACACTTGAGAGCCCACCCTCTTTGGCTGACTCTATCTCTTTTATATAAAAACTCATAAAACCACCCTTACCATTTGGTATAACAGGTGTAAAACTATTAAGTGCAGTTCTCTCAAGTAGTGCTGCAAGCTCTGGAGAAATCTTACTGTAAGGTAAAACCTGCTCATTTGTTCGAATCTTAGGAGAATAAAACATAGGATTATCTACTTTTGTTTGTAGTGCATTTTTATCCTCAGCATCATAAATTATAACTGTAAACGAAGCGGGATGTTTGTACGTATCTTTGTGCATTTCATAGTAATCTTCACACTCAAGATCACTCGGCTCACTCAAAGATGAGTAAGCAATCGCTTGGTAGAGTTTTTGAGAGAGTAACTTCTGCTTTGTTTTCTCTTTTAACTCCATAGAGCCCATACCATTTGACTCTCTTACTGCATCATAAAAGTCGCTTATACTCATGTTGTTTCTGGCTGCTAGTTTTTTGATGTCATCATAAACCTCAGCAGATGAAACCTTTATCTTTCTCTTCTCTATCTCAGCCTCTTCAAGTTTTTGACGGATTAAAGTATCTGTTGCTCTCTTAGCACTCATTTTTGAGATTTCCATCTCATGTTTAATATCTAAAAGAGTGATTGCCTTATCTGCTACAACAATTGCAACACCATCATAAACCTCAGCATTGAGGAGTGCACCTAGTAGTAAAGTTAGTAAAAATTTATACATATATGTTCCATTTAAAATTAATTTTGATATTCTATCTATATTTTACCAATAGATATATAACTGACCTCAGTTATAAGTTTAGCTCTTCTTTAAGCTTTAGCACTCTTTTTATCTCGATATACTTATACCAAAACCGACCTTAGTTATCTTCTGATCATAATCAATCAAAGAACTTCCATATCCACTAAAAGCTTGTAGATAAAAGTAGACATCTTCGCTCACAAGAGTAGGATAACTCATAGATACTTCTGCAGAGGCTACACCTTTTTTAATGCTTGGATTTACTTTAGCACTCAGAAGAAGTTTTTTATGAATGTATGTAAGTTCGACAGAACCTTGTCCATAGTACTCTTCTATGTCAGGGTTATCATCACTAATCTTATCTTCTGCTAGTCGATGCCAAACATTTAGTGTACTAAAAAAGTTTCCCCACTGAAAATATGTTTTTAAATACAAACGATTCCAAGAGCGCGAACGTGAACCCTCTATCGGTCCATCAGGGCGTGTTCTGTTTCCATCTGTTACCGGTTGACCATTTGAAGAGTGCTTATACCCAAAGACTACACCTTTTAAACCTACTATATCTGCCTTGTGCAAGAGAGGAAATGTTACAAAAAGCTCAGGTTTATAGTTTGTTTCACGAAAAGGTGAAGAGTTAAGAAAAATCTGCCAAAATGATGTTTGTGTATATGCTGCACTCCAGATTTGAGAAGCCCCAAACCAATCTGTCACATAATCAGCTCGGAGTGATATTTGATACTGTAGTTCTAGAGGAAGATATCTCTCTACATTAGAGTTTATGATAGGCTTACGTGATTCATATTTTATATCCCCTTTTGGAATAGTGTCAGAATAGCTTACCATCAAATAATTAGGCTCATAGGCACGCAATGCAAACTTTCCACTAATAAGTTTCAGAGCTGTTTGTGATGAATCATCATCGCTTAGGGGACTCATGTTACTAAAGATGGTCTGGTACAACTTTTTCCTATTTGTTTTTGCCACTTCCCATTGAGCAGCTTTTTTATACCATATAGCAGCCTCTTTATGATTTTGTGCTACACCCTTAGCATTTTGATACATCCAACCAAGCTTATATGCAGCTTCTGAGTTTTGCGATTTTTCTGTACACTTGAGAAGTATTGCAAAGGCTTTTTCATACTCATCATTATTAAAAAAAGCTTGTGCTTGTATCAGGGGAGCCAGTTTATCGATTGCAGTAGCATTAAGATTGAGAGAGAGTAGTAAAAAAAACAGAAGCAGTAGTTTCAAAATCGTATCCTCAAGAAATTAATTGCGCCATCATAACACATTAGCATTAGTATCAAGCAGTTTTAACCTACTTTAGATAAAATTACACTACTTAAACTAAAGGCTTTTTTATGGTTGTTACTCGTTTTGCTCCCTCTCCTACTGGATACTTACATATAGGTGGTCTTAGAACCGCTCTTTTTTCTTACCTTTGGGCTAAAAATCAAGGCGGAAAGTTTGTACTTCGTATAGAAGATACTGATAAGGCTCGTAACTCAGAGGAAGCGACTCAGGCAATTTTAAAAGCTTTTGAGTGGTTAGGACTTGCGGCTGATGGTGAGATTACATACCAGAGTCAACGCAGTGAGATTTATGCAAAGTATATCAAGCAACTTTTAGATGAGGGCAAAGCTTACAAGTGCTACATGAGTAAAGAAGAGCTCACAGAGCTTCGTGAAACACAGATGGCAAACAAAGAGCGTACAATGTACGATGGTCGTTACCGTGACTTTAATGGTACTCCTCCTGAGGGTGTCGCGCCTGTTATCCGTATAAAAAGTCCTAAAACAGGAGAGATTCTTGTAAAAGATGGCGTTAAAGGGACTATTAGTTTTCAAGCTGAAGATATCTTAGATGACTTTGTTATAGCTAGAGCTGATGGTGCTCCAACTTACAACTTTGTTGTGGCGATAGATGATCACCTTATGGGGATAAATGAAGTTATCCGTGGAGATGATCACCTCTCTAACACACCAAAACAGATAGTAGTCTATGAGGCTTTAGGTTTTGATATCCCTGCATTTTATCATGTTCCTATGATTCACAACTCTAAAGGAAAAAAACTCTCTAAACGCGATGGTGCTACTGATGTTATGGCTTATAAAGAGATGGGGTACACGCCACAAGCGCTCCTTAATTTTCTTGTGCGTTTAGGCTGGAGTCATGGTGATCAAGAGATATTTTCAATGGATGAGATGATAGAGCTTTTTAATCCAAAAGACATTAACAAGTCAGCAAGTATCTACAATACTGAAAAACTTGACTGGTTAAATGCTCACTATATTAAAAACACTTCAAATGATGCACTTGCAGAACTTTTAGAAGATTATGGTATTCACCTCTCTTCACATGATAAAAAAGAGATCTTACTTGATGCACTTAAAGAGAGAGCTAAAACACTCAAAGAGTTAGCAAGTTTGATAACTGAGATACTAACAACTCCAAGCGAGTATGAAGCTAAAGCTGTTAAAAAAGCCTTTAAAGATGGGGCATTTGAAGTGCTAGAAGCTTACAGTGAAAAACTAAAGCTAAATGAGCCTCACCTACCAACAGACTACCATGCACTTATGGAAGAAGTTGTAAGTGAAATGGAAATTGGATTTGGAAAAATCGGAATGCCACTGCGTGTTGCACTACTGGGAAAGATGGGTGGACCAAATATAGATGTCATTATGGCTGTGATTGGCAAAGAAGAGACACTCTCAAGAATACAACAGGCAATAACAAAAAACTCTTAATAGACACGAAAGTTTATATCTGATAGAATTGAAACTATGGATATAAACAAGATGCTCAAGAGTTACTTTACTGCTGGTATTACTTTTAGTAATCCAATCTCTTATAGACGAGTAATAGTAATAAACAGCATGCTCTCTCTTTCTGTCCTTGCCTTTTTTATTTTTACTTATTTAAATGTAGTAATTACACAAGAATATTTTATAGCCCTACTAGACTTTATTGCGGCTCTTTTATCTCTTTTTACCCTTTGGTTACTTCGTTATGACAAAAATGTCCAACAAGCAGCTTTTATATCTAGCATCTTTTTAATGGCCTTTATGATTATCTTTATTACTAAAAACCAAAACTCTCATTTTGGTCTAATTTGGAGTGTTTTTATCCCATTCTTCGCCATAATGTTAAATGGTAAAAAGCTTGGACTTGCTATATCGATTTTTTATTATACGATTATGTTTTCTCTCGCATATAAGGGTTTAGGTATTTGGAATGATGGAGAGTGGGCAGTTATAGATTTACTGAGATTCTATACGGTATCAACAGCATTGACCTTTTTCATCTACTTAACTGAGTCCGCTCACATTAAAGCAGATGAAGAGCTCTCCCTAGTACGAGAGAATGAACATAAAACTCTTCAAGAGTTAACACTTCTATCTATTACTGATGCACTCACAGGTGTCCATAATAGAAGACACTTTAACAAAGTACTCTCACAACTGTTTCTAGACTTGTCCGATAAAAAGCAACTCCTAAGCTTACTTATTATTGATATTGACTACTTTAAAGAGTATAACGACACTTATGGTCATTATGCTGGAGACATTGTATTAAAAGAAGTTGCACAGAAACTTCTCTTTTTACTTGAAAATAAAAGTGACTCTGTATTTAGAATTGGTGGTGAAGAGTTTGCTATTATCATACACAACAAAAGCCAATCTGAGACTAAAAAAATCATCGATAGTATTAACCTAAGCATTGAAGATTTAAAGATTGAACATTTACAAAGTAAGCTCACTTGTAAAAAACTTACAGTGAGTGCTGGTGTCTGCACAAACTACTCAAGTAAGGACAAACAGTTAAAATATTTTTACAAACAAGCTGATGATGCACTCTATGAAGCAAAAGATACAGGACGAAATAGGACAATATTCTCTAAATAAGAGATATAATTCTCTTATGAATAACAAAATAACTATCAAAACACTTTTTTCTCTCATACTAGAGAAAAAGCCCATGCTCATTTATGGACAAATTATCACTCTTTTTGCCATTTTAGTAAGTGTCCCTATCCCTTTAATGCTCCCTGTTATGGTCGATGAAGTCCTTTTAAATAAGCCTGGACTTTTTGTAGAGACTATCAACGCCATACTCGGTTCTACCTCTGCGTTTAACTATATACTCATTGTTGCTTTGGCCGTTATATTTTTGCGTTTTACCTACTATATTTTTACTGTAATTTTGACAAAGATATTTACTCGTATCTCAAAGTATGTGACTTTTATGATTCGTAAACGGCTTATAGAGCATCTACAAATCACTTCGATGAATGAGTATGAAACCATAGGGAGTGGCTCTATCACATCAAACCTAGTCACCGATGTCAACACACTTGATGGGTTTATCATTACCGCTGTGAGTAAAGTTGTCTCTTCTGCTTTAACCTTAGTTGCTATTGGCATTATTATGCTTAGTATCGACCCTATTTTAGGTTTGATGATACTTATAATTCAGCCCCTCATTATGCTACTGAGTAAAAAGATGTCTAAAAAAGTTGGTGAACTCAAAAAAAGAGAAAATGCTGCGATTGCAAAGTTTCAAGAGGATGTCGGTGAGAGTTTAGAACTTTTTGGACAGATAAAAGCGAGTAATCAAGAGCACTTTTTCTTCTCACGGGCGATAAAACTAGCAAATGAAATCCAAATAACTTCAAATGAGTATGGCTATAAAAATGTAGCCTACGAGAGACTCTCATATACTATATTTCTTATCATGTTTGAGATGCTTCGTGCAAGTGGACTGCTCCTTGTTGTTTACAGTGACCTAAGTATCGGTATGATGTTTGCAATGTTTGGCTATATTTGGTTTATCATGACACCTGTTCAAGACCTTCTTGGTTTTCAGTACTCCTACGCATCAGCTATGTCAGCCTTAGAGCGAATAAATAGAGTTCTTAGCCTAAAAACAGAAGTAAGTGGCACAAAAATCTTAGAGACAGATGCCATAAACATCACTTTAAAAGAGGTAGACTTCTCTTACTCAAATGGGAAAAGCATACTTAAAAATATCTCCATAAGTATCCCTCAAGGGTGTAAAATAGCCCTTATTGGTGCAAGTGGAAGTGGAAAAACAACACTGGCACAAGTTATCTCAGGTTTTTATGAGAAGTCTGCTGGTGATATTTTTTATAACGATATTCCCACTGAGGACTTAGACAAAAGCTCACTAAGAGAGAAGATATATCTTGTTTTACAGATGCCCATACTCTTTAACTCAAGTCTACGTTTTAATATAACTATGGGGGATGAGAGCATCACTGATGCAGCTATACATAAAGCCTTAAAAACTGCACAACTCTATGATATGATACACAAAATGGATGATGGACTTGAGACTATAGTCGGACATCATGGTGTTCGCCTCTCAGGAGGGCAAAGACAGCGTCTGAGCATCGCTCGTATGATTATTGCAAATCCTAGTGTTGTTATCTTTGATGAGTCAACCTCTGCTCTTGATGTACATACTGAGATGAAACTCCAAGTAGCATTAGAGTCCATCCTTGAGAATAAAACTGTCATAACCATCGCGCACCGCCTCTCAACTGTAAAAAATGCAAATCAGATTTATGTTTTAGAAGAGGGAAGAATTGTCCAAAATGGCACCCATGAAGCACTTGAAAACGAAGAGGGTCACTATAAAGAGTTTGTAAAGAAACAGCTAATTTAGTACAATGAGAATAAAGGATTGTAAATGGCTAAACAGTATAAAGTATTAAAACCTCAAGATATAGATTTTATAAAAGAACAGAAGTTATTTTATCTTGCATCTTGTTCAGGAAGTGAAGTAAACCTCTCTCCTAAGGGCTATGATTCTATTCGTATACTCGATGAGAGTACTCTTCTTTTTATGCAGTACCCTGGAAGTGGTAACAGAACTTATAGAGACACACAAGCAGGTGGCGAGATTACTCTTGTATTTAATGCTTTTGTTGGTAAACCTCAGATACTAAGACTTTTTTGTAAGGCGGAGATAGTTGAGAAAGATGACCCTGCATTTGATGAGTATGCTAACATATTTGGTGAGATAAAGAACATCGTACGTAATTTCTTTCTTTTTAAAATCTATGCAGTAGAGACGACTTGTGGTGAAGTTGTTCCTATTATGGAGTATAAAGAGGATCGTGAAGAGTATAGGGAGTGGGCTATCAAGTTAGATAAAAAAGGGAAGCTTGATGAGTACAATGCTAAAACATTTACACCAGTTGACCTGAGTAAAGTTAAGTAAATAGCCTGTGTTTCAAAAAAAGCTTGAGTTTGCCTTTGTAAGTCTCATCCTTATAGCAACTACAGTACTTATCTACAACTACTATAACTCTTACACTTTTAAGCACTCTCCCCTGCCTAAGAGCTATCTTCAAGAAATAGCACTTAAAGAAAAAGAAGTGCTCAAAAATATGCAAAGAAATTTCGGTTTTTCACAAAAATTTGAACTTATCATTACAGATGATATCCCAGGACGACTGTATGGTCTTACCTCTTATGACAAAGGTCTTATCAAAATCTATCTTAACAAAAAGGTGATGCAGGAGAGTTTTAAGTATATAATAGAGAGTGTTATAGCCCATGAATATGCTCATGCTTTGATGTTCAAGCTTTCTCGTGACACAAAAGAAAAAGCGGGTCACTCAGATGAATGGAAAAGAACTTGTCAGTTACTAGGAGGCAAAGATTGTCGTCAGTATGTAAACCAACGTGAGATTATCATCTCTAAAATGCCTTTTCAGTAGTCTGGATGGGAAGGGTATATTTGTCCTGAGAGTTATAAAAGTGGAGATTCATTCACAGGGGTGTTTCTAGGGGTGTTTCTCCGCTTATTTGATAGAGAAAAAGGATTGATTGCAAAACAGTTTTTAAGTTTAATGGCTGTTCCCGTAAGACAATCAGATGCTTTCCACCATTAATGCGAACATCGCCGTTGGAAGAGTTGATTAGTTCTATACAATTCTAAGATGAGAGAAGTCATCCCCCATCTTACTTACTTTTAGAAAAGTTTAGTCGTTTACAATTTTCTTGATTTCTTCTTTAATACTTGCAATATCTTGCTTACTCAGAGTGGAACCTTCTTGTGAAATTTTATAAGGTATACGTGCTGAGTATTTAACTTTAGAACCTTCTCTATATGGAAAAACTTCTATATGTAGTGGTATATACTGGTCTTTTATAGTTAATTTAAATGTGCTCTGTTTTTTAAACATACACCCCTGTGAATGAATCTCCACTTTTATGATATAAACATACACCCCTGTGAATGAATCTCCACTTTTATGATATAATTACCTACATTAAAATATGAGGATTTTAGATGCCTACGAGATTGAGAGTTGATATTGCTGGTTATCATCACATTATCAACCGTGGTGTAAATCGCTGTGATATTTTCAATACTGACAGCGATAAAGATACATTTTTAAGTATTTTAAATAAAAGTGCATTATTGCATAAAGTAGTAGTGCATGACTACTGTTTGATGGATAATCACTACCATTTAGTTATAGAAACTTCACAAGAGAATTTATCTGCATTTATGAGAATTGTAAACGCCAACTATGCAAAGTTTTTTAACAAAACCTATAAACGCAGTGGTCATCTTTGGCAAGATAGATATAAGTCTAAGTACATTACCTCGGAGGATTATCTCTACACACTTATAAAATACATTGAGCACAATCCTCTTGAAGCCAAGCTCGCAGATAAGGTCACCCACTATCCATATACACTAGCGCATCAGGTTTTTAATGGACAATCATACTATACTTGTTGCGAAGAATCACTCTTGCTTAAAGAGTTTGATGCCACGACTCTTAGTGAGTTTTTAGATGCACCTATTTCTAAAAAAGAGTTACAATACTTACAAACAAAAGAGAAACAGAAAATACTTAAAGTAGATAATGGCGTTACAGTATTGCAATCAAAAGAGCTAAAGAGACATTTTTGTGACTTTACTTCAAAGCAAGAAAGAAATATGTCAATACTCAATGCTTATCATGATGGATATTCGCAAGCAAGTATTGCAAATTATCTTAAGCTTTCAAAATCATTGATTAGTAAGATTATAAAAAGTGGAGATTCACTCACAGGGGTAGTAAAATAATGCAAATAGTTACAGAAGATTTACTGAATTTAGGTGTCAAAGGGAATGACGATATAAATGAGCAGCAGCTTATACTGCTTGATGTTAAAGAGGAGATGAAATCTCAGTTTCGTGAGTTGGCTCTTGGAAAAGAACTTTCAGATGCACGTGCTGAACTTTTTGTTCTCATTGGTGGGATTAAGGCTAAGGTTGCTCGTGAGAGAATCATCAAAAACTATAAAGCTTTGCAAAAGTTTCGTAAAGAGTTAAATGCTCCGATGAAAGAAGAAGCACAAGAAGTACAAACAGCTCAAAATGGTGATGTAACTATCTACTGCGATGGTGGATGTACCCCAAATCCTGGTAAAGCAGGTTCTGGTGTTGCCATTTACAGAGGTGAGGAACTCAGTGAACTTTGGTATGGACTTTATGAGCCGATGGGAACCAATAACACAGCAGAACTTGGTGCTTTGTATGAGTCTTTACTTATTGCAAAACGCGAGGCTAACGCAGGTAATAACGTTAGTATAAAGTGTGACTCTATGTACTCTATAGACTGCATAAGTAAATGGGCTATTTCGTGGGAGAAAAAGGGCTGGACTAAAAAAGGTGGGGAGATTAAAAATCTTGATATCATCAAAAAAGCCTACTACCTTTACAATGAAATAAAACATAATGTAAAACTCTCACATATAAAGGCACACGCAGGGTATGAGGGTAATGAACTAGCTGATAGGATGACTATGTATGCTATAGATACTCAAGAGAGTGCATTTGTAAAGTATTCGGAGCCAATTGATATAAATGCCCTACTCAAAATGAGGGCTGGTTAAGCCTTTTAATGATGCACGAAGATGATTTTGAAGAAGACATAGAACCTACTTGGCTCACAAAACAAAAAGAGGATGCTCTTCTCACTGAGAAAGCTTATCTAAAAAATGAAAAAATCCTCTACAAAGAGGGTGACCAACTTGGGAACTTTTTATTTGTTCGCTATAACAAGGCTAAAAACAGAGCTACATTTTTGTGTCAAGAGTGTGGAAGAAAGTTTACTTATAATATCTATGCTATTAAGAACAAAAAACGGTGTAAATGGGTGAAGTTTCATGATAAAAGTATCAAGAAACTTTAACACATCTCTTTAGTCTAAATCTATCGCTAAAGACTTGAGTGTCTCTAAATCTACAAGTTGTAAAATCGCTTCATGTGTAGAGTGTATGAAGATTTGTGGTGCATTTCCATCTTTTACAGACTGGGCAAAACGCACACCTGAAAGGCACCAAGACTCACCTGGTTTTACACCTACAAAACCATGCTGCGGCATAGGAGTTGAGAGGTCGTTTCCTGTACGTTTAGAGTAGTCTAAAAACTCTTGTGTCGCATAGATACAGATGGCGTGCATACCCTTATTTTGTGGGGTAACTGTACATGAACCATCTCTAAAAAACCCTGTTATAGGGTCAAGTGAGCAGGGCTCAAGTGGGCCACCTAGTACATTGAGTCTTTTAGGGTCAAGGATGTGTTTTGGCATAAGAAAAGTCCTTCTTTTTTTATGATTATAGCTTAGAATTTAGATACTTCATTAATTTTATAAAACTAGCAGATGAATTTAATGCTCTGTTAAGTGCCTGAGTATAATTCTTAAAGCTTCTGTGTTGTACACTATCTTTTTACATTTACATACTAAACATAGGAAGGAAAAAAATGAAAACAGTACTCTTACTACTCATGCTAACAGCACTCTCAAGTGCAGGAAACTTCACCTTACAAAGTCCAGATTTAGCAGGTCAACTTGTTAAGGCTCAAGAGTTTGATGGTTTTGGCTGTTCGGGGAAGAACATCTCACCTGAACTAACTTGGAGTGATGCACCAAGGGGCACAAAAAGTTTTGCAGTGACTATGTATGACCCAGATGCACCAACGGGAAGTGGCTGGTGGCACTGGACACTTTTTAACATACCATCATCAGTAACTTCAATAGCACACAATGCGTCTCGCACACAACTGCTTCCAAAGGGAGCAATCGAGGGGACAAATGACTATGGTCTTGTAGGTTTTGGAGGGGCATGTCCACCTAAAGGAGATGGTTTCCACACTTATGTCATCACTCTTTATGCCTTAGATGTAGACAAACTTGACCTAGATAAAAGTACTAACCAAGCAGTTGTAGGCTACATGATAAATGCACATACTATTGCAAAGAGTTCCATAGTTAGTTATTATAAACGCTAAATAAGCTAAGTATTCTTCAATGATACTATTTATTGCTTATAACTTAAAAGATTACGATACAATCAACATATCTACTATATTATGTAAAGGAGTCCATTATGGCAAAAGGTAAAGATGTTCAAAAGTCTGCAAAAAAAGCACCCACTAGAACTTTAAAAGAAAAAAGAGAAGACAAAAAAGCTAAAAAAGCTGCTAAATAATAGTACCGCTGTCTCTTTTTGAGACATGTACTTAACTCCTCAACCACCACAAACCTACTTTCTTGACATATATCATCTTCTTACTATCATTATTTTGCTAAACTATACAAAATAAAGGAGAAAAGATGGGATTAATATATGCAGAACAAGTAGAAGAGATGAGTGTTGATGAGATGCAAAAAACTCATGAGAATGAGATACAAATTTTAAATGATATAGATAAGCTTGCTACACAGTGTCAGATACAAAAAAAACCGACAGATGAGTTAGAAGCAAAGCTTCACGAATATGTAGCACATGTAAAAAAGCATTTTGCAAATGAAGAGCGACTCATGCAAAAGTACAATTTTCCAAAGTATGATATGCATAAAACAGCGCATGATATCTTTTTATCAGACCTTGAACATAGTAGTAGAGAGTGGAAAAAATATGGAGACTTTAAAAAGATTCTCAATTTTATACGTAAAACTCCTGAATGGATTGTTTTGCATGTTAACTCAGTAGATGCACCAACAGCAGATTTTCTTGCTCAAAAAATGAAAGAGGAGTCTGAGTCTTAGTAACCTATGGTAAGTTATACTATGTTACACTCTCATAAAAATCATAGAAGAAGGCTTATTATGAACGACACTTTGCCAAATTTACCTGGCTCTCAAGGTGAACATAGACTCCAAGAAAAATATAAGACACAAGATAATGCTAAAAGATTTTATGATAAAGAGATGTATCCATACATAACTGATACTATGAAAGAGTTTATCAAAAAGCAGACTATGCTTTTTATTGCTACAGCTGACAAGAATGGAGAGAGTGATAGTTCTTTTAGAAGTGGTCAAGAGGGCTTTGTGACAGTACTGAGTAAAGAGAAGCTTATATACCCTGAGTTTAATGGAAATGGCGTTATGGCTTCTCTTGGTAATATTTCAGAAAATGGACACATAGGTATGCTTTTTATAGACTTTTTTGATACTTTAACCGGTTTACATATAAATGCAAAAGCGACAATTGTTGATACAAGAGACTTAGATAAGCATCTGAGTAAAGAAGAATTTTTGACTCTATCTCAAACTATAAAAAAGCTGCCTCAACTGCAAGTGACTTGGGTTTTAGCAGAAGTTGAAGAGGCTTATATACACTGCTCAAAAAATATACCCCAATTACAAAAAATATAGGAGTTTTTCTTATATATAATTATTAAGCTTCGCTTCTATTAAATATAGATAATATATTCATAAATTAACAGAAAAGGTGATTTATGAATTTTAAAGTTCTATCTATAGTGTTCTCATTTTTTCTTCTATCACAACTCTATGCCAATGATACTAAACACCTTTTTGTTGTAAGTGGAGTAGTTGTCAATAGTGGCAATGTCAAGAAGATAGAGAACTTCATTCAAATGATAGAAGATAAAAGTGCTTATAAACTTAAAGTATATTATGTACGCTCTTATGAACACTTATCTCAAACACTCATTGATAATCCTGATGCCTTAGCATGGACATGTGGTGCTCCTTATGTCGAGGACTCTATTAAAGAGGGACAACAACTTATTGCTGTTCCACTCTATAAAGGTCTACCGACATATAGTAGTTTCATCGTCAGCAGAAAAGATTATCCAGCAAAAAGCTTACTAGATTTCAAATCAAAGATCTTTACCTACTCAGACCCTCGCTCAAATTCAGGTTATATTGTACCAGCAGCTACACTCAAAAAAGATGGCTTCAATATAGATGATTTTTTTAGTGTACAAGTATATGCTGGTATTCATGAGAAAAGTATAGAGGCCATATATAGAGGTTTAGCAGATGTTGCAGCCATTGATGAGTACATCTGGATAGAATATACAAAAATGCACCCTCGAATTAGAAAGGACCTACATGTTATCCAAAAGATTGGCCCCTTTGCCTTTACCCCTATTGTTGCAGGAAAAGATGTAGACAAAAAAACTATAAAAAAAATACAAGAAGCTCTAGTGGGTATGAGTAAAGCAGAACTACAAACATTTAAAGATGATTTTAACATGGATGGTTTTGTGATTAAAGATAATGTATTTTATCAAAGTATCAAAACTAACATGCTCCTAGTCGGAATCGACTTAGAAAAGCCAAGGTAAGTTATGCAGTGGATACAGAGATCTTTTAAACACCAAATCGTACTTATACTTTTTATCTGTATGTCTCTGTTTGGTTTTGGCTTAATCATAAAGAACTATATTGATGACAAAAAACAATTAAACAATATATTAGAGTCTCAAGTCATGCAACTTAACAACAGGTTCGCACTCTCTATCGCACCTAAAATCTTTTATAATGAGTTGTATGAAATCTCCGATGCTATTTTTAACCTTTATGAGTATAACCATAAAAGTGCTAAAGACTCGGGTGGACTTTTTCTTATAAAAAATATTGCTGTCGTAAGTTTAGACAAAAAAATCATAGGGCATTCTCATCCTAGAGAATACTTTATAAATACCACTTATACAGAAGAGTTCATTAATGATATACAAACTAACAGAGAGAGCTATAGCATAGAGTGGAATGATACTCATACCAACCTCTATATAAAAACACCTATTTATGCCTCTGGAAATATTGCTGCTTATCTCTATATGAATATTGACCCTCTTTTTCTCAAGACTAAAGAAAAAGAGATTTTTAATCACCTCTTTATCTTTACAAGCCTTTTTATCTTACTTTTAATCCTTGTCAGTCTCTTACTCTCACGACTTATAGATAAGCCTATGAAAGAACTTCTCGAAGGCCTACAAGACTTAGGCTCAGGAAAACTCACATTTGAGTATGCTATGAAAAGACATGATGAGTTTTTTACATTAGCACAAGCTCTACATAATGCAGATAAAAGAATTGTAGAACAAAAAGAGGAATTATTAAAGATTCAACTGAGTCTAGAAGATATGGTGGAGGAGAGAACTGCGGAGTTAAATACAACACTTGATGATTTACAAAAATTTCAAAAACAACTTGTTGAGACTGAAAAAATGTCAGCCTTAGGCTCACTAGTTGCGGGGGTAGCTCATGAGATTAACACACCTATAGGAGTAAGTCTTACAGGTATTACTTTTATAGAGAGTGAAACAAAAAATGTAAGAAAATCACTAGAAAACCAAACACTCGGTAAAAATGCACTGAGTGAATACTTCGACACCGTAGTTACTATGTCTGAGTCTATGCATCTGAGCCTTTTGAGTGCTGCAAAACTTGTGCGTTCTTTTAAACAAGTGGCAATTGATCAACATACAGAAGATAAACGCCACTTTAATCTTAAAAGTTATTTTGATGAAGTTCTGACAAGCTTACACAATAAACTAAAATATGAAGATGTCCAAATTGTAAATGAAGTAGACACAAGTATTGAACTTTTCTCCTATGCAGGAATTTTTTCACAAATCTTTACAAACTTTATCATGAACTCTCTAGTGCATGCATTTGATGATACAACTACAAACAATAAAATAGTTCTCAAAGCTTGGATAGAAGATGGTAGTTTGTATCTTATTTATGAAGATAATGGTAAAGGTATCGATGAGGATAATCTCAAAAAGATATTTGATCCTTTCTTTACAACAAAACTTGGAAAAGGTGGTTCAGGTTTAGGACTCAATATAATTTACAATCTTATAGTTCATAAACTAAAAGGTGATGTCTACTGTACCAACAAAGATAAAGGAATATCCATGACTATAAGTATTCCAATACAGGAGTTAGAAGATGAGCAGTATACTATGTGATATAATGAAGACATGAAATTATCACATTTACGCCAAATAACTCAATATCTTCAAGATTTTAAAAAAATCTCTGCTGTTCACCGAGTAAGCGATACCATAATCAAAATAGTGTTTGATAAGAGAGATGCTATCTACTTTAACATGTCGCGTTCAAACTCCAGCATGTTTAAGTGCGAAGAGTATCCCCGCTCAAAAATCTATAATGCACCCTTTGATGTACTTCTAGCAAAACACTTTAATCGTTCTAATATCCTAAGTATCGAACTTTTAGGTGATGATAAAATCATTCGTATGGAGACCTCTATCGCCTCTGCTTATAAAGAGGAACTAACATATTTACAGATAGAATTTACAGGAAAGTATACAAATGTAATTATCCTAGATCAGCAAAATATTGTCATAGAAGCATTGCGCCATGTTGATTTATACTCTTCATTTCGTGAGGTACGAGTAGGACAAAAACTACTAGATGTACCAAAGGCTCCCTTTAATGCAAAAGAGTATCCTCTCCAGAGTGTAGAAAAGTTTTTATACTCCGTATACGAAAATGAGCAAAATGCAAAACTTGACTCTCTAAAGAAACAAAGAGTAGCACAACTACGTAAAAAGCTCAAAAAGCTTCAAAAACTCTATGAGAGACTCGATTCACAAGAGAGTTTAGAAAAAATAGCCAAGAAGTACGAGCATTATGGAAATCTAATACTCTCTAATCCCAGTAGCTTTAAACCCTACTCAAAAAAACTACTTCTTGATGATTATGATGGAGAAAAAATAGAGATAAACATAGATAAAGAGTGTCCTACTGCCTTTGTTGTGAGTAATATGTTCTTTAGTAGAAGTAAAAAGGCCAAACAAAAAGCTAAACATTTACATATAGAGGAGGAGTCTCTCTCCTCAAAGATAGAGCATCTAAAACTTTTTATACATACAGTTGAGACGGCTAAGGATGTAGCAAAGATAGAGTTACTTTTTCCTAAAAAAGTGCAAAGTAAAAAAATAAAACAAAACGACAGTATAGAAATATTTTGGATAGAAGGCTATAAAGTCCAACTTGGGAAAAATGAAAAAGGTAATGTTGCCCTACTTAAAAGTGCAAGAGCAAAAGATATTTGGTTGCACCTAAAAGATCAGCCATCTTGCCATGTAATCATTACAACAGATAAGCAAAGTCTTCCCCAAAACATCATTAAATCAGCTGCTAGACTCTGTGTTGATTTTACTACGACTTCACAAGATAAGTATTTGGTCGATTATACTCCTCGTAGAGAAGTTACCATTCAACACGGTGCGAATGTACTTTACAATAAATATAAAACGATAGAGATCGATACAAGGAGTTAATCATGGCATCCATTGGACCTGTAGCAAATGCAATTTTTACAAACCAAATGACTCCAGCAGCAGCTACTGCACAAAATGCAAATCAAAACCGTGTAGACTTTCAAAATATGGTCGCACAAGCACAAGTACAAGAAAAAGATGAAAAAGTTTTAAAAGTACGACCTGCTGAAGAGAATAGAGAAGTGGATGAGGATAAAGAGCATACACGCGATGAAGCGGATAGAGAGAACCAAAGAAGTCCTAAGCATGAAGATGATGAAGATGAAGCAAAAGAATCCTCACCTATCCATAAACTAGATATTAAGGTCTAACTCTTCCCTACTATAATATTTGATATCATTAACCTCACCACCCAATGTATTCATAAGTGAAGCAAGCATTGTATATGAAGCTGAAAAAGAGTCGTTCTTCTTTTTAAGAATAGGTTTAAGTTCTTCATTGGAAGTCCTCATATTTTTTTTGCATATACTTTATATACTTAATTAACTCTAGATGTTCATGACTTTACTTATGTCCATCAGCTTTTTTTGTATCTGTTTCAGAAGCTAGAGTTGATACTTTAGTGGGTGTAATAGGTGGTATCATTGGTGGTGAAATTTTTACACTTTTGTATCCGAGCTTAAAAGAGCTAATGGGAGCAAATAAAGGTATGCCACAAGTTTTTGATTTTTTTACTGAACATAGTTTGCTCGTTGTCCTTATCTTTAGTACAATATTGTTACTTACTGCTTATTTTTTACCAAACTTAGAGTTTAAGGATGAAGCAGATTATAAAGGCAGGAAAAACTTATGAAAAAGTTGCTTATATTGTTTATGTTACTATTTGCTATTTCCATAGAAGCACAAGAGTACAAGGTTGTTTTTGATTGTAGTTCTGGTGATGCTGCATACATTAAAACCCGTATGTGGCTTATTGGAAAAACAATAGATATGTTTGAAAAAGATGGTGACAGTGTTGATGTAGCACTCACTCTACATGGTTCATGTGTAGCTATAACATCAATGAATTATGAGCTTATAGTTCCTGATGAAGATATGGACAATATAAAAAAAGCACAGGAGTATCTAGTATCACTCTCTAAAAGAAAAAATATTGCAATGACTGTTTGCGCAATGTCTTTAGCAAAAAATGCAATTATTAAAGATGATGTTCTTCCATTTATGCATATTTCACCAAACAGTTATTTAGATACAATAAAGTATCAAAATGATGGATATGCTCTTATGAGTTTTAAATAAAAAAATAAAACACTGGAAACATGATGAAAAAAATAATAATACTACTCCTTTTAAGCCTTACTCTTTTTGGTGCAAATGTTGATAATTTTGCAAAAGAGATGGGTTTTGAGCGTGATTACAAAACAGCACTAACTAAAGCCAAACAAGAAAACAAACTTCTAATGATGGTACTCGGAGCGGACTATTGTCCTTGGTGTCGTAAGTTTGAGAGAAAAACATTGAACTCTTCACTTCTAAAGTCAAGACTACAAACCCAAGTAGTAACACTCATTGTCGATAAAAAGTTTGACATAGAGAGTTTTCCTGAAAAATTTCGTACACAGTTTACTCCAAAAGTCTTTTTTATCAACCCTAAAGATGAATCAGTCATCTTAGATACTACGGGATATATTAAGAAGAAGCACTTTGCTGAGAGACTAGATACTGCCATCGAACTTTATGGAGATAAATAATGAAAAAAATATTTTTACTTCTTTTTATAGCTGTTATCACTCTTAATGCTGCTGGATTTTGGACTCTAACGGGTCTACAAAAAGCAAATGTATATGTCAAAAATGATGTTTCGCTTTTAAAGCCAAGTACCATTAAGACAATCAAAGAAAAAATGTATACTGCCTTAGAAAACTTAGGAGTACAGACAAAAGCTCAAGATAGCCCTACTCTCATGCTTGCTATGGAAGATTTGGATGATGATGGAACACATTATGTGCATATAAACCTAGCACTCGGTGAAGAGGTTCAGACATATAGAGCTGATAAAAGCTCGACTTTTGCACTTACATATTCAGACTATGACTTTATTGATGTAGATTTAGATGAACTTGACAGTGGTGTTTTAGAGAGTGTAGACTTTTTACTCTCTCAGTTTTCAGAACACTTTAACGACGACAAAGAGTAGTTGAGAGGTTTCAATTATATTCGCAAAAGGGTATAATATGCTTATAAATAATATCTAGGAATTTTTATGAGTATGTTTGAAGATCACAAAGAGAGAATAGTAACAGGTTTTGCACTTTTAGCAGCTGTTTTTATCATAGGCTTAATCGATAACTTTTTTATTATGTGGTTAGTCTTTGGTGGTGTTTATATACTCGCGTTTAAAGAAGCAGTGAGACTATTTGAAGTACAAAATGATGGACTACTCCCTTTTGCAGTCGGACTTTGGTTAGTTGCAGGGATATATCCTTATGGTGATGACCTTTTTGTTTTAGCGGGTGTTGCTTATGCTAGTGCCGTTGCGTTTAACAAAGAGATACAGTGGAAGGACTTTTTCCCTTTCATCTATCCAACTGCTGGTATACTTTTTATGTTTACAATGTATCAAGAGTATGGCGTTCTCTCACTCCTGTGGCTACTCGCAGTGGTCGCATTAACCGATGTCGGTGCATATGCTGTTGGTAAAAGTATAGGCAAAACTCCCTTTTGTGAGACAAGTCCAAACAAAACGATGGAGGGTGTAGTCGGCGGTATAGCTGTTGCGACTATTGGTGGTGCCTTTGTTGGTCTTACTATTGTTGACTTTAGTGTTGGTTTTTTTGTAAGTTTTGCAGTAGCTGTTAACTCTATTTTCGGAGATTTATTTGAGTCTTCACTCAAACGTGCAGCTGGTGTCAAAGATAGTGGAGATCTCCTTCCTGGTCACGGAGGAGTCCTTGACCGCATAGATGGATACCTCTTTGGTGGTATTGTTATGCTTGTTCTTTTACGCGGTTTAGTCTAGTTGGTACTACTTGGCTCAACAGGCTCTATCGGAGTTAATGCACTTATAGTTGCTTCAAGATTTAACATAAGTGTTGAAGTTTTAGTAGCTGGAAGAAACATAAAAGTTTTAAACGAACAGATAAAAAAACACTCACCACAAGTAGTTATTATTGCAGATAAAAAAGACATCCCTCGTGTTAATCATACGAATGTTTATGCAGGAAATGAAGCTATACTTCAAGTCATAGAAGAATCAAAAAGTGACTTAGTTGTAAATGCTTTAGTAGGATTTTTAGGACTTCGTCCAACACTTAAAGCCATAGAGTGTGGCAAGAAAGTAGCACTAGCGAATAAAGAATCGCTTGTAGCTTGTGGTGCTTTTATAGATATAAAAAACATTCAACCCATAGATAGTGAACACTTTGGACTTTGGTATCTTTTACAAGACAGACCTGTACAAAAGATGATAATAACTGCTTCAGGTGGTGCATTTCGCGACTGGGATATAACAAAACTTCAAAATGCGACACTCGCTGACACACAAAAACATCCAAACTGGTCAATGGGACAAAAGATAACAATAGACTCCGCAACAATGGTCAACAAAATGTTTGAACTCTTAGAGGCGAGATGGCTCTTTGGCGAGGGCGAGTACCATGCTATCATCGAAACAAAGTCACTTATTCATGCACTTATAGACTTTAAAGATGGCTCAACTACTGCACATTTTGCAAATGCAAGTATGCAACTCCCTATCGCATTTGCACTTGATGAGAAGATGGATGAGAACATTTTAGAGCATGTTGATTTAGTTAAAACTGGTAGTTTAGAGTTTAGAGAAATCACAACAGACAGATACCCTATTTGGAAGATAAAAGATGAACTTTTAGCAAATCCTGAGCGAGGTGTAGTTGTAAATGCAGCAAATGAAGCAGCCATTGAAATGTTTATCCAACAGAAAATAGGTTTTATGGAAATATCTAAGCATATTATTACTGCATTTCATCATTTCACCAAAATGCCAAAAAATATTGAAGAAGTTTTTGCATTAGATAGTAAAGTAAGAGATTATGTCAGGGAATTGAAGTGATAAGTTATGTTTTTAGATAAACTAGTAAACCTAATATCGAGCTCCTCTCCTTTGAAAGTTATCATTTTAAGTACCTTATTTGTAGTGATAAGTTCTATCCCCTTAGTCTATCTCTTTAGTCTCTTACTTGAGCATGAGTATGAGCTTTTTCTTTTAGAATTATCTATACTTTTACCTCTTGTATTGACACCTATGACTATTGCTCTGTTTATTCGACTTACAACAAATATGACATATTATAAAAATAAACTTGCACAAGAGATAGATAAAAATAAAACACAAAATCTTATTTTATTTGAGCAGGCAAGATTTGCTCTTATGGGAGAGATGATGGTAAATATTTCGCATCAATGGAAACAACCGCTTAATACAATGAGCCTCTCTTTAGTTGATATGAGAATGAAAAATCTTTATGTTGATGTGGATAGTAACTTTGAGATAATTGAAAAAAACATCAACTATCTAGCTACAACTGTAGATGATTTTATGTCATTTTTTGACAAAAGAACTCATTTAGAGTTAAAGAGTTTGCAAGAAATTACAAAAGAGATACACAGTATAATTGATCCACATCTACATAATAATAGTGTTAAATTAAAACTCTGCATTGATGAAAAGTATGCTAGTGTTCGCGTAGCTTCATCTATATCTCAAGTGATTTTAAACTTAGTTAACAATGCCAAAGATGCCCTTATTGATTTAGAAGACAAAACAGTTTGTGTTAGTCTTCTAACAAGTGAAAAGGGCTTAGAAATAGAATGCTGTGATAGTGGAAAAGGTGTCCCGCCTGAGCTACAAGAGAAAATATTTATGCCCTACTTTACAACAAAACAGAGAAGTAAAGGTACGGGAATAGGTCTCTATATGTCCAAAGAGATAGTCACAAAAATTTTTGAGGGTGAGATTAATGTGAGTCAAAGAAAACATTCTCGTACATGTTCTACACAACTTAAAAGTTGTTTTTATATACTGTTACCCTATTCAGACAAATGCCAAAAGAGAGAAGTACAATGATTTTAAGTATAGAAAGTTCATGTGATGATAGTGCAATAGCTATTACCGATATAAAAACAAAAAAATTGCTTTTTCATAAGAAAATATCCCAAGAAGTGGAACACTCCATCTACGGAGGTGTTGTTCCTGAACTTGCTGCACGTCTTCATGCCGAAGCCCTACCTCGGATACTTCAACAGGTTAAGGAGTATTTTCCAAAGCTTAAAGCAGTCGCTGTTACTTCTACTCCTGGTCTTGCTGTAACGCTAGTCGAGGGTGTCACTATGGCAAAAGCTATAGCAGTTGCTTTAGATATTCCGCTTATCGGGGTTAACCATCTCATAGGACATATTTACTCTCTTTTTATAGAAAAAGAGACACAGTTTCCCCTTACCTGTCTACTTGTTTCAGGCGGACATACACAGGTTATGGAAGTCAAAAGTTTAACTGAGATAGAGACTGTTGCAAAAAGTATGGATGATAGTTTTGGAGAGAGTTTTGATAAGGTTGCTAAGATGATGGGGCTTGGCTACCCTGGGGGACCGCTTATCCAAGAGTTAGCAAAAGATGGTGATAGACTTCGTCATAACTTTACTGTACCCTTGCATCAGTCGCCACTTATCGCGTTTAGCTATTCAGGGCTTAAAAATGCTGTACGTTTAGCCGTAGTAAAAGCGGATGCAGACAAGTCTCAGTACAAAGATATAGCTGCATCATTTGAGCATATCGCTACAAAACATTTGACTATGAAGCTTAAAAAGTATTTTAAGACCATCAGACCTAAAACATTCGCCATTGTTGGTGGTGCTTCAGCAAACCTCTACCTACGTGGACAGATAGAAGAGTTACTCAAGCCACATAATGCAGAGTTGATTTTAAGTGAACTTAAATACTGCTCAGATAATGCGGCCATGATAGGTCGCGTTGGCGTTGAGATGTATGAAAAAGAGATGTTTAGCTCTTTAGAGGAGTTAGATATAGCTCCGCGAAGCATACTTTAGTCTTAAGAAAATCTTATACTAAAATAGTTTAAGGGAAAATAAGACAAATATTATCCGATTTAAAATATACTTCCATCAATATAATGTGTAAACATTAAAAATTTAATTTAAGGACTTGAATATGGCAACAACTAAATTCAAAGGTACAGACGTAGAATTAGTAGGAAATGAAGTAAATGTTGGAGACAAAGCACCAGCAATAACTGTTGTAAACTCAGAAGGTTTAGGTGATGTAGTAGTTGGTGGAGCTACTGGTAAAAAACAACTTATCATTGTTGTTCCTTCTTTAGACACAGGTGTATGTGCTACTGAAACTCGTACTTTCAACCAAAAAGTTGCAGATCTTAAAGATGTAGATGCAACTATTGTTTCTCTTGACCTTCCATTTGCTTCTGGACGTTTTTGTCAAGCTGAAGGGATTCAAGACTTAGTTGTATGTTCAGATTTTAGAAACAAAGATTTCGCTAATGCTTACGGAGTACTTTTAGGTGGTTCTGTTCTTGCTGGTGTAACTTGTCGTGCTATCTTCGCTGTAAACGAAGAGGGTGTTGTAACTTACAAAGAAATCGTTCCAGAAATCACTGAAGAGCCTAACTACGACGCTGCAATCGCTGCTGTTAAGTAACTAAATTACAATACAGGGAGGCACTAAATGCCGAACTGTAAGCTAGAGCCTTTTTAAAGAAGACGAGTCTTAAGGGCTCTGACTCTTTAAGCTTTTAACTTCCACCCTATCCTCCTCCCTTACATAAATACTTAAGAATGCAATAAAATATATTTGCTATAATGTCTCTATATTACATAAAATAGGGGAAAAAATGAAAAAATTACTAACTACATTAGCATGCGTTACTACACTGGTATCAACTTTAAGTGCAGATATAGCTCGTGTTGAGATGGGTGCTGGTGCTTGGGGTCAAACACCTCAAGGATATATAGACTTAAGCGATGGCAGTGGGGTACTAAACCTTAATGGTAAATACACAAGTAATGAAACAACTACTTCAGATATTTATGTTTGGGCTTTAATTAAGCATCCTGTTCCAATTATCCCAAACTTGAGATTAGAGTATGTCACCGTAACAGATGAGGGTGACACTACTGGTGTAGTTGGTGGTATTACTATCCCTGGTTCAGCAAATACAACACTCAAAAGTACTCAATTAGATATCGTTCCATATTATAATATTTTAGATAATACATTTTGGACTACGATTGATTTAGGATTTGATGTAAAGGTAATTCAAACAGATTCCAATGTCGCATCTGTTGGTGTTTTTTCTGGCTATAGCTCTCAAGATACTACTATTATTCCATTACTCTATGTAAGAACTCGTGTTGAAGTTCCTTTTACAGGAATAGGATTTGAAGTAGATGCTAAAGCAATCTCTGATGGGACTAACACTATGTACGATGCAAGAGCAAAAGTTGATTACACACTTACTTTTATTCCCGTGATTCAACCTGCATTTGAAATAGGTTATAGAGTACAACAACTTACAGTAGATGATGGTGACAATCAAATTGATTTAAACTATGCTGGAGTTTATGCAGGTTTAATGCTACGTTTCTAGTATAATTATCTCACACTCTAAGAGGATGTTAAACTCCTCTTGGACTCTTCTTTTAGCTTCATTTATAAGCCATATCGCATCCTCAAACTCTCCGTTACCATTGTTTACAAGAAAGTTAGCATGTTCTTGACTAAAGCACATTGTACCTCGCATAAGACCCTTAAGCCCTACTGCTTCTATTAAACGTCCTGCATAATCTCCCTTGGGATTTTTAAAACAGCTCCCTGCACTTGGTGTTGCAGGTTGGTTTAAGCGCATTTTTTTAAACATCTCAACTTTTTGTACATCATATCCACTCTCTAGTGAAAAAGTGACTTCAAGTATAGGTCTGTTTATGTTTGTGTATCTATAGCCATGCTCTATTTCATTTCTATCTTTTTTACCATCAGTAGTGGTAATATCGAGTAAAACATTAAAAATTTCAAACTCTTTAAGTCCTGCATTCATATAGACAAGACCCCCTAGTTTACCTGGAAGATGTGAAAGAAATTCTAAGTTGGCTATATTGTTCTTTTTACAAAAAGAGGCGACTTTTCCAGAGGGTGTAGCTCCACCAACTTTTAGAGTATTATCTTCTATCTTTATATAGTCATACATTTTAGAGAGCATCATAAGAGGTGGTGGGTTATTTCCTACGAGAGTGTTGTTACAAGAGCCGATAAGATAGTACTTATCTATATCACTAAAGTCATCTTCTAAAAGAGCTACTGATACTTCAGAGCCTATCTTAAATGAGCTGTACTTTTTAAAATTAACTACTTTAGTTTTCATTACTCAATAAATTCAGGCATTATCTCAAAAATATGACGTGCAAAATCTGTCATCTCATTAAGCATCCACGGCATAGTAAGAACGATTACGATAACAACACCAATAATCTTTGGAATGAAAGAGAGGGTCATCTCATTTATCTGTGTTGTTGCTTGAAAGATAGAAACAGCAAGTCCTAAAAACATACCTGTAAGCAGACCTGGCAGTGCTAACATAAGTGCTATTTTAAATGTTTCAACACCAAGTGCTACAAGTTTTGCTTCCATTTTATCCCTCTCTTAATTGCGTGTATTCTGTTGGAATAAGATAATCTTCAATTGCAACAGGTGCATCATAAAAACCGTGCTTATACCCAAGTTCAAAAAGCTTGTCTATCGCCTTATACTGAAGAGGGCTCAAAGTAATCGACTCATCATTTGCATAGAGTTCAAGATACTTATCTAAGGTAGGTGCATCGATGCGAACTAAGTCACGTTCAAGTAACATAGTTGAGAGTCTATCTTTATGGTCACGAGCGACTTGAACAGCTTTAGTAAGTGTCGCTTCGTAAGCGATTGCTTTAGTTAGAGGAAGTGAACGTCGTATCGCCATTCCCCCAAGAGGAAGCGGTAAATCCTTGCCTGCTAACTCCTGCCAAATGTCCCACATCTCGCGTTCAACTTCAAGTGCATCATCATAAGTTAGAATCGACTCATGAATGAGAACACCTGCATGTACATCTCCATCAATAACAGCCTGTTCTATCTCTAAAAAATTCATATAAGTGATACGAGCATCAGGATAAGCAATACGAAAAAGCATCGCATTTGTTGTATGCTTACCACTGAGTGCTACTTTAAAATTACGTTTGAGCTTTACACCTTTTTGTTTGATCAGTTTAGGTCCATACCCCTCTCCAAAACTAACAGCTGTACGAAGCGGAGCATACTCACTTTTTATATGAGGATACAGAGCAAAACTAATAGCGACAATGTCATAGACACCATTTAAAGCATCCTCGTTGAGTGTTTGAATATCTTTTGCGATATTATCAAAAGTGACACCTTCCATACCTACCCAGCCAAATTTAATAGCATAGTACATAAAAATATCATCTGCGTCAGGGGAGTGTGCGATTAAAGTTTTTTTCATAGTTAGTTTAGTTCACCATCTTTCCAGTATTTTGTTCCTTGTATTGTCACTTGAAGTGCAATACCATTTTGTGTAAGTTTGTAGAGTCGAACGCCAGGAGCAACAGTAATAGCCGCATTTATAGCACCGCCATCCTCTCCTAGTTTAATTGCAGCATCTGCTTGTGCATTTGCTTCCCAACCTGAGTTTACAAAAGTATTATAGGCTTGCTCATTTGCAAACAGAAAAATTGCACGGAAATCTTTAAGTCCAAGTCCAAAACCAAAACCGCCAGAACCCATATTCATATATGTATCTTTTCCTGTCTTATTGTTATGTGCTAAACCTGTTCCGCCCTCAGCACTAAAGAGAATAAGATTAACACCAAGGTTTGTAAATGTTGCATATCCATAAGAAGTATCCAACATCTTTTTTGCTTGAGGGGCATAAATGTATAGAGCTTTCAGTGTCTCCTGACTCTGCTGTTTTCTTTTAAGCTGTGCCTCTAGTTTAGTATCTCCTGACCAAAAACCAGAAAAAGTAATCCAGACAAGAAAAAAAGTAATAATAGGTACTATTTTATTCATAAGCTTATCCATATATCAAGTATGCACGATTATAGCATTTTCATTTAAAAAAGTAGGATAATCTCAAAGAGATAAAAAGAAATTTACAAATAAGTATGACAATTTGCCATATTTTCAATATACTTCTAAAAATAAACATATAATTCTTCAAAATTTAAAACAAGTGAGCCCAAGATGGATGCAAACAAACAAAAATCATTAGACTTAGCGATGAAGCAAATAGACAAAGCTTTTGGAAAAGGTGCCTTAATGCGTCTTGGTGATAAAAATATTGAACCAATACAGTCAATTAGCACAGGCTCTTTAGGACTTGATTTAGCACTTGGTATTGGTGGAGTACCTCAAGGACGTGTAGTTGAAATATATGGACCAGAAAGTTCAGGTAAAACAACTTTAGCACTTCAAATAACCGCTCAATGCCAAAAAAACGATGGAGTATGTGCTTTTATAGATGCAGAACATGCACTAGATGTTGGATATGCAAAAAACCTTGGTGTGGATGTTGAAAATCTTCTTGTTTCACAACCTGACTATGGTGAGCAAGCACTTGATATTGTTGAAACGATTGCAAGAAGTGGAGCCATAGATTTAATCGTAATAGATTCTGTTGCAGCACTTACTCCTAAAGTAGAGATAGAGGGTGAGATGACGGATCAGCAAGTTGGTGTTCAAGCTCGTATGATGTCTAAGGTACTCCGTAAGTTAACAGGTATCCTCAGCAAGATGAACTGTACAGTTATTTTTATCAACCAACTTCGTATGAAAATTGGAATGATGGGTTATGGTTCTCCGGAGACAACAACGGGTGGAAATGCTCTGAAGTTTTATGCTTCAGTTCGTATTGATGTACGTAGAATTGCATCACTTAAACAGGGTGAGAGTGTAATTGGGAATAGAGTAAAAGCAAAAGTTATCAAAAATAAAGTTGCTCCTCCATTTCGTCAAGCTGAATTTGATATTATGTTTGGAGAGGGTATCTCTAAGGAGGGTGAGTTAGTTGATTATGGTGTTAAACTAGACATAATTGACAAAGCAGGGGCTTGGTTTGCTTATGAAGACAAAAAACTTGGTCAGGGTCGTGAAAATGTTAAACAAAAGTTTAAAGATGAACCAGAATTAGCACTTGAGATTGAAAATAAAATAAAAGTAGCTATGGGTATCACTGATGTCATGGTTATGGATACAGCTTCTATTGAAGATTCTGATGCATAAAACACTCTAGCACACTATATAACCTAACTTTTAGTCAAGTTTGGGTAAAATGTAAAAAATTAGAATGATTTGTATAAAATTTGAACGAATCGTAAAGGTAAATATATGTTTATAGATAGTGTAAGTGCAATAGAAGTAATGGATTCACGTGGTAATCCAACAGTAAAAGCAACAGTAGAGTTAAGTGATGGAACGGTTGAGAGTGCTATAGTCCCTTCAGGTGCAAGTACAGGAAAACGCGAGGCATTAGAGCTTCGTGATGGTGATGAGCGTTACATGGGTAAGGGTGTTTTAAAAGCAGTTGGTCATGTAAACAATGAAATTTCTGATGCTATCATCGGTCTTTCTCCTTTTAATCAAGCTGTAATAGATGCCACTATGAAAGAGATAGATGGAACTGAGAACTATGGAAAATTAGGTGCTAATGCAGTACTGGGTGTTTCTATGGCAGTAGCACGTGCTGCAGCAAAATCTCTTGGTATGCCACTTTACCGCTATCTTGGTGGTGCAAATGCTATGACTATCCCTACTCCAATGTTAAACATCATCAACGGTGGAAGCCATGCTGATAATAGTGTTGATTTTCAAGAGTATATGATTGTTCCTGTAGGATTTACTGATTTTGCTGAAGGTCTTCGTGCATCTGCTGAAGTTTATCATACTTTAAAAGGTATATTAAAAGCTAAAAAGCATAACACTGCACTAGGTGATGAGGGTGGATTTGCTCCAGACTTATCTTCAAATGAAGAGCCAATTCAAATCATAATCGAAGCTATAGAGGCTGCTGGTTATAAGCCAGGTGAGCAGATAGCTATCGCTTTAGATGTTGCTGCTTCAGAGATTCTTTCTGAGGATGGTAAAGGCTATAGACTTGATTCTGAAAATCGTACTGTTACATCAGCAGAGTTAGTTGACTACTATGTTGATTTATGCAACAAATACCCTATTGTATCAATAGAAGATGGTCTTAACGAAGAAGATTGGGAAGGTTTTAAACTAATGACTGAAAAACTTGGCGACAAGATTCAGATAGTTGGTGATGACCTTTTTGTTACAAATGCGAACATTCTTTCTCGTGGTATCCGTGAAGGAATTGCTAACTCTATCCTTATCAAACCAAACCAAATTGGTTCAGTTTCTGAGACTATGCTTACTGTACGTTTAGCACAAAGAAATGGTTACACTTGTGTTATGAGTCACCGTTCAGGAGAGAGTGAAGATGCATTTATCGCAGACTTCGCAGTAGCACTTAACTGTGGTCAAATTAAGACAGGTTCAACTGCACGTGGCGAGAGAACTGCTAAATACAACAGACTACTTGAGATAGAAAATGAAGTTGTATATGGTGAGTACTTAGGTGCTGCACTTTTTAACTAAGTCTAGCGTCTCAAACTATGCAAAACGAAGAACTTTATGAGGGGATAGATACAACTGAGAGTATAACTCAGAAGCATCTTGGTCTCTCTCTCAAAAAGTTCTTTTTTCTTCTTCTTATAGTAGTAATTCTTGGTATTTACCTTGGGGTCCTACTATATGGAACATCCTCTTTAGAAATTCTTTTTGGCTTACAAGATTATGAAGTGTATTTACAAGATGAAGTCTCTAGACTTAAACTACAAAATGCCGACTTACAGCGTGAATACTTTGAACTCAAAGAGATAAGTGCACAATAAATCTTTTAATTTGCTATAATACTTAGAAATAACAAAAGGTAAATATATATGATAAAATTTTTACTCATTTATCTTGTATTGATTAGCTCTTTAACTGCTCGTGAGAACCCTTTTTTCCCTTCCAAAAATGAGACTGACATTCCCTATAGTTCAAATAAAGTTGCACTAATCCAACCACTGAAACGTGTAGCACTCTCTCTTCCCTCGACAGCTAGAACTTTAGAGAGCGTAACCATCACCTATAAAAATTTAGATGGCTCGATTGTAAGTAAAAAAGAGTTAGTTGGTAATAGTATTGATTGGCATTTACCAGTTTTTATTTCTCAAAATATTGGTGGAGATGAAAAAAAGACAAGCCCTAAAAAAGAGAAAATTCAAGCTAAAAAATTAACTAAAATTGCGAATTTAACTTTTATATCTCTATATGCTGACCACAATCACCTCAATATCATCACAAAAGACAAACTTCTAAGAAACTTTTTACTCACACAGCCACATAGAATTGTATGTGACTTTCAACGCGATATAGATATAAGAAGTTATGAGAAAACACCCAAATCAGGTACGGCTGTTACACGAGTAAGATTTGGAAATCATAAAGGGTATTATCGAGTTGTTATAGAGTTAGATGGGCACTATAAATACAGACTAAAAACTACAAAAACTGGCTATGCTATAACTTTACTTTAGTGCCATACCATCTAACATAGTTTTGAAGCTAAGTTCATAAAGTCTGTCTATGTTATCAGCGATATGTACATGACCATCTATGAGAAGGTTAGATAAACCATGGAGTATCGCCCATAGTACAGTAGCCTGCATAAAAGCATCTTCTTTTTTAAGAATATTCTTCTCATGACCATCTTTTATAATATCTACTAGTGAATGAAAAGAGGGTGCATCTTCTCTCTCTTTTATATCACAGCTCTCTTCTCTATGTTTTTCTAACTCATTTCCAAAGATCATTCTGTAAATATTTGGATGAAGCATTGCGAAGTTAATATAAGCGCGACCAAGTGTATATATTTTTGTTTGTATATCTAAATCTTCACTTATAGATGCAAAAACATATGTATCAAGTCTCTTAAACCCTGCTTGAATAACAGCTTTTAATAACTCCTCCTTAGAACTATAGTGCCTATAAAGTGCACTCCTTGATGTACCTAATCTTTTTGTTAACTCTCTTAATGTAATGCTAGACAAACCCTCAGACTCAAGCATTTTAAGTGCTTCTTCTATAAGTCCTTCTTTAAGGTTTCCATGATGATAACTAGAATTATTATGTGTACTCATAAAGAAATAATATCATAAAATTATTAAATAATTCTCTAAATGTTGACAAGTGTTACATTATTATGTTAACATTGTCAACATAAACTAGGAGAACATAATGAAATATATTTTAATCTTTATAATTGCACTCACACAATTACTAGCACTTACAAATTTAGAAGTAGCACAAAAAAGTGAAGATATGATGAGTGGCTTTGGTGATGCGACATCCACAATGCAAATGACACTCATAAATGCAGCAGGACAAAAAAAAGTACGCTCTATGAAGATGCAAGTACTTGAGGGTGAAGATGAAGACAAATCACTTATGGAGTTTTTAACACCAGCAGATGTTAAAGGCACTAAGTTTTTATCCTATGAGCATGTTAATAAAGATGATGACCAATGGTTATATCTTCCAGCTCTCAAACGTATAAAACGCATTGCGAGTAAAAATAAATCGGGTGCTTTTATGGGTAGCGAATTTTCATATGAAGATTTAAGTGCCTTTAATGTTAAAAAATATATTTATGAAGAGGGTCAAGCACCCCTAAAAGATGGTCTATATATTATACAGAGTAAACCACTTTCAAAATACTCAGGATATACTAAACTACTCTCTTACATAGATGCAAAAACATTCCTTGTCAAAAAAATAGAATATTTTGATAGAAAAAAAGAGCTATTAAAAAGTGCTATTTTTGAAGACTATCAACATTTTCCTAATGTATATCGAATAGGAAAAATTACAATGAAAAATATTCAAAATGATAAAACAACTATTTTAGTTTGGACAAATCAGAAGATAAGAACAGGTTTAAAAGCAAAGAATTTTCATAAAAGATACTTGAAGTAATCATAAAGGGAAATAATGGAAACTTTTGTAAATAGAGTCATTACATTTAGATGGATAATTGCAATTATAATCCCTTTAATCACAATAATGATGGCATCATCTCTAAAAAACTTAGAGTTTGAAGGTAGTTATAGGATTTGGTTTGCTAAAGAGTCAAAGATTCTCAAAAACTATGATAACTTCCGTGCAATCTTTGGTAATGATGATGCTGTTACGATTATGTTTACAAATGAAGATGGTATTTTTACAAAAGAGGCCCTTACTTCCATCGATACTATTACACAAAAGCTCTGGCAAACAGAGTACATAGCAAGAGTTGATTCTATTACAAACTATCAGTATGTTCATAGTGATAAAGAGTATCCTGACGAAGTTATTGTTGAGAATTTTATTGAAGAGCCACAGAGCTATACACCAAAACAATTAGCCACTAAACGCTCTATAGCTCTTAAAGAGGAGATAATTGTAGGCAAACTCATCTCTAAGGATGCTAAAACTACTATGATAGTTGGTCGGATGACTCCAAAAGCGGGAGATGACCCAGAGGTAAGTTTTAAACTTCGAAATGCTGTTTTAAAAATCATTGCACCCGAAGAGAAAAAATATGGCTATAAGTTTTTTCTTGGTGGCGGTCCGATTATAAATACCTCTTTTATAGAGATAGCACAACATGATGGAGCGGTTTTCACTCCAGCTGTTATTCTTGTTGCTATGGTATTACTACTGCTCATATTTAGAAAATTTTCTTCTATGATAGTCAGTATTATTGTTGTTATTTTCACTTTTTTAATTGTACTCTCTATTCAAGTTCTTTTAGGCTTTAAACTCAACAACTTTACGGCAAATATCCCTGTTTTTGTTGTGGCAATCGGTATAGCAGATGCTATGCACCTCCTTTGGATTTACACTATGGCTAGAAAAAAAGGGATGAGTAACTATGAGTCAATTCACTATAGTGTAAAGAAAAACTTTTTAGCGATATTTCTCACTTCTGTTACTACTTCCGTTGGTTTTGCTTCTTTGGGTATCTCAGCAGTTGTTCCTATACAGACCTTAGGTATCGCTACTGCTAGTGCTGCCCTATTAGCCTTTGTACTGACTATACTTTTTGTTCCTGCGATATTGGCTATTATTAACCCTAAGATAAAAGCAGATGAAAATATTATGCAGGCAAATAATCATCCAATTGCAGTATGGTATACACATTTTTTACATCGAAATTCCAAACTCATTTTAACATTCAGCAGTTTACTTTTTATAGGTTTAGGTGCAGGAATATTTCAAGCAAATGTTGACTCAAATACTGTAAAATACTTTAAAGAAGAGTTTCCCTTTAGAGTTGCTGTTAAAGAGATGCAAGACAAACTTACGGGCCCTATGTCTTATGAAATAGTTGTAGACTCAAAAGTAAACGATGGTATCAAAAACCCTCAATTTTTACAAACAGTAGAGAGATTTTATAGTGAACTCTCAACTAAGTATAGTGATGTAAGACATCTACAATCTCTCCTTGATGTTGTAAAAACCTTTAACAATGTTATGAATGGTACAAAAACTATACCTCAAAGCAAAGAGTTAGTTGCTCAGTATCTTCTCCTCTACTCACTCTCTCTCCCTCAAGGAATGGAGATAAATGATAAGATGGATATAAATGAAAGGCTTCTTCGCATCACTGCATCGGTAAACCTTATAGATACCTCAAAAGATTTACAAATCATAGCTTGGATAGAAAACTGGTGGAGTAAAACACCCTACTCAGCTACTGTAAATGGTCAAACAGTTATGTTTGCACATATGCAACATGATGTAACTGATACTCTCATTGAGTCTATTACATTAGCTGTTGTAAGTATCTCTCTTGTAATGTTACTTATCTTTAGAAACTGGAGAATGTTACCCCTTTTTATAGTACCAAACATCTTACCTATTGCTCTTGTAGTTGGTGTTATGGGCTGGTTAGGCATAGATATAGATATGGGTGTTGCTATTGCAGGGGCTATCATCATAGGAGTAGCTGTTGATGATACTATTCACTTTATGGTCAAGTATATTGAAGCACGTAAACGCGGAGACTCTTTAGATGAAGCTATGAAGTATGTGATGAGTTATGCAGGAAGTGCTATCATCTTTACAACCTTAGTTCTGAGTCTTGCTTTTTTAGTCTTTGTATTTAGTAACTTTAATCCAAACTATCATTTTGGTGTAGTAACCGCATCGGCTCTTATAATCGCAGTAGTAGTCGACCTTCTTGCACTACCTGCACTTTTAATGATAATCGATGATAGAGAAAAATCCCTTCTAGTATAATTGAAATATATTATATAAGGTTTATCCTCTAAATTAGGTATAATTGCACTTATGAATAGACTACAAGACTACCTAAATGCACACGAAATAGGTGATATGCATCCTACTGATATTGCTAAGATTTTAAAGAACTTAAGTGATGATGAGTTTTCTGATGCCATTAAACTTGTACCAAAGGATTTAGTCGGGGATGTAGCACTTGCTCTTCCTGATAGATACTTTGATGATGTGGTTGAAAATCTTAGTGTAGATGAGCTTTCTCATGCTGTTACTGAGCTAGAGTCTGATGATCAAGCTGAATTTATGCAAGGGCTTGAAGATCTTGATGAAAATGTAGCAAATCAGGTGTTTGAGAACTTGCATGAGGATGATCAAGAAGAGATTCAAAAACTCAAAACATATGATGAAGATGAAGCCGGTGCACATATGCAACTTGAGCTTTTTACTGCGAAAAAAGATGAAATTGTCCAAGATGTCATTAAGCGTTTTGCACGACTAAGAAAAGAAAACAAGGTCGAAAATGTTCAAAACCTTTTTATCACTGATGAAGATAACAAACTTCAATATGCAGTAGGTTTAGATGACCTGCTCATTTTTGACTTTTCAAAAACTATTCTACAAAACATAGACGCAAGTGAAGAGAGCTTTGAGCCTATAAAAGCAGTCGACACGGATGCTATAAAAGATGTTGTTCATATTTTTGAAGAGTATGACCTTGGTGTTTTAGCCATCGTAAATGCTTATGGCGTTTTACTTGGACGTATCACTTCTGATGATATTTATGACATTATTAACGAGCATGCAACCGAACAGATGTATAATCTAGCCGGAGTAAATGATGATGCGGAGGAAGATGAAGAGATCCTCCATGCTGGTAGGAAACGGGCAACATGGCTAGGCTTAAACCTATTTACTGCTATAGTCGCCTCTCTTGTTATTGGACTCTTTGCAGAGACTCTTGAGAGTATGGTAGCACTAGCAGTTCTTATGCCCATAGTTGCTTCTATGGGTGGTAATGCAGGTACACAGAGTCTAACTGTTGTAGTGCGACAACTAGCCCTAGGAGATATCTCAAAAGGTGATGCGATGAGGATTATAAAAAAAGAGGTTATTATCGCCCTTGTAAATGGTTTCTTATTCGCTATAATAATAGGAATTATCGCAGCGGTATGGTTTGAGACCTCTATGCTTGGTGTAGTTATTGCCCTAAGTATGGTTATAAACCTCTTTTTTGCTGGACTTTTTGGGGCGAGCATACCATTGCTACTTAAAAGAATGGATGTCGACCCTGCTATTGGAAGTACTGTTATTTTAACAACGGTTACCGATGTAGTTGGCTTTTTTAGCTTTTTAACACTTGCTACATATATATTACTATAAGGAATTTGTAAAAATTGGATCTTTTAATACTATTTTTTGTCCTCTCTGTTGGGGTTTCATTTATCTGTTCTGTCTTAGAGTCAGTACTACTTTCTATCAATATGTCATATGTTGCTGTTTTAGAAAAAGAGCAACCAACTACTGGAAAACTTCTGCGTTTACAAAAAGAGAATATCAATAAATCTATCGCAGGTATTTTAATACTAAACACTATTGCCAACACTTTAGGTGCAGCTGCTGTTGGTGCACAAGCTGCTATTATTTGGGGAAATGATGCTGTTGTTATCGTCTCTGTTGTCTTAACTTTTGCCATTTTATTTTTAAGTGAGATTATTCCAAAAACTATTGGAGCGATGTACTGGAAGAGCTTAGCACCACTCGCTTCACAATTTATCCGTCTTTTTATCTGGATAACTTATCCTATCATTCTAATGACTCTTTTTGTAACAAATAAAATTGGACAAAATGCAGATGATGCAAACTCCCTTACAAAAGAGGAGTTATTAGAGTCTATGCTTCAGAGTGAAGATGATGGCGTTATAGATGAGAAAGAATCTGATGTCATTGAGAACATTTTAAATCTTGATAACATCAAAGTAAGCGAAGTTTTAACACCGCGTTCTGTAGTTTTTGCTCTTGATGAGAACATGACTATCAAAGAAGTAATAGCAACACAAGAAGCGATATTTAAATTTTCTCGTATTCCTGTTTATAAAGAGAGTATTGAGAATGTCACTGGACTAGTCCTCACAAAAAGAATCTTCAAACAAGCACTAAGCGATGATAATGTAACACTAAAGTCCATTAAAAAAGAGATGTTTTCTATAAATGAAAATATCCCCGTGAGTAAAGCACTCGATATGTTTATAGCTAAAAAAGACCATATGTTCTTAGTTATGGACAATTATGACCAGACTGATGGAATCATTACCTTAGAAGATTGTGTTGAGACTATTTTAGGTGTTGAGATAATGGATGAGAGTGATACCACAGAAGATATGCGCGAATTAGCTAAACGAAAAATGAAATTAAAACGCAAAGCTAAAGAAAACGACTAATCTTCTTGTGGTCGAATAAGGAGAGAAAAGATTGGTTTAGTTCCTTTTCATGTCAGTAGTATACGACACAAATGTAAATAAATTGTGAATATAAGTTATTTTTCAACTTACATCCCTGGAATACGAGGAATCTTTCCTAATTTTGAGTTCTTACAGTAAACACCCCAACCGCGTTTTAGCCAGTGTCCTATGATCGGCATAGGTAACATGAAAGCACGTTTGGCATCACGATATACAAATGAAGCACCATCTCCACTATCCATAACACAGATGATGTTTATGTGCTCCTTGTAACCCTTAAAGTCACTCCTTCCACTCTCTCTAGCATGGATGTTGTGTGCAACATTTTTTGCCATAAGCTCTGCCATATGACCCTGTTTTGCTCCCCAGTCATAGCCAACAAGTGCAGCGGCATCACCAATGGCATAAATATTTGTTGCACTCCCATCCTCAGCTAAAACATTTGAGTAGTCATCTGTTTTGATAAAACCAGCCTCATTTTGCGGTAAGTCAGAGTTGATGATAAAGTCATGTCCATGACCCGCTGGGATAAACATAGTAAAATCAGCCTCAAGTAGTGTCTCATCTTCAAAGTTAATACCCTCTTTACAGAATCCTGTTATTTTCGTACCAAAATGTTTTTTGATATCTAGTTTAGAGAAAAACTTATCCATCATCACTAAAGCTTGTTCTCCCATTCTTGCACCTGGTTTAGGCATTGGTGCAAAAAAAGTCAACTCAAATTTATCGCGTATTCCTCTCTTTTTAAGCATATTATGAACATTAAAAAGTAGCTCAAACGCAGGACCACCACGAACAGCAGATGAGTCTTTAGGGTTACCACCAAATCCCATGGCAATTTTTCCCCCTCCCTTTGCAACTAAAGCATCAAGAGCATCACGGATTTTTAAAGAGTCCTCAGGTTTTCCACAGATGGATAGAGTATTTTCTATACCCTTATGTTTCATCTTTGCAGCACCTATAGCGATGATAAGGTAGTCATAATCTGATAGAAGCTCTCCAGATGCAAGTTTTACACTGTTTGTTGCTTGTGAGATTTCACTCACAGTCTCTACAATAAGCTTAAAGTTATGTATCCCCTCTAAACGGTGCAAATCAACACACATATCACTAAATTCGCTTCCATGTGTTGGGATCCAAATGGAAGTAGGATAGATATAGAAGTAATCTCTCTCACTCACAAGTGTTACATCATAGTTTAATTTTTTAAGATGAATGGCTGCATCTAAACCTGCAAACCCACCACCAAGAATAAGTACTTTTTTCATAATAACTCCATATAATAATAAATATTATATAAGAAGAGTGGTAAATGTATGGTAAAGATTATTTTTTATTGAGATAATAAACTGCTAGCATACTCACAAAACCACCCACAATGATATGCATCTCAATAGGTTCATCTAAAACCAACCAAGCACTTGCTAAGGCAAACACGGGGACAAGAAACATAAAAGAGCTTGTTACCTGACTTCCTAACTTAGATGAAGCCATAAAAAAGATAGTCGTAGCGATAGTTTGACCAAAAACTGCAAGATAAATAAGCGAAACCCAAAACGACATATCTTCATCAAAAACAGAGAGTAAATCAGCATCAAATGCATAAATAAATGAGCTCATAGTCGCTACAAGCGAGATAAAAAAACTATAATGGACAGGGTGAATATATTTCGCTGAGTGTTGTGAGAGGAGTGTAACACCTGCCCAGACCAAAGCACAGAGTAAAAAGTAGATGTTTGAACTATTTAAAAAGAGTGAGATATTATCAAGTTCAAGAAGGATAAAGCCACCTAAAAGACCAAGAAAAAGTGCAATAAATTGTACTGTTGTTAACTGTTTTTTATACAAAAGAGCAAAGAGTATAAAAGTTAAAATAGGACTAAAAGTAGTGATGATAACACTTCCAGAACCTGCAAATCCACTAGAGATACCTATGAATGAGAAAACCATAAACAAGATATTTAAAATAGAACTACTCCCTATGTAGACAAGAGCCCCTCTGTTAAGAGTGATGGGTTTGTTAAAAAAATATAAAATAGGAATAAAAGCGAGACTCATAAGAAAAAAGCGCCAAAAGACGATAACTTCTATTGTTTGGGTGTAGGTGAGAATTTTTAGCGCTGTCCAACCACCACCCCAAAGCAGCATTGCAAGGAGTAGTAAGTATTTGTATGTTTTAAGCTCGTTTTTCATAAACATCTATGATTTTTGTAACAACTAAGTCGGAGGTAACATTAAGTGAAGTACGGCACATATCTAGGATTCTATCTACGGCTACAACTACTGCTATATACTCAACAGGAAGGCCGAGTTGGTTTAAAATAACAACCATCATAACAAGCGAAGCACTTGGCAAAGCGGCAACACCTATGCTTAAAGAGACAACAGTTATACCGAGTAAAACTTGATCGGAAAAACTTAGAACTGTACCTGAGAGATTTGCAATGTATAAAACGGCAACGGTGAGATATGCTGCTGTTCCGTCCATCGAAACAGTTGCCCCAAGGGGAAGAACAAAAGAGGCTGTTTTTTTATCAACGCCACCTATCTCTTCAACTATTCGCATACTTACAGGGAGGGTAGCAGCCGAAGAAGCCGTTGAAAATGCCATAATAGAAGCTTCTCTTACAGAGAGTAGATACTCATAGGGTTTTATTTTTGCAAATAGCTTGAGCACTATCGGGAGGGTGATAATTCCATGAAAGATTATAACACCTACAACAACTAAGATGTACTTGTAAAGCCCTAAGATAACATCTATCCCTTGATCAGCTATAACATAAGAGATAAGGGAGAACACACCTATAGGTGTCAGTTTAATAATCCACTCTGAGATAATAAGCATCGCTTCACTCACAGAGTTAAATAGATTTACAAGTGGCTCTTGCTGTTTTTTTGAGAGGTATAAAGAAGCAACTCCAAACATAACTGCAAAAACAATTATCTGCATCATCGAACCACTACTGAGTGAGTGAAAAATATTTGTCGGGATAAAACTCAGTAACATTGCTTCTAAGGAAAAAGGAGCTATCGCTTGTGCTTTAGCAAACTCTAAACCCTCACTACTTATATGCTCACCAATATGAAAAATATTCATAGCTATAATGGCTAAAACAACCGCTAACGCCGTTGTAAGCATATAGAGTCCGATAGTACGAAGACCCATGCGTTTGAGATGCTCAATCGATCCTAAACCAAGTATGGCTACAAAGATACTAGAAAAAACCAAAGGCACAACTAGCATCTTTAAAAAGTAGATAAATGCAGTACCTATGACTTTTTGTTTGAGCGCAAGTTCTGGAAGGAGTACACCAAAGAGCACACCGAGTATGATACCTAAGATAACAAGAGTATTAGTTGTAGTATATTTGCGTAATTTTTTTATCAAATCAATCCCTTTAAAGGCATCATTTTAGCGTATTATAAAAGATTTTTCTTTATCCAGTATGAAAGCACATAGAGTCCCCATATATGCTGTTTAAAAGCACCTCTCTTCGCACCGGCTATATACTCATCTAAGATTTTTTCTCTAAAGAGTCCTGTCTCTTTGTTCACTTCTTTAATAAGAGTAATTCTTTGTGAGTTTATAAGATACTCCATATAGGGATTTGCGAAGCCTTTTTTCTTGCGTTTGAGTATTTTTTCATCGAGTTTTCCTCTCATCACATTTTTGAGTAGCGATTTTGTTATCCCATCCTCGTAACGCAGTTTAGGGTCTATACTAAAAACAGTCTCAACAAGTTTATGATCTAAAAAAGGAGTACGGGATTCTATAGAGTGCGCCATACTTACACGGTCGAGCTTACTTAAAAAGTGTTCCCCTTGAAAAAGATTTAGGTCTATGTAGGAGTACCAACTAGATGCATCTGTATGCGCAGAATTTATAAATCGCTCTCTATAAGCATCTAAATATTTCAAACTTGAATTATCTTTAACATTTCTTCGCATAAGGGCATTTTTTTGCAGGTCAGAAAAGCTCTCTCCACTTGTACGAAAAAGGAGGGTATCATCAAAAACTCGCTTGTACCACTCCCACTCTCTATTGTTTGAAAAATTTGCACGAAAATACTTCTTTAACCAATTTTTATGGGCTAAATTTCCCGCACCCTCTATGTCAAGATACTCAAAATACTGTCTATACCCTAAAAAGAGCTCATCACTCCCCTCTCCACTAAGAACAACTCTATGTCCATCCTCTTTTATCTTCTCAAAAAGAAGGTAAAGAGGTACAGCAGCAGGGTCGTTAAGTGGCTGGTCCATAGTATCTAAAACCTTATCACTAGCCTCTATAAACATCGCCTCATCTATCTCTACTTCTGTATTGCCAATACCTAAAAAATCAGCCGTAGCTTTTGCATTTTCTCGCTCATCATACTTAGAAAACTCTTTGTAACCGAGTGTATATGTTGGTATGTTTAAGCCTTGTTTCTTTGCATAGTAGTTTATAGTCGCACTGTCTATTCCTCCCGAGAGTAGAGAAGCAGTTGAAGCATCACAACTAAGACGCAATGCCATCGACTCTTCTAAAACTTTCTCTATCTCTTGCACTGCCTCGTATTTATCTGTTATTATATTTGGTTTAACAGATAAAATATCATAGTATCTTTGAATACTCAAAGTACTGTCTTTATATATGGCATACTCTCCAGCAGCTAAGGTTTTGATACCTTGAAAAAAAGTATAGGGTGGCGTTGGTGCTAAAAAAGAGAGATAAGAGAGTAGTGCATCTTCATCCATCTGTACTTTTTTCAAAAAAGGTACTAAAGCTTTTATCTCTGAAGCAAATACAAATGAGTCACCATGAAGGTAGTAGAGAGGTTTTTTTCCAAGTCTATCACGAAAGAGATAGAGTGTCTCACCATCAAGTAAGGCTATCGCGAACATACCACGAAGATGAGTAACAAATGCCACTCCCCATTTAAGATATGCCGCAATGATAACTTCACTATCACCCTGCGTTACAAACTCATACTCTAACTCTTTTTTGAGTTCTTTAAAGTTATAAATCTCTCCATTAAATGAGAGTAAAATATTTTTATGTTTTAAAGGTTGGTGTGAGCGATAATGTGAATCTTCTATGCTAAGACGCTGATGTGCAAAAAAGAGTCTATCTTTTTGTACAATTCCACAATAGTCGGGTCCACGATGTGAGAGTTTCGCTAAAGCACTCTTAGCCATTACTTCACTATACTCACCTAAAATTCCCAACACTCCACACATATATAAAATCCTTTTTTATAAGATACTAACATAAACTTCTAAAATTAACATTTCAAACTTAGTCAGTTTATAGGATTTATAGTGTAAAATTCCATCATTAAATTTAACATAAAGATATTATTATGCAAACAAAAGAAGCAGTAGAAATCGGATTTGACAAGCTAACTCTTATTCAAAAGATAAATGCGATTGATGTTATCATCGATGAGAAGATTAGAGAATTTTTACAAGCAGATGATGGAGACTTAGACTTCATCGATGTTAAAGAGACAAATGGACTTACTGATGTTTACATCTCTTATGTAGGGGCTTGTGGTTCATGTGACAGCTCAGGCGGTACACTTACTTCTATACAAAGAATCTTAAATGGTCAACTTGAGACAGAAAAGATAAGAGTTTACGCAGTTTAAAAGTAAAAGGCTAGAGAGATGGGTGGTTTTGAAGGTGGCGATGAGGGTGGTTTTTGGGATGAAGATGCCATTGAGACTCTCATCAAAAAGCAAAACAATAAAAAAACTTCTACAAAAGCAAAAGTTTTAGTAAAGAGCATCAATGGTGCTTATACTCTGAGTGGTGACCCTTCTATAAGTATAGTCCCTAGTTCTTGTGCAAGTTTTACCATAGAAGATTCTCATAGCATTCCACTTGAATCAAATACCATTTACAAAACTTACAAGGCTCTCCTTGAGTTTACATGTGACTCAGATATAGAAGAGCTTTTCTCTGAGCATAAGGTGGTCGTAAGTAGCTACACACCTACTACTGCTACAAGTTTTTTACTCTTAACAAAAGAGCTCTGCAACCTAGTACTCAGTGAAAATGAACTTCAGTTTATAGAGCAAAAAGCTCTTTAAAGATCTGGTACCATCTTCTCAAACTCATCTAAGACATTTTTTATATTTTGTTCTTGAGTGATTTGAGACATATCTGCCTCAAGAACATTACACTCAGCTACGATACCTTTAAAAAGCACCTCATTTACACTCCGAGTATCACCATACATAAAGATGTACTCTTCACATTCATGTGTCTCTGCTATTTCTATTATTAGCTCTTTTAAAAGTTGTGACTCTTGAGCGTCTAAAGAGCAGACCTGTAGAACATTCCACATTTTATACTCAAATTCTGTTAAGTTTATATCCTCTTTACCGTAGAGCACAACGACCAAAGGCACGAAGTTTGAAGTGATACCCGCCGGTGTAAAGTGATAAGAAAATTTCTGTTTTTTCATTGTATATACCCCTATTTTAATATTATACCTTAGATAAGCTATAATTCTAAAAAAGGAAATCTTTTTGAGTTATACATCTTGGTTTAAAGAACATGCAGACAAACATAAGGTCATAGTGACGAAACTTGTAGCAAAAAACTACACAAAAGAGCAAATCATAGACTACTTTGACTTTGATAACATGCTCAAAGAAGAGAGTGACTTCTGTCCAATGTATGCAAAAAATAAAAAGTGTCATGACATGGAGAAGCTCAACTGTTATCTTTGTGCCTGTCCAAACTTTCGCTTTGATGATAATGGTATAAAAAAAGTAGAAAAGAACACACAGTTTAGCTTTTGTGACATCGAGTCAAAGGATGGAAGACAGGGGGTTTACGGTGATAAAATCCATCAGGACTGCTCAAAATGTGGTGTTCCCCATCACCGCTCTTATGTTGAAAAACATTTTGATTTAGAGTGGACTAAGGTTATGAAGCAGTGTCTTTTATAAGATGGGAGTAAAAAGAGCCCTCTCGCTCAAGCAGGTAAAATCCCTCTTCCCTCACTATACTTTTACTAGCCTAAGACCTAGTTCAAGTGGCGTCGTAGATACAACTTACATCTCAGATAAGTATATCATCAAATATTATGAACGCCATATTCAAGAGAGAATCTCTCTTGATGAAAAAATTTTACTCTCTTTGTATTCTGTAGGGTTAAAGGTACCTAGACTTCTTACAGATACTGAGGGCTGGTACCTTTATGAAAAACTTCAAGGAGAAGTGCCAAAATCAATTCAACTTTTTCATATCCAAGCACTTGCTCGTTTTATGGCAAAGTTTCACACACAAAAGCTCTACCATAGAGAAGATTTTTTACAAAAAAAGAGCATACAAACTGCACTTTTAGCTATAAAACATACTCATTACCGACTTTACAAAGAGCTTGAAGTTCTCAAAACTTATACTCCTAAAAATGATGGTTTTATTCATGGAGATATATTTAAAGACAACACACTCTTTTGTGGAAATAAGATAAAGGTTTTTGACTTTATAGATGGGGGAAATGGCTCTTATGTTTTTGACATAGCAGTAGCCCTACTCTCCTTTAACACACAAAATAAAGACTCCTTTCTCAGAGTATTTTTAAATACTTATAACCAAAACTCTCCTCGAAAGATTCATAAAAAAGAGCTTTTAGAGAACATAAAAATAGCTGCTCTCTTTTATGGAATGCTTCGTCTTTATGAGCAAAAAGATACTAAAAGAGCAAAAGAGTTGATATTTCGGTAAAATAACAGCATGAATATTCAGATAAACCAAGATAACTATGAAAACCTTAAAAACTTTAAAGAAATTCTCAAAAAAGATGAATCAACTATAATAAATGAAGCCTTAGAGGTCTACTTTAATGCACAGAACAAGATTCTTTTAGAGAAAAACCTTGATAATGAAAATGCTATGACTAACTTAGACTTTGATGAATTTTGGGATGATGTAGAGATATGAAACATGGTGCAAATATCTACAAGTATGCTGCGAGAATTGGGTGTAATCCAGAGGATCTAATCGACTTCTCTTCAAACATCAACTTATATCAGCCCGAAATTAACTTTTCGCTCTCAAGTAAAGAGGTCGCGAAGTATCCAGATAGTGAGTATAAAGTATTTCGTGAATTTTTAGCACAGAAGTATGCTATAAAAAAGAGTCAAATAGCACTCTACGGAGGTGCAACAAGTGCGATTTATGAGCTTTTTGCTTCACTCAAACGTAAAAATGTCTTTTTATATGCCCCTCTGTATGGCGAGTATGAAAAAGCAGCGCTAAAAGCAAAAAAAAATATCTATAAAATCAACCGTATAGAAGATGAAACACAGCCTCCTCTTGAAGACTCCATCGTAGTTTTTGTAAATCCATCAACACCTGAGGGAACTTACTATGAAAATATCAAAGAGCTTATGAGTTCTTGGATGGAACTTGATTGTACTATTATTTTAGATGAAAGTTTTTTAGAGTTTGAAGCATTAGCCTCAATGAGACAAGAGATACATAACTACAAAAGGCTCTACATTATCCACTCCTTTTCAAAGTTTTACTCCTGTGCTGGCGTTAGAGTCGGTGCTATATTTTCACACAAAAGAAACATTCAAAAACTCACAAGCCCACTTTGGCATCTCTCAAGTTTAGATGTAAACTTTTTAAAACAGCGTTTGTCAGATGAGGATTTTGAGAAAAAAAGCCGAGAACTTCATAAAGTACAAAAAGAAGAACTGCTAAACATACTCACAGAGTCAAAACTTTTTGCTGAAATAGTAGAGAGTGATAGTAACTTTATCCTCACATACTCAGCCAATGGAGAAGTGCTTTGGGAAAAACTTTTGGAGCAAAAAATACTAGTAAGAAAATGTGCAAGTTTTGACTACCTAAACAATAACTGGTTGCGTTTTGCTGTTAAGGATGAAGAGGCTCATAAGGCACTTAGGAGAGCACTTCATCGAGAAAAAGATTTATATTCATGATACATACTTTAGAGGTGCCCTTTATCTTCTTTAATCTTTAATATTCTGTAAGAGGCTTTGAAAAGCATCTTCTAAATCCTCTTTTGCAACGGGATGTTTTAGATCTTTATAATAACTATAGATTGATTTTGTGTCTTTATTGAGCTCGAGTCTTATATAGCTTGAGGGAAAACTAGAAAGCACTTTTTTATCTGCATTTTGATTTGAATTACAGACTATATTACTCTTATATGAGACTTTCAGTACATAGGTACAATTTACATCAAAGCTGTAGAGTTTTCTCATTCTTGTTTCTAAATGTTCATCTTGTGTAACAAACACGAGTCTCATACATTTCACTTCATGTAAATCTTTCTCAGACTTTGTGATACTTGCATTATCACTACATCCTTCAATGAGAAGGAGGAGTAGTAGTGTTAGTAAAATTTTTGTGTTAGTCCTGTAGAGGAGCATTTTTTGGATTATTAGCGATTGCAAGACTGACAAGCCCACCTTTAAGCACTTGTACATTTTTAAAACCAATTTCTTTAAGCCCTACTGCTGCCATTATTGCTCTTGCTCCTGAGTGACATACAACTATCAGTGGTTTGTTTGTTGGAAGCTTATTAAGGTTTTGTGCTTTAAAAAGAGTATCTATAGAAATATGTACTGCATTTTCTCCATTTAGTTTTATGATAGCAGCTTCACCATCTGTTCGTACATCTAAAAATGTAAACTCTTTTCCTTCACGTAACATTTTCATTACACTATCTGCTTTGATAAAAAACTTTGACTTTTTTAATGCCTTGTGTGTTATATGAGAGTAAAATTTATTTACTACTTTTACCTGTTCCTTGTTGTAAGCAATAGCCGATGTAGAGAAGACAACTATTACTAACAATAAATAAGACAATTTTTTCATTTGATTTCCTTATAATTTTAATTCACTACAATTATATACTGCTAAACTGAGATATTATTTAATAAAGAAAATTATAATCACAGTTGACTTATGAACATATGTCTGATATACTTTTGAACATATGTTCATATAAAAACAAATTAAAGGATTACAATGAAAATAGTTTTAGCAGTAGATACAGATAAAAAAACAGTAGTAAAGAGAACAGGACAGAGTGCTTACTTTGCTATATATGAAGATGAAAAGTTGATACAATTAGTTGAAAATAAACACCATGATGGTGGACACCATGCACATACACAAGGTGAACATCACCATCATTCAGATATGGATCACACAGCACATACAAACTCGCATAAAAAAGATGTAGCATCTTTACAAGGGTGTGATATTATTTTAGTGCAGGCCATTGGTGAAAATATGAAAGAAGCTTTAGAGTCTGTAGGGCTTAAAATAAAAAAAATAAGACAAAAACATGGGACAACAGCAGATGAAGTAGTGTATAATTTCTTAAATGGTAATATTTAAGAATAGGTAAATTATGAGTGGAAGAAGAAGAATACATAGGCAAGTAGATGCTGATCATAGTAAAATATGTTTTAAACCATGTGGTATTAGAAGAGTTGCATTAGAAGAAGTTGAACTTTTTGAAGATGAGATGGAAGCTATACGATTGGCTGACTATGAAGGTCTATACCAACAAGAGTGCGCAGATAAAATGGGTATTTCTCGTACAACTTTTTCAAGGCTCATTGAGTCTGCTAGAAAAAAAATAGCAGACGCACTACTCCACACAAAAGCCCTCATAATAAAAATAAATTAAACGAAGCCATGCAAAACAAAAAAAGGCTCTCAAATGCACTCTCTTAGCATCTTTGGTACAAGTAGCGATGCTGGTAAATCTACTCTCTCCTTTGCTATCACTTACCTTCTTCATAAACGGGGCATCAAAGTAGCCCCTTTTAAGGCACAAAATGTCTCAAATAATTCTCAAGTCACGGATAAGGATAGCGGTGAGATAGCTATACCTCAAGCTTTTGCTGCTGAAGCTATTGGACTTCCTACATCTCCTCTTATGAACCCTATCTTACTAAAGTCAGGTGGTGCTAGTCGAGCACATATGATTATAAATGGAAAGAGTGTTGGTGATACAGATGTTTGGGAATATTATCGCAATATGAAAAAACTCCAACCCATAGTAAAGTCAGCCTTTTTAACACTTCAAGAAGAGTACGAGTGTGTTGTAGCTGAGGGTGCGGGTAGCCCAGTTGAGTTAAACCTTATGAAAAAGGATCTCTCTAACATTTATATAGCAGATGAGTTTAACACAAAGATAGTACTTGTTGCTGACATACAACGCGGTGGTGTTTTTGCTTCTATCTATGGTGTCTATAACTTACTTCCTAACAAACTTCGTAAAAACGTTATAGGTGTTGTTATAAACAAGTTTCAAGGTGATATGTCACTCTTTGATGAGGGTGTAAAAATCATAGAAAATGAGTTTAAGATACCTGTTTTAGGAGTAGTTCCCTTTAAACCTTTTAACCTTGGTTTTGAGGACTCTCAATCACTTATGAACTACACTCAAAACACCACTAAAAGCATCATCACAGTCGGAGTCATCAAGTTACCACATATCTCAAACTTTACTGATTTTGAACCGCTTGTAGTTGATGAGGAGATAGAGCTACACTTCATTACATCTGTCAGTGAGATGCGTTCTTGTGAGCTTGTAATCCTTCCAGGAAGTAAACGAGTTATAGATGACTTAGCTTGGCTTAGAGAGAGAGGATTTGAGAAAAAACTTAGCTCTAAAAAGAGTCCTGTAGTGGCTATTTGTGGTGGTTATGAGATGATGTTTCAAAGAATCCTAGATGAAGAGTCAATAGAGTCTAGCTTTAAAGAAGTAATAGGCTTTGGCCGTCTCAAAGGCGATGTTCACTTTACACAAGAAAAAATTGTTAAAAAAGGCTCTTATAATATTTTTGGCATTATGGTCGATGGTTATGAGATACATAATGGTATCACTAAAAAACGCTGTAAAGAGGCAAAAAATCTTTATGGAACTTTCATACATGGACTCTTTGATAGTGATGCTATGCGGTACTATATCTTTAGTAAAATCAACCCTAACTATAAGGGGTATAACTTTAAAAAGTACAAAAAAGATGCCATCGCTGAGTTTGCTTTGCATATAGATAAAAGCATTAATATGCAGCTTATTGTAGATGCCTTAGATGACTAACATTTTTATAACTGTTTTAGCCTATGTTATAGATAGAGTGTTTGGTGAGTTTGCTTTCATCAAACACCCTGTCATTTTCATAGGAGAGCTTATCTCCTTTTTTGAAAAACATTTTTATAAAGATACTATTTTAAGAGGATTTTTTTTACTTATCTTTGTGGTAGGTATTACCCTTAGTCTATCTCTTCTACTCACATCTATCCTCAACTCGCTTCCTAGTTTTTTGAGTATACTCCTTAGTGCCATCATCGCGTCTATGTTCATCGCACATCATATGCTTCGTGAGGCTGTACTGGGTGTCCTCAGTGCTACAGATAAACACCATGCCATCTCTATGCTAGTAAGTCGTGATACTAAAGACTTGAGTGAGAGTGATATCTATAAAGCTGCTATAGAAACTTATGCAGAGAACCTCAGTGATGGGGTTATCGCCCCACTTCTGTTCTTACTCACCTTTGGACTTCCGGGCATCATCTTTTACAAAACAGTAAACACACTTGACTCCATGGTCGGCTACAGAAATAAAAAGTATGAAAATTATGGCAAAGTCTCCGCCATCTTAGATGACATACTCAACTACATCCCCTCGCGTTTAACAGCTCTTCTCATCATGTTTTTGGGTAAACAAAAAAATCTCTTCGCCTTTTATGAGGATGGAAAAGAACATGACTCACCAAATGCAGGACACCCCATAACAGCAATGGCTTTAGTCCTTGATGTACAGCTCGGAGGCGATACCTCTTACTTTGGTAAGGTCAAACACAAGGCAGTATTTGGAGTAGGTAGAGAAGCTCTTAAAGCAAGTGATGTGAGAGCTGCATTAGCTATTGTTTAACTAGTATCTTGTTTAGTTTGATAATACGATAGTTATATAATGTGTACTTTCTACACAGTACTCATCTAAAACAAACCTGATATTATAATTAAGATAAGAAAATAAAATATATAATTGATTTTGGAGTATACTCTTTATAATATGATATAAGGAAATAAGATGGCAAGATTAGTAGTATTAGGTGGTGGTGTATCTGGTCATACAGCTGCAACATTCGCCGCAAAATGGCTTGGCAAAGAGCATGAAGTGGTTGTTGTTACTCCAAATTCAAAATGGAATTGGATTCCTTCTAATATCTGGGTTGGTGTAGGCCAGATGAAAAAAGAGGAAGTTGTTTTTGAACTTGCTCCTGTATATAAAAAAGCAGGTATTACATACAAGCAGGCAAAAGCCATCTCTCTAAATCCTGAAGGTAGTGCTAAAAGTAATACCCCTTTTGTTACAATACAATACACACAAAAAGGAAGAGTTGGTGAGTCTGAAGATTTAGAGTATGATTATCTCATCAATGCAACAGGCCCAAAACTCAACTTTGATGCAACTCCCGGACTTGGGGATGGAAATGGACAGATGGGTAACAATACTGTTTCAGTATGTACAGCAGAACATGCTGTTCATGCTTCATCTGAGTTACAAAAGTGCATAGAAAAGATGAAAAAGGGTGAGCGCCAAAAGTTTCTTGTGGGAACTGGACATGGTACTTGTACATGTCAAGGTGCTGCATTTGAGTATATTTTCAACATAGAGCATGAACTTAAAAAAGCAGGTGTTAGAGATATGGCTGACATCAAGTGGATTTCCAATGAGTCTTTTCTTGGTGATTTTGGTATGGGTGGATTACATATGAAAGTCGCTGGGTATGTTGTAAGCTCAAAACTTTTTGCTGAGTCTATTTATGCTGAGAGAAATGTTGAATGGATAATTGGTGCACATACTTCCAAAGTTGAAAGTGGAAAAATAGAGTATGAACTACTTGATGGAACAAAAGGCGAAGAGAGTTTTGATTTTGCAATGCTATTACCTCCTTTTTCGGGTGTAGGACTTAAGGCTTATGCTCCAGATGGATCAGACATAACAGAGAAAATTTTTGCAGCAAATGGTTTTATGAAGGTTGATGCTAAATATGATGCTGGTGATTATGAAAACTGGAAGGCAAGTGACTGGCCAAGAACCTACCAAAACCCTACATATAAAAATCTCTTTGCCGTAGGAATCGCATTTGCTCCTCCTCATTTAATGTCAAAGCCTATGCAGTCTCCAAATGGAACAGCTATCAATCCTACACCACCTAGAACAGGTATGCCTTCAGGTATCATAGGTAAAGCTGTTGCACACTCTATTTGTGATTTAATACTCAAAGGAAAAGATGCACATCTTCATGATGCATCAATGGCGGAAATGGGTGCTGCTTGTGTCGCTTCAGCAGGGAAAGGTCTTTTCACAGGGACGGCAGCAGCTATGACAGTTTATCCTGTTGTACCTGATTATGAAAAGTATCCAGGAACAGGGCGTGACACAGACTATACTTTTGGTGAAGTAGGGCTTGCAGGACACTGGATAAAGCATATACTCCACCATATGTTTATTTACAAGGCAAAACTCAAACCAGGTTGGGCTTTAATCCCAGAATAGAAACTAAATAAAGGAAAAATTATGAGTAAAGAAGAAGAAAATTTTCAAAAAAATGATAACTTTAAATTGACAATGATTCCAGGGTCATTTGTAAAAATGATGCGAACATGTATTTTGTGGCAGTTTATACGTTTTATGGTTTTAAATATTAAAATGTTAGTGGTAGTTAGTAAGAGTCATTAATGAACTAGGTTTAGTTTAGAGTATGTTCGTTTAATTCTATGTAAAAAGTCTAATATTTTTTTAAGTTTAATTTTGCAATAATACTAAAGGATAAAAATTATCTTTTGATAAAATTTTTACTTTAGGAGTAAATTATGCAAGATTCATACAAACACACACTCAAAGGAGCGGGAGTAGTTGCCAAATGGTGGCCAAATCAGCTAAACCTGAAAATACTCTCACAAAACTCTGAGAAATTAAGACCTACAAAGAGTAGTTTTTCTTATAAAGAAGCTTTTGAGTCACTCGACCTACAAGCACTTAAAAAAGATTTAGTAAAACTCATGACTACCTCTGTAGAGTGGTGGCCTAGTGATTATGGGCATTATGGACCGCTTTTTATCCGTATGGCTTGGCATAGTGCTGGTACATATAGAGCAACAGATGGTAGAGGCGGAGCATCGACTGGAAGTCAGCGTTTTGCACCACTTAACAGCTGGCCTGATAATGCTAACCTCGATAAGGCTCGCAGACTTCTTTGGCCTATTAAAAAAGCCTATGGCGATAAAATCTCTTGGGCAGATTTGATGATTCTTGCAGGAAATGTTGCTATGGAGTCTATGGACTTTAAGACCTATGGTTTTGGTGGTGGTCGTGAAGATATTTGGGAGCCAGAAGAGGACATCTACTGGGGTCCTGAGAGTGAATGGCTCGATGATAAACGCCACAACGGAGACAAGAAACTCCAAAATCCACTAGCCGCTGTACAGATGGGGCTTATCTATGTAAATCCTGAGGGTCCAAATGCCGAACCAAATGTATTAGCAGCTGCAGATGACATTCGTAAAAGTTTTCGCCGTATGGGGATGAATGATGCTGAGACTATCGCACTTATCGCTGGAGGACACACCTTTGGAAAAAGTCATGGAGCTGCACGACCAGACAAACATGTAGAAGCAGAACCTGAGGCTGCACCCATAGAGGAACAGGGTTTTGGTTGGAAGAGCAACTACAAAAGTGGAAAAGGAGCTGATACCATTACAAGTGGGCTTGAGGGCTCATGGACACCCACACCTACAAAATGGGACAACAGTTTCTTAGAGATACTCTTTAAGTATGAGTGGAACTTAGAAAAAAGTCCCGCAGGAGCATGGCAGTGGACACCTATCAACCCTGATGAGGCTGACCTTACACCCGATGCACATATAGCGGGTAAAAAGAGCAAGACTATTATGTTTACGACCGATTTAGCCCTGAGAATGGATCCTGAGTTTGAAAAAATCTCTCGCAGTTTCTTAGAAGACCCAAAACTTTTTGCACAGAGTTTTGCTAAAGCATGGTTCAAACTCACACATAGAGATATGGGTCCAGCCTCTCGCTACCTTGGAGAAGAAGTGCCACAAGAGGAGCTTCTATGGCAAGATCCAATTCCAAAACGAGAGCATGAACTTGTATCAGAGCAGGAGATAGCAGAACTCAAAGAGGCGATAGCACAAACGCCACTTACAAATACTGAGTTACTCTATACAGCTTGGTCAAGTGCATCTACTTACAGAGACTCCGATAAACGCGGAGGTGCTAATGGTTCTCGTATAGCCCTAGAGCCACAGATAAACTGGGAGTGCAATAAGCCCGAGCAACTGAAAAAAGTTCTCCATGAGCTTACAAATGTAAAAAAAGAGTTTGATGCAAACCATACAAGCAAAATCTCCCTTGCTGATTTAATCGTTCTTGGAGGAGTTGTAGCTTTAGAACAAGCAGTCAAAGCCGCAGGTTATGAAAAAGAGGTACCATTTACAGCAGGTCGTTGTGATGCCACTCAAGAACAAACGGATGTGCATAGTTTCGGATTTTTAGAGCCACAGGGTGATGGGTTTAGAAACTATGCACAAAAAGAGTCTCAAGTACCAGCCGAACAACTGCTATTAGATAAGGCACAGCAGTTGACACTGAGTGTACCTGAGATGTCTGTTTTAGTAGCAGGTATGCGCTCTTTGGGCTTAGAGTACGACACTACTTATGGTAACTTTGGGACAGACAATAGTAAACTCAGCAATGATTTTTTTGTAAAACTTGTGGATATGCGTATATCGTGGAGTCCACTCGATGAAGATTCTAAGATTTTTGAGGGTAAAAATACTCAAGATGAGTCACTCTACAAAGCAACTAGAGCAGACCTAATCTTTGGCTCCAATTCACAACTACGAGCACAGGCGGAATTTTTTGCTCAGGATGATAAACAAGAGGAGTTTGTAGATAGGTTTATATCAACATGGACAAAAGTGATGAATCTTGATAGATTCGATGTCAACTCTTAGTAAAAAAACAGCTCCTATAAAGGAGCTATCTCAAACCCTATTTAAAAGTTAAATTCCCCTCAACAACAAGGCAGTTTTTACTATACATCATCATACCTGTTGAAGTTATCTCTACTGTTGTGTTGACTAATGTATCTCCCTTGAGACCTTTTTTATGCCCATTTGCTATTGCATCCTTAATGGCAAAATTGACTCTATCTTGCGATTCACCCCATGGAAACATAAAAATACGAGAACGACAGCTCTCTCCTGAAACTCTCTGTTTAGAACTTGTATCTATTTTTGCATTATCATCGATTTGAATAGGTGCCATTACCATCTTACCTGAGTGCGACATACACCCACTGAGTCCTACTACTGTTGCGAGTACAACAGTTGTTAAAATAAAGCTTTTTTTCATCTTTTTTTCCTATATTTTATTGAGGGGAACCCCTTAATCTAAGTTGTATTCTTCCATGGAAGTGTTAGTGAAGTGTTAGTACTTTCATTATCCATTCTATTTTAGATAAAATACTTCTATGAAAACATATAATATTTTTACAAACCAAGAGACTACACTTCCACAAGGAAAAGCAGATTTTCTACTTGCTGCCTCAGTTACAAAAACATGTGAGATAGAGGATATTACCCAAGCTGGGATTCCCGGTAAAGTTCCTTACACTCCAACTTTAGATGCTGAGTTTATCTCTACACAAAAACTCTTCTCGATGCCAGAGATTGCCGAGACACCTAGTGGGGTTCCTACTCCTGCTCTTATTACAAGAGCTGTTCATAACCTGAACCCTTTTAGTGCTATAGAGATTCTTGACTTAGGGCTAGAGATAAAACCACAACAGACGCAGCTGCATAGTTTTGATATAAAACCCTCAAACTCCATAAGTAATGGTGCAAATATAGATGCGCAAAATGTTTTTGCAAAGGGCATGGAGTTTGGGAGAACTTATGAGCTTAAAGGCTCTTATCTTATTTTAGGTGAGTCCACCCCGAGTGGTACGACAACAGCAACTGCAACGGCTCTAGCCTTAGGGTATGATGTTGCAGAAGACTTCTCCTCAAGCTTTTTAAATGTACCAAAAGATGTACGAAGTGAGACTATAAACGCAGCCCTCTCTTTAGTAGATGAAAATATGAGCACATTTGAGAAGCTCTCACTTGTGAGTGATAATATGCTTATCTTCTGTGCTGGATTTCTCCTTGAAGCAACTCGTAGGTTTCATGTTGTTTTAGCAGGAGGTACACAGATGGCAGCTTGTCTACTTGTAGCTGACAAACTCCGTGAAGATGTCCTTATGAGACTCAAACCAGAGAACATCACCCTTACTACAACTGCTTGGGTAGCAAATGATAAAAACTCAAACATAAAACATATACTAGAACAACTCAGTTACACTCCAAATGCCATATACACAGAATTTAGCTTTGCAAACACAGAGATACCGGTTTTAAAGAAATATGACGAGGGTGAAGCAAAAGAGGGTGTGGGAGCTGGAGCTTGTTTAGCTTATGCAAATGCTAACTCACTTAGCAACAAAGAGGTTTTAGAGGCTGTTGAGCTTATCATGTACACTATGTAATCAAGTTAGCATCTCACTTCTAAAAGCTTGCTATGATACAATTCGCTCCTAAGGACTACTATGAATAAAAAGAAAACAACAACTACCTATCCAAATCAACGAATAAAGACAGAAACATATCAAGAGGGTGATACTCTTGTTACGAAGTTTTACTATAATGCCAAAGATGCTTATGTAAAAGAACTTACAAAAGAGAAAGATGGGATAAAAGATGTAAAACACTTCAATGTAAATGGTGTTTTAGCCAAACAAGAGTACTTTGTAGATGGTAAACGCGAGGGGATAGAAACAAAATACCTAGTCTCAAAACCAAACAAAACTATAAAAAGTACTAAAATGTATCATGAAGGAAAACTACATGGAGAATCGCTAACGCACAATGCTATCGGGGAAGTCATTAAAAAAGAAGTTTTTGTGAATGGGAAAAGAGAAGAGAAGTAAAAATATTACTTCTCTTTTCTAATTTCTCTTTCTTCGATTTGAACTATGTGTATAGTTCTTCTTAAAACATTTCTGGCAAATTGCATACTTTGAGTTCATCGGGAGTGGTGCTGAACATAGCTTACACATCTGAGCGAGTTGTGTTTGGTGTAGAGTTTGTTCTATGTAACGGTTTAAAACACCTCTGTAGTCTCTTGCCTTTTTCTCATCAACAAAAAATTCACCAAACCTATATGTGAGCCACAGATATAGAGAAATCTCTTTGACCATATCTTCTGCACGGAGGAGTTCATCTGTTGTTTGTGCATACTTTCCTGAGAGTGTTGGATGGATATAGTGTACACTCTGTTTTTGTTCAAGGGCATGCAGATACGACTCAAAAGCTTCGATAATGTAGGGTGATTTAAGTGTCAGTGGAGCACAAGCTAAATGATACTTTGTTGCGATGTCTAAATCATAAGCATCTACTATTTTTGAAGCCTCAAGCATATCTTCAAGTGAAGAGGCATAAAAGGGACCATTAAACTCCATATTTTGCACAAAAAAGCTTAAAATAACTTCAAGAGAGTTCTCTTCTAAAATCTTTGCTACAAGTTTAATATGCTCTAAATTTGCCATCACTTTAAAAGGGATAGTTATCTCTTTTGCTTCTTTATAAAAGTTTTTCTTTACTATCTTTAAGGCTTCAGGGTTAAGTGCTCCGACATACCCCTCTTCACTCAGACCATATCGCCCAGCTCGTCCAGATATTTGGTGTACTTCTGAGGGGAAAAGATTTCTAGTTGTTATGCCATCGTACTTCTCAGCTTTAGAAAAAAGTATAGTTTTTATAGGAAGATTCATCCCCATAGCAATAGCATCTGTTGCTATCATTATGTCAGTCTCTCCCTCACGAAAACGCCGTGCTTCTTCGCGTCTTACCTCAGGAGAGAGGTTCCCATAGATAACACTTACACTAAAGTTTTTAGCAAAGTTTTGCTTTAAACGCAGTACCTCTTTACGGCTAAATGCGATGATAGCTGTTCCTTTTTGCACATCTTCAATATTTGTTGGTTCTTCAAGAAGAGTAAGAGGGTTTTTGCGTTCAAACTCGATGATCTCTAACTCCTCTCCAAGATAATCAGCTAAAGCAATTATCGCCTCTTTAGCATTAGCAGAACCTGTCATGATTATCTCTTTTGCAGGGGCTCCTATGATGGCGTTTGCCCATGCCCAACCACGGTCACGGTCATCTATCATCTGAACCTCATCGATGACACAAACATCAACATCCACCTCATAGTTCATCATCTCTATAGTAGAACTTATGTGAGTTGCCTCATCATCTAGTATCTGCTCCTCCCCTGTTATGAGTGAAGATTCAATTCCATTGGACTTTAAGCCCTCGTAGCCTTCAAGGGCTAGTAAACGCAAAGGTGCAAGATAATATCCAGTATCTGCACTTCGGAGTTGTTGCATAGCAGCATAGGTTTTTCCACTATTTGTAGGACCTATATGAAGTGTGAGTTTTCTTCGCATCTCTCTCGCCATTGGAAAGAGGTTTTTAAAGTCACGGATAGTTCGGGCAAGTAGCTGTTCGCGTTGGTGTTTTGCTAGTAAATCAGAGATAGAGTGCACAAAACGGCGTGTCACTTTCTTTTTTATCTTTGGAGTGAGGTTTAAAGAGTGTGGCATCATGTCAAGTAAAAACTCATACACTTTTTCATGAAGCTCTGCATCACTAAGGTTTAAAAGGAGTGCATACTTCTTACACTCTTGTATCAAGTCTGTAAGTTCTACAAAAAACTCATCTTCATACTCTTTTTTCACCTCAACTCTCAGTGCATCAAAGTTAAATTTTTGAGAACTCCATATCTCTTCGAGCAGACCATCAAGCTCTATATGTAGCTCTAAGTTATAGTACAGTAAAGTCTCAGAGTATGGAAGCTGACAACTCTCTTGGAGTTTTATCAAAACCTCTTCATCATGAAGCTCCATCGTAGCAAAGTCTAACTTTTTCTCGACTATCTTTTTAAGTGTTTTTGCACCTATCATAGGAAAATGAAGTTTTGACTTTGGAGGGCTTGCACGAAAAGCAGTGATAATCTCATCTGTTGTAAGATATGCATGGGGTACTCTTATAGAAGATATAAACTTATTTATCTGCTCTTGCTTATTTTTTACTATCGCTAGCTTATCATCACCTATCTTTTTTACTATTGCCTCATGCTCTAGGGTATCTAACTCCTCATAAGAGTAAGGTTTTGTGTTGAGTGTAAGAATTTTATGAAAAGTTTGTCCATATACCGAGTAACGCAGAGATGCATTAAACTCAAAACTCTCATCTATATCAAAGTGCCCCTCAAGTTCTCTCTCTAGCTTTTCACGTTTAGCCTCATAACGAATATGACGCAGTTTTGATTCCATTTTCTCAATAGTGATTTTTTTACTTCGTATAGTTGAAAAAGCCTCGTAAAGAGTTACAGCTTCCTCAGGACTAGGATCAAGTTCGCCTAAAAGCATCTCTATCTTATCTTCTCTATCATAAGAGGGCAACTCTTTTTTCTCACCCCTATAAATCTCACCATTGTTCTCAAAAAACCTTAAAATATCTGCTCGGTATCCACCATCAGCTTCACTCCAAATCATACGAATAGTTTTTATCATCAGCTTTTTATTATGCTCAATATCATAAAGACCCAGTGCATTAAAGAGTTCACTTAAAGTCTCAGAAGCAACACGCTCAATCCCAACATCAAAAGGGTCACCATCGAAGTAGGTTCTGATTTTTTGGTTTATTTTAGAATTTTTCTTATTTTTTTTTGACATCTCTAATTATAACCATTACTCTCTTAGCTTAAGAGTGGGTCACTATAAGCTTTGCTACTAGACCCTCCGAAGTTTTCTCTATCTTCACTTGTGAATCTATAGCTGCTTTTCTTCGCTCTAACACTCCCACTAAATCATTTAAAACAGCAGGATAGTTTTTGTACATTGGGACACGAACTTCTTCTATCTTAGCATCTTGTATCTCATCGCCAAGTACTTCAAGCACAGCTTCATAAGCATTTTGGTTAATAATATACTGGTAGTAATAGGCTCTCATAATTTTAATGTTTTCTAACCATGCAGTTTTTTCATCTTGAGTCAAGCTATCATTTGCTTTTACACGATTGACTATATCATGAATAAACTCATGTGCCTTATGGTCACATAAAGTAAATACCTCGTCAATGTTTTTAATATACTTTTTTATTATCGCCATCAACTCATTAGGACTCAGTTCTTTATCTTGAGCTTTGTAAAGATGTTGTGTAGTCTTGCTTTCTCCATAAGAGAGTGCTTCAAGGAGTTCAACGCCAGCATAAAGAAATTTATATCTATCAGGTTGTGTTTTATCAAAACTCACACCATGTTGAGATATTATAGGCATATCACCTACATACTTTAACTCCATATTAATCTCCCAATCTTTTTCTGTGATTAATTATAGCGACATATAAATTAATATATAATAGCACTATGAATTATCCAAATGAATGGACTCAAAAAGAGTTCTTAGAAAATAAGTTTAGACTTGAAAAAGAGGGTATAAAAGTACTCTTAATTGACACTATACTCTCTCCTATTGAAAAGGCTGATGTAGTTGTCTACAACCCTTATGAACTTCAAAAGTACCCTGATGGATCTGTTTTTGTTTTCTACTGTGACAGTGGTAAGGCAACGGCAAACCGTTTAGAAGAGTACAAAGAGAAGTTTCCTACTATGCACTGTATCTCCCTTAAGGGTGGTCGAGGCTACTGGCGAAAAAATATGCAACTACTAGAGGATACACCATCATGATATTAGAAAAGATAGAAGAGTTTAAAACCTGTCTCAATGAGCAGAGATACTATGATGCCCATGAAGCACTAGAAGAGGTATGGTTCCCACGACGTTTTGATAAAACAGATAATGAAGTACTGCTTCTCAAAGGTTTTATAAATGCTGCGGTGAGTTTTGAGCTACATAAACTTGGTAAGATTAAACAAGGCAAAAAAATCTGGATGACTTATCTCAAGTATAGACCTCTACTCTTTAAAGTCCAAAGCCCTTATCTCAATGACTACTATCAACTCTCGCGATTTATAGAAGTGAAGTATAGAGAACTCTATCACACTATTTAACTCTAAAATCTAAAATCTCACTACTTCCTCCTTTATTTTTGCTATAATTTCGCCAAAATAAAAGGGGTGAACAATCATGGAGATAGAAATTACACAATATAGCGATGTAGTTATTACTTATGCTAGCGAATATGGTCTTAAAATTATCGCTGCATTACTTATCTTTATCATTGGAAAATGGGCTGTCAATAAAATTACAGCCTTAACAAAAAAACTAATGATTAAAGCAAAAATTGATACTACCTTAGTAGAGTTTGCTGAGAGTCTTATATACTTTGTTTTGTTGCTTATGGTAATGCTTGCATCTTTAAATGCTTTAGGGATAAATACAACCTCTTTTCTAGCAGTATTTGGTGCGGCTTCTTTAGCTGTAGGTCTTGCACTACAAGGTTCACTTGCAAATGTTGGAGCGGCAGTTCTTATCATCATCTTCCGTCCATTTAAAGTGGGTGATTATGTTGAAGCAGGTGGTGCTACTGGTACCGTTGAGGATGTGAACCTTTTCTCAACTATCATTGCACCTCTTGACAACCGTACTGTTATCGTACCAAATGCGACTATTATCAGTGGAAACATTACAAACTACTCTAAAAAGCCAGAACGCCGTGTTGACCATGTTTTTGGTATCGGTTATGGAGATGATCTTAAACTTGCAAAAGAGACTCTAATGGAGATTATGATGAATGACCCTAGAGTTCTTCAAGATCCTGCACCTTTTGTAGCAGTAAGTGAACTTGGTGAAAGTTCTGTAAACTTTATAACTCGTTCATGGGTAAAAACTGCTGACTACTGGGATGTTTACTTCTCTCAGATAGAAAAAGTAAAACTTACATTTGATGAGAAAGGTATCTCTATACCTTTTCCTCAGATGGATGTACATTTAGATAAATAAATTTTAAAGGAAATATAAATATAATGAACAAAATTGTATTAAGTACAGTACTTGTATCATCACTTATGATGGCAGCAGAAGTGGCACAAGATCAGGTAAAACTAGCATCAAATATTGCAGAGGCAAAAGCACAAAAGAGTGCAGCAGAGGCGAAACTAAAAGCACTTGAGGCACAACTTCCTCAAAATCAAGAGATAATCACAAATGTAAAATTTGGATATATCCAAACAGATGGAAATGCGAATACAGAGACATTTGCACTTGAGGGTAGTTTTAAAAAAGAATGGGATAAAAACAGTGCTAAAATAATTTTTGATTCACAATATGGTCAAGCAGAAAATGTAGAAAATAAAAACAAATACTTTACAGAACTACAATACGCCTATGCTTTTTCAAAAGACATCTCTTTTACTTACATGATAGGATATAAAAGTGATAAATTTTCATCATATAACTATCAAGCATACACTGGTCCCGGAGCTAAATACCATGCTTACGATTCAGAGAAACAAAAACTAGATTTCGAGGGAAGTCTACTCTATGCACAAGATGACTTACAAGCACAAAATGTTGTAGCTCCTAATGATGCAACAACTACATATACATCTTACCTAGCAAAACTAGCATACGAGATAAAAATACTTGATAACCTAAAGTTTAATCAAGACCTTTCATACAGATCATCTTTTGAAGACTCAAATAACTTTTTTGTCTTTTCTACATCTGCACTCTCTAGTAAACTTTCAGACATATTTTCTGCTGGTATAAGTTATAAGGTAGACTATACAAATGAAGTAGCCGCTGGTATATTTCGCCGTGATAATACACTCAGTGCATTTCTTAGTCTCGACTACTAAAACTCTTTAGGCCTTTGTGCCTAAAGCTAATCCCCTCTTTTTCCACAAAACTATACAAACAAATGCACTAAACGCGATAAAAGCAGAACTTAAAAAGAGATACTCTGGATACTGCTCATAAATCACCCCTGAGAGTAAGGCTCCTAAAAATCCACCTAAACCATATGTAATGCCTGAAAAGAACTGTTGTGCTAGTGCCTTGTGTTTATAGAGCTGATGCAAGTAAGCGATAGCAGCAGAGTGAAAGAGTGCAAAACTAAAGGCATGAAGTGTTTGTGAAAAGTATAAAACAAAAATATTTTGAGGGTATATAAACACTATAAACCAACGAAAAGCTGTGAGGAGTGTAGTAAGTTGTAAAACAAAGAGCAAATTTGTGCGAAGAAAACGTGCTTGATACTGAAACATCACTATCTCAGCAACTACCCCAAAACTCCATAGGTAGATCGTAGTTTGAAGTGAAATCCCATTATCAGTAGCATATATAGTAAAGAAGTTATAAAAGGCACCAAAACTTAACTGCATAAGTGTTAAGCCTAGCCAGAGCCTCCAATCTTGAAAAAGGTTTATATCATTTTTCACTAGCTCTTTTTTTCTCTTTTGACTTTTATACAATTCATGAACAATAATAAAAGCAAAAACTGCTGTAGCAAAAGTGAGTGAAAGCAGGAAATCTAAGGCGATAATAGGACTCGTTAAAAACTTCACAAGCACTAATGCAACTAAAATAAAGCCTAGAGAGCCAAAAAGACGGATTTTTCCATAGTTTTCGCGCCCTAATTTCTCTAAGGCTATCACTTCTATGTAAGGAAGGGTAACACCTAAGCCTATGCCTAAAAATATGTTAGAGACTAAGAGTAGATAAAAATCCTCTACAAAAGTGTAAAAAGCCGAGGCACTTAGTACCATAATCAAGAGTGAGCTATTAAAAGCACTCCTCTCTAGTTTTAAACCTCGGATAAAGAGCATAGGGAGTATAAAACGCACTAAAGGTCCTGCAGCAAAGATAATACCCACCTCTTCTCCTGAGTATCCATAAGTAATTAAAATCTTAGGAATAAAAATAACATAGACACCAACTACACTAAAATAAAAAAAGTAAAAAGAGGAGAGTAAAATATTCATTAGGCATTATATCTAATGTAAGAGACTTGAAGTGTTCTTAAGTAGATGATTTACTTTTTATGTTTACGAGGTATTAACCTAGTTTCCCTATAATTACAGCATCTCAATTATGTTTCCCCTTTCATAATTAGAGAATATACTAACAATTTTTTAAACATACAGGGTTCCCCTTTTATTGCCTTGTATGTTTTGCCTTATTTCAGGTAAAATTCCCTTATGAAAATCATTTTAACTACTTTAAATTCTCGTTTTACACATAGTGCTATCGGTCTGCGTTATTTATATGCAAATATGCAAGAGCTTCAAGACAATACACAAATTTTAGAGTTTAGTATAAATGATGCTATTCAAACTATCGCTGAAAAACTTCTCTTTAATGCACCCGATATTATCGGTATTGGCGTTTATATTTGGAATGTTTCTGAGATTGCAGAACTTATTCACATCATCAAAAAAGTTTCTCCTGAGACTAAAATAATTCTCGGTGGTCCAGAAGTCACTTACGAACCTTTTCGTGTAAATCTTGATGATGCTGACTATATTATTCAAGGTGAGGGTGATAGAGCCTTTTATGAGCTCTGTAGAGATATACAAAACGACACTCCAAATGAACGCATTATTAAAATGACCCTGCCAAAACTAAAAGAGCTCAAGCTACCCTACGAGTACTATACCGATGATGATATAAAAAATCGTTACATCTATGTAGAGATATCGCGTGGCTGTCCTTTTGAGTGTGAGTTTTGTCTCTCTTCTATGGATGAGAAAGTACGTGCTTTTAATCTCGATGAAATACTAGAAGAGTTTGAAAAACTGTGGCAAAGAGGTGCTAGAAACTTTAAGTTTGTTGATAGAACTTTTAACCTCAACATGAAAGCAGCAAATGCTATACTTGACTTCTTTTTAAGTAAAGAAGCACCTTATTTTGCACACTTTGAAGTTATTCCCGACCATTTCCCCGAGTCTCTACGCTCAAAGATAAAACAGTTCCCCAATGGAGCACTTCAACTAGAGATAGGAATACAGACCCTTAACTTAGAAGTAGCAAAAAATGTTTCACGTATTCTCAAACTAGACAAGATAGAACAAAATGTTGCCTTTTTAGAAAATGAGACAACTGCACACATTCACCTAGACCTCATCGTAGGACTTCCGGGAGAATCTCTACAAAGTTTTGGAGCAAACCTTGATACACTTATGAGTATGAGCTCTTGTGAAATTCAGATAGGTATACTCAAAAAACTCTCAGGAACTTACATAAAACGCCATGATGAAGAGTTTGCTATGGTTTATAGTAACATTCCTCCTTATGACATCTTAAAAAACAGCGAACTCTCTTTTAATGACATACAAATTATGAAGCGTTTTGCCCGTTTTTGGGATTTGACTTATAACAGTGGCAACTTTAAAAAATCTATCCATCTCTTATGGAAAGATGAGTCTGTTTATGAAAACTTTTATGCTTTTGGTTTATGGATGTATGAACAGACAGACTCCACATGGAAAATCTCTTTGCAGCGTTTAGGTGAGCTACTTTTTGGCTATCTCAGTGGGGTAAAAGGGCTTGATGAACAGTATATTGCTGATGCTATGCTAGAAGATATGATGAAGTTAAAAGGTCGGGCTATTCCTGCATACTTGAAACCTTTTGCGACAGACTTTATACACAATGCAAAAAGTGGAACATCAGGGTTTAACAAACGACAGGCTTAAAAACCTCGTGACTCTAAACCCTTTGTTATAAAATCATTTATCTCTCGTTTATATGCTTCATTTCTTTTTTCTAGCTCTCTGTTAAATTTCAAAATTATATCTTTATTTGTATTTGGGTGACGGCAAATTCTTAACAGTATCTCTGCATAAATATCAAAATCCGGATGTGTACGAATACCTAACTTAGGGTGAATATTCCCGTGATACTTCATTACTAAATCTAGTGCAGAAGCTAACTCTTGTGCAGTAGATTGTTTGTTTTTTATGATTTGAAGTAGCTCTTTAAGAGTTTTATAATCACTACCGTATCTCTCTTTTGTAGGAGAAGGTTTGGGAGCTTTTTTTTTCTTCTTTTTTTTTGGAATATAGAGAAGAAAAAAGATGAGTATACCAAGAATGGCTACCAAGCCCAAAAATGATTTTACTAGTAAAACTACCTCCATCTAATTTTCATTTAAAAGATAAACGGTACTAATCGTTTTGTAGTTTTCATATACTCTAAATACTCACTGCCTTGCTCTTTCCATAAGGACTCTTCATAAGAGAGTTTAATTACTAGTATAATAAGAAGTAAGGCATATGAAACAAGGATAAATGTTTGGGGGTAGAGTAAAGTAACACCTAGCATCACCATTAAAACAGCACTGTACATAGGATGTCTAATGTAGGAGTATATACCCGTAGTTACTAAAGAAGCACTCTCTTTTATATCCGGACGAATATTAAAAAACCTGTTTGCATAGAGTGCTAAAGCACCGATAAGCAAACCAATAATAATGATAGGTAGTCCTAGATAAAAGTTACTCGTTGGAGTACCTAAGGGGAGAAGCATAATTAAAATAAGAAAAAATTGACTAAAAACTAAACTATAACCTTTGATATTTTTCACTTATGGCCTTTATGTTGTTTATATTATTATAGCATATTGAGGTAAAAAATAATGTGGTGGACAGCTAGAGATTCGAACTCTAGATAGGTTGCCCTATACTCGCGTTCCAGGCGAGCGCCTTCGACCACTCGGCCAGCTGTCCATATTGAAGTTTTCTTCTTATGAAGAGTGACATTCTAACTAAGTTTATATTTAACCTCGCTAAAACTCATACTATTCGTATCAAAAACAAGATAGGCTCCATACGAAACATCAAAAGAGAAAGCTTCTTCAAGGCTTATAGCTTTTACAAGTGAGATAATCACTCGTATAACTCCCCCATGTGTCACGACTAAGATATTTTTTGCTTTTTGTTTGAGTAAAAAATCAAAAAAGAACTCTTGTATCCTCTGCATGTACACTTCATAATCTTCCCCATCAAGTGCTCTAATCCATTGAAGAAAATCCTTATACTCTATCTCACCCTCTGCTATTATGGTGTCAAAAGTCATCCCCTCATGTTTTCCCCATGATTTTTCTCTTATTTTTTCTGTATAGATTGCTTTATTGTTTTGCACAAAAGGGGCAAGAGTATCTCGTGTTCGTTTTAAATCAGAACAGTAGACTAAATCAAAAGTATTTTTTTTAAATGCTTGGGCTAAAATCCTAGCCTCTTTTTTTCCTTTTACAGAGAGACCAATATCTATATGCCCGTTGTAGCACTTATGATATGCCTCATCTACTTCAGTATGTCTTAGCAGTGTTATCTTCACACTAATCCTACTAGAGTTACATTGAGAAGGATAAGTTCTATCACCTCTATACCAAAACCGTACATATCACCGCTAAAGCCCCCATAGCGTTTGATAAAAAAGTGCTTTATAACAAACGTTAGAAGAGCTGTTACTAAGAGAAGTACCCATGCATGAAAATACCACACCACAGCTAGAGTATAAAAAAGTGCGATAAAGAGTTGCCACCCTTTTAGCTCCTCTTTTGCTAAACTACCCATCCCTGACTTACTTATATAGGGGTAGGTATATATCATAAACACAACTGCTAAACGCGGTAACATTAAGATAAGAGGAAGAAGATACACTAGCTCAAATGCGGCTAAAGAGGAGGCTTTGAGTATAAAAAACACTCCGCCAAATATCATCCCCATTCCACCATTATGAGGATCTTTCATCACTTCTAATGCTCTACTTTTATCTACAAACAGTCCATCTATAGTATCGCAGTAACCATCAAGATGCAGTCCTCCACTCAATAGTACCCACAGAGCAAAAAGTATAACCCCTAAGTGAAAAGAGGGGATATATAGCGTTAAAACTAAAGAGATAAGAAAGAGAAGAGCCCCGAGTAAAAAACCAACAAGAGGATAAAACATTACACTATAACCATTGATGCCCTTATAAAACTCATGAACTCTAAAAAATGGTAAGATTGTGAGCATAGAAACAGCGAGGGCGAAGCCTTTGAGTATATGTGTCATTTTATTTTACTACTGATGCCAGCTACTACATGATAGACATTGTCACATTCACCTGCTATAAGTTGAGAAATTTTTCCATTTATATTTACGAACTCTCGTACTAATCTATTTTCAGAGACTACACTTGTGCCTACATCATTTAAAACAAACACAATATCTTGTTTGAGTGTTAGTAAACTTTTTATCTCTGCATGCATCTGCTCATAACTTTTTTTATGATATAACATGTTGTTTATCCACATAGATATGCACTCAACTAGTACGGGCCTGTTTTTTGATTTTAAAACCTCATAAAGAGCTAAGGGCTCTTCAATTGTGATAAAATTATCACCTCTTGCATTTTGATGATGACGTACTTTTTCTCTCATCTCATCATCAAAAAATTCTGTTGTTGCTAGGTATATTGGTTTTTCATCTGTATCTGTAAGTATAAACTTTTCAGCATTAAAAGATTTACCACTTTTGATGCCACCTATAAATAATGTTTTCATACACAAATTATAGCAACTATCCTCTAATTTTTGCTATTATTACACTATAAATTATAAAGGGCATTACATGTTAAGCATCTCCTCGTTTTTACAACTTTTAAAAGAGTCCTTTCGTGATCTCTTGCCTATCATCCTTGTTATCATGTTTTTTCAACTTGCCATCATTCAAACAGTTCCCGACAACTGGTTAACTACTGCCATTGGTCTCGCTATAGTTGGTGTTGGTTTAGCTGTTTTTCTTCTTGGTCTTGAAGTAGGAATATTTCCTGTAGGAGAGGGTCTCGCATCAGATTTTGCTAAAAAAGGCTCCACAAAATGGATAGTCATTTTTGCTTTTATGATTGGGTTTGGAACAACAGTCGCAGAACCTGCCCTCATCGTAATCGCACAAAAAGCAGCTAGTATTAGTGCTGGGCGCATAGATGCCACTACCCTTAGAATGGTTGTGGCGTTTAGTGTTGGTTTTGCCATCGTACTTGGTGTGTGGCGTATTATCAAAGGTCACCCTATCCACTACTATATCATCAGTGGTTATGTGATGGTTGTAGCAGCCACAATTTTTGCTCCAAAAGAGATAGTTGGTCTTGCATATGACCTCGGTGGTGTAACTACTTCAACAGTTACAGTACCTCTCGTCGCCGCTCTTGGTATCGGTCTCGCTTCAAATATAAAGGGGAGAAATCCTGTTTTAGATGGCTTTGGTCTTATCGCCTTTGCTTCACTTACACCTATGATATTTGTACAATTTTACGGTATATTTGTTTACGAATATGTAGATGCTGTTACAACTTCTGTCACTCAAATAGCTCCTGTAGTTCAAGAGTTAGCTACAGCACCTGCAGAGTTTGACTTTAAGATACTCGACATTTTAAAAGGTCTTGTTAGTGTTGTAATTGACGTAGTACCAATACTTGGTGTTATCCTTTTCTTTCAGTATATCATCCTTAAAAAACCAATCGATAACTTAAAAAATGTCATCATCGGTTTTGGTCTAGTTATACTTGGTCTTGATGCTTTTATCGTTGGTTTAGAAATGGGTCTTTTCTCTGTTGGTGAGACTATGGCTTACGAGCTCACTCAGTATGATAATAATGTCATTATCTACTCTTTTGGTTTTCTTATAGGTTTCTCCACTACCATGGCAGAGCCTTCACTCACGGCTATTGCTAGAAAGGCTAAAGAGATAAGTGATGGAAAGATAAACGACTTTGTGCTGCGTCTTTTTGTTGCACTTGGAGTTGCTATTGGTATCTCCTTGGGTGCATACCGTATTGTTGTTGGGGGTGAGATTGTTTACTATATCATGGCTGGATATATGTTTGTAATCGCTCTTACATTTTTAGCACCAAAGTATATTATTCCTATCGCATATGATAGTGGAGGTGTGACAACTTCTACAGTTACTGTTCCTCTAGTTGCAGCACTTGGTCTTGGTCTTGCTACAAATATAGAAGGTCGTGACCCACTTATAGATGGTTTTGGTCTTATCGCGTTTGCTTCACTTTTTCCTATGATTACAGTTATGCTTTACGGTATCATCACTGAAAAGATAGGTGTCAAGGGTGAACATGAAAAAGAGCAACTCCATATGGATGAACTACGTCATGCACTTGAAGATGTACACAACATGAACCTCTCGACTATTAACATTCAAGGAACAGATAAACGCCACTCTTACGATATGCCTTTTTCTGCTGTACATGTCATCGTACCTATTGAAAAAGAGGAGCAAGCTATTCTTGCTGCTCGCAATGCTGGAGCTCGTGGTGTTACTATAACAAAAGCAAGAGGGATGGGTCTAGAAAAGATAGACAACTTCTTTAACCGTCTCCATGAGGGAGAGTCTGACTCCAACCTTATGTTTATCACACAAAGTAAAAGGGTTGATGCTATCATAAAAGCTGTTGTAGACGAACTAGACTTAACAGGAACTGGACGTGGAGTAGCATACTCTCATCCGATTTCGCATCTTAAAGGTCTTACACTTAAACTAGATGACATATAAATAAAAAGGTAGGCCATGAGATATGACTTTTCAAATATTTTGCATAAAAAACACATTAGTACACATGAGTTTATGGTTACCTATACAAGTTGTATTGATATCAAAACACAAGAGTGTCAAGCATCACAAAAATACTATAGTAATATTTTTACTATGCTTACTCAAACCTTTAAAGAAGAGGAACTTCTAGCACTTTTTGCAGAATTAGCAGAGTTTAAACTTGAAAAAGAGATACCATACATAGTACTCTCTAATGAAGTATATAATTTAGAAAACTTCATTATGGCTAATATTAGTTCAACAAACTTTAGTACCGATGAAATCATTAATGCTATGCAACTTTTCAAACATATTAATAATAAAATTGCATATATTTATCTCACAAAGTACATAAATACTCTGATGAGTAAAAATAACATCCGCCGAAGCTCTTTATCTGACTTAGTCGAAAAAAACATTGTCAAGCATTATGAATCTCATCTTATTTGGCTCTCAAACCTTGCAAAGCATATACAAGATAATGATACTACAGATTTTCCAGAGCTAAACCATAATGCTTGTGCCTTTGGAATCTGGCTTCACAATGGTGCCAAAAAAATTATTCAAAACAATTCTAAATACAACTCTATCATTAATGTTCATAACAATCTACATATATTTGCACATAAGATTTATGATATTTTACAACAGGGAGACTACCATATACTTATCACCTATTTAGAAAAGTGTGAACTTATGTCTTTAAGTATAGGAACCGAACTTGCCCTACTTGATCAAATACGTATGAATAAACAGATAAGCAAAGATAGCCTAACTGGTTCACTCAACCGTAATGCACTCAAGTCTATTTTTGAGAGTCAGTATGAGCTATCCCTAGCTACAAATAACCATTTTGTTCTAGCTATGTGTGACCTAGACTACTTTAAAATAGTAAATGACAAGTATGGACATGTTGCAGGAGATAAAATGCTCAAACTTTTTGTGCAAACTCTTAAAAAAGATCTACGTAACTCAGATATTATTATTCGCTATGGAGGTGAGGAGTTTATTATTATTTTACCAACACTCAGTAGAGAAAAAGGGTATCAGGTTTTAGATAAAGTAAGAGAAAGATTTTCACAAGTTACCCTTGAGCATGAAGAACATATAATTTCTGCCACCGTCAGTATTGGTATGGTTACAGTCAAACCAAAAGAATCATTTAAAAATAGTTTTTTAGATGAGTATGTAATGATTGCAGATAAGAACCTCTATATGGCTAAGGCAGCAGGACGAAATTGTGTCCATGCCTACTAAGACAATAAATCCTCATAATCATATTTGGTAAAATCTAGATATATTTTACCATTTATTTTAGTGATTCTTTCATCTTTTTTAGCTCTTGCATTAAAAACTTTTTTTACTTTCTTTCTCTTTTTTTCAGAATAATTTTGAGATTTTAAGTAGCTCTTTAAAGAGATGATTTTACCTACTTGAGGAAGCTCTTTTGTTTGCATTTTTACTTCAACAGCTTCACTCTCTATAATTTCAGATGGTTTTTCTTGTAACATAAACTGAGAAGAGAGTGTACTTAAAATATTTTTAAGTTGTTCATCTTTTTCTTTATAAATTGCCTCTATTTTCTCTCTCTCATTTATAAGCATCAACTCTTTTTGGTCTCGAAGTGCTCTTGTTTCACCTTCAAGTTTATCAATTTTCCATTGAAGTTTTTCATTTTGTTCTTGTAAAAGTTTATAGTAGCGTTCATCATTTGTAGCTGCTGGTATTACTTGAGTCTGTTTTTTAGTCGTTTTACTTATTTTATCTGGATTAAAGAGTACCATTTTGACACCCTCCTCAAGCACAGCTTCTAAAGAACCACGGCGAACACGGTTATGTATAGCCTCTTTTGAAACTCCAAAATACTCAGCAGCCTCTGCTACACTTAACTTTTTCATCGTAAATCCTTTTTTATCTCATATTTTCAAAGACTAAAGGTGCTTCCCACTCGCCATCTTTAACCATAGTTATAACTTTTTGTAAGTCATCGAGTTTCGCTCCCTTGATACGGATAGAATCACCCTCTATATTTGCAGTCACTTTTAACTTCATCTTTTTAATATCAGCACAGATTTTTTTAGCCTCTTTAGACTCGATGTAATCCACAACCTTAAAAGTCATTTTTCTGTTACCGCCACTAGAGTCCTCAACTTTTAACTCATCTAAAACTTTTGAAGAGAGACCCTGTTTTAGAAACTTCGCAATTACAATATCTTTTAGTGCATCAAGCTTATTATCTGATGAAGCGATTAAAACTAGTGTTTTTGCTTTTTCATTGTAAGTTACTTCATAAGTAGTACCCTTAAAGTCGTAACGGTTTGAAACTTCTCTGTCTACTAAATTTATCGCATTTTTAAAGTTTTGCATATCTATCTTTGCTGTTATATCAAATGAGTGTTCTTTTGCCATTTTTATTTTCCCTATTATTCTTTTAGTTATTATAACATATCTTGTTTGTTAGTCCGTTTGTGTTCCTGCCATTAAAAACTAGGACTTCCATCAAATCCAAAGCCACCATCAAAGGAGTCAAAACTAGGATCTATAAAACCATTTTGTACTGACTTCATACGAAGCATCTCTATATCACTCTTACTTGAAATGTTTTGAGGACATACAACTGTGCAGTTGTTACAAAGTGTACAGTCCCAAACACCATTAGTCTGAATGTCCGTTACTTTTTGCAATGTATTGTCCTCGCGTTTATCGCTTACATATTTCCAAATACGAGTCAGTGCAAAAGGTCCTAAAAACTCTTCATTCAGAGAATAAACTGGACAAGCACTATAACAAGAACCACAAAGTATACAGTCACTTTGCAGTTCGTTTATTTTGGCATCACTTTCATCAAGATTGATTCCTGATGAGATTTTTGAGAGCCATGCTTTTGCCTTTTGGTTAAAACTATAAGCCTTATCCATATCCACAACTAAATCACGAATCACTTCTACATTTTTAAGCGGTTCAATACTATCTCCATCTTCTACTTTGTATGAGCAGGCTAATACTTCTAGCTCATTTACTCGCATTGAACAAGAGCCACAGACACTGCTTCTACATCCACTGCTAAAGGCTAGTGTATTATCTTTGTTATGTTTGATGTCACTCAAAATTTCTAAAAGTGTCGCCCCTTCTAAAGTAGTCTCATACTCTACAAAACCCTCATCTTTTTTTATACTTATTTTCATTTTTTTTCCACCACTACACTATATAGTGAGCACCACAGCTCACTTCGCGCTCAATTGCACTCTTTACTACAACTTCACAAACATCTAAGGAGTTTATAAACTCTATAAACTCAACAAGGTTAGTGTTATACTTTTTAGAAGTGTCACTCACACCAAACATAGAGATATTTTTTTTGATTGCTTGAACTTCATCTAATGTCTCTATGAGTTCTTCTTTTGTTCTCACTATTCCCACATTTTTATAAAACAGATTACCAAGATACTCACGTTTAGCATAAAAATCATCTCTATTTTCATACTCTTTTATCGTATCTATAATGGATGTTTCATCTGATTTTATAGTAGCAGTTCTACTGTTTTCTTTTGCATAAAGAGCGGCGTTTACACCAGCTTGTTTGCCAAAAACAACTATCTCTAAAAGTGAGTTTCCACCTAAACGGTTTGCACCGTGAACTCTGTGGTTAGCACACTCTCCACAAGCAAAAAGTCCTTTAAGCGAAGTAGCCGACTCGCTATCTACTTTTATACCACCCATAGTATAGTGTGCAACTGGACGGATAGGCATTAGTTCATGCACAGGGTCTACATTTTCATACAGTTTTGCTAACTTTCGCTCTTGAGGAAGCCCCTCATCTATAAGTTTTTCACCTAAGTGTCTTATGTCTAAAAAGACACTTTCTCCTTTTTTTATCTCAGCATCTATAGCTCGACTAAGAACATCCCGAGGTGCTAACTCTTTAGTAAAACGCTCACCCTTAGAGTTTACAACATAGCCACCCTCTCCGCGTGCTGATTCACTTATAAGTATGCTAGAGTTTTTAAGACCCGTTGGATGAAACTGCACAAATTCCATGTCGATTAACTCTGCTCCTGCTCTCATTGCAGTAGCGATGCCATCACCCGTTGATGCAGTTGAGTTTGTAGAGTTTTTATCATAAATCCGACTATAACCACCACTTGCAAGTATTACTGCATTTGCTTCGTAATTTTCAACTTCACCACTTCGTATATCTAAAACTTTTGCCCCATAAACAACATCTTCTTCATCTTTTAAAATCTCTAACAAATACTTCTCATTTTGTATCTCGATGTCAGCTCTCAAACATCTATCATAAATAGTATGAAGGATTTTAAGCCCTGTATAGTCTTGTGCATAACAGGCCCTAGAAGCACTCGCTCCACCCAAAGCACGTTGGGCAACTTTAGCATCACTTGTTCTCGAAAAACAAACGCCAATGCTATCTAACCACTCTATAACCTTTGGAGCCTCACTACACATATATTCTATAGCCTTAGGGTCAGCTTCTCCATGTGCTGACTTTAGAGTGTTTGCGATATGATCTTCTACACTATCCTCTCCTGCATTTCCAAGAGCTGCATTGATTCCCCCTTGTGCCATACAAGTTTGAGAACGAGTTGGGTACTCTTTTGTAATTACGATTACATCTGCTCCACTCATTTTGGCATTGAGTGCAGCAGTTAGTCCTGCTCCCCCTGCTCCGATTATTAAGACATCACATTTAGTATTCATATTTTTTCCATTTTTATTATTGAGTAAATTATAGCACAAGTGTTAAGATATAGTATCTCAAAATCCGAAGTGAACCTGCGATAATAACAAACCAAACAAACTTCAACCTAACAAGACCTGCTACAAGTGTTAGTGGGTCACCGATAAGAGGTAGCCATGAGAGGAGTAGTGCAAAGTAGCCATACTTATGCCCTAACACATAAGTTCTCTTGCCTGTTTTAGATTTAAAAAGTTTAAATTTTGTTTTTTCATATAAAAAATAACCTAGATAATAGTTAAGAATTATCGCTAAAATATTTCCACTTGAAGCACTTAACATGGCGTTTAAGAGAGGCATCTCATTTGTAACAGCTAGATAAAATGCAGCTTCAGAAGAAAAGGGGAGGATAGTTGCTGCGAGAAATGCAGAGAGAAAGAGAGCAAGTTCTGCCATAAGAGGCTAGAAACTCTCTTTGATATTTTGCACTACACCTGCTATAAGTTTATCTCTTGCTTCAACTGAAGTCCAAGCTATATGCGGTGTTATGTAGAGATTATCTCTATTTTTAACACTAAGGAGTGGATGATTTTCTCGCATCGGTTCTTTAGTTAGGACATCTAAACCAAAAGAGATATTTTTCTCATCAATAATCTTTGCAACTGCATCTTCATTGATGATACCCCCGCGTCCAAGGTTAAGAATCGTTGCTCCATCTTTACAAGTTAACAATTGTTCATAATCTAAAAGGTTGTTTGTTTTATCATTAAGAGGTGCATGAATAGTGATAATATCACAAGACTTTAACATCTCTTCAAGTGTTGTTCTTTGGAAGTCTTCTGTACGGTTTACACCACTAGTTGAGTAGTAAGAGACATCCGCTCCAAAAGCTTTAGCGATATTTGCAACGCCACGACCAATATTTCCAAGACCTATGATACCCCACTTTTTACCCTTAACTTCAAAAAAAGGGTGTGAAACATCTGTAAAGATAGGACTTCGCGAATACGTTCCATCTTTAACAACTTCATCATAGTAACGAGAGTGTCCTAGAAGATAAAAAAGCATAGAAAAAGTATGTTGAATTACCGAGTCAGTTGAGTACCCTGCTACATTTTTTACTTCTATGTTTAACTCTTTTGCTGCTTCAAGGTCGACATTGTTCATCCCTGTTGCTGCTATACAGATGAGTTTGAGGTTTTTTGCACCAAGCATACACTCTTTAGTGATAACAACCTTGTTAGTAACTATAACCTCTGCGTTTGTTATTCTCTCCTGAGTCTCTTTAGGCGATGTAGTAGCAAATACCTCCACCTCTCCTAAAGTGTCAAATGCAGATAAATCAGTACCCTCAAAAGTGAGAGCATCAAGTAAAACTATTCTCATCTTAGTTATCTTTGATTTTTTGGATTAAATCACGGGCCTGTTCTACTGCTGAATCAACTTCATCGTATACTAGAGCAACTGCTAAACGACGGCCTTTGTGTGCTTCTGGTTTTGAGAAGACTCTTACAAATGAGTTGTCGGAGAAGAGTGAATCATCTACATTTATCACCGGAGCATTTGAGTGTTTTATACTTGTTTTATATGCTGCAGATGCACCAGAACCATAAAAAGTAAATCCTAAAGGAAGACCAAGAACAGCTCGAAGATGCAGAGCAAACTCACTTTGACTTTGTGTTATAAGAGTAACCATTCCTGTATCGTGTGGGCGAGGAGATACTTCTGAGAAATAGACCTCATCCCCTTTTATAAAAAGCTCAACGCCAAAGATACCGCGACCACCAAGACCATCAGTGATAGCTTTTGCCATATCCTGAGACTTCTGTTTTGCCACCTCACTCATCTGCATCGGCTGCCACGAGAAAACATAGTCACCATCTCTTTGCTCATGTCCTATAGGCTCACAAAAAACTGTTTCACTCCCATTACGAGCCGTAAGCATAGTTATCTCATAATCAAAATCAACAAAAGCTTCAACGATTAACTCACTCGCATCACCGCGTGCCTCTTTTGCTATCTCCCAAGAAGCAGGAACATCCTCTTCGCTACGACAGATACTCTGACCATGACCAGATGAACTCATAACTGGTTTGATAACACAAGGATAACCCATACGTTTACTAGCCTCAAGTAGTCCCTCTTGTGTTGTAACAAACTCATAAGGACCTGTTTTAAGGTCAAGTACCTCTGCTGCAAAGGTACGAATATTTTTACGATTCATAGTCTTACTTACGGCGTTTGCATTAGGGATGACATTGTAACCCTTATCTTCTGCTGCAAAAAGTGCATCGATACTTATAGCCTCTATCTCAGGTAAAATATAGTCAGGTTTTTCACGGTAGATGATTTCAAGGAGTGCATCTTTATCTTGCATATTTACAATATAAGAACGGTGTGCCACATGATGAGCAGGAGCATTTTGATAACGGTCAACAGCGATGACTTCAAGTCCTAAACGCTGCGCTTCGATAGCCACTTCTTTTCCAAGTTCGCCCGAGCCGAGTAACATTACTTTTTTTGAGTTTGATTTGAGGGGTGCAGAGAATTGCATATACATTCCTAATGATTAAATATTAGGATAATTATAGCTAAAAGAGTTAAAGAGAAAAAACTAAGAAGAATTTCCTTAGTTTTTAAGACCGATTAGAGTCTGTAGAAGTTGATCTGAGGTTGTAATTGTTTTACCATTGGCCTGAAAACCACGCTGAATGATGATAAGTTGTGTTAGTGCTCGTGAGAGGTCAACATTTGATGCTTCAAGAGCAGATGACTGGATAAATCCACGCCCTGCTGTTGCTGCTGTACCGATGATAGGGTCACCTGAGTTTGCTGTTTGGTCATATACATTTCCACCTGCAGCTGAAAGCCCTTCGTTATTTGTAAACTTAGCCATACCGATTTGTGCTAATCCAAATGAACGACCATTAGAAAATGAACCTACTAAAGTACCTGACTGATCAATTCTAATTCCTACTAAATCTCCACCTGTAAAACCATCTTGAGAGATACCAGAAGTTGAAGAACGACTATCAAAAGATGTTATACCATCATAATCATTAGCAGTACCAAAAGAGAGATTTACTTGTTGGTTTGGTTTTGAGCCATTATTTCCACTAAAAGAAATATTTGGAGGATTGTATGTTGCAAGAGAACCATCATTATTAAAACGGATAGAACCTCTTTTTTCATTAAAAGGTAATAGTGTATCTATCGTCGCTGGCTCAGGAACACTAACTACAATATCCCATGTTGCACCAGCTGCCGTATCTACTGCAGTTTTTCTAAACTCCATTCTCACTGTATGCTTCGAACCAAGTGAATCAAAAATGTCTATAGAACTTGAGTGTGTTGCAGCATTAAAACTTTGTGAAATAGCGGTTCCTATAGAACCAGCAGGAAGAACCGCATTAATGGCTTCCATGTTTCTTGTAAACCTTGTATTTTCTGTAATACCCGCAGCAGTATAAGCAGTTACTTGTATATTTAAATCATTTCCTGTTGCATCTTGATTGTTTATTTCAAACTGACCCTGACTATTAACAATTACACTTACATTTGTTCCCGTAGCAGTACTTGCTTCATTATCCATAGCTTCTCGCAAGTCCGCCATTGATGTAAATACTTTATTTGCTCCTGCTGCTGTTGCAATGTTATTTGTATCTGAACTATAAGTATAACTATATACTGTTGTCCCACCATCAAAAGAGACATTTATACCTTGTCCCTCTTGAAGAGAGAATGCTTCTCCTGTTTCATTAAACAAAACACCTAAGTTCCCTGACACTTCCGTAGAAACACCAGAGCCATTGTCTTCCACTACTCCAGCATCATCCACTACGAATGCAGGAGAGAGACTCTCTACTAAAGGACCAGAATTTAAGTTTGCTTTTAAGACTACTTCTGAAGTTGGTGAGGCTGGAGTTGTAAGTCCTGGAGCGATGTTAATACTTGTAATAGGAGCAGTAGAGTCTACTTTACCTGTTACAGGGTCGCGTAACCATCCTTGAGCAATATAACCATTGTTATCAACAAAGTTTCCACCTGCATCAAACTTAAAGTCACCTGCTCGTGTATACTTATATGTATTTCCATTATCGCCAGAAATGATAAAAAAACCATCACCTTGAATAGCGACATCGGTATTTTTATCTGAGTTTTGAATAGAACCTTGAGAGAAGATACGAGTTGCAGAACTTACAGTAGAACCCAGTCCAACTTGAACAGGATTTTTACCACCGAGTTGTCCTTGTGGAGCAGTTGCTATAGCCTTCGTTTGTGCTAAAAGGTCTGAAAAATTTGCTCTTGAGTATTTATAACCTACTGTATTAACATTTGCAATATTATTTGACTCGATATCCATTGCTACTTGTGAAGATTGTAGTCCAGATACACCGGAAAATAAAGATTTTAACATAATATGTCCTTTATGTTACTCTTGGTAAACAAAGAGTATTAGTAAAGAATATATAGCATATAGTGTACCAACTTTTAAAGAAATTCTTATGCACCCATAGAGAGGGCTTTTTGCATCATCTCATCAGCAGTTGTGATTGATTTGGAGTTTGCATCGTATGAGCGTTGAAGAATTATAAGTTCTGTTAGTCCATAACTTAGCTCTATATTAGAGCTCTCAAGAGAGAAATTGACTACCTCTGTACCATTGATATTATTTCCATTAGCATCTTGACGAAAGAGTGCATCTCCACTATTTGAACTTGCACTAAAACGTGTACCATTTACACGGTCTAATCCTTGCTCATTTTGAAAATGGTACACAGCTATTTTTCCAACACTACTCTGCTCCCCATTTGTAAATGTAGCGATTACTTCTGCATTTCTATTTATAGAGTAGCCTACTAAATCACCACCAATTGTTCCATCAGATATGCTTGAAGCAGAAACAAGAGGAAGGTCGATTGAGGTAATTCCATCAAATCCTATGCCTAAGTCAATAGCCATATCTGCTCCATTGTTATTAATATTCCCAAGTGTATTTAGACTAAGGGCTCCTGTTTCATCAAATTCTACACGTCCAACCTGTGTATCAGAAACAGTCTCTCCATCTAAAGTTTGAGTAGTTGCAGTTACTGTATACTGACTCCCTGGAGCTATTTGTGTAGGGTCTTTGATGAACTCTAAACGCAACTGGTTTCTATTACCTAAGGAGTCCACAACTGCTGCACTCATCGTAATTGGTTCATACCCAACACCAATATTTCCTAAAAATTTTGACTGGGTTGTTGCTTCTGCCGGATAAGTCAGTGTTTTTGGGAAACGTAATCTTTCTTGTGTTGTAACTTCACCAAGTGTTATTTCATCAATTTTAGCCGTTAATATATTATCATCACTGATATTATTACCCTTAGTTCCTAAAACATAAAAACCATCACTAGTTACCAAATCACTATTAGAATCAAAACCAAAAGAGCCATCGCGTGTATAGAGAGGATCACCCTCACCTGCAACACCAAACCATCCCTCTCCTAAAATAGCTAAGTCTGTACTTCTATCTGAAAGGGCTAATGTACCTTGGTCACGCATCATACTTGTTGTTTGTACCTGAACACCGGAACCAATAGAACCACCAGATACAGTTCCTGTTTTAATTGCATCTTCAAACATACTAGAGAACTCTGTTGTATATCCTCTGTATCCTACAGTGTTAATATTTGCAATGTTATTTGATATTACATCAATACCTAAAGAACTATTTTGAAGTCCAGAGATACCTGTATAAAAAGCTTGAATTGCCATAATATTCTCCTCTTACAAATAAACTAATTTAATAGATTTCTACTATATTCTCTAAGGGAACATAACTTGAACCTACTTTTACTAAGGTCTCCCCATTCTCAAATCTCATTGACTCTATAGGATATGCACCAAGTCTTGTCTGTTGTGCATTACCATCTTGGTCTGTATAACTTGCATTGACACTATATATTCCACTTGCTGCTGCATTTCCAGCTGCATCTAGACCATCCCATGTAAACTGATAAACACCAGCAGGATTAGTACCTAAGTCTAATGTACCGACAATAGAACCTTCTTCATTAGTGATATTTACAATTCCTTGTTCAACTGAATTTGGAAAATATACCTCAAAGGTGGAGCTTGACCCCTCAGTATAGGCTATACTATCACTTCCTAAGTCTGCAGTTTTTCCAATCGCAGCGATTGTACTAAACTGTTGTGAACTTGCTAATGAAGCAGATAATTTTTCTAAAGCATTCGTTGTATTTTGTGTTGATTCTAAGGCTGCAAGTTGAGAAGTTTGATTTAAAATCGTTTCAGAATCAGTTGGTGCCGTAGGATCTTGATACTGCAACTGGACTAATAGTAATTTTAGAAAGTCATCTTTTCCAAGTATTCCATTTGGATTCCCATCTGCTACATTTGTTACCGTGGCTAAAGCATCGCTTGTACTTGTTGTTGCTGTAATACTCATAATATTTCCTTTAAGCGTAGTTTGGAACTACAATTTCTAAAGAGTTTAAAACCTCTTCATTTTTTTCTTCATTTGTAAAGTAGTTGTACTCTTCTTTAGCCTCTTTTCTCTGTTGAGAATGTTGCTGTTGTTGTCCAAAACTACCCTGCTCTGAACTTTGAGAGTTGTTATTAAAGTTTAAGGAAGCATTATTTATTCCACTATTATTAAGTTGCATTTTTAAATCATTTGCATTGAGTGCCAAAGCATTAATCGCTGCATTATTTGAGCTTAGATTTATGTGCAAGTTTTTACCGCGTTGCACAACTGTCAACTCTACTGTACCTAACCTTTGAGGATTCAGCTGTACTTTAATTCGAGTAAATGGAGACTTATAATCTTCAATAGCAGTTTTCACATCTTGTGAAAGATACTTCGTCATCTGTTTAGCTTCATTGAGTTTTATCTCAAAACTATCTGCTTTTGTTAGGTTCAAACCCTCAAGTTTTGGAGTTTGTGGATTCTCACCCTTCTCCCCTTTTAAAAGAGACTCTAAAGAATTAGCAATATTTGTTGGTGCTTGAGATACCTGAGGTGCTAAAACCCTTGCAGTTGCTACAGAAAAGTCTGCTGTAAAACCTTTGTCTGTTTTGGTTACACTCTCACCACATAGTAGTAACTTTAAAGTCTCATTTGTTCTCTTTTTAGGTGTATTTACTTCTAAAGTAGTGATTTTAGTATTTACAAGTTGCTCTGTGCTTATCTCTTTAGAAACTTGAGCCTTAAACAGAGGTGTCACTTTGGTATCTTTTAGAACTTGCTCAGTTGTACTCTCTGCTTTAATATCTACTCTTGTAGCTATCTTATCTCTTGTCTCTTTGCTTACTTTATCTACATTGACTGCAACTGTATCAGCTAGTTTTACTTGTACTCTTGGCTCTGAGCTAATACCCTTTTCTTTAGGTGGAGCGATACTACTTAGTAGATCTTGTGTTGGTTTAGTTAAGGGTGTAGTAGTCTGTTTGACATCTTCTAGCGTTATCTTGCTTATATCAATACCAAACTTCTCGGCAACTTGAACTAAGCCTTTGAGTGTTTTAGGGAGTGCTTGTATCTCTGCTTTTTTAAATCCCTCACTAGTAACTATCTTATTTTTTAAGTACTCTTTAGCATCTTGAACAAGAACCTTCAACTCCGATGAAGTCAAATTCTTTGTCAGCTCTGGATTTAACTCTAAAGCTAACTTAGTTTCCTCTTTTTTCTCTCCCTTAAGCAAGGCTAGTAGTGAACTACTCTTTAGCGACTTAGTCTCCTCAGCACTCTCTACATCTGCTCCTAAAGTAATATTTTTAATAAGCTTATCATCTTTTTTTACACTCACACCATGTAGCAGATCAGAAAAGGAGACTCTTAATTCCCCCTCCTCTTCTTGTGGTGCTAAACTTAAAGCAGAAGATGGTGTAGAAGTTTGTGTTTTACTCTCTAATGAAATCATCTTATACTCCTGTTTCGTCTTATATTTTAAGGATTTTTAATAAATATAGCATCTACTGTTCCATTTACTTCAACTATTCTAACTCTTGCCGATCTTGTGTAGATGAAAATATTGTATATACTTCTTCTGTCCACACTTCTTTTTAGTGAGCATATTTATGAGAAAAAGACTTCTAAAGAAAATATAGCCGCTATGCAAAACAAAAAGATTAAGTGTAGGTGGGTGTGTGATAAAAAAGTCTACAAAGAGCAAAAGATAGCAGATGCTATCTCTTTTTATAGGAACTCTAAAAATTATAAGTTTAAGAGTGAAGGGTTTAGTAGTTTCTAGTAAAACGGTCTAAACAGTGTAAGTCATGTTTTAAAAATGTACTTGTGCTATCTTGCATATTGCTCATTAAACTTACAGCGTCCTCTCCATCTGCTGGATAAGAGAGTAAAAATGCATCTAAAAATTTTGCAAAAAACTCATCAAACATCTTTTTTACTATATCTGCACCATATTTATCAGTATAGGGGAGCACAAAAAAGTAGTCCTCTCCATCATTAACTATAGAATCAGAGGTACGGAGTATCTGTGTTAAAGATTCATCAATCTGCTCAGTAGCCATACCCTTAAAGTTACAATACAAAAGTGTAAAGCTCTCAGCACGATTTTCATCAAGTCTCTGTGCGATACCCATATTTAGACTCAGTAGTTCTTTAAAGTTGTCAAATGAAAAATGTATTCCAGCCATGAAGTTACCTTAAAATAAAATTACCTTAAGTATAGCCAAAAATTTATGAATTGTTTACATCTCTCTTTAACTATCAAAGGAGACAAGCATACCCTGTTTAAGTTTAGCAATCTTGCCACGAAATCTTCTAATATAAAAAGCTTTCTCCTCAAAAGAGATATTTTGAGCAAAGTTCACCTTGCGTAATTCTCTCTCATAGTAACGCGAAAGAAAAGTTATCAACTCTGCATTTAATGCCTCTTCATTTTCTAATACCACTATGCTCTCATCAACGAGAATAGACATAAGCTCAGGGGCATCTGTTTTACCTGCTAAGGCTAAAGAAAACTCTCGAGAGTGAAACTGAAGAAGAGAGGGGTCAAGAACATCAAGTATCTGGTTTATAAACTCTGGTTTTTCTATAACTGTTTTTATGAGTGTAAGTTCCCAAAAATCTTTATGCGAATTTTTTTGCATAAGTGGTGCATTGTTGGGCTGTTGCTTAGTTGAATGTAACTTTACTAAGGATGGAGAGACTCCCATACCACCTAAACGCGAGGCAAGGTATGTTTTATACTCTTCTTGAAGTAGAGGAGAGAGTGTTTTTAAGTAACTCACACCCTCACCCATACATGACTCTTTCTCTTTTGGATTTCGCAGGTCATACAGTGAAAGTATCTCATCTAAAACAAACTCTATAAATGGTTTTGGGTCGCGAAACATATTTGCTAACTCTTCGACTCTTCCATCTTTTACCATATCAGCAGGATCAAGTCCTCCCTCAAAAACCACAACACCACCATTAAAACCACTAGCACTGAGTAGTTTAGAGGCTTTAAGTGCTGCTGCTCGACCTGCCTTGTCTCCATCATAGGCCATAACAACTCGTGGTGTCCCTTTTCTTAAAAGAGGAAGATGCTCAACTGTAAGTGCTGTTCCTAGAGTTGCGACTGCATTATCAAAACCTGCTTGATGGAGCATAATAACATCAAGATATCCCTCTGTGATGATAATCTCTTCTTTTTTATAGAGTGCCTTTTTTGCTAGATGATATGCATACAGTAGTCGTGACTTGTTAAAGTAAGCAGTCTCAGGGGAGTTTACATACTTCGCTTGATGTCCTGTGATAGTTCTACCACCAAAGCCAACAATAGAACCATTTGCAGAGTGAATAGGAAAAGTTACTCGCTCTATAAAACGAGCATAGGTCTGGTTACGACTTGGTTCATATCCAACTACACCCATATCTATGGCTTCTTTAATGGCAAACTGCTCAGAGCGAATATAGTTTAAAGTGGCGTTTGAATCAGGGGCATAGCCTATACCAAATTTCTCAATACTACTCTCATAAATGCCACGTTCTTGTACATAAGTGAGTGCCGTTTTATTTTGAGTGAGTAGTGTTTGGTACCACTCATTTAACTTATCCATAACCTGTGAGCGTGGTTTGTTATGTTTGTTATCTGTGTGTGTAAGTGTAAAGTTATAGTTCTCAGCTAGTTTTTCTAAGGCTTCAGGATAGTTAAGCTTCTCATATTCCATAACAAACTTAACAGAATCTCCACCGGCACCACAGTTCCCTACTGCAAAATGATTTGTCAAAAAAGTATGTGTTTTATCTTTTACAGTTATGTCGTACACAAGTTCTTCATGCCCGATATTTTGTATCTCTTTTACTCTTATAAAAAGATACTCAACTTCATCTATATACTCATAAAAACTCTCTATTGACTCTCTTTGTTTAAAATAAATAGTATAAGCTTGTTTATGTTTTACAGCATTTTTATCAACTAGTGCTTTAGAAATCCTGCAAGATGGTAACTTATGTAAAGATATAGCTAAGTCAATCATACTATCAGCTAAAGTTGCACTTATTGTGTCATATGTATTGCGACTATAACAACCATCTCCATCCATTAGACCTTTGAAAAGAGCTTCTCTGAGGTTCTCCTCGAGTGAATTAAACCAAAATGGATAGCTCTTATTTTGAGCACCTTTCTTAAAAATCTCTGCAAATATATACTCTAAATTTGTGCTTGATATAGTCACTTCAAGAGAATTTGGTCTATCTTCTCTAAAGAACAGTTTTGCTTTTTTGTTAAAAAGTTTTTTAACAATTCGCACTATCTCTTGTGCATATGCAGTTTCTTTTGAAGATATAGAAAACTTTATACCACCTCTATATGTACTTCCCTCTGCTACATAAAACCCTGCTAACCACATAAAGTCAGCATCAAGTTGTATCTTTTCTAACTTCTCTACACTAGGGCCAAACTCTTTTTTCTTCCAAAAAGACGAAACATCTAGATACTCTTTTTTTAGCACTTGTGTATTACGAGGATACAAAAAGTAATCACCCACTTTTACATCATTTGCAAAACTTCTTTGAATCTTTAAATTATAAATTCGTTTTGTTTTTTTAATACGTCCATAAAATTTTAAAGGTCTTGTTTTTTCTACTCTTAGATATGGAAGTTTAGCACTTGCATCTTCTTTTTTGATAACTAGCATATCGTGGTTTTGAGTAAAACAAGAAACTGAAGCACTCAAAGCAGTTCTAAAAGAAAGAATATCAAATTCGCTAGTATGATAAACTGCTTCTATTACCTCGGTCAAAGTACCATTTGCAGCAAAAACTGTATCACCTACTTTGACATCTTTTATCACTTTATATCCATCAGGAGTCGTAATTTTTTGATAAGGTGGGAGACAGCCAAAGCAGTGATATATCTGTTTTTGAGGGCTCACTACAAAAGAGGGGGATTTCTCTTCGTGGAAAGGGCAAGGGGCTTTAAAGTTTCCCCCTGCTTTTTTAAGCTCCACATAGTTTCCTACAACATCAACAATATCAAGTCGTGCTTTAAGGGCTTCTATGGAGTCTTGTGCAATCATAGGGGAATTATACAGAGTATTTCGTTAAAAACAGCCTATAATTTATCTTTGTGGCATTGCACCTGTTGACATTGACCCAGAAGATGCTGATGAAGCAGAGTGACTCATTGAAGAGCTGTTTTGCATGCCCTGAGACTGAGAAGTATTCATCTGCATCTGTGTTGCACCCATTGCTACTTGTACGAGTTGTGTTGTCGCGTTTAGATTTGCAGATTGAATCTCTTGAGTTTTTACAATTCTATCTGCCATAATTCCAATATTATCTGCCATCACTAAAATTCTATCAGCCATTGTGCCTATGTCATCAGAGAGACGAAGAACAGTTGATGAAATACTTTTTAAAGTCTCTGAATATGAATCGCTTACATTATCACCTTGATGTGATGCAAGATATGCTACAGTTTTTGCCAATACAACTGACTGAGAACTTAAGTTCTCTACCTTATCCATTGCTACTAAAGCATCCTCTTTACTTGCAAAATCATTTTGCACATCTACCATTAACTCTGACATTTGCATCTCATATTTTTCTAGTTTTGCTTCATATGCTTTAAGTTCAGAATCACTATTTGCTAGTTTTCCTATTGAGCTCATTGCTGTTGTATTTAAAACTTTTACATCATCTGCAAGCATACTTAAACCCTCTGAATAGTTTACATCTCCTGCACAAAGTAGTGTTGCTAATAGTGATATACTTATAATTGTTTTTTTCATTTTTAGATCCTTTTTTGTTATGCGAAAGTATACAATGGATATGTTAGCGAAGTATTAGTTCTCTTACATCCAAGTAAAAACTACTTCCTACACCTAGCTCACTCTCTAAAGATATACCAATAGCAAGTTCATCACAAAACTTTTTAACAATATGAAGCCCAATCCCTATGCCTCTCTCTTGCTCTTTATAAAAACGGTCAAAAACTTTTTTAGGATTTTTGATACCTTTTCCTGTATCTTTAATTTGGAGAATATTATCTTTAAAAAGGATAGTCACACTCCCCGCTTGCATATTATATTTTGCCGCGTTTGACAAAATGTTGTCTACGATGCGAGTAAATGCCTCTTTGTTTGTAAAGAGTTGTACATCTTTGTTTAACTCTACAGAGAACTCTATACCATTATAACTACTCTCTAAAAGTGATACTCTCTCTTGTAAAAAGCTCTCTAAAGAAAACTGCTCTTTTTGTGCCTCATGGTTATCAAGGTAAGAGCGAAGATGGCTCTGAAGATTTAAAATATTTTGTACACTTTTTTCTATTCTAGTGATTTTTTTATTGGAACCGATTTCATTCTCAAGCATACTCACATTTAAACGCAGGGTGGAGATAGGAGTATTAAAATCATGAAGAATATCTTTTATAAACTCTTCAGTAAGTCGTAGTGCATTTCTTAAAGGTGAAATAGTATAAAGAGAAAAGAGTGAAGAGAGTATAATAATCACAAATAGAACAATAACAAACTGTAAAAATATTTTCTCTCGCAGAGTACTCAGCTTAGCGTTATACTTCTCTATCGGTAGATAAATTTTTAAGACATTTTGTGTTGAATTAGGTATGGAGAAGTAAGCACTTAAGGCATCGCTTGTTTTAGTTAACTTGTAGAGTTCATTTGACTCTGCATCTGCAAAATCTATCTCAAACTCTGAACATTTTAAGTTAAAGCTACAGATTCTCATTTGTGAGAACATACTCTCATCTAGTACCTGAACCTCTCTTTTATAGTCTATAAAAAAGATAGTTCCCACAAGGATAAGCTGTGAGATAAAAAAGAGAGTAAAACTTTTAAGGAGTGACTCTATCTCAACCTTTTTCAAGAATATATCCAACACCACGAATATTTTTTATCGGAAGCATGGTTGTCTGTTTGAGTTTATTTAATGCTACTCGCAAAGCAGTATCTGAGGGCTTTACAAGGCAGTCCATCAAGATACTTTTATCAAGTACATTTCCGATATTGTTCATAAAGATATCACATAGGCACTCTTGAACTTCACCTAAAGAGACTCTTGAACCATTAAGATACAACTCTTTTGTATTTGAAAAGTACTCTAAATCTTTATAAATAATAGCTTGAGACTTCTGTGTAAACTTTGCATTTACACGAATAAGTAACTCTTGAGGAAAGAAAGGTTTTTTAATATAATCATCCCCGCCAACATCAAATGCCTGAGCAATAGAGTTCATATCTACTAAGGCACTTATAAATATTGCAGGGGTATTGTCATCTGCACCACGGAGACTCTCTAACAGTGCTATCCCTGTCATATCGGGAACATTTATGTCAAATATATAAAGATCATATCTGTTATCGTAAGAGTAATCGAGTGCATCATTACCAGTATGCACCATATCAACACTGTAGTTACTCTCTTCTAGCAGCTCTTTAATAGTCTCTGCTAGTTCATAATCATCCTCTAAAAGAAGTATTTTAGGCAATTTTTATCCCTTTTAAAAAATATACCCTAAACGAATAGAGGCATAATTATCACTCGCCGTATCACTCAAACCACGAGCATACGAAAATGTAGTAAACCAGTGAGTATCTATACCATAGTACCCGTACAGAGATGCTGTCTCTATATCTTTTAAATTTTCATAAACACTATCAGCTGAGTTGTATGAAACACTCATATAGAGTTTATCAGTGATAGATTTACCGATACCTACATTATAAGCTTCTGCATTTTGATAGCTAATAGTTGTCGTACCATTTGCATCTGTAACTGTTGTGTCAAGATCATTTATGAAAGTATACGAGTAGCCACCAAATAGACTCACTCCTGCAACTGTATAACTTAGACTTACTGAACCGGTATAATCTGTTTCATTATTGTTGAGTGTTGTCTCGTAAGTAGGAAGAATAACTCCTGCATTAAGTCGAATATATAGTGAATTTGTAGGCTTAATAGTATATGATGCACCTACAAAAGAGTCATTTAATCCAGCATCTAAATAAGTATCACTTGATGTATTAAAGTATGATGTTGAAGCACTTAGAGAAAAGTTCTTATAGTAGTAGTCAAACTGAACTGTACTAGAGAGTGTTTGTGTTTGTGATGCTGACTGATAATTTATATCAGAGTAGCTCGCTCCAACAATAATATCAAATTTATGTGGAGATACTAAAGACTTAATAGGACACCCTTTAATATCTACTAACTCTGTAAACGAGGTATTTGGGCAAAGGTCCATCCCATCCTCTACACCATCAAAATCTGTATCCACATATGCGAACAGAGAACTTGTTGCTAAAACTAATACTATTGAAACTATTTTTTTCATAAAATTACACTCCTTGTAAGATTAAAACCGACCATCATGAAAATTTTGATGGCTTTTATGGCCTTGATGATTATTATTATTATTCTTTTGGGATTCTTGATGAACACTTTGTTCTTGATTCATATTTTGATATTGAATTATATCTTTATGTGTTTCTATCTGCATTGTTTTATTTTGCATAGAGTTAAAATCTTCTACTTGTGGTTTAGTTTGTAGTGATTTAATAGCATTTATTCTTTCACTCTCATTCATTTGAACAAGCCGTTTTTTAAACTCATTCATCAATTCAACACGCATCGCAGGTGATGCGGTTCGAATCTGCTGAATCTGTGCATCAATATTCATTGTACTACCCATATCAGCAAAAGTAATTGTACCAAAAAAGATTAAGATTATAAGGTTTTTTCTCATTGTTTTATCTAAATTACTATCTATTCATCATGCTTCTAGTATTAACATCATCTGTTGACATTCTTCCAGATGTTATCTCATGTTTAATTTCTTGAGCAACTTGGTTTTGATTCATATTTTGGTACTTATTTAACTCCTGCGAATGTTCTGCTTGCATCTCTAAAGCATGCTCTGTCGTACGATCTTGTCTTTCACCTGCATTTACTTGCATCTGCTCTTTCATGTCTGCTGGCATATCAGCTTGCATATCTTGCATTGCACTTTGACGCTCTGATGGAGCCATATTCATCAACTTTACTTTCAGTTCATTCATCTGCTCTACACGTTGTTCTGTACTCACTTGTGTCTCTGCTGTAACTGTCACATCTTCTTCTGCAAAACCTAAAGTTAATGTTCCCATCACTGCTAGTGATAATATAATTTTTGTCGCTTTCATTTTGTATTCCTTTGTTTTTGATAGTCGTATTATCACACAAGAGTGTTAGCGAAGTGTTAGTTACTTCGCTAAACTATCAAAGCTATTTACTTTGTATTATCCTCACAAAAATGCTCTTTTTTATAAAAGAGTAAATATGTAGAAGGGAGGATAAGTAGTGTTAAGAATGTTGAACTAATAATACCACCTGTTATAACAACCGCAAGAGGATACTGTATCTCAGATCCTACACCTGTAGCAAAAAGTAAAGGTAGTATACCAAAAAGTGTAGTAAATGCAGTCATCAGTACTGGACGCAGACGTAGTAGTGTTGCATCTTTTAGCAGTGTTTTGAGTCCGACATGTGGAAACTTCACTCGTAACTCATCTATAAAACTAACAAGTACAATACCATTAAGTATGGCGATGGCAAAGATAGCCAAGAAACCTACAATAGCCGACACAGAAAGATAAATCCCACTCACAACTAAAGCGATAATCCCACCAATAAATCCAAAAGGAACATTAAGTAAAATAATCATCGCCTTTCCAAGCGAGTTAAACGCAGTAAAGAGAAGCAATATAACTAAAAGAATTGTAATAGGTATAATCACCATCAGTTTATCAGTCGCTTCTTTCATGTTTTTAAAGTCACCTGCCCAACCTATGTAGTAACCCGTAGGCATATTTACTTTTGTCTTGATGATACGGTCTGCTTCTGCAACAAATGAAGCAACATCACGACCCTCTACTTCCATAGAAAGCACCATATAACGACTTAAGTTCTCACGTTTGATAAACGCAGCACCTTGTTGTATCTCTACACTACATATCTGGTCAAGTGTTACCAGTGCACCTGATTTTGAACGCAAGGTTACTTTTTTTATGCTTTGTGCATCTTTTTTTGCATCTTTTATCTTAGCAACTATACCAAAACGACGGATGCCTTCTATCTTCTCACTTACAGGTTCTTCTCCTATACCATTACGGATAACATCCATAACCTCATCAACACTGATGCCATAACGAGCAAGTGCAAGGTAGTCAGGTGTAATTTTTATCTGTGCTTGACCGAGTTGTGACTCAACTTCCATACGCTCTAAACCATCCACACCGCTAATAGCAGACTGAATCTCTTTAGATATAGTATCAAGAATTTTTTGATCATCACCGTAAATCTTCACAGCGAGTTCGGCTTTTACACCTTCGAGCAACTCTTCTATTCTCATAGCGATAGGCTGCGTTGGGATAAATGCGACATGAGTAAAGGTGTGTTCTAAGTCTTCGTTCATTTTGTTTGTTAGAGCTGGTAGGTCTTCTATACCTGGCTTGAGTGTTAGAAGAACTTCCATATAGTTACCCTGAGCAGTCTCACCCTTTTCACTTCTTCCTATCATAGAGAGAACTGATAAGACCTCATCTGGGTAAGTCTCAAGTATATGCTTTTCAAGCATCTGTGCAGTTGTCACAGACTGAGTAAGAGCAGTACCAGGAATGGCGATAACACGGTACATAATCGACTCTTCGTTTAGTTCAGGCATAAACTCACGCCCCTGTTGTGTTAGAACAAACGCAAGACCAACAAAAATAATACTCACAGCCACTAGAACTTTCTTAGCATTGTTAAGAGCTAACATAAGCAGTGGAGTATACACTTTTTTAATCTTTAACATCACAACATTTTCAGCAGAAGATGTGGGTTTTAAAAGAAGTAGTATAAGAACTGGTACTAAAACTAATGCAACTAACAAAGAACCTAACATAACAAATACAATGTTAAGTGCCATAGGTGAGTAGAGCTTTCCAGCTAGTCCATCAAGTGAAAGCAGTGGAATAAATACAGCCGCAATGATAAGAACAGCATAAGTTACAGGAGTTGCCACTTCTTTGGCTGCTTGTGCTACTACTTCAAGTTTGTTGGCATTTGGTTTATCATGCAAAAGCCTAAAACTATTTTCCACTATAACTATAGTTCCATCGACTATCATTCCCACAGCAATTGCAAGTCCACTTAGACTCATAAGGTTTGCTGAGAGGTTATAATAATCCATCAGCAAGAATGCGATAAGAAGAGAGAGAGGAAGTGAAAGTATAACGATAAACGCACTTCTCAACTCAAACAGAAATAGAAATAATACAATAGCAACAAGGATGATTCCACTTATAAGTGCTGAAGTCATCGTGCTCACTGCCTTGTGAGTTATCTCAGTTCTGTCATAGATAGTCTCTATAGTGACACCATCTGGGAGTGCTATGTTTACAGTTTCTATCTTTGCTTTGATGCGCTCTACGACTTTAGCGGCATTTGTTGCAGTACGTTGAAGAACCATACCCATAACAGCTTCTTTACCATCTATGCTAACTGCACCAAAACGCGGTGCTGCCCCTGGAAGAACTACTGCTACATCGTTGATAGTTATAGACTGACCAGTACTGCTTTTTACAACAGTGTTACGAATGTCATCGAGTGTTTTGTAAAGACCTGCACCACGGATAAGATACTGCTCAGAGTTAAACTCTAAGTACTGTCCACCTGCTGCTTGGTTTGAACTTCTGAGTGCATTTGTTATGTCAGCATAAGTGATGTCAAAGTTTTGAAGTTTTTTCGTGTCTATGAGAACATTGTACTGCTTCTCATCTCCACCCCAACCGATAACTTCTTCAACACCGGCAACTGATTTAAAGAGAGGTGTTACAAGATACTTTTGCATCTCTTTTATCTCACGAAGAGAGTATTTCCCCGTGCTATCTTTTACCTCATACCAAAAAACCTGTCCAAGACCTGTTGTGTTTGGCCCAAGAACTGGCTGTCCCCAACCCTGAGGAATATCTATAGATGTAAGTCTTTCTGAGACTAACTGACGAAGAAAATAAATATCCATATCATCTTCAAAAAAGATACTCACATAAGAGAGTCCAAAAATAGAGTTTGACATGATGAGTTTAACACCTGCCATACCTGAAACAGCAGACTCGATAGGGTAAGTAATTAACTTCTCGATATCCTCAGCCGAATTTCCCGGACTCTCTGTATAGATAACAACCTGCTTCGGTGTGATGTCCGGAAATGCATCTACGGGTATCTCTTGATAAGCTTTAAAACCAAATGCAGAGATAGCGATAAATGCGACTAATACTAGTACTTTATACTTGAGCGATAGCTCTATGAGTTTTTCTAACATAGTATAGTCCTAGTGTCCATGCTCGCCAAGAGCACCTTTGAGTATAAGTGATTTTACATAGTATGACTTAGCACTTACATATACTTCATCCTCTACCAAACCATCAACTGCAACAAAATCTTCATCTTGCGAAACAATTTGTACAACTTTTAAAGAGTAAGGTGCTTCATGTTCTTCGTGGTGCTCACCTTCATTCTCTTCATGTCCATGCTCTTCTTCAGCTTCTTCATCATGGCCAGCCTCGACATGCTCTTCTTTTTTTGCAGCATCATGCTCAGCACCTTCTTCGTGATGTTCATCTTCCATCGTAGGAACAAAAACAACCCACTCGTTATTAAAAAAACTAAGTGCTGATTTTTTGACTGCTAAATGTGCATACTCTTTACCAAAATATACAGTAGATTTTAGGTATGTGTTTATAAAAAGATTTTCTACTTTCTCATCTACACTTGAGAGAACAACAACTCTTTGTGTTGTTTCATCTACTTTTGGAAGGATCTGTGTGATATGAGTCACTATATCTTTACCAGCATAATTTACTACTATTTTATCTCCAACATTAACCTTTGTTGCATACTCCAGTGGTAAAAAAGACTTTACATAATATGCTTGATTTTTTACTATGCTTAAAATTGCATCACTAACATTTACAGAAGAGTGAAGTGGTTTAAGAAGTGCTGAAACCACACCTGAACTATGTGCACGAAGGATGAAGTTTGGTGTTGCTTTATTTAATGCAGCAGCATCTATCCCTAAAGTATCAAGCTGAGACTCTAATGCTGTGAGTTGTGCACTAATCTTACTCTTTTTAATCTCTTGGTTATTTAACTCCTGCATAGAAGTCATACCCTTTTCATAAAGGTTTTTACTTGCATCATAGTTTTTACTCACCGCAACAAGCTGTTTTTTAAGTGCTATATAATCAGCAGACATTTTTGAAACGACTATAGACTCTATGAGTGCTATTTTTTGTCCCTCTTTTACTTTTTGTGCTGGTTTGACATAGTACTTCTCTAAATGACCTGCAACTAATGAAGTAACAGACTGCTGTGCGTTTGAGAGTTGAATGACTTGAGCGTTAAGCTCAACTGATTTGTTAAAGTTGTGTAATTGTACTTTTTCTAATGGTATCTCAGTTGCAAAAATAGTTGATGCAAGCAAAAGGCTTGAGAGAAGTAACTTATTCATTATATGATCCTGTTAAATAGTTGTGTTGTATGATGTTTAACTCTTTTGAGAGCGTTATGTTTAAAAGATTTTCTTTTGTGTTTATGAGTTGGTTTTTTATATTTTGTAGTTCTATTAGATTAATATTAGCTATCTTATAACCCTCTTCATACATTGCTAAAAGCTCTTTTTGAGACAGAAGCAACTCTTTTAAAGTCTTTTCAACTACCTCTAGTGTTTGTATAGAGTTTTGTAACTCTCTAAGTTTAAAAGTAAGCTGTTGTGTAAGATTTTGAGTCACTAGTTTTTCTTTATCTGCTGAGAGTTTTGCTATTTGTTTCTCTTGGCTCTTAGTATTAAAAACAACAAGTGGAAGGTTTACCCCAACTCTTGCTATGCTTTGGTCTGGTTCTTGTTCGAACTGACCATACAGACTTACCCATTCAAGTTTGTTTGCATTAAGCTCGGCATTTGCTTGTGCACTTTTAGTTCTGGCACGAGAAAGCTCTATCTGTGCATTTGATATAGCTTCACTCAGTTTAGAGAGTGAAAAGTCATACTCAGTATCAACTTCTACCTCTTGACTTAATCCTCTATAGCCCATCATTCTATAATAAGCACTTGTTTTTACAACCTGTGTTTGTGCAAGAAAGTTTTGAACACGTTTAGCATCAAGTGAAGCTTGAATGTACTTCACTCTCGAAATAGTTCCATTTTCAAATCTACTCTGAGAAATTTTTGCAATATTTTGAGCGATAGCCAACTCTTCTTTTGCTAAACTCTCAGCACCAACAGCTCTTTTATACTTTGCATATAAAGATGATAGTTTTTTGACAAAATTTGCACGAGAAAGTTTAACACCTGCTTTTACTTGTGAAGTTTGTGCCTTTGCTAAATCTTCTCTAGCACCTGAGACTCCCCATAAACGTATGGGTTGAGAAATCCCTGCACTATAACCCACTTCACTATTCCCTGTATCAAGAGAAAAGTTTGAAACTTGAAGGGAGAGTGTTGGATTTTTGTAGCGAGTTGTAAGTGTCGCTTTTTCCTGTGCTTGTTCCAAACTCAAAACATTTGTTTTAAGTAGTGGACTCTTTTGCACCGACTCTGCTAAAAAAGCTTCAAAGTTTTGGGCCTGAAGTGTACCTATAAGTAGGGGAACTAAAAATAATTTCTTCATCTTACTTCCATGAATTCATAACATTTTGAAGATATGCAAAAACCCTCTGCATATGTGCTTTAAAATCTGCATCTACTTCTATAGAGTTCATTATGTCATTTATATCAATAGTTGCAAGGACTGTCTTACCATTTTCCTCATACAGTGAAATTCTACAAGGAAGATAAACTGAAATCCCAGGCATAGCTTGAAGTGCTTCGTGTGCTGCATGTGGGTTACATAACTCATAAACAGTTATATCTTTATCTAAAGTAAAGCCCTTTGTTTGCAGTATTTTTTGAAATTCATAAGAACCTAAAACACCAAAACCACCCTCTTTAGAGTGCTCTGCTAATTCTTTTTTTATATTTTCTAATGGCGTGTCTGTTATTATTTTATATATCATTTGATATCCTTTTGTATTAAGATTATTTGGGGTGAAGTTTTAACTATAGTGGTGTTATGCTATAAAAAAGGCATAGCTATAGGTAAAAGTGTATTAAATGTTTCGTGGAGGTATTAAAAAAGTTTGTGTCCCGTCATAGTCGTATGATACTAGCTTAGAAAAGGGTAGTTCTTGTACTTTATCTGTTTGGATAAGTTCGAGATTTGTGGGAATTAAAAAAGAGAGATGAAATGCTGAATGCATATTGCAAATATCATTAGGTTCATCAACATGAACTGCTTGGGTAAACTCACTAACATACTCATTTACTTGGCACTTATGAGTATCAAGCATATCTATTGCCAAAGCATGAACAACTTGGAAGCTCATAACAAACAATAGCAGTAAAGTAAGTACTCTTTTATTTTTCATGTTAAAATTCTACCATAAATATAATTTAGTTTTTATGCTAGTTTGAAGTTAAGTCAAAAGTAGCTAAAATAAATCCAAAATAATAGACTTTAAAGGAATAAATATGTCACTCACAAAAGAAGAAGTAAACAAAGAAGCAATTAGCACTTTTTTAGCCTGGAATGCCATCACACCAGAGACAGCAATGGGCTTTAACAAATTTGAAGTAGCATACCACGTCGGTGATAGTAGAGTATTTCGTGAAATGACACCTGTAATTTTTCATATTCATACACCGAGTGCCATAAATGTCATACTCCCTGAGATAAATGACATTGAGTTTGAAACACAATTTAAACTATCACAAGAAGATTTTCACTTCGATGATGACAACGAAACACTTGTAATTACTAGCTATAAATCAGAGAAACATGATCAAAATTATAAAATACTCATTCATAGTCTCTATTTAGATTAAAAGAATAACTTAATTAGCTACTCTATTTTGTTATCTTAGACACTCTTATACTAGTTGTATTTTGAGCTCTTTGCCCATAATATTAGCAAATGCTTGTAGTGTAGAGAGTCTAATATCTTGGGCATGGTTTTCTATACGAGAAATTGCTGACTTTTGAGTATGCATTGCAATTGCAACATCTTCTTGAGTTAAACCCGTCTCTTTTCTTGCCATTTTTAACATTTCACCAATTTTAAACTCTTGATAGCCACTTTCAAAACCTTCTGCAAACTCTGTATCTGTAGTTTTTCTTTTAGTAATATACTTTTTTAAGTCACTCATTTTAATCTCCTCTTGAAAGGTATTCTTTTTTTCTTTTCTCTACTAAGGTAATTTCAGATTTTAAAATTTTTTGGTCTTTCTTTTTAAAGCCATTTGTTAAGATAACCAATGTACCTTTATTTTCAAAACCTAAAAGTCGAAAATTGTTTTTACCAATTTGAGCTCTGATTTCTATAATGTCATCACAGTTACTAAGTTTTTTATAGAACTTAGTAGAAACATCTTCCATCTCTTCAATCAAACTTAAAACCTAAACAACTTTCTGAGCTTCTTTTGATAATAGTGAATCAAGAAATTCCTCAATAGGGCTTTTGATTGCAATGTCCCTTTTATTTCAATAGATAGTTCTTCACTCTCAATCAATCCTCCCACCGTAACATTAGCAGAACCGATTATAGATGTAAATTGGTTTCCACTTTGAAAATAGTATATTTTTGAATGTAAAGTTTTTTTATTTTTCGGTATAAGTATATGCTTGATTTACAGTATTTCTTTTAGAAGCTTAATTGCTTTAACCTCTGTATGCTTTTCATTGGTAAAAAATGTGATGGATGCATTATTCTTTTTTATTGTTTCTTTTAGCGAAGGGATTAGTTTTAGTAAGCCACATTCTTTCATCCATCCTGAACAGATAATAATTTTTTCTGAAGATAGAATCAGTTTTTGAATCAAAGCTCTATGATTTCTTTTACCAGTATTTGTAATTAATTTCATTTTTAGCCTATATTTTATGTAAGATAACTATTTAATAAAGGACATTCTGTCCCTTAAACAGAGCAACAACTTCCGCCATCACACTCTTCTTTTTTTGCGAAGTATGGACTTATGATATAGTAAAGAACAAAAATCCAAAGCACTACACTTGAGATTATCTCTAAAATAGATGCTTCTTCATGAAGATGTACTAAGTCTTTGACATCAACTCCACTCAAAATATAGTCAAGCCCAAACCCAAAACCTACTGAACCGATGATGATAGTTCCTAAATAGATATAAAGAGTTCTTGTTCCGAGCATTTTCTTTACTACACCTATAGTTACAGTGTTTGTCGCAGGTCCTGCTGAGAGAAACACAAATGCAGCACCGGGTGCAACACCTGCTAGCATAAGTCCAGCTGCTATTGGTAGAGATGCGGTAGCACAAACATACATAGGTACGGCGATAGCGATAACTATAATGTATGAAAGCCATGTGTACTCTAAAAGTATCTCACTTAGGTTATCGGGAATAGCAACTGTTATGAGTGCACCTAAAAGAAGACCTACAAAAAGAGGTGATGCGATATCACTAAGTAGTGTGCCAAATGCATAAGAAAGTGCATCTTTACTCATGGTGATAAAACTCTTTTTCTCATGACTTGCAGTAGAGCAGCAACTCCCACCATCACAATCTTCTTCTTTTACAGGCTGTGCCATACTAAATGTAGGCTTTGGTTTTTCTACTACTTTTTCTTCTTCCCCATAAAAGTTCGCTAAAACTCCAGCGATAATAGAGATAATCATAGAAGTAATAACACGATAGATAGTAAAAGCCCAACCAAACATTCCATAAGTTGCTAAGATGCTATCAACTCCAGTTATAGGAGTAGAGATAAGAAATGAAAGTGTAGAGCCATTACTCGCACCACTCTTTTTTATACTCGTAGCAAGAGGGATAACGCCACAAGAACATACAGGAAGAGGGATTCCAAAGAGTGTCGCTTTTATAACCGACCAAACAGAATCTTTACCTAAATGGTTTTTAACAATAGTATCAGGAACTAACTCGTGTAGTATCCCTGCAAAGATGAGTCCAAACAAGATGTAAGGAGCCATCGCATTGCTAAGGTCAAAGAGTGCAGTTACAAAAAGTGTTACATACTCAAACATAGGCTAATGTGTTGGAATCGATACAGCACCACACTTAGAGCTACTTTTCTCAGTTTTATCAGAAGCTCCGCATTTACCAGAACCACATTTCATACCTTGCATTTTACCCTTCATCTCACACATACCTGTAGCTTTATAATTGTCGTACAACCATGCAGCAACACTCGCTCTGTCTGCTTTATTCATACCTTTACCTATAGGAGGCATAGTTCCGAACTTTTTATAGGCCATTGGCATACAAAAACCTTTCTTTTTAGAAGGGTTTTGTATGTAGTCTTCTACAAAAGTGATGAACTCATCACGAGTTTTAAGATTACTCTTGAGACGAGCTGAAATCATAGGCATAGCCGGTGCTCTCATCCCGCTTTTTTTCATCTTCTCAGCCATCTTCTCACGCATCGCCATCTTCTCTTCTTTTGTAGCATTTTGCATCTTTGCTCTCATACTCTGCATCTGTTCTTTATCCATCATACCTTTTGGTGCATGACACATTTGACACTTCGCCTTATAAACCTCTGCCCCAGTTGAAGCCATAAGCGAACTCACTCCTAATGCGATTACTAAAAATAACTTTTTCATTTCTCATCCTTTTATGCTATAATTCATATAACGATATTGTTATATATTTTAACTTCAAAAGAGATTAGATGCAAGAACTAGTTATGTTAGCGAAAATTTTAAGTGATATAAACAGAGTAAATATTATAGCTCTACTCAAACGCGATAGTGAGCTTTGTGTATGTGAAATATGCGATACACTTGAACTCTCTCAACCTTTAGTCTCTCGTCATTTAAAACAGATGAGAGAAGCAGATATAGTTACATCTGAGCAGAGTGGAAGATGGAAAACATATCAACTTCTCGCCAATGAACTTCTTGAATATATTTTTGACACAAAAGAGATTAACTCTAGTAGATTACCTACTCTTATAAAATGTTCTAAATAATTAAGGAGATAGAATGTGTTTAATAATAGCAATTGTAATATATGTTTTAAGTTATAACTTTTACATACACGGTTCGCTCTTTCAAGCCTTTCTGAGTGCGCTATTAGCTTCTCTTATGCTTGGATTTTTTAGCTATAAAATCATAAAAAACCGCAGGTGTTTCTTTGGAAAAGATACAGACTGCAATAAAAGATGATTTTTATGCTATACTTTCAGTCAAATTTAAAAAAGAAAGTAGGTGATGTGATATGCCAGGTATAGTACTACGCCATGATGATAATTTTGACGCTTCTTACCGTCGTTTCAAAAAGCAGACTGATCGTAACTTAATCGTTACTGAAGCTCGTGCTCGCCGTTTCCACGAAACGGAAACTGAAAAACGTAAGAAATTCAAAATAGCTTCTCGTAAGAAAATGCTTAAACGTCTTTATATGATGAGACGTTACGAATCACGCCTGTAAGCGTTTCTCCTTCGGGAGTCTCGTTTCACTACATACAAAACAAACTTCTCTAAAACTTCAAACCAAATCCTATCAATAACTGAAAATCATTCTGCTCTGGTATAATCTGCTGTGCTGTCTCTTGGGGTTCAAGTATATAATCCCAAACTCCTGTTATAGATAAGTTTAGCCACGATGTCAATTTATTTTCTAATGTTAAAAGCATGTGATGCTTGTATGTACCTGCCGCTGTATTTGCATAGGTTAGCTTATAGTCATAGATTAAATCAATTCTAGAGCTTATGTCATTTTGATACTTCGTACTAAACTCTATGGCAGGAGAAAAGTCTTCTGTCTTATTTCCAAGGACAACTGTTTCATATTTTGTATATACAAATGCGGGACCACCAGAAAAACTCCATCTTACCTTTTTACTATCAAGTAGCGTATAACCAAGACCTACTCCCGCTGTAAATTGCTGTCGAATATTTATATATGTATCACTATACAACTCGCTAAAAACTGGAGTCCAAAAGAAATGACGAGTGAGGTATCTATCATATTTTTGATTAAGGCGATGATTATTTGATATTTCAGTACCCTCTTTTTCTGTGATTCGTCCAAGATAGTCTAAACTAAAACGAGAGACAGAAGAGAGTCTTAGCATATTTATTTTTGCACTATAATCATACTGATTAGTATTACCACTACGAATATCAAAACTAAGTGTTGCTTTTGCTGACCAAAAGTTGCTCTCATATTCACCATCTGGAGCAAAAGATATGATATCTTTACGTGCAAACTCATACTCATGATTCCCTTGAATAATCCTAAGCTTATCCCCTTTTAAACGCAGTACACCTGGAAATGTAGCAAGGTTTTCTATGTTAACACTAATAATCTGATAACTCTTTATCCATATGACAGTATCAAACTTAAAACTATGAAGTCCTATAGCTGCACTAGAAAACTCAAGCTTATTGTTATAAAGAGCTTTTATTTTACCCTTAAACCACTCGCCCGATTTCGTTTTTATCCAGTCATACTTTATAGGTGTAGGTGAAATTTCTGAAAAATCTTCTTGAGTTGTATTTAGAGTTACATTAGACTCTGCTTTTTCATCTGATACTGTCGCTTTAAGACGAATCGCATCATCACTAAGACCCGAGTTGTCTTTAACTATCATTACTTCTTCAGAGGGAAGAGTATTATCAGTGTGAGCTGCATTTAAAGAGAGAAAAATTAGACTTATTAAAAAAAGAACTTTCACTTATCAGAGTTTTCCATACATTTCGTTATAAAAATTTAGGGCATATCTATCGCTCATACTCGCTATATAATCCGCTATAACTCTATGCTTTTTACGAGTTTTTAGCTGTTTATAGTAAAACTCTGGAAGCATTTTTTCCTCTTCCATTAGACCATTATAGAGACCTTTGATAGCCTGTTTCCCTGCATACATTTTTCGTACTATACTTTTATGTTGATACATCTTTGTAAACATAAGCTTTTTAAGCTTTTTGAGCTTTGTTTCTAATGCTTTATCCATACCGATTGGTGTCTCGTTGTTTTCATCTTTGAGACGAGGCTGTGAGTACTCAAGTAGAGAATAGACAAGATGATTTATGAGGTGTGAGCTAAATCTATAACGAAACATCTCATCATTCTCCTCTCCAACACCCTCAGCTTCAACCTTTGCAAGAATCTCTTGCACAAGTTCACTCTCTCTTAAATCTTCAAAACTAATAAGTCCTGAGTTAACGCCATCGTCAATATCATGACTCGTGTAGGCTATCTCATCCGCCCTATCAACTATCATCGCCTCAAAAGATGGATGCTTATCTAAGTTAAACTGCTCATGGATAGAAGCTGGTAAAAATGACTTGTGGTAAGGATATGAATGCTTGAGTATCCCCTCTAAGGTAGCAAAAGTAAGGTTAAGTCCATCAAAGTTTTTATAGCGTTTTTCTAAACGCGAGACTACACGAAAACTCTGAAAGTTATGCTCAAAACCATTAGTAAAACCATCTGCTTTTAAACACTCATCTAAGGTATCGCCACCAACATGACCAAAAGGGGTATGTCCTAAGTCATGAGCAAGTGCTATAGCCTCAGCCAGAGACTCATTAAGTCCTAAAGTTGAAGTGATAGAACGGGCAATTTGTGAGACTTCTATAGAGTGTGTGAGCCGTGTACGGAAGAAATCACCCTCATGGTTTAAAAAGACCTGCGTTTTATACTCTAGCTTACGAAATGAACCAGAGTGAATTATTCTATCTCTATCACGAGCAAAAGGGTTACGAAAATCCTTGTCTATTTTATGAAATCTATCATCTTTTTTCATTAGGCTTTTTTAATAAACTCTGTTTTTATGAAAATTTTTGTGCCATTTACACGACCTTCAACATGACCGACGTCACCTGGAGCTAATCCTATTCTAGTAACAGTAGTCCCGCGTTTAGCAGTAAAACCAGCACCTTTGACCTCTAAATCTTTTAATATCACTATAGAGTCACCCGCTTTAAGTTCAACACCATTTGCATCTCTATAGACAAGCTTATTTGCCTCTGCGTTGAGAGCTCTCTGTGCTAGTTTTAACTCATCTTCTTCTAGGTACATCATTTCACACATATCTTGACGACCTAATCTACTCCACAAAATATATGACATAACTTTAACAGCTGGTGTCTCAGACCACATTGAGTCATTTAAACAGTTAAAATGATTCTCATCTAACTCTCCTGACTCAATCTGAGCATTACAGTTTTTGCAGAGATAAACACTCTGCTCTTCACTTGCATCACTCACTGATAACTCAACTAAAACCACATCCTCTTCACTTGAACAGAGTTCACATATACTACTTCTATTTGTCATTATTCTTCTTCTTTATCAAATTTAATATCTTTATCTGCTACTTTTTTCTCTTCTACTATTTTATGGAATGCTTTATCTGCCTCTTTCTCATCATAGTCTCTACACTCTTGAGGCATTATTGCTCCTGGGTCACGGGCTATTTGGTCACACATAGTTCCATTGATAGTAAAGTTTGCACAGCCACTTAGCATAAGTGCCATAAGTATTGTTATTTTATACATTTAAATCCCTACTTTTTGTTTAATAATTAAATCTAAATATTTTTGAGGTGTAACACGCATCATCTCTTGTGCAAGCCAACGTATCTGAAAAAATGCAGCACCACTATCACGAAGTGTAAAGTAGTTTTTTAGACTTCTCAGATTAAAAGTTACCACCATATCTACTTTTACATTGTCAGAGATAATATGCTTAAATGCATCCCCAACATTACGCTTTTTCTTTCCAGCTTGAAGTGCTTCGTAAAGTCCCATACTGTCCCCCTCAAACTCTTCTAAAAGGCCAAGTGAACTTTTGGCAACACTTATAGAGTAAAAATCTTCTAGTTTGTTAAACTGAAATGCTAACTTAGCATACATCCCAGAAATCTCAACACGATTATAAGCCTCATCAGCAGTTACAAACATATCAAAGCCAAGCACTCTTTGGATAAAAAACTCTTTAGCCTCAGCCTCACTAGCAGACTGTTTTGAAGCAACAAAAGCATTAATAAGTGAACTCATAGTATAACGGGTGGAACGAACTGAGATAGCTTGAATACGATGACGAGCATGCTCTTGAAGTACCCCACGAGAAGTTCCACGAATAAGAAAAGAGAGGTTAGCATGTTCTAGTATAGAGTGGTGAAAATATGTCCAAGCAAGGTCATCTAAAAGTGCAGAATCATCAATAGCGTTTATCTCATCACACATCGCTTCATCTGGCATAGTCTGTTCTATGTTTTTTATAACATCGTTTTCAGAACTACTAAAAGAGTCATAACAAGTTCGAGCAGCACTTTCAGCTACTCCAATTCCTGTATCTTGAAGTAAAACCACTTCTGGTTTTGTATATTTTATACCATAAACATCTTCCATCTAAGTACCCCTTATAGATGTATTTTACTATTATCTTCATAAAAACAGTCTTGATTTATCTTGATAAACTAAAACCAATTCCTATTTTTTCAACATAATCATCATACATTTGTGTTCGACCTCTATAATCTTCATTTCCTGCATAGGTATTCATACTCTCGCCATAACCAACAAAAGCTTTTACATAAAGGAAAAGACTCTCTGAAAAAAGTGGATAACTATAGCTGGCATCTAATGCACCCTTCCCCTTAAAGTTATTTCTAAAAAGAGTGGTGAAGATATGTTTTTTATATGGGAACATAAATTTTACATGTCCATTTCCCATAGTATCAATCAGCTTTGGATTATAATCATAATTATCTCCAACTCTTTTCCAAAGAGCTAACTCTGTAAAAATAGATCTGTATTGGAAGTAAGAGTAAAGTGTTACATAGTTCCAAGCTCTCTCTTGAGGTACACCAAGACCGTTAGACTTATGTGCAACTGCTAAACGCACCGCTTTAAAATACTTTGTATGCATGGGAATAGTCACATAGGCTTCAGGGTTATAATCATTTGCTCTAAAATAAGCATCACCTACATAATACTGCCAAAAAGAGTGTTGCGTATAAGCGATTGTGTAAAGCTCACCTAAACCTAAAAGGTTTGGAGCAAAATCATACTTTACACTAAATTGAAATTCCACTTCAGCTCTATAAGTGTCTCTTATTTTTGTATCATCATCATAATCCCCATTTGTTCTCACACTGAGAGGTAAAAGATAGTTTGCATGGTGTGCTTTTATATTAAAAATGGATTGACTATACTGGTAGATAGTATTTCGAGTCTCTTTATCTTCTATCTCATTTAGGCTCTCAAATAGTGCCTCTTTATTCTTAAACACCTCTGCATATACACCTGTGTAAACTTCATCTTTATATTCACTATTTTTAGCAAATAAGCTCACTAATAAAGCTATAAGTGTAAGTAGAGTTTTCATCTATTTTTGCACTCCATCTAAGATAGGAACAAAGTCACAATCTTCAAGCTCTTCTTCTTCTATCTTTTGACCATCTTTTATATAACGAACGATGACTTGTTTTGTACCCTTTTGCATTGGAGCTACCAGTATACCACCATCAGCTAACTGCTCGAAAATTTTTGAAGGTATCTCTTTGGCCGTTGCGGAAAAAAGTATACGGTCATACGGAGCATAACTAATCCAACCATTTTGACCATCATCTGTACGTGTGTGAATATTGTGAATACCTAGGTTTTTAAAGCGCTGTTTTGCTTGAAGCATAAGTGGCTCTATTCGTTCGATACTAAAAACACCACGGAAAAGATGTGAGAGAACAGCAGCCTGATAACCACTTCCACAACCTATCTCAAGGACTCTATCTGCCCCACGGGGAAAAAGATACTCTGTCATTTTTGCTACTGTTAAAGGAGAGCTTATAAACTGTGCACCTCCTATTGGGAGAGCATCAAGTTTATATGCACTATGCTTAAATCCAATAGCCACAAAAGCTTCTCTATTTGTCTTAGCGATTGCCTCTTTTACTTCAGGAGAGACTGCAAAGACTTTCTCGATTTCATCTGCCATTCGTGCTGTTTTAGTTGCTGTAATTCTGTCCAAGTTATTGTATACCTATGTCAATATATCTTCGCATTAAAGTTATATTTTTTTGATTATATATCTCTACTAAGCAAGGCTTATTCCCATTTAACTTCACTTCACCCTGAGGTGAGATAATGGCGCTCATCGCACTGCACTCTTCGTTTAATGCATCTGCACAAACAACATAACACTCATTCATTAAAGCGAGAGCCTCTGTCAGTGTTCTAAACTGCTTACTCCGAGGTTTTCCCCACCAAGCAGATACTAAAATAACATCTGCACCCTCAGCTTGAAGCCAAAACTCTTTAAAACGCAACTCAAAACAGATAAAAATTGCACATTTTATACCATTTATCTCAAAAATCTCAAACTCTTCATCTGAACCCTCACTCATGTACTTCTCTTCACTCCCAAGTCTAAAGAGTCTAGCCTTAGCTCTTTGATGCACTATCTCTCCATTATGAAAGACTTTTACAATGTTAAAAACTTCACCATCTCTCTTCTCAAGCATAGTCACAACCACAGTTTTTTCTTTTGAAGCACTAAGAAGTTCTTGTGTAGCATAGGTACTAAACGCAGTCGCCTTTGCTAGATTTTCATAATCAAAACCTGTGAGACATACCTCATGCGCTAAAAGTATACTCTTAGGATCTGTCTGTTCTATCAGTTGTAGTAGTGTCTGGAGGTTTGTGGAGTAGTTAGAAGTGGTCTTAAAGAGTAAAGAGCAAAGAGTCTGCTCTGCTACTCTAGAAGTCATCATCAAAAGACAAGCTACCCTTAGAGTAGTTTGTTACAGTGCCTTCAAAAAAGTTTGTTTTCTGGTCATTAAACTTAGCAAAATCATCCACCCACTTAATAGGATTTTCAACATTATAAAGTTTATCAAATCCAACAGCATTTAGTCTCTCATCTGCTAAAAACTTAATGTACTGTGCAACAATATCATCAGTTAAACCTAGTATTTGCCCTTGTGTGATGTACTGTCCCCACTCCGTTTCTAGCTTCACTGCCTCTTCAAACATCTCAATCACTTCTGCCCTGAGCTTTTCCGTAAAAAGATCTGGACGCTCCTTGCGAAGAGTATTTATAAGATTTTGAAAAAGAACTAAGTGTGTTACCTCATCGCGTTGAATAAAACGAATCATCTGAGCTGAACCGAGCATCTTACCTGAACGTGCAAGCGTGTAGATATAAGTAAAACCACTATAAAAGTAGATACCCTCAAGTATCTGGTTTGCAAAACATGCTTTTACAAAGTTTGTCTCACTTGGATTCGTTGAGAGCTCTGTATAAACTCTAGCAATAGCATCGTTTTTACCCTTAAGCATCATATCGCGACGCCATAGGTCGTAAATCTCTTCGCTATTTGTAGAGATACTATCAACCATAACAGCATAAGATTGTGAGTGTAGAGCCTCTTCAAAGCTTTGACGCACTAAAATAAGATTTATCTCTGCAGCAGTAACATAAGGGTTTACATTATCAATAATATTATTTGTTTGGAGAGAATCCATAAAAATAAGTTGGGAAAGGGCTTTGTCATAGGCTGTTTTTTCAGCTTCTGTAAGATTCTTGTAGTCATTGACATCACGTGTCATATCTACCTCTTTTGGAAACCATGTGTTGTTTAACATCATCTCCCAAAGATTATATGCCCACTGATACTTTATGTTGTTAAGCTCAAAAATACCTGTCGGATCCCCACCGAAAACTTTTCTATCATTTACATTTTCAGTTGATTGGGGGTTATATATTTTTTTTCTATCCATTATTTGAGCTCCAGTAAATTTATGTTTATGATTATAGCTTTGTGCATATTAAAGCAAAGTTATTCAGTTACTATTTATATTTTATAAGCTAAGATTTAGTCATATAATTTATTTGATTTTTATAAAAAAGGTTCACTATAAAAGAGTTTTCACCCTCACTACTTTTAAAAAATAGACATATACAAACTAGCTACTCTACCATTTTTCGCAAAAGTATCTCTTTAGAGTTTAAAGTACAAAAATTCAAACTTAATGATGGTGATTTTTTAGAAGCTTACTGGCACTACACGAGTAGCACAACACAGAACACTCCACTTGTTATACTCTTTCATGGACTCACTGGTTCATTTGAGTCTCCTTATATTCAAGGTATCATGCAAGAACTCTCAAACAATGGTTTTAACTCTGTTCTTATGCATTTTCGTGGCTGTGCTACACAAGAAAACCTACTCCCTCGCTCATACCATAGTGGAGAGACTCATGATGCCTTAGAGTTTATACAGAGTCTACATGCAGAATCTCCTCAGAGAAAACTCTATGGTGTAGGCTACTCACTTGGTGCAAATATGCTTTTAAAACTACTCGGTGAAGTGCAAGAAAAATCGCTTCTCTGTAGAGTTGTAGCAGTATCCCCTCCGATGCAACTAGATATTTGTGCAAGGACTATGAACAGAGGATTTGCAAAGTACTATCAGTACAGACTCCTTAAAGATCTCAAAAAAGCCTTAGATAAAAAGTATGACAAACACGATATGCAAAAACTGCTTAATTTCAAACGTACTCACATAAAAAAGCTCAATACTTTTTGGAAATATGATGATACTTTTACTGCACCCATTCATGGCTTTAACTCAGCAGACGAGTACTATGAAAAATGTAGTTCTAAACAGTTCTTAAAAGATATAAGAACACCAACTCTTATCATCCACTCAGAAGATGACCCTTTTATGACACCCGAAGTTATTCCAAAACAAGAGGAGTTATCTAACTCAATTCAACTCCAAATAACACAAAGAGGTGGACATGTTGGTTTTGTCGGGGGTTCTCTCTTACATCCAGAATATTGGCTTGAGAAGCGAATAGTGGAGTACTTTAAAGAAAAATAAACTTAACATCTTTTAACTGTTTATGATTAATGTATAAGTTAATCTATGTTAAAATATAATAATAAGTAAAAAGGAATATTATGTCAACAAATAAAACAAATGTAACAAACCAGGTAGGTAATATGGATCAGATTCGTGAACTTATGTTTGGCCCTCAGGTTCGTATGTTTGAAGATGAAATCAGTAAAGTAAATACAACACTTCATGAGATGAATAATAATATTACTGAAAAAATAAATCAGTTAGATGCAAAGTTAACAGCTCAACATAAAGATACTACAGCTGTCCTTGAGCAAAAATTAAAAAGTTTAAATAATTCTATGCAAGAAAATAATATAGATTTTAAAGACCAACTACTTAAAGCTGAGAAAAAATCTAACCAGTCACTTGATGATCTTCAAGAACTTTTTGAAACTCAACTAAATATTCTCACTAATGAACATACACAAGCAAAAGTAGCTATACATAATGATCTTGATGCACTCAAGTCTTCTATCTCAACTCTTCTAAATGAAGAAATAGAAAATATGCAAAAAGCAAAAGTTTCAAAAGATGACCTCTCTGCAATGCTTTTAGATCTAGCAATGCAGGTCAATGGAACCTCTTTAGAAGGTAATATCGAAGGTATGTTACAAGAGCAAAAAGAAAATAATTAGACATACTTTTAATGGATGAATATGCAAAATTAAAATCTCTATTGTTAAGTGAAGAACAGCAAAGGATAGAGACTTTAGAAAAAGATTTAGCATCAGTACTAGAGGAATCTCGTGATTCTCAAAAAATAGTAGAAAAAATTTCACCTTTAATTAGCTCTATTTTTTCTCAAACTCTAAAAAATTCTCAAAAAGAGTTTATTCCAATTTTTTCTCCTTTAATTTCTTTAGCTATAAGGGAACAAGTACGAAATGAAAAAGATGAAATAGTAGATGCACTCTACCCTGTCATGGGAAATATGATTAGTAAGTTTGTAGCTGAATCTTTTAAAGATATACTTGCGGAGATAAACTCAAAGGTACAATCTACATTCTCAATGGAAGCTCTTTCACGAAAGATAAGAGCAAAAATACAAGGTATTTCAGAAGCAGAACTACTGCTCAAAGATTCATCCAAACTCTATAAAATTCAAAATATTTTTTTAATTCATAAAGAGAGTGGTATTTTAATAAGTGAGCGAAGCTTAAAAGGTAAAGAGGCTATTGAACCAGATATGGTTGCCTCTATGTTAACAGCTATTAAAAGCTTTGCTAACGACTGGATTTCTCAAAACAGTGATTATCTCGAGTTAAATGAAATAGAGTTTGGAAACTATAAAATTTCTCTCGAAGTTGCAGGGTGCTGTTATATTGCAACAGTTATTCAAGGTGAGTCAAATAAAAAAGTACATCATGCTGTAAATAAAACACTTGAATACTTTGTCCAAAAGTATTCAAGTGATATATCTAATTTTCAAGGGGATACTTCTCTTTTAAATCTTGATGATATTAATCAACATCTAGAATCAATCCTTTTCCTAAATAATGATCAAGAGATAGCAGATACACAAGTAAAAAGTACTCTTAGCTTATGGATACTATTTTCTCTTGTACTTATTATAGTTGGCTATTTCTCTTTTAATATGTATCAAAAAAATAGTATTGAAAAGTTAATCCAGACTAGTATATACCAAAATCCTCAACTCAATATTTATAATCTTCAGGCAGAAGTTCATTGGAATACCCTTCTTTTAAAAGGTAGACTTCCTGCTAATTCCCTACATAAAAAGCTATTAGAACTCGTCAATACTCAAAAAGGTGATTTGGAACTAGAAGATAATATTGTCATTAGCCAGACTATTTTAACACAAGAAGAGATACTCTTACTTAGTAAAACTATTATAGATACATACAACTACATGGATGGTAATCAAATACTCTACTCCTTTAATCATGGCACTTTAAAACTCAGCGGAATTATACGAAATAAAGAACTCCATAAAAAACTTATACAACAGCTCTCTAAAATTAACAATATAGATAAGATTATCTCTTCTTTAGATGACACATTTACATTACGAACTTTAGAAATCTATTTCAAAGTTGCAGAAGTTGTACTTACTGAGCAAAATAAGCTACAATTAGATATATGGCTCGATGATAATAGAGTAAAAGAAAATTTCAAACTCTACAAAAATATTAACTTACTAATTATTGGCTACTCAGATGCAAGAGGAAATCTACTACATAATGTTACATATGCTACCCAAAGGGCAGATGCAATATATACCTATTTAAAATCTAAAGGTATTGCACAAGATAATATGCAAGCAATTGGTGCTCCTATTCCTCCTAGTGATATTAGAAAACGTAAAGAAAATAATGGGCGCTTAGTTCAAATAAAATGGTTAAAAAATGATAACTAAAAAAATTATTCTTATTGGTGATTTCTCTACTGGTAAAACAAGTCTCATTCGTCAATTTGTAGATAATCAATTCAGTGATGAGTATCTCACAACTATTGGTGTGAAAATATCCAAAAAAATTATAAATATTCAAGAAGACTTAGAGATACAGCTCTTAGTATGGGATATCGAAGGCCAAACTGATGTCAAAGCAATAAATCCCGCATATGTTATGGGTGCACATGGTGTGATCATAGTCGCTGATTTAACACGTCAAAAAAGTATTGTAAATATTAAAGAACATTTGGCACTATCTTCTAAAATTATTAAAAATGCTCCTGTTATTATTGCACTAAATAAATCTGATTTACTAGATAATTCTTCTAAAATTGAGACAACAATCACAGAGATAAAAAGTTCTTATTCAAATATATCTCATATATATCCTACATCAGCAAAAACTGGATTGAATGTTGAACTTATTTTTCAAAATATAACAAAAAGTATACTAAAAATTTAAAAGGATATCTTATGCACATACAAGAGGTTTTCAATGCTATGTATCATAAACATCATTATGAGTACTTAGTTATTAACAAGTCGATGGCAGTGGTAGAATTTTCTGATAAGATTATTGATTATTGTGAAGAAGAACTTCTAAAAACAAGGAATATACTTATTTCAGTAATTGTTCCTGAGCTTTACGGCCTAGAACAAGAGATGCAAGAAGTTTTTGAAGGTAAACGAGAAGTTATTGAAATTCCTTTTATTAAAAAAGATGCATATTTCATCACACTTAGTGTGCAAGCTGGTCGCAAACATGATGATAACAGTATAGAAACACTAGTTATACTTTTTGAAAATGTAACCGAGTATGTTAGTATGCAAGAAAAATCTGTCCAAGATAGAAATGACAAAGAACTTCTCGTTACAGAGCTTTCTAAAAAAAATGATTTACTAGAAAAATATAATAAACATATGATGAAACTAGTAGATGAAGAAGTATCCCTAAATAATAAACTCAACAAAGAGATTATTGATACACAAAGAGAGATAATCGCTACTATGGGTGCCATTGGTGAAACGAGATCAAAAGAGACTGGTGCACATGTTCTACGTGTTGCAGAGTATTCACATAGACTAGCACTCTTAAGTGGCTTAAATCTAGAAGAAGCAGATGAGTTAAAGATGGCTTCTCCCATGCATGATATTGGTAAGGTTGGAATTGAAGATGCTATACTAAATAAGCCATCAAAGCTTACAGATGATGAATTTTTAAAGATGAAAGAGCATGCAGTAATTGGTTATAACATGCTAAAAGGCTCAAATCAAAAACTTTTAAATACAGCTGCAATAATAGCTCATGCACATCATGAAAAATGGGATGGGAGTGGCTATCCAAAAGGCTTAAAAAAGAATGAAATACATATTTATGGTCGTATAACAGCCATCACAGATGTTTTTGATGCTCTTGGTCATGATAGAGTTTATAAAAAAGCCTGGAAACTTGAAGAGATAATAGACTATCTCTTAAAAGAACGTGGTAAACATTTTGACCCTATGTTAATAGATTTATTTATTAATAATATTGATCAGTTTACAAGTATACAAAAAAAGTTTGCTTAACAAACAACTTATCATCAACTATAAACCTTTCTTATTATTTACAAAAACATTATTTGGGTCGAGAATAAGGATGTCTTCGTAAACCTCTTCCAAATAAGGTGACTGAGTTTTTTCATACACAAGTGCTAAAAGCTCAAGAAAAGATACATCTGTTGGATAAATAGCGAGCATTTTAGAAACTACACTATATGCAATATCATACTTCTTTTGTGCAATAAGGGCCTGTGTTATGTAGATGTTAGCATAGTAGTTGTAGTAATCAACTTTGAGAAGTTCTTGCGCAACTTGTTCTGCTTTTGTGTAAGATGCAGTTGCAAGGTCAACACGGATAAGACCTAAACGTGGCTCTATCGCATATGGTTTGCTCAGTGCTGCAATCTTATAATGTTTTTGTGCATCATTATACTTTTTATCTAAGAAAAACAACCATCCAAAACGTAGGTTAAGGGTATAGCCTTTAGGGTATTTTAGATGCAGAGGAGCGAGAACTTTTATAGCCTCACTATACTTTCCCATCTGCTCATAATTATAAGAGCTTAAGTAACTCTTTTTTATGCTGTTATACTCCTCTGATGCTCCAAGCATTGTAAGTATAAAAAGAGAGAGTATAAATAGTCTCATACTTTAAAATCCGTAGTAGAAACTAGCCATTGCAACAGAACTACTCCCCTGCTCAACTAGGTCTACTTCTTCATAGTTATTCACATCATAACTTAAAGAGATTATGGCACTTGGTGTAAAATAGTAGCCTAATTTAGCACCATATCCTGTCTGCATTAAATCTTGAGTGTTTATAACTGTAAAACCACTATCTTTGACACCACTTACCATCTCTCCACCATATCCACGAAGTGTTAAATAGATACTCTTATAGTAGATAGTATCACTTACATCATAGGAGAGATAGTTACTCTTAGCATAATCAGGTGTTAATTGATAGTTTGCTTTTAAAACGAATGTATTTCCCCAGTTTATACTTAAAGATTTATATGCACTAAAGTAAGGTGTAAACTGAGAGAGTGAGACGCTACTAGCATACTTAGAGTAGTAGGCTTCAACGCCATACGAGTACTTATCATAGCCAACATAATTATAGCCCCCTATAGAGGCAAAACCTATGTAGCCATCTCCTAAAACTGGATCATTGTTTGAGATATAGTGAAGTCCACCACGAAGCATAAAGTTCTCGAAGTATCTTCCATAGGCAAGAGTTATATCATCTTGATTAAGATTTTCAAAAGTTGTGTCTTTGTAACTAATATCTGTTTTAAGGTAGTCTACCTCTAAAAGGTACTTCAAAGTACCTATACTTGCATGCACACCATAGAGTGTTGCCCTGTCTTTAATAGATTTGGCACTATCTGTATCATATGAGAGAGAACCTCCGTATGGTAGTATAGTTGTGACCTCCGCATTTAAAGTTGCAGCTAAAATAGATGCTACTAAAAGTAGTTTTTTCATAGTTTTCTCCTAAGTTGAGTTTTATTGTAACTGATAAGTGTTAGTGCTTTGTTAGTGGGTGCTAAACAGACTTCACCATACACGGAGTTTATACATTTACCATCAAAATAGTAGCTTCGCTCTTGTCTATAAACATTTTGATTTAAAGTCGCGAGAAACTCTATGAGACTACTCTTTAACTTGCTTTTTACAAGATATACTGGTAGATAATCAACAAAATGAATTTTATACATACTCACAAAAGGAATCCGCGGTGCAAGTTTAAAAAGCCACTTCAGGTGTGACTCTCCTCCTTTATAGTTGTAAAAATAGAACTGTTTTGTGTCATTATAAAAGTAGAGTTCATTTCCCGCTTCATCTTCAAGGTAAAACTGACTATATGTGTTCATCTTCACTCTAAAAACTACACTCTCTTGAAACTTTTCATTCTCATACACCTCGTACTCAAAGACATCATCTAAGATAAAGTGCAGACGCGAACTGATACTTCTATCTTTGATGACTGCGTTTATCAACTCGGATTTTTTTGGAACACTATTAAAAAGCAGTCTATCCTCTTGAACATATTCACTAAAACAGAACTCTTGAGTAAAACCACCTAAAACACCAAGGTACTGAGCTTGAATGTGAATGTGTGGTTCAGGAGAGTAGCCACTATTTCCACACTTTGCGATGATGGCATTTGTCTCAACATAGTCTCCTACTTTTAGTGTTAAAGAGTACTGCATCAGATGGCTTATCTCTACAAAAAAACCACTATCACTTTTAATGATGATATAGTTTCCCCAGTTATTTACACGGTCAACTTCTCCTATGATGTTATCGACTAAATCATGCCTAGCGGCTATTACATGACCACTAACAGGAGATAAAATAGACTCCCCAAAAGCATAGTAGTCTGTGGCATATAAGCCCTCATTCGCATATGTCTTTCCCTCTTTTATTTTGACAAAATCATATGCATACTTATACTCGCCCTTATGGGTCCAAGTGTCATCAAAAGCCTGATATACACTCCACTCACCACTAAAAGGTAGAGAGAGTTTTACATATGTTTTTCCAAAACGAAAGATACGAGAGAGGTAGTTTGAGAGAGACTCTTCTGGTGTTGATTTTATCTCAAGGTTAAACTCTTTGTAGTAAGTGATGGAGAGAATAAAGATAAAGACTATAACTGTTATGTTAAAGGGAAGTGTAAAAACGGGAATGGAGTAGTAACTAAAGAGTATAGCAATAGCATCGGTGAGCATCACACTAATAGCGACGCCAATGAGTGCTAAGATATAGTTCTTCCAAGTAGGGAGTAAAAAAACTCCACATAAAGCAACTGCTACTAAGATATAGTTAAATGCATAAGGATCATAAAGTGCTTGTTCATAAGAGCCGATGAGATAACTATGTATGGTAATACCGAAGTAGTATCCACTCACAGCCATAACAAAGAGTATGCGTGAGAAGTAGAGTACAAGCAGGAGTATCAGAGCTCCTGCTATGTTTGTAGGAAGAAAAAATATGGTCCCAAAAGATTTTAAAAATCCACTTATGATTAAAGGGAGTTGTATATCATAGAGTGTGCTATTGTTTATCAGTGTTGAGAGGAGATTTGAGTACTTCAGGGATGCTAAATAGATAAACATTGTCACTATAGAAAATGGCAGAGAGAGAATAGGAATCTTATAAGTACTAAAAAGACGGTTGAGCATAAAACTCAGCATAAAAGTAAAGGCTGAAGCCATGGCGATAAGGGCTATACTGATAAGAGAAGGGCTAAAAAGAAAGCCTATCCCCATACCCACAAGCAGAGAGTTATAGATATAAAAACCCTGTGCTAAATAGGACTCTTTAAACTCTATAAGTTCGGCAAACAAAATGGTAAAAAGCACTCCAAACACTCCACTAAGCCCAACAGAAGGGTTAGTAAATGTTATTAGTATCAGCAACAATCCTACATACTTGTTGTTTAAAAACAGAAGTGAACTGTATGGCTTTAAGACACTCGTTACTAGAAGTGCATACTTTTGCATTGTATTTACACCTCTTTATAGTTTACAGTTGCCAAATCATCAACCTCTTTAATACATCTCGCATTACCATCTCTGTCTATAAGTACTGCTGCTGGTTTATACCGAATAAACTGCATTGCTTGTGTATAGTTATATGCACCAACTGGAGAGATACTCAAAACTGTTCCACGGTTGAGTGGAGGCAGAGAGATATTCTCTTCTATGATGTCTATGTTCATACATAGCGGACCATTAAGGAGTGATGGTTCATTCTCTCCCTCATAGTGTCTATCTGTCTCTATAGTAAAGTTATACCATGTAGAAGTATAGAGAAGATTTACTCCTGCATCTAAGATATACCCTTTTTTTCCATCAGGAAAACGTTTGTACCCATGCACTGAAGTAAGCAGATATCCCGCTTCATCTATAAGAGCACGTCCCGTCTCAAGATAGAGTTTTGGCAGTTTTTCACTCTTGTTTAAATCATAAATGACATTTGTAATAGCCTCTGCATAATCATCTGGTGTTGGTATCACTACATCCGTTGACTGATAGACTCCTTTGAGGTTTGACTTACTCGCAAAACCACCTCCTAGATCTATGTAAGCTATCTCAGAGTTAAAGTCTCTCTCCACTTGTTCTTTGAGTTGCATGATTTTTGTAGTTGCATTTCTGTAAGCATTTGCATCAAGCATAAATGTTCCGATATGAGAGTGAATCCCTACAAGCTTCATTCTTTTACTTGCATACATTCGCTCTATCGCCTCATAAGCATCCCCATTTTCATAGTTAAAACCAAAACGACTCCACTGTGGATAGACACCTATATCCATATTTATACGAATAGCAAGAGGAATGACTATCTCTAACTCTGTTGCAATTTTTTCTAAATCATCAAGCTCAAAAAGATTGTCAACATGAATCTTTGCACCCTCCTCAACTGCTATTTTTAAATCTGCATAGGGTTTATAGGGACCATTAAAGATAATATCTTTTCCCTCTATTCCTAAAGCACGAGCTTTTTGATACTCAAACTCACTCACAACCTCAGCACAAGAGCCAAGACGATGAAAAACCTTACATATCTCGTTAAGATAGTTTGTTTTATAACTCCAACCAAACTGTACATCAGGATAACGTGAGCTAAACGCAGAGTAGAGATTGTTATATAACTCTTCCATCTTCTTCTCAGAGAAGACAAATATAGGGCTTCCAAACTTCTGTGTCAGTTCATTTACACTTATCCCATCTATCTCAGTACGAATCTTTTGTGTATGGATTGGGCTTCCATATTTTGAAGCCATCGCAAAGTCTATTTTATTTATTGTCGGTTTTTCGTATGTTAATTTACTCATTTAAAGTTCCTTCGTAGAGAGTAGTTTTATAAAATCGTTAAAGTCCGTTACAAGTTCTCCTGTATAACGAACATACATTTTGTTTTGTGGGTAAGTAAGCAAAGGAGAGAGTTTTTTACCCTCCATGATGTCTGTTACCATAAGAGGAAGATTTACCCCTATCTCAGTTGCAAAGTAAACCCATGCTGGAAAACGTGGATTTATCTCTATCATATAGACACTGTTTAGGTTTGCCATCACTTCAAGCTCAAAAGGGCCCTTCCACTTTGTGAGTGCTACAAATTCCTGAGCAATACTCATAAGTTTTTCATTATGTATAGTCACACCTGTCCAAATTTTTCCTATCTCTGTAGTAGTGAGTTTTTTAATACTCACACCACCCACTAAAATACCCTCTCCATCGCCAACACCAACAAGGTTTATCTCATCACCACTCACCACTTCTTGGACAAGAACAGGAAAACCCCACTCATTAGAAATTTTATAGAAGTACTCTATAGCACTCTCTATATTATGTGCTTTATAAGCTTTATAGTAGTTCCCTTTTATCATCATAGGAAACTTATTGCCATCATCTACAATTTTTTGTAAGTCACTTATAGAACTTACTTCATGTGTCTTTGGATAGATAATGCCTAAGTCTTCACAAAGCACATCGAGTCTATTTTTATTTCTCAGTTCAAAATTTTCAGCAGAGGGAAGACAGAGTTTAATACCTAATGCTTCTATCTCATCCTGATACTTAATGTAGAGTGGAAGTTCAGCATCAAGATTTGGGATGATTGCGTCAACACCACTCTTCTTTTTTATCTCTAAAAGTCTTGATTTTAACTCCTCAAAACCTAAAGAGGGATATGGCATAAGATAAGTTTTTTCACTCATATTCATATAGTTTCCCGGTTCATTAGGGTCGTATGAGAAACCAATAATCTCATGCTTAGAGGATATACTCTTTATAACAGGGATACCCGGAGCTGGATTGTCAGTGTTGTTAAGCCCGCTTACCGCAACTTTCATCCAAGAAGTCCATAAATCTTAAGTTTAGAATAAAAATCACTCACATCTATAAAAAGCTCATTATAAGTTGTATCATAACGTTCAAGTAGTAGTTCAACTACCTCTTGCTTTGATTTATTCTCACGAAGCAGTAAAAGAATCTCTTTTGAAATATCATTAAGTTGATAACTGTTTCCCATCATAGGGTGGAAGGCTATGTTATTTTCGTCTAAAACGAGTTGAGTGATTGCTTGCATTTTTTAATCCTTATCTTTATGTTAAGAGGATTATAAAGTAATAGTGTTAGTGAAGTGTTAGCCAGAGTATTTTACACTAGTATATAGCCTCTATATCTTTTAATCTTTGTATTTTTTGAATATTTAAATCTAACAAAAATGTTCTGTAATTCAAATTATTTTCTATCATTAAACTATCTAGAACTTTCTTAACACTATTAACTTCTATCTTCTCTTTACTTAAAACAACAAAATCATCACCAAAGATTCTAAAAACATACTCATTCTCAAAATGAATGATTAAAATATCTGCAAATTTTTTAAGCAGTATATCACCATCTTTCCAGCTATTTTTTTTGTTATATGAGGAAAAATTATTAATAGAAAGAATCAACATATATCTATACATCGATTCACCACTATTCTTTAATAAGATAAGTTCTAGGTAATCCTGGTTATATCCTGATGTAACTCTATCTTTATAAAAATATGCAAAACGTTCTTTTTCAAGTTTTGTTTTTGGGAGTTGATTTATATTTTCATCAAGTTTTATATTTTTAAGTACTTTTTTTGCACTTTGTACTACTTCAGGATGGAACTGTGAACCTACCAAAGATACAAGTTCTTTAATCCCCTCTTCAACACTTTTTCTTCCCTTATATATTCTATTTGTAGTCATAGCATCAAAAGCATCCGCAACCATCATAATTCGGGCTAGTTTGTTTATCTCTTCACCTTTTAAACCATTTGGGTAGCCAGATCCATCATACCTTTCATGATGGGCATGTACTATTGGTGCTAAAGTTTTAAACATTGGGATACTATTTAAAAGATTATAGCCAACTGCTACATGCTCTTGTATAAGGGTATACTCCAAAGCAGTTAACCTAGCTGGTTTAAGTAATACAGCATCAGGAGTTTCTATCTTACCAATATCATGCATGATTCCGGCTTGATGAACTAAATGACACTCCTCCTCACTCAACCCCATCTCTCTTGCAATAATTTCACTGTAGTATGCCACTCTTTTAGAATGTCCTGCTGTGTATGTATCTCTATGCTCGATGAGTTCAACCATAGAAAGTAATGTTTTCTCATAATTCTCTTGTATCCCTTGTGTCTGTAGTATGAGCATCTCTTCAAGGTGTACTTTATAGTTCTCATTCTCTTTAAATGTATATATCTTTTCAGTAATCTTATAAAGTTCAAAATTTAACTCATCAAAATTAAATGGCTTTACAATATACCCATCTATATGCGATTTCATTGCACCTAGTAAATAGTCTGATTCACTATGTGCAGTTGTTATAAGTACACACTGCTCTTCATTAATCTCTTTAATCCTATTAATCATATCTATACCATTCATTTTTGGCATAGAAAGATCTGTAATCACAAGGTCAAAAGAGTTGTTTTCTTTATAGAAGGAGAGTCCTTCTTGCCCATTATTTGCAATATCTACACTCTTAAAAAACTTACTAAGATATAACTGCATACTTTTTTGAATAGCATCATCATCTTCCACATACAAAACACTCATGGTACTACTCATAGACTTTAATTTTTTAATATCAATCATTCTACATCACTCCTCATAACTTTTTCAAGATTCACCGGAAGCTTAATCTCAAAACAGGCACCTCCGTTCTCATTATAAGCTCTTATCCCACCTCCCAGGTGTTTTTCAATAATAGTTTTACTCATATAAAGTCCTAAACCAGTGCCGTTCTTCTGACCCTTTGTTGTAAAATATGGATCAAATATTTTAGCCAATATATTTTTATCAATACCGCCAGCACTATCTTTAAATGTTATAAAATAGATCTCTTTTTCTTCTGAAACATTTATAAAAATTTGTTTTGTTTCTATATCATGCTCCAAATAAGCCTCTTTAGCATTTTTCACAATATTTATAAATACCTGCATCACTTCTCTTGAAAAGGTCTTTATTTTTCTTCTCTTATTATTATCAAAAATCACTTCAATATTATTATTTTCCAAAGACTTGCCTACTACATTCAACATAGTATGAACGATATCTTCAATAGTTGTATCCTCTATTTCTTTATCTGGCTTAAAGTAGTCCTTAAAATCATCAATAGTTTTAGAAAGCTCTTGTGTTTGATTTATAATATCAGTAGAAATATCACGTAAACTCTCTATATTCATACTCTCTAACTCTACATCCACTAAAATATTATTTGCATCCATAGCAATGGCACTGATAGGTTGTCGCCACTGATGTGCTATCATGCTTATCATCTCACCCATTGCTGCATGACGAGACTGAGCCATCATGATTTCATCCTTATCCTGCAACTGTTTTTCTAACTTTTTTTGTTCTGTTATATCCGTATGAAAGCCAACCATACGTATAGGCTTACCATCTTCATTAAAAATCGTTTTTCCCCTATTGAGTATCCAGACCCAACTTCCATCTTTATGTCTTAGCCTATGTGTATTTCTATACTCAAAATCAGGATCTGTATGTGCTTTTTCTATTGTCATCATTGTCTTTTGCAAATCATCGGGATGGATTCTCTCTTTCCATACACTAAACTCATTTTTCAGTTCATTATCTTTATATCCAAGCATCTCTTTCCAGCGTGGAGAAAAATAGACACTGTTATCTTCTATATTCCAGTCCCATAAACCATCATTTGTGCCTGTGATTGCTACATCAATCCTTTCATATAAAAATCTAAGTTCTTTTTCGTGCTTAGAAATTTCTTGCATAAACTTCAGCATTCTATGTCTAATATATGTAAAAATAAAAATAAAAATTATAAATATTATAATAGAAAATATAATATTTAAATACTGAAATTTCTTAAATGATTGATGTACATTTTTTTTCAATGAATTTGCCTCGTCTATGGCATAATAATTTAATCCGATAGAAGCCTTTTCTAGCTTTTGTACATACTTTTCAATAATCTCTATGGCAGCTACAAAATTACCATCATTCATATTTTGTATCACTTCATTACGAATACTATGCCATTTTTTAAAAAGTGTGTGGAGTTGTTTCCCTTTATCTTTTAAAACATCAGTTTCAATAATTTTCAAATTGTTATATACACTCTTCTCTTCACTGTCAACTTTTTCAATTAATCTCTTAAGTTCCTCCTTAGAAGTTGTTTTAACAACATCTTTTATAGTATTATTTATAGTTAGAACCCCCTTCTGAACATTAAGTGCAGCATTTGAAACACTCAAGGGATAATCATACATATCTAATACAAGTTTGTGTGTTTTATACATATTATAAGTGTTAAAAATATTCATAAGTATCACAATAATTATAAAAACAATTGAAACAACACCAACAACTTTTAATTCATTTAAGATTTTAGTCTCTTGCATATTTTTCCTTTAATAGAGTTCGTCTATAAAATCACTACCACACTCTAAATCATTTAACCATTCTAAAAAGAGATGTACATTTTCATTTTCAAATACAAAACCATGTTGTGGGGCGATAATTGAAACATCTATTTTTTTCACTCTGCTTACCCATGCTTGACAAAGCTTGTTTGAACCCATATAACGTTTATGAAAGGCTAAAAGATACTCTTTATGCTTATCAAAATTTCCAACTTTTTTATATGGTTCAGGAGAACTTACAATAGCAGCACCAATATCACCTGAGAAAAGAATCTTTGACTTCTCATCATAAAGTGAGAAATTACCTGGAGAATGTAAAAAATGTGCAGGAATAAACTCTATAAAATCATCCCCAAACTCTAATTTTTTGCCTTTATCTTCAAGAATTATCACACGGTTCATCTCACTAAAACCATAGTGACTCATAAAACGAACCCATAAACTACTCATGATGATTTTAGCTTTTGTACTCACAGACCACTGAGCAATAGAGCCTGAAACATCAGGATCTTGGTGAGAGAAAAATATATACTCAATATTTTGTATCTCTACATGTTCACTCACTGCATCATAGAGCTCATTAAAAATTGCTTCGCTTCCCGGGTCTATTAAAAGACCAGCACCATTCTTTACTATAAGATACTGATTTACTGAGAGAAAAGAGTCTTCATGACTCTCATCATCAAAACTAAACATAATGCACTTTTGTTCTGCATCTTCATATAAAATTTTATAATTATTATCCATTTTGCATTCCTTTTATCTCTCTAATTAATTCCATCTGACGCTTTGTTATATATTTCACTAACATGCTCTTTTTCAAATCTTTAAACATAAAGACTACATGAAAGCTATACCGAGACTCAACTTGACGAAAAAGCTCTACTTTTGTATTTATAATAAAAGGTTTTCTATCCATCTCAAGTACTATATCCAATGTTATATCTTTCTCTTTATCTAGTCCAGCAGGAAGTGCTCTCATTTTTAACTTTACTGCATCCAAAGAGATATCTTCGATCTCAATATCCCCATAAAATTTATTTGCTCCTAAAAAAAGTGAGACTGTCTGTTTATCTGTTGGAACAACTCTAATTGTCTTTCTAGTGATAGGTGAACTACTTATAAAATGTAAATCACTCATAATAACTTCTTGTTTGTCAAAACTAATCTGTTTAATGACTCTGCACTCTACAGCATGAGGTAAAGCACCTGAGACTATAAGTGTTTTCTTTTCAAACTGAATTGCTTTTTCTTGTATATAACTCGTTTTAATTTTTAGTTTATTATCTTCTATACTAATGATAGTAGCATCATTTGTTATACTTAATCCCTTATAATAATTATGCAGTTCTATCTTTACACCGTTTCTTTGTATAACTCCAAGTAGTTCAAACATTGCTTTTTCATCATTGAGTGCTTCCTCATTTTTTAACTCTTTTTTATTAAAAAATTTCAGAAGATTTAACTCTGTTATATCATCAAAAGAGAGAATTCCATAGCCTTTTCTTTCTGGAATAGTTTGATACTTCAGTATAAAATGTTTTATCTCAGCCTGAGTATTTTTTAACTTTACATGAAAAATCTTTTGGCTATTAAGCCTTAAACTTTCAAAAATATCAATATCATCATGTTTATAAAAAAAGCCTTCATGCGGTAAAAAGCACTCTTCTAAATTTCTAATAGTTTTTTTATGAGTATCAAGATTTTCATAGGAAAAAAACTCTAAAAATATTTTATTTGCTAAAATTATATTTTGATTATTAAGCATAACAAGCATAGAACTTTGATAATTAAAAATATCATTTAAATTTGAATAAAATTCTTGAGTATACTTTTCCTCTCTAATTTGTGTAACTGCATCTTCAAGTGCACTAAAGAGTTTATTTACATTTGTTGTTGTTTTTAAAAATCGAAATATTTCTAGCTCTATAAATTTAAGTAGTAACTCTTTTTTATCAAGTGAAGAGATAATAATAATTTTTGTTTCTGGAGAAATTTTTTTGATATGTTTACTAAGAGCCATTCCATCCATATTTGGCATTTTTATATCGATAATAACAATAGGATGATGTTTTTTTTTGAATAATTCTAATCCACTTAGAGCATCCAAAGCGATATCAACATCCACAAATAATTTACGTAATAATTTTGATGTATTTGTTTGTAAAGCTTCATTGTCTTCTACATACAGAAGTGAAAAGTCTTTTGCAAGTACTTGTAACTCTTTTAAATTAAGCATAAAGGAAATACCTTAAGTTTATTTTTAGAATTATTATAGCGAATTAATTATAAAGGAGAGTTATATATAAAAAGAAAGTTCCACAGAAAAATCTGTGGAAAAAGAAAAGATTCGAAGGGTAAGTTTATTTACCTTTACGAGAGTGACGCTTACGTTCAGCTTCTGTTAAGAATTTCTTACGAATACGAATAGACTTAGGAGTGATCTCAAGAATTTCATCATCTTCGATCCACTCTAGAGCACGCTCTAAAGACATATCACGCGGTGGAATAAGCTTAATAGCTTCATCAGCACCAGATGAACGAACATTTGACTGTGCCTTACCTTTAATAGGATTAACAACAAGGTCATTATCACGTGAATGCTCACCAACAATCATACCCTCATATACTTCAGTCTGAACACCGATGTAAAGAGTACCACGATTTTGAATAGAGAAAAGTGAAAATGCTAAAGTTGAACCAGCAACCATAGATACAAGAGCACCATATGAACGAGACTCAACACCACCTGAGTAAGGACGGAACTCGATGAAAGAGTGATTCATTACACCCTCACCTTTTGTGTCTGTTAAAAACTGACCACGGAAACCGATTAAAGCACGAGCTGGAATTTCAAACTCGATTCTTTGGAAACCTTGACCCATTGGAAGCATAGATTTCATCTCTGCTTTTCTCTTACCAAGGCGCTCGATAACACCACCTGAAAGATCTTCAGGAACATCGATAACTAGGTGCTCAAATGGCTCACACTTAACACCTTCAATCTCTTTAACAATAACTTCTGGACGAGAGATAGAAAACTCAAAGTCTTCACGACGCATGTTTTCTGCAAGAACAGTAATTTGAAGCTCACCACGACCTGAAACTTTAAACTTACCTTCGCCAACAACTTCAAGTTTCATAGCAACATTAGTATTCATCTCAAACTCTAAACGCTCACGAAGCTTGTTAGATGTTACATGCTTACCTTCTTTACCAGCAAGAGGAGAATCATTAACAGCAAATACAACTGTAAGAGTTGGCTCTTCAACATGCATAGGATCAAGTGCTACAGGGTTAACAGGGTCAGCAACAGTATCACCAACATCAACAGTCTCCATTCCAGCAAACGCAACAATGTCACCAGCCTCAGCTTCATCAATTTCCATACGGTTTAGACCAAGAAAACCGATAAGTTTAGATATCTTACCCTTAACCATTTCGCCATCAGCTTTTGCAAGCATAATGTTATCACCTTTTTTAACCGTACCATTAAAAATACGGCTAATACCGATTTTACCAACATAGTTATCATAGTCAAGTGTAAAAACTTGTGCTTGTAGTGGGTTAGCAGCATCACCTTGAGGTTCAGGAACATCATTAATAATTGCATCAAAAATACAAGTAAAATCTGCATCAGGATCAGACATATCCATTTTAGCAATACCATCACGAGCAGCAGCATAGATAACTGGAAAATCTTGTTGCTCATCTGTTGCACCCATATCTGCGAAAAGGTCAAACATCTCATCAACAACACGATCTGGCTCAGCAGAAGGTTTATCAATCTTGTTAATTACAACAATAGGCTTTATTCCTAGTGCAAGCATCTTTTTAACAACAAACTTAGTTTGTGGCATAACACCCTCATAAGCATCAACAAGAACTAAAACACCATCAACCATTTTAAGAACACGTTCAACTTCACCACCGAAGTCAGCGTGACCCGGAGTATCGATAATGTTAATCTTATAACCATTATAACGAATAGCAGTGTTTTTAGAAAGAATCGTGATTCCACGCTCTTTTTCAATATCGTTAGAGTCCATAGCGCGCTCGTCATGTTGTTCATGCTCGCCAAATGTACCTGATTGTTCTAGTAAACCATCAACTAGTGTAGTTTTACCGTGGTCAACGTGAGCGATAACGCCAATGTTTCTTATTTTTTGCATAAGGGTATCCTTTTTGGAATATTTTGCGAATTATACCCAAATAATTATAATGTTTATGTAAAATAAGTGTTATACTTATAGAGGGAAGCTTCCCTATAGCAAATAGAATAGATTTATAAAGTAAATTATCCTATTTTTCAAAGAAAATAGTTTAAATAATTTTTAGTTATTTCAACTATTTATAAAAAATAAAAAAGAGTCTTATGTTTGATTATCCAAATAAATTAAATATTATATTTGATAAACTGTATACGTTCGGGATAAAACCTATTATTGTAGGTGGTTATGTTCGTGATTATATTCTACATTTAGACTCAAAAGATATAGATATTGAACTTTATGGTTTAGACTCCTTAGAAGTTCTTGAAAATATTCTAACAGAATTTGGCAATGTGAATAGTGTTGGTAAAAGTTTTGGTGTATGTAAACTTCACTTTGATGATTTAGAGCTAGACTTTTCACTTCCAAGAGAGGATTCTAAAATCTCAGCTGGACATAAGGGCTTTAGTGTTGTAACAGATAAAAATCTAGACTTTAAAACTGCAGCAAGTAGACGCGACTTTACTATAAATGCAATGGGCTATGATGTAAAAGAAAAAAAACTACTAGACCCTTTTAATGGACTCCAAGATATAGATAAAAAAATACTCCGTGCTGTAGATATAAATAAGTTTGCAGAGGATCCCTTAAGAGTACTCAGAGCTATACAGTTTAGTTCGCGTTTTAATTTTAAACTTGATGAGAAACTCTTATCACTTTTAAAAAGACTTATAGAAACTAATATACTTACACAACTTCCAAAAGAGAGAATTTTCCAAGAACTTCAAAAAATGTTTTTAAAATCTTCCACTCCATCTATAGGTCTACATTTATTAAAAAAGCTCAAACTTCTAGAGTATTTTTCTTTTTGTGAATCTTATAAACAAGTAGATTACTTCGCACAACATAAAGTATCTGATAACAATATAAACACTCTTATCTTCTTAGCTTTAGTTTATACAAAAGAGCATCTCTCATCACTCCAACAACTAACAAATAAACAAAAACTCCATACAAACTTAATCCTTTTTTTAGATGAAAAAGAGCATTTTGATATTGATGATGATTCAAACTATGCTTTATATAGCTTAGCAAGTAGAGTGGATATAGAATCTTTTCTTCTATATATGGATGCATATTATGCTGGTAGTAAAAAAGATACGATAGCTAAACTAAAAAAGAAAGCTAAAGCATTACATATATTACATAAAAAGTTACCTGCTTTACTTCAGGGAAAAGATCTTATTGATTTTGGTTTATCACCATCTAAAGAGTTTAGCCATATACTTTTAGCCGGATATGAAGCACAAATGAGAGGGGTCTTTAGTACAATTGAAGAGGCGAGGGAGTGGTTACAAACTTATAATTCACTTTCATTTATTGGCAATAATTGACTTAAATACTTTCCTTGTAAATACTCTACCTTAAACTCATTTGCTAAGTTATAAGCTTCTTGTGTTTGGATATTTTTTATCCAACACTTTATCTTTTTCTCTTTGGCCATAAGTCTAAAACCATTAACTATAGCACTATATTTGTGCATTTTTTCATAAGAAGAGTACTGAGTATCAAATCGAACAAGATCTATATCCAACTCTTTTAAGTACAAAAAGCTTGTATGATAAGAACCTAACTTATCTATAGCTATCCTAATTCCTATATCTTTAAGAGTCTTAATGATTGAGTTATATTTTTTAGTATGACTAAAATATTCATGCTCACAGAGAATAAACATGATTTTTTTATTTGAGTTTTTTAATAGCTCTTTTGTAGCTGAGAGAAACTTATTGTTTCTCAAAGATGTTGGCGAAATTCCTAAAGCATACATAACTTCTGGCTCATCTGAAACCTGTAATATAATCTCTTGGAGAACCATCAAGTCATACTCAATTGTAAGCCCTAACTTATTTATAACTTTTGTATAATTTTTAGGATAAAGTAGCTTTCCATTAGCAGATTTTAATTTAACAAAACACTCTTTAAATACTACACTATCGTCTTGAAAAATATCTTGAGTCATGATATTAAGAGAGCGTTTATTTATCGCATCAATTACAAAAAACTCTAACTCATTTGGCTTCATCGTATTTGGCTGTATCTCTTTTTTTAACTCTTTTCTGTGCTCTTGTAGTTCAAAAAGATTCTCAACTATGTAATCTAGTTCTCGTGAATAGTTTGTATCACTGATTGCTCCTGAGAGTTTTACTTCTATGTCATCTACTCTAAACTCATTAGACTTTAAACACATTAATTCTAGGAGTGTCGAGTATTCATTTTTAAGTCCCTCAAGACCTATAATAAAATCTCCACCCTTTATATGTCCAAGTGGAAAGTTATCTATTTTTTGAGTTGAGAGATACTCAGCTACCCAGTTTGCTGTCTCTGCTAAAACTTTATCCCCATTTTTCATTCCATACAGAGAGTTAATGTCATCAAGGTTATCAATACTAATAAGAATAAGCGTGTACTCTTTCTCTTTTTTAAGTTTTCCCTTAATATAGTTAAAAAGATATTCACGTGTAAATGTTTTACTTACATCATCAATAATTTTTACATCAAAACCATTATAAATAAGATATAAAATAAAGTAGATACTAAAAACTAAAAGAAGCACTGCTTCAATATAAAAAGAGGCTTGAAGAGTTTTATAATTGTCTAAAAGTGTGTGAAAAAGGAGGGCTAAAATAAGACCAAAAATAGGAAGTCCCATTCTAAGTGCTAACTTAAAACGGTACTCTCTCTCTTTGGTTTGTGGAAGCAACATGTAAAATACCTAAACGTCGAGGTGTTTTACATCTTTTGCATGTGTTTCTATGTAGTTACGACGTGGTTCAACTTCATCACCCATAAAGAGTGTAAACGCATCAGATGCCACTTCTGCATCATCAATAGTTACTTGAAGAAGTACACGGTTTTCAGGTGTCATAGTTGTCTCCCAAAGCTGATCAGGGTTCATCTCACCAAGACCTTTGTAGCGTTGGATATAAGAACCCTTTTTTGCATAATCTTTTAGAGACTCGAGTACTGCTAAAATATCTTCATTAAACTCTAAGTCCCACTCTTGAATCTTCTTGTAAACAAAATTTGCTTCTGTGAAGTGAGGTGCAGTAAATAGATCATCATTTATAAGTAACTCTTCCATTCCGCCTTGTGTTTGAACAAAAAGATGAATCTCATTTGTCTCTTCGTTGATAGTTTTTGTAAGAATATTATTATCTATACTATTTAAAAAGATTTCAATTTTTTCATATAAATCTTTTGCACCTAAAGAGATTAAGTCAGGATTTTCAACAAAATGACGAATAAGGCTCACAAGTGCATAACGGCGTTCTAGTGCATTTAAACTTCCAGCATAATGATCTACCATTTTAAAGTAAGATAAAAGGTCATTGTGCCCAAGTGTCTGGTTTTCTAAAGACTCTATACCATTGTCAATTAAAAAGTCGTTCATCTCTCTATCATCTTTAAAGTAAATCTCTTTCTTACCTTTTTTATAACGATATAGTGGTGGCTGTGCAAGATAAAGGTAACCATTTTCTACTATAGTTCGAAAATGTCTAAAGAAGAAAGTCAAAAGAAGTGTCTGAATATGGCTACCATCAACATCCGCATCGGTCATGATGATAAGTTTATGATAACGAAGTTTTTCTTCATTAAACTCTTCACCGATTCCACAACCCATAGCTGTAATCATGTTTGTAATTTCATCAGATTTAAGGATTTTTTCTAAACGCGCTTTTTCAACATTTAAAATCTTACCCTTCAATGGTAAAATCGCTTGAAAAACACGGTCACGACCCATCTTAGCTGAACCACCCGCAGAATCCCCTTCCACAAGATAGAGTTCACAGATACTTGCATCTTTAGACTGACAATCTGCTAGTTTACCAGGAAGTGTTCCAACTGACATACTATCTTTACGACGAGTTAAATCTCTTGCTTTTTTAGCTGCTTCACGACCACGTGCTGCTGCTAGGGCTTTACTTACGATAGCCTTTGCTTGAATAGGGTTCTCTTCAAAGTATTTAGAGAGTGCTTCACCTGTCGCTTTTTGTACAAGTGGTTTTACATAAGTATTTCCAAGTTTTCCTTTTGTTTGACCCTCAAACTGAGGTTCAGGAACACGAGCTGAAACGATGGCGATTAGACCTTCTCTTACATCATCACCACTTATTTTGACATCTTTCTCTTTTGCTGCACCATTTTTAGAGTTATAGTTAGAGATAACACGTGTTAGTGCTGCACGAAAACCAGCTTCATGAGTACCACCATTTGGTGTTCGGATATTGTTTACAAAAGAGGCTAATTTTTCTTCATACGATTCGTTGTACATAAGTGCTACATCAAACTCAATGTCTTCAACTTTTTGAGTAAAGCTATAAACATCTGCTACTGTAGTTTTTTTGTTCATGTCAGTTACATACTGAGCAATACCACCCTCAAAGTGATAGACCTCTTTCGTTCCATCGCGTTCATCGTTAAACTTGATAGTTATAAATGGGTTTAGATATGCAAGTTCTTTAAAACGACGTGAGAGATACTCATACTCAAATGTAATAGTATCTGTAAATATAGTAGGATCTGCTGCAAACTCGATAGTAGTACCCGTTTTACGAGTAGTTCCTGTAACTGCAAGTGCTTCTTGAGGAATTCCCTCTTTAAAATTTTGCTCAAAAATTTGACCTTCACGGTGAATAGTCATCTTCAAGTCACATGAAAGTGCATTTACAACTGAAACACCGACTCCATGAAGTCCACCAGATACCTTATAAGTATCTTTATCAAATTTACCACCAGCATGAAGAACTGTTAAAACAACTGTCGCCGCAGATATACCCTCACCTGGGTGTATATCAGTAGGAATACCACGACCATTATCTGAAACTCTACATGTTCCATTTTTTGTAAGTGTTACATTTATAGTATCACAGTGACCAGCCATCGCTTCATCGATAGAGTTGTCAATAACTTCATAAACAAGGTGGTGTAAACCACGGTGACTTGTATCACCAATGTACATTCCAGGACGTTTTCTAACAGCTTCTAGTCCTTTGAGGACTTTAATATTACTAGCACCGTAATTTTCCATTTATAACTCCGTTTGCATAATTAGAAGTATTTTATCGAAGTTTTACTAAAAATAATATTTATGGAAAATAAATAAGTTAAAATTAACTATTTCTAGACTTAATTGAACTAAGCCTAAACTCATAAAAAAGAATATATAATCATTCATATCACTTATAAGAAGCAATACAATGCATAAAATATTTCTATCTCTGTTCTTCATTTTTTATACTTCATTATCTCTATTTTCTCAAGAGTTTGATGATTTTTCAGATACTCAAAAGCTATATTTGAAAAATACTAAAGAGATAAAAATTTGTGTAGATCCTGTATGGAAACCATTTGAATGGATAGATGAAAAGGGAAACTATCGGGGAATGGGTTCTGAGTATTTAAAACTCTTTACTCAAAGGCTAAATGTAAAAATAAAGCTACATAAAACAAAAAACTGGTCACAAACCATAGCAGCCATCAAAGAAAAAAAATGCGACTTACTTCCCATGGTTGGTATCACACAAGAGAGAAAAAAGTTTTTAAACTTCACAACAGAGTACTATACTGCTCCTTATGTTATTGCCACAACTCTTAACAAATCCTTTATCGAAGATATTTCACAAAAACTAAACAAAAAATATGCAGTTGTAAAAAGTTCTGCCATCATAGATGACTTAAGACGACAATATAAAAATATAAAAATTGTTGAAGTAAAAGATATTTTAGAGGGTTTATCTCTAGTAAATGAAGGAAAAGTTTATGGGTTTATCAATATCACCACGGCCATATCCTATCTCATTCAAAAAGAGGGTTTTGAAAACATAAAAATAGCTGGTAAGTTACCATTTGGATTTAAAATAGCTATTGGAACAAATAAAGATAAAGTAATCTTACGCGATATTTTTCAAAAACTCATCAACAATACTGATAAAAATGCAATAGAAACAATTAATGCCAAAGGAGTCTCTTTACTTATAGAAGAGGTACAAGACTATACTCTTGCTTATCAGATACTTCTATTTTTTGCTCTTTTGACTTTAGCCTTTGTCTATAGACAATATTTATTAAAAAAACTCAATACATCTTTAGTAGAAAAAATACAAACAAAAACAGCAGAGCTTCAAGAACTCAATAAAGTACTAGAAAAAAAAGTACAAGATCGAACACAAGAGTTAACACATCAGGCACATTATGACTCTTTAACACAACTTCCTAACCGTGTTTTATTTCATCAAAAATTACTTGAAGCTATAAATGAAGTAAAAGATACTCAAAAGTTTGTTGCTCTTTTTTTTATAGATTTAGATAGATTTAAAGAGATAAATGACTCTTTTGGACACCATATAGGCGATGAAATTTTATGTTATGTTGCAAATAAACTAAGCGCTGTAATCAGTAAAGAAGATACATTAGCAAGACTTGGAGGAGATGAATTTACTGTTATTTTAAGAAATTTAAATTCTGTCGAAGAAGCAAACCCAGTGGCACAAGCACTTTTAGATATTTTAAAAGAACCAATTAAACATAATTCTCATCTTTTATATCTCTCTGCGAGTATTGGTATTAGTATATATCCAACTGATGATACAGATATTAACAATTTAATAAAAAATGCAGATGCTGCTATGTACAAGGCCAAAGAGGATGGAAGAAATAATTTTCGTTTTTACTCTCATAAACTCACTCAAAAAGCTTTTTCTAAAGTTATACTTCAAGGTGAACTCAAAGAAGCTATTATAAACAAAGAGTTTATTGTATATTATCAACCTCAAATAGATGCTAGAACTGATATGCTCATTGGATTTGAAGCACTTGTACGATGGAATCATCCATCTAAAGGTATCTTATCTCCTTTTCATTTTATTAAGAGTGCTGAGGAAACAGGTCTTATTATAGAGATTGATCAAGAGGTAATGACACAAGCAATGAAAGATTTTTCTTCTTGGATACAAAAAGGTTTAAAGCCTGGTCATTTATCGCTCAACCTTGAGACACAACATTTAGCTCATGCTCAATATATAGAGACTTTAAAAAGAAATATAAAGCAACATAATTTTAATCCAGAGTGGCTAGAACTAGAAGTTTTAGAGAGTGATGTGATGAAAAATGCAGATGAAGCAATTTCTAAACTCAATCTAATACATGACTTAGGTATAAAAATTTCTATTGATGATTTTGGAACAGGCTACTCTTCTCTCTCTTACTTGAAAAAATTACCTATTGATAAACTAAAGATAGATAAATCTTTTATAGATGATGTACCTCAAGATGAAGAAGATACTTCTATAGTAAAAGCAATTATTGCACTTGGAAATAGCTTAAACTTAGAAATCATAGCTGAAGGGGTTGAAACCTTAAAACAAAAGGAGTTTTTACTAGAGCATGATTGTTATAATATGCAAGGATATTTGTATGCTAAACCTATGTCAAAAGATGATGTAGAAATCTATTTAAAAGATAAACTATGAAGTTTACACTGCTCTCTATAAACTTTTTTATATTACTTTTCTTTAATGCCTGTGCTCCAAAACAAGCAATGATAAAAGTAGATATGCTCGTTGGAGATGGTTCCTATAAGAGTGCTGCTCAATTTAGCGATTCAAAAATTGACACAAATAATCTTTATGCAAAAAATAATCTTTTATGGTCTCTTCAAAGTGGTGGCGCTTACTTTTATGCAGATGAGAATAACTCAAGTATCAAATATTTTGATGATAGTGAACTGATAATGAAATACTATCGTGAGCAGATACTTAGCAAAGATATAAGCCAAACAATTATATCAACTCTCTTAAATGACACTACAAGACCCTACATAGGCACACAATATGATGGAGTTATGGCTAACACATATAAGGCATTATCTTATATGGCACTTCAAGATAAAAATGCTGCTAGGGTAGAATTTAACCGTGCTATAGATCGTCAACGCCGTGCTAAAATATTTTTCTCTGAGATGATAAATAAAGAACGTTTATCCATAGAAAAAAAAGAGCAGGAGAGTAAATCAGAAGGAAAAAATCTTCAAGTAGATAAATCTTTAAGAGATAGTTTGATTTCACAAAAATATCCTTTACTGCACAATTATAAGCCTTATCCTGATTTTATAAATCCTATGACCACTTATCTAGCCGGACTTTTTGCTAAAACTGATGGAGCAAAATCTAAGGCAGATTCACTTTTACAAGAAGCATATGGAATGATGCCAGAGAATGAAAATGTAAAAAAAGAGTTAGAAGAGGATATAAGAGAGGATACTGTTTGGTTAATCTTTGAGAATGGTCAAGCACCAGTTTTAAAAGAGTGGCGTATTGATTTTCCTATTTGGATTTTTACAAGCAGGCTGAGTTATATATCTGTAGCACTCCCAAAATTAGTTTTAAGAAACAAGGCTTATGACTATTTACTTATAACAGATGATACAAATACCACAACACAAACAAAATTTCTCTCAAGTATGGATAGAGTTATACAGACAGAGTTTGAAAAAAATTACGATGCAACTCTTAGAAGAGCAATACTCTCAACAGCTACTAAAGCCGCTATAAACTATACTATTCAAAAGCAGGCAAACAATAATAGTTCTGGAATTGCTGCGTTTGTTAGTATTGCTTCTACAATTTATCAGATTGCCTCTACACAAGCAGATACAAGATCTTGGACAACACTGCCTAAAGAGTTTCAGCTTGCACGTTTTAAACGCCCAAAAAATGGAAATATAAAGATAAGGGCATCTAATAATTTACTCATAAAAAATATAAAAATACCCGATACACAACATACGCTTATTTATGTTAAAATAGCTAGACCTAATGCTCAAGCATCGGTTAAAGTTATACCATTTTAAAGGAGATTAGATGAAACTCATAACAAGTGCTATTTTTATTTCTATAGTGTTGTTCACTGGCTGTGCAGATAAATCATTTGTAAAAACGGTAGATAATAAAGTAGCTAAATATGTAGATATACAAGAAGTAAAAGAACGTGTCCGTGATGATGGTCTCTTAGAGATACAGATAAATGCACAAAATGATACAGATGAGTATAAACTCTTCAAATACCGTGTAGATTGGCAAGATAAAGATGGTTTTTTAATCCCTTCATTATCTTCAAAGTGGGCAGATTTTCCAGCTCATAAAAACTCTAGTTTTAAAATAAATGTTGTGGCACCATCTCCAAAAGCAACAACATACCAAGTTTATCTAAGCGAATAAGGAGAAAAAATGAAAATGAAAATATTAACAGCATCTGCTCTGTGTTTAGCATTACTAAGTGGATGTGCTGACAAAGTAAGTAAAATTGATTTAAATAATGACAAAGGTGAACAAGTTTTTGGTTTAGACTATAGAGACTTTCAGCAAGCTGCAAGTGATGCGACTCAGTCTATGTTACACTCTGCTGCACTCTCTAAACCAGGTGGAGGTAGATATATACTTGCTATATCAGATATAAGAAATGACACAATGCAGCATATTGATACTGATCAACTTATTAAAAAAATTCGTATCGAACTTTTAAATAGTGGAAAAGTCTATCTGACTACTGCTGTTGGTAGTGAAGAAGATAGGATGAATAAAAAAGTAAGAGAACTTAGAAAAGATGATGAATTTAGAAATTCTAGTATCTCGAAAAAAGGAACTCTTGTAGCTCCTGATATGTCACTCTCTGGAAAAATTTTACAAAGAAATATAAATATGAGTAATGGAAAACAACAAGTAGAATATTACTTTATGTTAACATTAACTGATTTGACTAATGGTTTTGCAACTTGGGAAGGTGAAACAATTATTGGTAAAAGAGGAAGTGGAAAATCTGTAGCTTGGTAAATTCTAGCTACAGATAAAAAATTAAATAACTATAGGCATAACTACTGTTTTAAAGTTTTCATCACTTAAAATAAAAGGTAAATTACCCTCGTTAAGTCCTATCATAAACTCTGAGTTATTTATACTTCCTAAAAAGTCTAATAAATAACGTGAATTAATCGCTAATGAAAATGGCTCAGAAAACCCTGTAGCAAAACCTATCTCAGTTTTTGCTTCGATATTATCATCACTCAAACTCTCAAATGTAATAACATCTCCTAAAAATGTAATCTTTAAATCAGAAGAAATTGTAGTTATCTGTTTAATAGAATCAATCATCACAGCTTTTGGAAGTAAAAGAGAAGTTTTTATCTCTTTTGGGATAATTCGAGAATATTCAGGAAACTTACCATTTATAAGTTTTGTAAAAAAAGTATATTGAGCAGAGTGAATAATCAAGTTTGTATCATCATAATAAAGCTCAATATTGTCAAAGAAAAGTTTTTGAATTTCTATAATAGCTTTTTTAGGAATAATAATACTAAGTTCACTTTGACTAGCATTTACAATATTTACAACAGCTAAACGGCGTGTATCTGTTGAAGCAAAGTTAATACTATCGAGTTTGATGTCTATAAGAGCTCCATTTAGCTCAAATTTAGGATTATTAGTATCTATAGCAGGGGTAATCTTCTTTAGTGACTCAATGAGAGTATGTGACTCTATAGAGATACGTGCTTTTCCTTCATAAGATGGGAACTCTGGAAAGTCATTAAAAGAGAATGTTGGTAGTTTAAAGTTTGAATGACCTTGAGTGATATGAAGAGTATCATTTTTTACTTCTAGGTTTATATTTCCATCTTTTAGTATACGAACTATATCTAAGAACTTCTTACCATTAGCAGTAATACTTCCCTCTTTTTCAATTGTTACATTATCTGTAGTGACTAAAAAACCTATTTCATAGTCAGTAGCTTTTATAGTAAGTGTGTTGTTTAAAGCATTTAAGTAAACATGAGAAGTTATTTGTGAAGTATCTTTTTTTTCTAGAAAAGGTGCACAATGAATGAGTATATTTTCTAATACTGATTTACCAATAGTTATGATCATCTAAATTCCCTATATATTTATATAATTTTAGTAGGTAGTAGTAGGGGCACGTGAATAAGTGAAGAACCTATTTACGCCCCTAAAACTGTACTTGTTTAGACGTGATGACTCATAAGGAGTCTACTCACGTCTATTCACTTTAGTAATTATATCTTTTTTATTCTATATTTGTAAGTTTATTACTTAACTCATCTATTTTTACTTTAAAATCTTCATCATCTTGAATTAATTGATTGATTTTTTTAATAGTGTGAGAGATAGCTGTATGGTCTTTCATACCAAAGTATTGAGCGAGTTGAGGCATAGTATTTTGTGTGAGTTCTCGACATATATATATAGAAATCCTTCTAGCATATACTATGTTTTTACTACGACCTTTAGATTTAATTTCACTTGGCTTGATATTTAAGTCTTTAGCTACAACTTGAGTAATACTATCCATAGTTAAATTTTCACGTTTTTCTGCTATTTGATCTTTGAGTACATTTTTTGTAAACTCAAGGTCTATATCTACATGCATAAGTTGTGAGTAAGCATGTAATTTAGAAAGGATTCCCTCTATTTCACGAACATTAGAGTCTATAACAGTTGCAATATAGTTTACAATGTCTTTTGATAGAATAACCTTGTTTATCTCACATTTTTTCTCAATGATGGCAATTTTAGTCTCAAGTTCAGGAGGCTGTATATCTGCAACTAAACCCCACTCAAAACGACTCTGTAGTCTTGCTTCAAGTCCACCGATTTTTTTAGGATGCTTATCGGCTGTAAATATTATCTGTTTTCCATCGCCTTTTAATGCTTCAAATGTATGAAAAAGTTCTTCTTGAATACCCTCTTTGTTAGATAAAAATTGAATATCATCTATAAGAAGAACATCGCAGGTACGATACTTCTCACGAAAACGTTCCATTGTGTTGTTACGAATACTACGGGTAAAGTCATTTAAAAATTGCTCAACAGTTGTATATATAACAATTTTTCCCTCATTTTGAAAAACATTACCGGCTGACTGCATAAGGTGAGTTTTTCCAAGTCCAACGCCACCATATAAAAAAAGTGGATTATAGACCCTTCCGGCATTTTCACTTACACTTTTTACAGCAGCATAAGCAAACTGGTTAGATCCGCCAACCATAAAGTTTGAAAAAGAGTGAGAGGGGTTTAAAAGTGAACTTCCCTGTTTAACTTCAACAGTTTTAGTCTTTGTTCTTTTGTTTATAGTGTTTTTAAGTGTAATTTGAACAGTTACTTTGTTGTGTTGCTTGACCTCGAAGAGATGTGCTATCTTATCTGTGTATTTATTTTTAATCCAGTTAAGAACTAAGGCATTTGGAGCATAAAAAATAGCTAGTTCTGGTGTAGACTTTTTCACGTCATATTGAAGTTGTTTAATATAGCGGTTAAACTCGCTCTCAGTTACTTCTTCTTTAAGTAATTCTAATATTTCTTGGCCAATATTCACGTTAAACCCTATTTTTTAAGATATAGGTGAATAATACCTTTTATTACCATAAAATAGGGTTAAAAGAGTACGTGAATAAGAAGTTATTCACATTTTTTTAAAATGAAGTAGAAACAAAATTTATATAGAGCCAAATATAGAAACAATGAGAGAAATAGCAGAGTGTTTTACTAAACTTGTCAAAGAGTATGATGAGGGTGTTATTTATCAGTTTGATAATACAAAAAATTAATATATTTTAATGCATAATTAGGCATTTAACTAAATAGTTAAATATTTTTGATATAATTCTAAAGTTTAAATACTAAGGGAGAAATCATGGAATATACTATTGTAATTCGTTTTTTGATTGGACTTGCATTTGGATTTGCTCTTGTAAGGGCTGGCATAGGTTTTGCAGGAAGTGTTAACAAACTCTACCGCGTTAAAAGTTCTAAAGTGGCACAAACCATTCTTTATATTTTTATACTTACAGCTATATTTACTGCATTTATTATCTCTGGCCAAGAGAGTACATACAAGTTGAGTATCTATCCTATAAACCTCGGTCTCATTTTGGGAGGATTGATGTTTGGTTTTGGAATGGCATTAAGTTCATGTTGTGCAACTGGTTCTTTAACAGACTTAGCAAGTGGTTTTTCTCGTGCTTTTGTTACAATCATTTTTTTTAGTATGGGAGTTTTTTTAGGTTTTTCTACTCAAAAAGAGTCCCCATTTGTTAGAGAGTCATATTTTACTTCTCCAACAGCAGAACAGTATCAGGGTGGAGTTTTTTTGCCTGATTTATTTAAGTACGATGGATTTAATGGTTACTTAGGAGCGATTATAGTAACTATACTGTTTTCATTTATCTTACTTTACATGGCAAAAAAATATGAAGCAAAATTTCATATAAATGAGACGCAATCTGATATAAACCCCCATAAAAACACTCTTTATGAGAGAGTATTTGTAAAAAACTGGACAATGTCTCTAAGTGTTCTCGCTATATCTGTAGTATTTTCTTTTTTGCTGACTTATTCTTATAAGGGTTGGGGTGCTAGCTCTGCTCTTGGAATTTGGTTTGGAAAACTTATGATGCTCTTTGGCACAGATGTACAGAGTCTCTCTGCATTTACTACAAAAAAAGCCACTCTTTTTAGTGAACCTCTGCTAAACCATGCAGGAAGTATGCAAAATATTGGTATAATTTGGGGAGCTATTGTAGCACTTATTTTGGCTGGTATCTTTAAAAAAAGCTTCATCGCAGGACTTAAAATATCACCAAAAGGAGTAGCAACTTTTGCTTTTGGTGGTTTTATCATGGGTTTTGGAACACGACTTTCAAATGGCTGTAATGTAGGGGCACTCTATACCCCTATAGCTGAGTTTAGTCTCTCGGGTTGGATTTATCTGGTTTTTATTGTGGCTGGTGGATTTTTAGGAAATATGTTTGTGAGAAGATTTATCTCGCCTACATGTAGTGTAGTATAGTTGATTATATTAGGAATAGATCCGGGTACAAGAAATATGGGCTATGCTCTCATAAAACTTGAAAACTCTAAAATCTCTTTGGTGGCAGCAGGGCTTATCAAGATGAAAGCAGAAAATTTACAGTTTCAGATACCGCAGATGGTAGAGGGAATGGGAAGACTTTTCTCTGAGTACACTATAGATGAAGTGGCAATGGAAGATATATTTTACGCACATAATCCGGCTACAACTATAAAACTCGCACAATTTCGTGGAGCCATTATGCTCAAAATCCTCCAAGAGTTTGGTCAGTTTAGCGAGTACACAGCCTTACAAGTAAAAAAAGCACTTACAGGTAAAGGCAAAGCAAGTAAAGAACAGGTAAACTTTATGGTAAAACGACTACTCAACATAAAGCAAGAGATAAAACCTCTAGACATTAGTGATGCAATGGCAGTTGCCATTACACATTCTCAGCGTGTTCGATTAGATAAAGGAAAAAAATAGTGAGAACAATTGGGCTTCTTGGTGCAATATCTATCGGTGTAGGTGGTATGGTTGGCGGTGGTATTTTTGCTGTTTTAGGAGAGGCTGTCTCTTTGGCACACTCTGCAACTACCTTGGCATTTTTGTTCGCAGGAATCGTGGCACTCCTTACATCATACTCTTATGCAAAACTCTCCGTAGCATACCAAAGCGAGGGAGGAACAGTTACTTTTATAGACAAAGGTTTTGGACACAATCTGTTTTCTGGTTCAGTAAATCTTATGTTATGGCTGAGTTATTTAGTTACTATTTCTCTTTATGCAGTAGCATTTGCCTCGTATGGAGAAACTTTTTTTACGCAGAAGAGTCTATTACTCCATCATGCTCTTATTTCTATAGCAATAGTGTTGCCAGCACTGATAAACTTAGTAAGTGCTTCTTTTGTAAGCAAATCAGAGACTTTTATAGTTGTTATAAAAGTTGTTTTGTTAGTTGTTATCATAGTGAGTGGTGCTTCGTATGTAGATACAGATAGGTTGGCATTAGGAGAAAATTTTGCTCCTTTATCTGTTGTGGTAGCAGGTATGATTATTTTTGTAGCTTACGAAGGATTTGAACTTATTGCAAATGCAGCAGAGGAGATTAAAAATCCTGCAAAAAATCTTCCTCGAGCATTTTATGCTTCTGTTTCGTTTGTTATACTTCTTTATATACTCATAGCAATTATTAGTGTTGGTACAGTTCCTGAAGCAGAGCTGCTTGAGGCAAAAGATTATGCTCTTGCTATTGCTGCTAAACCTGCCCTTGGAACTATAGGTTTTACTATAGTAGCTGTTGCAGCACTTCTTGCAACTTTTTCGGCGATAAATGCAACTATCTACGGAAATGCTCGTTTGGGTTATATCATTGCAACAGAGGGAGAACTCCCAGGGTTGTTATCAAGAGAGAAGAGAGAAATCCCTTTTATGGGAGTGATTATTACCCTAGCCTTGAGTCTTTTACTTGCAAACAGTATAGATTTAAACGCCATCGCTATTATTGGAAGTGCTAGTTTTTTACTTATATTTTTTATAGTGAATCTGAGTGCATATAGACTAAGGAAGGAGATAGGTGCTAGAGTTAGTATTCTTACATTTTCAATAACTGCTACTTTTTGTGCACTTGTAATCTTACTCTATCACACATATAGTTCAAATCCAAATGCTATTATAATTTTCTTTTTATTTATAGTTATCTCATTTTGTTTTGAATACTTTTATGGTCGATTGATACGAAAAAAAATATTTTTGGAGCAGTAAATTGAAGTTACTTTTATTACCCTTTATTCTATTTTTAGGTCTATATGCGGATATTAGCATTGAAGATGCATGGAAAAATGTAGAGTTTAAAAATGATGGCTTAAAAGGTGAGGAGATTGATGTAAAGCGTGCAGAACTTAAACGAAGTTCCGCAAAGTCTATGTACCTACCATCTATGAGTATTACAGGTTCATATACACATCTATCAGAACCTATAAAAATAGAAGGTGAGATTGATTTGTCTGCACTTCAAATACCTGGTGTGGGAAGTATTCCTTACTCTTCAGATCTTTCAAAGAAAGATATATTTTTAGCTGACTTACATATTTTATGGCCTCTTTACACAGGCGGACGTATAGATGCTGCTCAAGATATTTTTGTAGCTCAGGTACATGAAGCTAAAGCAAAGCAGGAGATGAAAAAAGATCTAGAGTTTTTAAAACTTATAAAGTACTACTACGGTGTTGTTGTGAGTGAGTCCCTTTTAAAAACGAGAGAACTAGCAGAGTCAGCACTTGCACTACATTATGAGAATGCAAAAAAATTAAAAATTTCAGGACAGATTGCTAATATAGAACTACTAAATGCAGAGGTAAAACTTGACGGGGCTCGTATAGAGACAAGTAAAGCAAAGCATAAGTATGAGATAGCCTTATCAGCACTCGCAACTGTAATAAAATGCAAAGATAAACCAAACTCTCGGCTCTTTGTAAATGAAATAATGCAAGATGAAGAGTACTATAAAACAGAGACAGCAAAGAAGTATGTAGGTTTAGCTATCCTAGATGCAAAAGAGTCTCAAAGTAAGTCTCTTGTGGCTTTAAAAGAAGCAGCTTGGTATCCAGAAGTAGCAGCATATGGTAATTATAATCTTTACAAGGATGATAGTCCACTTATGCAAACACTTCCAACATGGTTCGCAGGTGTAATGGTAAAAATCAATCTACTTCAAAGAAAAGATAGAAGCCAAGATGTGCAAGCAGCAGAACTGTTGAGTGCAAAAGTAAAGTATCTTAAAATCCAAGCAGTAGAAGATTTAAAATTATTAGTTGAGAAAACATATAAAGAGATGTTGAGTGATTATGAAGAGTTTAATGCTTTAAACTCTTCACTTAAACTCTCTCGTGAAAATTATCGACTTAGAAATATCGCCTTTAAAGAGGGGCTTTCAACTTCGGTAGAACTCGTAGATGCACAGATGTTTTTACTAGGTGCAAAAACCAAGAGGTTAAATGCAGCATATAACTTTGTACAGAAAGTTTCACAACTTTGTGTTTTAAGTGGAAATAGAGAGATGTTTTTTGATGTGGCACAAAGAAGTGAGGAGATAAGTCATTAGTCAGGTAGAACTCCAAATTGGGCTTCTTTCTGACTAAGGACTTAAGATGAAAGATAAATTAATATATATTGTAATGGCGTTTGTGTTAGCGTTAGTTGTTTGGGTGAGTTATACATTTTATGAAGCATATGAGCCAAAACAGATAGTACTTCAAGGTGAGATAGATGCAGAGTCTTATAGTATATCTTCAAAACTTCCTGGTCGCATAAGTGAAATATTTGTCAAAAAAGGTGACTATGTTGAAGTAGGTGATACGATATTTAGTATAAGTTCACCAGAGGTACAAGCAAAACTAGCACAAGCAAAAGCAGCATTAGATGCAGCAGGTGCTCAAAAAATTCAGGCAAATAATGGAGCAAGAAAAGAACAAATACAAGCAGCACATGATCAGTGGCAAAAGGCAAAAGCTGCCGAGGAGTTAATGTATACAACTTACCAGCGAATACAAACACTCTATGATGAGGGTGTAGTATCAGAGCAAAAACGTGATGAAGTTTTTACAAAGTACAAGGCAGCAAAATATACATCTAATGCAGCTTTGCAGATGGCTGTGATGGCTAAAGAGGGAGCACGCTACGAGGTGATAGATGCAGCAGATGCACAAGAGAGAGTCTATGCTGCAAAAGTTGATGAAGTGAATGCCTATATAGATGAGATAATAGCTCATTCATTTCATGAGGGCGAGGTGAGTCAGGTACTCATTCACTCAGGAGAATTAGCACCTACGGGTTTCCCTGTTGTTAGTATCATAGATATAAAGGATGCATGGGCAAAGTTTGCAGTACGTGAAGATTACTTAAAAGAGTTTGTAAAGGGTAAAGTCTTTAAGGCAAAGATTCCTGCTCTTGGGAGTGGCATTTATGAGTTTAAAGTAAGCAATATTGCTGTCATGGGTTCATTCGCAACTTGGAGAGCAACCGAGAGTGGAAAAGCTTATGATATGAAAAGTTTTGAAGTTGAACTTCGTCCTCTTAAAGTTATACATGATTTAAGAGTTGGTATGAGTGTTTTATTAGAGTTGTAGGCTTATGATTAAAATCTTAAATCGTGCATTTCTTGGGGAGTTACAAGAGATAAAAAATTCTTGGTATAAACTTTCTCTACTTATATTTTTTCCTATCTTAAGTTTTGCATTGCTTGTGAGTATTTTTTATTCTGGTGTAGCTACTAAACTTCCTATAGTGGTAGTAGATAATGACAGGAGCGATTTTTCTTCACAGCTTCTTTTTAATATAAATGCTTCACCTACTCTTGATATCAAATATAAAATGCTTGATACCCGCTCGGGAGTAAATAGGATAAAGTCTAATGATGCTTATGCACTTTTAGTGATTCCTAAAGATTTTGAAAAAGATACACTTTTAGGTCTACGACCTCAGGTGACATTGATGCTAAACACACAGTTTGTACTGATTGCAAAGATGATTAAAGCCTCTGTATTTGAAACAGTAGCTAGCTCTTCTGCCGAAGTTGAGTATGTAAAAAGTCTCAAAAAGAAAGAACCTATTTTACTTCAAGTTACACCTTTTTACAACACTTATAAAAACTATTTTTTATTTCTTATCTCTGCATTGCTGCCTGCTATTTGGCAGATATTTATAGTGATAGCAACTATAGTGAGTTTTGGTACACTTTTTAAGGAAAAAAAGGAGAAAAAGTTTTTCTCACAAGAACATCTTTTTATGAGTATAGTAGGAAAACTTCTACCATACACTGTAGTCTACACATTTATGGGAATATTTATTTTGTTATATATTTACGGGACACAAGGCTGGGTGTTTCAAGGTTCTTACTCTCTTATGTTTTTAGCAGTTTTTCTTACTGTTATAGCATATCAAGCTGTAGCCTTACTCCTGTTTGTTATAGGTTTTGATTATGCAAGAAGCTTGAGCCTTGGTGCTCTCTACACAGCTCCCGCATTTGCTTTTTTAGGTGTTACCTTTCCTGTGAGTGATATGAACTCTTTTGCTCTTTTTTGGAGGGATTTATTACCGATAGCACACTATATTGAAATTCAAATCTCTCAGTCAAACTATGGAGCAAATCTATTTATTGAGAGAGAGGAACTGTTTTATCTCTTTGCATTCAGTTTTCTTTTTATTCCTGTATATTTTCGCTTTAAGAGCAGGTTGTCTCTATGAGTTTTTTTAATGTACTTAGAGGAGAAGCTAAACTTATCTTTAGTGATATTGCTATAGTTTTAACAATTATAGGAGGTGTAGTTTTGTACTCCTTCTTATATCCGCAACCTTATGGCAAACAGAGTGTGAGTAGTTTGCATGTTAGTGTAGTTGACTTAGATAGAAGTGATGTCTCTCGTCAAATAATTTATGAGTTAAATGCGACACCACAAGTTGATGTAGTGAGAGTTGATGTCAGTAAGAGAGATGCACTAGAGGCTTTAGAAAAAAAAGAGCTTAAGGCGGTTGTTATTATTCCTGCACACTTTAAACGCGACCTAGCACTTTTAAAAAGCCCTACTATAGCTTTAGGAGTAGATAGTTCTTACTTTCTCATATACGGAGCTGTTTTAGAGGGGGCTATGAAGTCTGTAATGACATACTCAACGAAGATAAAAGTAGTAAATCTTTTAAAATCACAAGTACCAATAAGTAAGGCCAAAACTTCCTCTTCTGCTTACTCTCTTAAGACTATTAACCTTTTTAATAAAGAGAATAGTTATACTCAGTATGTAGTTCCCGCTGTGTTTATTCTTATCTTGCAGCAGACATTGCTTATAGGTTTGGGGATACTTGGTGGTGGAGTAAATGAAGGCTTACGAGATAAAAAGTATCTACATTATGGGAGTGCTAAAACTTGGTATGTCATCCTATCTCGTTATCTTATTTTTGGTCTTATCTTTTTTGTACATATGCTTTTTTATTTTGGTTTTTCTTATAAGGTTTTTGAGATTACTCATTTAGCATTGAGAAGTGAACTACTTGCTTTTGGTGTTATATTTTTGTTAGCTGTTATGGCCTTGGGTACTTTTTTAGGTTCTTTATTTCGTTCAAGAGAGATAGCAACACCTATTGTTCTTTTCTCATCTCTACCACTCGTTTTTAGTGTTGGATTTATTTGGCCACTTGAGGCAATACCTAGTTTTATACATTATCTTTCTTATATTTCACCATCTACACCGGCGATAATGGGCTTTTTAAAGTTAAACCAGATGGGTGCTAGTTTGAGTATGGTTGTAGATGAAATATTCATTTTATTGATTCAAGCTATATTTTATACTATTTTTGGGTATTATATAATAAATACAAATAAACAAAAGTTTGTAAAAAACCAACAGCAATAAAGGAATTGATTGTGGCAAAGCTATTAATTATTGAAGATTCAAAGATGTTGTGTAGAGTTTTTGATGACCTTTTAACAAAATATACAGACTTTGATTTTGATATTGTCGAAACTTATAAAGATACTCAAAAGGCTCTTTCTACAAGAAGATATGAGTTTGCAGTAGCCGATATGAATCTTCCTGATGCTAGAAATGGTGAAGTAATAGCACTGTTAAACAGACATAATATTGCACCTATTGTTTTTACTGGTATATTTAGTGAAGAGTTTAGAGAAGGTTTTGAGACAGCAAATATTGTAGATTATGTTCTTAAAGAACGATATGAAAATATTACTTATGTCATTGAAAAGTTAAAACAGTTAGTGGCTAACAAACTTAAAACTATTTTAGTTGTTGATGATTCCGTCCTATACAGTAACTACTTAAAACAAAACCTCCTTATCCATAACTTTAAAGTAATTATGGCTTCTAATGGACAACAAGCACTTGAGCGTTTAGAAGCACACCCTGAAATTGAACTCCTTATAACTGACTACCATATGCCTATAATGGATGGTTTAGAGTTGGTGAGAAAAATTAGAAAAAAAAGAACTAAAAAAGAGTTGAGTGTACTTATTTTAACATCAGATACAAACTCTTACACAACGAGTAAATTTTTAAAAGAGGGTGCAAATGACTATATAACAAAACCTTTTTCACGTGATGAATTTTATGCAAGAATTTATCAAAATATTGATACAGTAGAACTTTTTTCTGCAATGCAATCTAATTTTGATGGAGATATCATTAATCTGCTCTCTGAAGTAACTGAGTTTAAAAGTGCTGAAACATCTTCTCATATAAGACGGATACGTGAATATACTTATATCTTATCTAAACTTTCAGGTATGTTTGAAGAGGAAGCTAAGATGGTAGCTAAAATGTCAACAATGCACGATATAGGTAAAATTACTACTCCTGATATAATTCTTTGTAAGGCAGGAAAATTGACAGAAGATGAGTTTGAAATAATGAAAGAACATGCTGCTAATGGACAAAAAATACTCTCTAAAGGTTTTTATCATAATCCATCTGTAAGTAAGGTAGCAGAGGAGATAGCACTCTCTCATCATGAAAAATGGGATGGAACAGGATACCCGCATGGACTCAAAGCACAAGAGATACCTATATCAGCAAGGATTGTAGGCTTGGTAGATGTTTTTGATGCTTTAGTAAACAAGAGAGTTTATAAGGCAGCATGGAATGTAGAAAAAGTATTTGAATTTATTCAAGAGCATTCAGGTACACATTTCGATCCTAAACTAGTAAAGCTTTTTTTAGAAAATAGAGAATGTTTTATGAATATTGTTAAAAAATATAAGGATAATGTAGAAGATGGATACTGTAAGATAAGTTCTTAAAATAAGAGTACTATTTATACTATTTTAGGGTATTATTTCACAAACAAAAAGAGGAAAAAGATATGTCAAAATTTGAAAATGTAACAGCTGTAAAAAAAGCAAATATTTATTATGATGGAAAAGTAACTTCAAGAACTTTAGAGTTTGCAGATGGAACGATTAAGTCTTTAGGAATTATGCTTCCAGGTGAGTACACTTTTGGTACAAATGAAGCAGAGATTATGGAGATAATGAGTGGTGAACTTGATATTAAACTTCCAGGAGAAGAGTGGAAAACATTAAAGACTCCAGAGACTTTTAATGTCCCTGCAAATGCATCATTTGATCTTAAAATTAAAACACCAACAGACTACTGCTGCTCTTATATTAAGGGCTAAAGCCCAGCTTAGAAAAGAACTAAATTCTTTTCTGTCAAGACTAAAGTCTTACTTACAAAACAAATAAATTGTTTTGTGCAAGGGCTAAAGCTCTAATCAAACTGCTGAACTAACTGTTTTAGACTTCTCTCATCGAGTGCTCCACTTACACGCTTTACCTCTTTACCATTTTGAAAGACAACAAGTGTAGGAATACTACGAATACTCATTCTCGCACCTAAATTTTGCTGATCTTCTGTGTTTACCTTACAAAAGAGTGCTTTGAGAGGAAAATCTTTTGCGGTTTTAAGAAATGTAGGGCCAAACATCTTACATGGACCACACCAAGGTGCCCAGAAGTCAACAATGACAACAGGCTCACTATTGATTACTACTTCATCAAAATTTGTCTCTGTGAGTTCTATAGGGTTGGTATCCAAAAGAGATTTTTTACATTTTCCACAATTTGCTTTTTTATAAGTTTCTTTTTTAGGTACATTATTTACTGCGAGGCAGTGTGGACAGACTACTCTCATGATTGCTCCTTAAATGAGTGTATAGTTTCAGTCATTCCAAAATCAGGATATTTTCTTGGTTCAAGAACAACTTGCGCAAGTTTCTTATTATCATTATTGATAACAATAGGTGCTAAAAAGTTTATATATGAATTTTCAATAGGCTTTTGCAAGATTAAAATATTATATACACTAAGGCTAGATTTCTCGGTGATGTTTAAAAGTATCTTTATATCGACAGGAATTTCAAAAGAGTATTCTCTTAGTGCATAAGGATTTACAATCGTAAAAGTTATATTATCATTTTGGGTATCTTGTAGTCTTGAAAATAGAGAATCTATTTCAGTGATAGTAACTGTATGTGTGTCAGGAAATCCTAACAGTTCACCACGAACATCATAACTCATTGTAGTCCTTTAAAATAAGCCCTCTTCATATTTAAGAGTGTTAGCAACTATGTAACATGAAGCGCTCTTTATAGTTGATATATTATAGCACTCTCCTATACCAAAAGCAAATAAATTTTCATCTTTAAGGAGATTTGCACCATCACTCATATCTATTAGGTGAAGATGAGAGTTCTCTAAAAATTTTGCATCATTTACACCATTAAACTCTAATGTAATAGTTATCCAGTCATATGCTCTTGCACTATCTTGAACAGCGAAAGTAGCTTGAATTTGAAGGGGAGAGATAATGTTTAAAGAACGAAACTCAGCATCTTTAAATGATGAGAAACGTTTATTAAATGCAGGGAGTTCATCTAATCTTAGAGGTTTCAATTTAAAGTGCCTACTGACAACCAACACACTCCATACTTCTATCTTCAACATCTCCAGCAACTTCAGGCGATTGTGAACGTAGATAATATGTAGATTTTAAGCCTAATTTCCATGCGAGCATATAGATTTCGTTTAAGTACTTACCACTTGCCTTATCAAGAGTGATAAAGATGTTAAGTGACTGTCCTTGATCTATCCACTTTTGACGAATGGCAGCTGCTTTTATAAGTAGCGTTTGGTTGAGATCATAAGCAGGTGTATAGTAAGCCCATGTATCGGGAGAGAGCTTTGGAACAACCACTGGAATAAGACCAGATAAGTTCTCTTCAAACCATTTACGTTTAAACACTGGTTCTATAGCTTGTGTTGTTCCTGTAAGGATTGAGATAGAGCTTGTAGGAGCAACAGCCATAAGATAACCATTTCTCATACCTTGTGCTTTTACTTTTGAACGCAGGGCATCCCACTCATAGGTCGATGCAAAAAGTCCACCACGATCAACAAGGTTGATTACTTCTGCATTAGCATGGTCTTGAGGAAAAATACCACGACTCCATTTGGAACCATTAAACTCAGGGTATGCACCCTTTTCTTTTGCTAAATCTGATGAGGCATTAATAGTGTTATAACAAACAGACTCCATAATTTCATCAATTTTATCGAAGTGTTCTTGAGTACCCCAAGGGATAGCTTGTTCTGCTAACATTTGAGCCTCACCCATAACACCTAAACCGATAGAACGAGATTTCATGTTAGTGCGTTTTACTTTTTCAACAGGATAGAAGTTTAGGTCTATTACGTTATCCAAACATCTAACAGCAGTTGGTACGATTCTCTCTATCTCTGCTTTTGTATTGATACGTGAGAGATTAATAGAAGCTAAGTTACAAACAGCAGTTGAACCATTTACTTTTTCTTTCTCTACTACGAAGATTGGAAGTCCACCGAGTGAGTCTAAAGCAGTTACTTTTTTGGCATATTTTTCTATGCCGCTATCTACAGTTACAAGTTCATCTTCTTCATAGCTAACACTATCGCCATTTTCAAAAACAAACTTTATTTTGTAGTGATTTGGTTCTGTGTTTTGAAAGATTTCAGTACAGAGGTTAGAACTTCTGATGATACCAAAGTGATCATTTGGGTTAGCACGGTTAGCATTATCTTTAAAACAGAGGAATGGACTTCCTGTTTCAAAGTAAGAAGTAAGAATTTTTTTCCATAAATCTTTTGCTTTAATTTTTTCTTTTATGAGAGACTCATCTTGTTCAAGTTCAAGATAACGTTTGTTAAACTCTTCTCCATGAATATTTGTTAGTTCACGAACATCATAAGGATCAAAAAGTGTCCAAATAGCATCTTCTTGTACACGACGCATAAACATATCATTTAACCAGAGTGATGGAAAAAGATCATGTGCTCGACGACGCTCTTCACCAGAGTTTTTCTTCAGGTCAAGAAAGTCATTTATATCTATATGCCAAGGTTCAAGATAAACAGCGATAGCACCTTTTCTTGTTCCGAGTTGATCAACTGCAATAGCGATGTCATTTGTAATTTTAAGAAATGGAACTGTTCCACCTGCGGCATTTTTATGTCCATCAATAAATGAACCCATAGAACGGACCTGTGTCCAATCCCAACCAATTCCTCCACCAAATTTAGAGAGCATAGCCATCTCTTGGTAAGCATCAAAAATACCCTCAATGTTATCAGGAGTTGAACCGATGTAACAGGAGCTCAGTTGATGGCGTGGTGTTCTTGCATTTGAGAGTGTTGGTGTAGCAAGCATAACTTCAAATGTACTTATCATGTTATAAAACTTTACAGCCCACTCTTGACGATTTTCTTCGCGTTGTGCTAAGAACATTGCGATAGCCATAAACATATGCTGAGGAAGTTCTATAGGGTTAGAGTCTCTATCTTTTATAAGGTATCTATCGTAAAGAGTTTTTACTCCAAGATAGTTAAACTGAAAATCACGCTCAGGTACGAGATGCTTTTCGAGCTCATCTAAATCGTACATCTCTTTTAGTCCAAGAAGTATACGACCCTCTTTTTCACCTTTTTCAAAGTATTTAGATAGTTTACAGTAACCTGTAAAACCGTTCACTTGATGGTAGAGGTTAAAGATGAAAAGACGTGATGCGACAAATGTCCAGTTTGGTGCATCGATGTCTATTTTATCAACAGCAGTTTTTATAAGAGTCTCTTGAATCTCTTTAGAAGTGATACCATCACGAAAGTGAATCTGTGCATCAACTTCTAGTTCACTCTGACTTACATTCTGTAAACCTTTAACAGCTGCAGCTGTATATTTTTGTATCTTAGAGATATCTAAAGGTTCTGTTCTACCATTTCTTTTTATTACTGTTATCATTTACATTTCCTAGCATTATAAATCTTCAGATCTTTTACTTAATATAGTTAAATAAGAAAGATTCTATTCCCTTTCTTATAGCTAAATTATTTTATCCTAATTCGCTTAAAATCTATTGAATTTAAGAGATTTTTTTTGAGATTAAGTTGGTATTGAATATGTATTATTTAGGCTAATACTAAGCATAACCAAAGTGGTTATGCTAGAGGGATTTTTATGGTTATTTAAAAACACGTTTAAAAATATTATCTACATTTTTAGTGTAATAGTCGTAGTTAAAACACTCACGAATTTCTTTTTCACTTAATGATTTACGTAACTCTTCATCTGCTAAGAGATGGTTGAGATAGAGTGACTCACCATTTTCATTTGTAGTAGCACGACCAGCTTGAATCTCTTCCCAAACTTTCATCGCATTTCTTTGAACTATTCTATAAGCATCTTCACGAGAAACACCTTGAAGTGGAAGTTCAAGTAAAACACGTTGAGAGAAAACAAGCCCACCCGTTAGGTTTAAGTTTTTCATCATATTTTCAGGAAATACTGTAAGGTTTGCTATAACGTTATTCATACGGTGAAGCATAAAGTCCATAGTAATAAAAGCATCAGGTAACCAAAAACGTTCAGTTGAAGAGTGGCTGATGTCACGCTCATGCCATAGTGCTACATTTTCCATTGCAGGTGCAGCATATGCACGAATCATACGTGCTAAACCAGTAATGTTCTCAGTAAGAATTGGATTACGTTTGTGAGGCATTGCGGAAGAACCTTTTTGCCCTTTTGCAAAGAACTCTTCAGCCTCATATACTTCTGTACGCTGAAGATGTCTTACTTGAACAGCAAACTTTTCTACCGAAGAAGCTAGTAGTGCTAGAGTAGTTGCAAGTCTTGCATAACGGTCACGATGAACAACTTGGTTTGAACAAGGTTCAGATTTAAGTCCTAACTCCTCCATAGCATACTCTTCAAGTTCTAGTGGTGCATGTGCAAAGTTACCCATAGCTCCAGAGATTTGTCCTACTGCTATAACATCCATAGTCTGCTCAAGATTTAAAAGGTGACGAGCTACTTCATCATACCAAACTGCAAGTGTTAGACCAAAAGTTATAGGTTCACCATGGATACCATGAGAACGACCAACCATTAAAGTCATTTTATGTTCAAGAGCTCTCTTCTTGATAGATTCCATTAATGTTTTTACATCATCAATGATAATGTTTAGAGAGTCTCTCATCTGAATCGCAACTCCAGTGTCCACTGCATCAGAAGAAGTCATACCATAGTGGAACCATCTTGACTCTTCACCAAGGCTTTCAGATACACTTGTGTTAAATGCGATAAGATCATGTTTTGTAACTGCTTCTATCTCTTCTATACGTTCAACTGAAAATGTAGCATTTTTAACAATCTTATCTGCATCTTCTTGAGGAATTTTTCCTAACTTTGCCCAAGCTTTTACAGCTGCTTTTTCTACTTCAAGCCATGCTGCATATCTTGCATGCTGTGTCCATTTCGCTGCCATCTCTGGACGTGAATATCTTTCTACCATTTCAATACCTTTTTATTGCGCTAAAATTCGCTTTATATATGAATAGTATTTTACTTGAATTTTCATAATAAACTAATTAAGTGCAGAGACTTAAATACCAAAGGACTTTATGTGCCATTTGTAAAGAATAAATATTTTGTAGAGAAAAAACAGAGAGCAGTTTTTTATATAGTAAATGAACTTGGCTACACTCAAAGAGAGGCACAGCGTTTTATATCTAAAGGTAGAGTGCTTGTAGATGGTGAGAAGATGCTTAAAACTGCTGGAGAGATAGAGGGAGAGATAGAGTTTATTTATTTTGAGCCTATTACGAAAGGTCTCAAGAATACTTATGAGTCAGAAGAGTTTGTAGTGTTTGATAAACCAAGTGGAGTTCTTGTTCATCCTCAAACAAAACGAACACCCTACTCTCTTATAGATGAGTTAAAATTTCAGTATGGGCGGGATGCAAATATTGCTCATCGTATCGACCAGGAGACAAGTGGATTAGTTTTATGTGCTAAAAATAAAATAAGTGAACGTAAAATAAAGATGATGTTTCAAGAGAGAGATATGAAAAAAAAATATCTTGCTATGGTACATGGGGAGATGAAAGAGTCTCTTGTTGTTGAAGCTCCACTCCTGCGTTCACAAGACCAATCAAGTGCAATGGTGAGAATGGTTGTAAAGGTACACGAAGATGGCAAAGCATCTAAGACAAGTTTTAAACCCTTAGAGTATTTTGCAGATAAAGATATGACACTTGTAGAATGTTCTCCTTATACTGGAAGACAGCACCAGATACGTGTGCATCTGTTTCACGTGAAACATACGATTGTGGGTGAACCAATTTATGGACAGAGTGAAGAGATGCTTGTAAAGTTTTTAGATAAAGAACTTTCACCATTAGATAGGATAAGTAATGGCGGAGCATCAAGATTACTCTTACATGCTTGTGAACTTGAGTTTGAGTTAGATTCAATTGTTTATCATATTAAAAGTAAGACTGACTTCTTAAAGGTCTGTATTGATAGTATGAATGTGAATAACTTTTTAACAGAATAGTCTTAGATTATAACTATTATTATTTTTATTTTAAAGCCCTATATTTAGGCCTTTAAAGGAAGAATAAATCTCTTTTAAGGGTAGATTAATATAAATTTTTTCTTAAATATAAAAAGAATTTTACAATTTACCATGTAGATATGGGTCTATTATTCACAAGTTAGAACACTGTGTGAATAATACACACTCTTATATAGATTTTATAATTTTGGAAGAATAGAAATATTTTTTAAGAGATTTTTTGAGAAAAGTCAGTTTTTTTAGCAAGATTTATTTTGTTATTTGTTTATAAGAAAAGTATGATATTATTACACTCAGAGACGGCCTCCCTGGTGTGTTGGTCGTTTTGCTTCACGAAGAGAATAAATCCCTTCATTCTTTTAAACTCCGTTATATCTTTTAATAATTTTTTTAACACGTGCTCTAAGGTTTCGTAGTGCATCTGAACTCGTTTTACCATCTGCAGTTAAGTTCTCAAAGTCATCACCAAGTTGTGCTTTAGCAATCCAACCTATTTTGTTATGGTACTTAATACCAACAAAACGTATATCACCAAAGTGACCCTTACAAAGTTTGTATATCTCTTTTATTCTATCTGAATCCATTTTTTCTGCCATAATTAATTCCTTGAATTTATTTTGATATATTTTAGCATATTTAGAGTGTAACTTTGGTTATGTCCTATTTATCCTCATCTTTGAGTGCATAGTACATAAAACCACCTACCCCTATTAAAAAAACGATTACTATTAAAATCATTTCCGCTATATCTACACTACTAATTGAATTCATTATATTTCTCCTTCGACTTTTTCTTTTAGTTGACCACATGCAGCACTGATATCTATGCCCTTAGAATCACGAATAGTACATAATAAACCATGTTTTACTAAATACTCCTGAAAAGACAACATAGAAGCTTTTGAAGGTCTCTCATAAGGAGTGTCTGGATAAGGATTAAAGTAGATAAGGTTTACCTTAGCTTTAATATCGGCTAGGAGCTTAACAAGCTTCTTTGCACTTCCTATATCATCGTTTTTCCCTTTTATAACAAGGTACTCAAACATAACGCGCTTACGTGTGTCAATTGGAAAGCGTTTTACAGCATCCATAATCGACTGTATATTATGTGCCTTGTTCATAGGTATAAGCTCACTTCTCAGTTTATCATCGACTGCATGAAGTGATATAGCGATATGAACACCTAAATCCATCTCTCCGAGTTTATCTATCTTTGAACTAAGTCCACTTGTACTAACAGTTTGGCGTTTAGCACCTATACTTAGACCCTCATCTTCTTTAAAAATTTCAATTGCTTTGGCTAAGTTTGTTAGGTTGTCAAGTGGTTCACCCATTCCCATATAAACAATGTTTATTTTACGAGAGTGTTTGTGTTTGTTATCGCGTTTGAGTGTTACTACTTGAGCAACAATTTCACCAGCACTAAGATCTCTAGTAAATCCACCCTTAGCTGTTAGACAAAACGTACAGCCTACTTTACAGCCTACTTGTGTAGAAACACAGATAGTATATTTTGCTTCTTGACATACATTTCCTGATTCATCAAGCTGTTCATCTTTCATCTTCAACCAAACAGCCTCCATAGTTTTTCCATCTTGAAGCTCTAAGAGATACTTTATTGTTCCATCAGTAGATTCTTCTTTGTTTTTGATTCTAAGAGGATTGACAAGGTACTTTTGGCTTAACTTTTCTTTCATAAGCTTAGGAACATTTTTCATCTCTTCATAGTTTGAGGAGTAGTGATGATAGAGCCAGCCGTATATCTGCTTGACTCTAAACTTTGGTGATATTAGTGACTCCAGCTCTTTAAGAGTGTAGTCCATTAGAGATGGTTTTAACTCACTCATTTTTTTGTTAGCTCATTTATACGTTTTTTAACATGCTCTGCAAGTAGTTTTTTTGCTTCTTCATGGTTTGCTAAGAAATCCTTATGAGCGTTAGTGTTAGTAAAGTTGGTAATACAAAAGACTCCACCTGCAGGTATATTAAACTCTTGTGCAATTTTTAAAACAGCAAAAAATTCCATATTTTCTATACCTACACCAAACTTTAAAAAGTTTTTTGTTAGTTCCGCATTTGTGCTTATATAGTTAGAAGAGTTTACTACTATATCTTTTACGTTAGTTAGGTTAGTTGTAACAACATTATCTAAAGGTGTGTATGCATCGTTAGATAAAAATGCAAGCTCAATGTTTGATGCTGTTTTACTCTCAATAATGTCAAATATTTTAGCATCTCCATACGATCCAGCACTTCCAACAAAGAGTATAAACTCTGGTTTGTCAAATAGACATAGTCTTGTTAGGTTCATGGCTATTTCTACTAGTCCAACACCCATTGGTTGTGCAAAGTTAAAAGTCTCATTATTTCCGGCACAAATTATCATTAATTTTCCTTAGTTTTTTATAGTCGTACTGGTATATTCTGATCATGTAAATAATGTTTTAAATCCATGATATCTATCTCTTTATAGTGAAAGATTGAAGCAGCAAGTGCAGCATCAGCACCGTGATCAAAAGCATCTTTTATATGCTCCATAGTCCCTGCTCCACCACTTGCTATAACTGGTACATTTACAGCCTTACTTATCTGCTGGGTAATGTTAAGCTCAAATCCTGCTTTTGTACCATCGGCATCCATAGATGTTAGAAGTATTTCACCACTTCCACGTGCAACTACTTCTTTAGCCCACTCTACAGCATTAAGACCTGTATCAACACGACCACCATTTAAAAAGACATGGTATTTTCCACTCTCTGTACGCTTTACATCTATTGCAGTAACTATACACTGAGAACCAAAACGCTTTGAGCTTTCATTTATAAGTTCTGGGCGTTTGATAGCAGCTGAGTTTAGACTTACTTTATCACAACCTACATTGAGGAGTTTATAGATATCATCTAGTTTGCGAATTCCACCACCAACGGTTAGTGGTATGAAAATTTCTCGTGCAACCTCGGCAACTATATCTACTATAGTATCGCGGTTATCACTTGAAGCAGTTATATCTAAAAAGGTCAACTCATCTGCACCCTCTTCATTATAGCGACGTGCTACTTCTACAGGATCACCTGCATCTTTAAGACCAACAAAGTTAACACCTTTAACTACTCGTCCATCTTTTACATCTAAACAAGGAATAATTCTTTTTGCAAAATAATTCATACTTTAGGTACCTTATATTATATATTTTGAATTATACAATTTTAGACTTATAATTTAGTAACAAAAATCAGTTAAAGGCTCAAGGCCTTATGTGATAAAAATTTATCACATTCTTATATGTTTCACATGAAACATTACTGTAATATTCAAAATAAAACAATTGCTCTAATACTTAATGATTGTTTAATATATATAGATATATAATCATCCGTAAGAAGGGAAAATAAATGAAAAAAGAAGATGTACTTGGGCACTTAAGAGCGGCTAAAACCGCCCACATTAGATGGGTTCAAAAAGCAAAATTATTGATAAATGGTATAGATGTGGAAGAGAGCTCTATTCCAATTGATTCAACTGAATGTAAGTTTGGAAAATGGTTTTATAGCGATGGTCAGATGTTAAATGCACTCTCAAATAATCCACTTGAATGTATGAAAAGTATAGAAGACTTACATTTTGCACTACATGATAAATATCTTAGTATTTTTAATGTCTATTTCGCACAAAGTAAGAAGGCTGGCTTTTTTGCTAAAATGTTTGGATTTAATAAAAAAACGATTAGTGATGCTGAACATACACTTGCACAAAGCTATTATGAAGAGATGGAAAAAATATCGCATGAACTTTTAGATGAAATAAATCGATTAGAACGCCGATTAATTGCAATTTCTGATGAGAAAATAGAAGGATTAGTTTAAATATAGTGTGTAAAAAGTAGTAAATATATAAATTCTTTATGCTTATTACCTTTTTATAAGGATAATTAGTATAGTATAACTGTTATGAATATGCAAAACGTAGTAGCAAAGAAGAAATTCGGACAAAATTTTTTAAAAGATCAGTCCGTTTTAAGAAAGATCGTCGAAGCGATGCCCAAAAATGAGAATAAACTTGTTGAAATTGGACCTGGCTTAGGTGATTTAACTAAATTTTTAGTTGATGTCAGAAGTGTAGAAGCTTTTGAGGTAGATACCGATTTGTGTAAATTATTACAAAGTACATTTAAAGAAGAGATCGACACCAAGCGACTCCACATAAATTGTGGGGATGTTTTGCAAACTTGGCAGAGTTCTTTAGTAGATGAAGCGTATGACTTAGTGGCGAATCTGCCCTATTATATAGCTACGAACATTATACTAAAAGCACTCGCAGATCCAATGTGTAAAAATATACTAGTAATGGTTCAGTTAGAAGTTGCAGAGAAGTTTTGTGCGACTGCTGGTGAAAAAGTATTTGGAAGTTTGGGAATTATTACTCAAACTGTGGGAACCGCGACTATAGTCACGAAAGTTCCTCCTACTGCGTTTGATCCACAGCCAAAAGTAGACTCCGCTGTTTTTCTCATACAAAAAAATGCCGATAGATCTGATAAAGAGTTCGAAGATATGCTTAGAGTTGCATTTACGCAACCTCGAAAAACTCTTATGAAAAATCTTTCGCAAAAGTATGATAAACCAACTCTAATTGAAGCTTTTGAGAAACTGAATCTAATACATACGATTCGTCCTCATCAAGTTAACACTCAGGACTATCACCAACTCTATAAAATAATATAAATATACAAAGGAGTTTGGATGGAAGAAGAAAATAGAGGAGCAGTAGAAAATACTACGGCACCTAAAACAGAAACTAAACCAAATATGCAAGCAAATATGCAAGCAAAAACACAATCTACACCAAGAGAGTCAAAACCAGAAGTGAAAACACAAGAAGGTTCAGAAGCTAAGCCCACGCAAAATAGAAATAATAATAACAGAAGATCAAATAATAATAACCGTAAGCCTAATCCTAACCAAAATAGAAATGGAAATAGTGAAAGAGCAGCGGGAAATAAGCCAAGTAATAACAACCGCAATAAAAACAAAAATCGTCATCGTAGAGCACCTACTCCAGTTGATGAAAATTTAAAAGCATTTGTTGTTAAAAATCAAGAAGCACATAAGCAACGACTTAACCCTCACTATAAACTTGACCTTAACTCTAAGGCAAAGATTCGTATCACTCCATTAGGTGGACTTGGTGAAATTGGTGGAAACATCATGGTTATGGAGACTGATGACGAAGCGATTCTTATTGATATCGGTATGAGTTTTCCAGATGAGACTATGCATGGTGTTGATATCTTAATCCCTGATTTCGCCTATCTTAGAGAGATTAAGCATAAGATAGTTGCTGTTATCATTACTCATGCTCACGAAGACCATATCGGTGCGATGCCTTACCTTTATAAAGAGATGCAATTTCCTATATATGGTACACCACTTCCTTTAGCTATGATTGGTAACAAGTTCGATGAGCATCATATTAAAGAGCATAGAAAGTACTTTAACCCTATCGTTAAACGCCAAGTGTATGAGATAGGAAATGACTTTAAGATTGAATGGATGCACATGACTCACTCTATCATTGACTCTTCAACTATCGCAGTTACTACTGATGCTGGAACACTTATTCACACTGGTGACTTTAAGATAGATTATACTCCTGTTGATGGATATACTGCTGACTTACATCGTTTAGCTTATTATGGAGATAAAGGTGTTCTTTGTCTTCTTTCAGACTCAACTAATTCACACAACCCTACTGCAACAGGTTCAGAGTTAAGTGTTGCTCCTGCGCTAGACAGAATCTTTAGCAAGGCAGAAGGTCGTATACTTCTTTCTACTTTTAGCTCAAACATTCATCGTGTACAACAAGCTATTCAGTATGGTGTTAAGTATGGTCGTAAGATTTGTGTTATCGGTCGCTCAATGGAGAGAAATATTGAACTTGCAATGCAGTATGATTATGTACGTTTTGCAAAAAATATCTTTGTTGACCCTGATGAAGTGGCGAATCTTGAAGATAAAGAAGTTCTTATCGTTACAACAGGTTCTCAAGGTGAGGCAAATTCAGCTCTCTTTAGAATGAGTATCGGTGAGCATAGACATATTAAAATCAAGCCAAGTGACTTAATTGTTCTCTCTTCTCGTGCTATTCCTGGTAATGAGGGTTCAATCTCTGGTATGATTAACCACTTACAACGTGGAGGTGCAAGTATTGCTATGAGTAAAGACATCCATGTTTCAGGTCATGCTTCTATGGAAGAGCAAAAACTTATGTTACGTCTTGTTAATCCTAAGTTCTTCTTACCTATCCACGGTGAGTATAACCATGTTATGCGTCACCGTGAAACTGGTATGATGTGTGGAGTTCCTGAGAGAAATATCCTTCTTATGACAGATGGTGAGCAGATAGAAATTGCACCTAAGTACATGAGAAAAGTTAAAACAGTGAAAACTGGTAAGACTTACATTGATAACCAAAACAATCATAAGATTGATGACGACATCATCCTCGACCGTCAAAAACTTGCATCTGATGGTGTAGTTATGATAGTTGCTGAGATTAGTGAACAAAACTCTAAAATGCTTAGTAAGCCACTGGTTACTACATTTGGTATTGTTCCTGATAGACTTGATAAAGCATTTGCTAAAGAGATAGAAGATGTATTAGAAATCTTCTTAACAAACATCAAGCCAGGACTTATTGATAACTCCCGTGCATTAGAGAATGATGTTCGTCAAGTTGTTCGTAAGCATATCTTTAGAAAAATGAAAAAGTATCCTCTTATTGTTCCTCATATGATGGTTCACTAGAAAACGACTATATTTTTAACTGTATATAATCTCTATATGCAGTTAAGCTCTTACCTCTCTTTTACTTTCCTTTAATTATATCTGTAAGATAATGTAAGTATATTATTAAGGAGATTGTCGTGAGATATCTATTTTTACTACTATTTTTACTATTTACAACTAATTTATTTGCATCTTATAAGACACCTTCTGATGTATATGCAGAATCTATAGTACTAAAAAATATTCTTATTGAGTTGAGAAAAGAGAATAAGATAGTAGATAAACTCAGAGTAGTGCCCGAGCAAAAAGATAAACTTCCTCGCCATGTGCTTCAAAAAACATTAGAGATTCTCAATAAGATAAATAAATATAGAGAGATAAATAACTTTGGTAAAATAACAGTTCCTCCAGTACCCTCAAGAGATATAACACCTCAAGATGTTTACAACAATGTAGAAAGATTAAAAACAGAACTCTTGTATCTAGTAAGGAATAAAGTAGCCTTAAAAAAGTCACTCCAGCATTTAATAATATACACAAATAAGACACTTAATGATGTTTATAGAGAATTGTGGAGTATATCTTTAGCCTTTGATGCACTTTTAGGACAAGGTTTTACTCCTACAGATGTTTATATGCAGAGTGAAAAGATACTCAATCTTGTTAAATTTTTACGTGCTTCGCAATACAAACAAGATAGTGTTAAAAAACCAAAACTAAAAGCTAACCAACACCCAAACCATGCACTATATAAGTCTGTAGAACTGATAGAAAAAATAAATAAAATGCAAAAGAAGTTATGGATTAAACCAGTTCCTATACCTAAGATAAAACAAAAAGTGATTTCTCCAACAGAAGTATATGACTCTCTTCAAACTGTTATTGCAGAATTAAACAGAGTATCTAGACGCTTGGGAATAGAACGCTCTTTTGATATAAAAGATATTGAGGAGAAAAAAACTCCTGCAGATGTTGTACAGAATTTAGAGTATGCTATATTACTTTTACCTTCTGTAAATTTTTCTACAAAATTGAACCAATATCCAAAAAGTTCACTACAAAAAACACCCAATGATGTTTTTGCTTTGAGTGAATTTATCTTGAAAAAACTTGAGTATATTAAAGTGCAAAAGGGAATACTTGTTAAAACGAAGAAAACATCTTATATTTATAGACTAAAACCTATACATGTATATGTAAAAGGTATTGAAAGCTTAGAAAAAGTAGCGAAGCTCAAAAGATTAGAGGGTTTTGAAGCTTCACAGGTACCCTCTCCTCCTATCATAAAAATTACACCAAGTGAGGTTTATGAGTTAATACTAAGACTTGATGATGAACTAAATTTAATATACAAAGATAAGGGTTATGATACTAATAGCGTTTATAAAATAAGGTCTTTTAGAGAGGTCCTTGGAAAAGCACACTATTTAGATAAAACCTCTTCAGATGTATATGATAATCTTTGGAAGATTTCTTATACCTTAGACTCTATTTTAAATGAAGACTACTCCCCAAATGAAACATATGCTTTAGCAAAAAAAATTCAAAATGATATACACAACATTGCAAATCATTTTGTAGATAAACCGATAAAGATAAAGTTAACACACAGTAGCTCTAAGAGACCTGAAGATGTTTATGTTGAGTCACTAAAGCTTTTAAGAGAGCTCGAGCTTATAAAGCAGAGAGGAAACTTTAAATCAGTGACTATTACTCTCCCTAAAGAGGATATTATCACTCCAACATCTGTTTATAATGCTTTGCGTATTATAAGTGCAACTATCTCAGAGATAAATGTTTTTTATGATATTGGTAAAGCTAAAACAAGTCAAGAAAATAGTGAAAATAAAACTTCATCTGATGTTTATGATGTTGTGCTCAATACAACGAAGATAATATCTTTTATCTTAAAGGATAGTAGTTATGAAGATTAGTTTATCTTTTAAAGTAGCACTTGGTACTTTTGTAACAGCAGGAATGGGAGTTGTTATCATATCTATACTCTCCTACTCTCAAATGAGTCAATATTTTATGCAAAATACTCTTAGTTCTTTTAAGTTTGAGGTGAAAGAATCTGCAAATATGATTAAAAATGACTTGCAAAATGTAAAGATAGATGTACAACTTCTGATAAACAATGAAAATATATTAGCAATCGCTAGAGCAATGAAGAATAAATATAATTATGATGCAGTAAGTAATACAACTTTAGATGACTTAAAATTAAAGCTTGGAAAAACTTTTAAAGCTATACTTGAACATAATAATGCTTACTTTAATGTAAGACTTATAAAGGCAGATGGGCAAGAGCTAGTTGTAGCACTAAAAGAAGATGAAAATAACATAATTATTACAAAAGAAGACAACTTACAAAACAAAGCTAATAGACATTATTTTAAAGAACTACTTAAGCTTGAAGAAGGGGAAATATATATATCAAAAATAGAGCTCAATAAAGAACACGGGCAGTTCTCTTTTCCATATATACCTACAATTCGTGTTGCCTTACCTCTTTTTATAGATAAGAAAGTCTTTGCAGTGCTTATTATTAATGCTAATATTTATAAACTATTTTCTCCACTCAGAAATACTGTAGATGAGAATAAAGAGATTTATTTGACGAATGAAGATGGGTACTATCTGTATCATAAAGATAAAGATAAAACATTTGGCTTTGAGTTAAAACATGAGTCTAATATAAAAAATGATTTTGATTTAACTGAAGATGCATATTTTAAAGATGGTATAGTTTTTGCCCATACTAAAATACAAATCAGTAAGGATAGATATCTTGAAATTGGACTTAGTTCGACAGATAAGTTCTTAAAAGAGCAGTTTTCTGAATATAAAAAGACACTTGGATTCTCTATTTTTATAGTGACTCTCGTAATCGCTATAATCTCTCTAATGCTTGTGAAGTTTTTAATCACTCCTATGGTTAAACTTACAAAAAAAGCTCAAGAGATAACATCTGGTGATATGAATGAAGCGATAGAGTTTGAGATATTTACAAGTTCTGATGAAATTGGAGAGCTCTCAAGGTCTCTTAAGAGAATGATACGAAAAATAGAAAACTCTAAAAAAGAGGTTGAAAAAGAGGTTGAGGAGCGAACACATGAGCTTAAAGTACTTAATGAAAATTTAGAGAAAATTGTACAAGAGAAGACTGCTGAAAATATAAAACAACTTGAAGCTATGCAGCAACAGAGTAAAATGGCCTCTATGGGAGAGATGATAGGGGCTATAGCCCACCAATGGAGACAACCACTTAATGAGATAAGTATTAGTATACAAAATTTGAAGTATGATTATGAAGATGGTGTTATTGATGAAACTTTTATTAAAAATTTTATAGAAAAAAATAAAGAAATCATACACTTTATGTCTACAACAATAGATGATTTTAGAAACTTTTATAGAGTAGATAAAACAAAAGAGATATTTGATGTAAAAGAAGCGATAGAGAAGACAATATCTCTACAAAAAGCACAGCTTTTAAATAATAATATTACTATCTCTATTAAGGGTGAAAGTTTTAAAGTGAATGGGTTTAAAAATGAATTTCAGCAGGTTGTTTTAAATCTGATCAACAATGCTAAAGATGCAGTTTTAGAAAAGGGTGTTGCAGATGCAACTATATCTATTGAGTTAAACAATAGATGTGTAATTGTACGAGATAATGGTGGAGGGGTTTCAAAAGAGATAATAACACGAGTTTTTGAACCATACTTTACGACTAAAGAACAGGGAAAGGGAACTGGAATGGGACTGTATATGTCTAAGATGATTATAGAAGAAAATATGGATGCAAAACTTAGTATTTCTAACACAAAGGATGGTGTTGAAATAAGGATGGATTTTAATGCAATATGAAAATATAACAATACTTTATGTAGAGGATGAAACAGCTACTAGAAAAATGCTTGGAGATTTTATATCTCGTTTTTGTGGGAAACTGTTGACAGCTAAAGATGGAGAAGAAGCTTTAGAGATATATGAACAAAATTCTATTGATATTATTATTTCAGACATTAAAATGCCTAAAATAAATGGTATTGAGATGGTAGAAGCTATCAAAAAGTTAAACAAGGAGCAACTGGTTATCTATACAACTGCTCATATAGATAGTGAATATCTTTTTCGTGCTATTGAACTTCAGGTTGATGGGTATATCTCAAAGCCAGTAGACTTAGATAAGCTAAGGTTTAGAATAGAGAAGTGTATCAATGAAATTGAGTCAAAAAAGACCATTTTACAACTCCAAGAGAGTGAAGAAAAATTTAGAAAAATTTCTCAAACTGCACAAATGGGTATATTTATATACCAGAAAACATTTGTTTATGTCAATGAAGCCTTTTGTAAAATGACTGAGTACTCAGAAGAAGAGCTGCTTAATATGCTACCCTGGGAGATGTTTGATAAAGATAGTGTAGATAAGATAAGGGAGGTTTCTTTACTTCGAGTTAAGGGTGAAGTCTTCCCTGAAATATATAATGATGCAAAACTCATTACAAAGAGTGGAAACGTTCTCATCTGTCGGGCGAGTACAAATACTATAGAGTATGATGGTGGATATGCAGGAGTAGGCTCTATCGTAGACATAACAGATGTGATTGAGACTAAAGAGCAGTTAAAACTTCTTGGACAAGCTATAGAACAGATGGATGAAATGGTTCGTATTACAGATAAGCAAGGAATTATCACCTATGTTAATAAGGCTTTATTAAAACACACGAAGTATAAAAAGAGTGAGTTGATTGGAAAATCAAACCATCTTTTCAAATCTGGAAAACATTCAGATTCTTTTTATAAGATTTTATGGGAGACAATTCTTACTAAAAAAACTTTTCAAGCTATTTTTATGAATGTAAAGAAAGATGGAGAGCTCTACTATGAAGACCAAACAATAACACCAATTTTAGACGATAACAATAAGATAAAATACTTTGTTTCAACAAGTAAAGATGTAACAGAGAAGATGAAGCTAGAAGAAAAATTGACCACTCTTGCAACTATTGATGCATTAACAGGAATCTATAATAGGTATAAAATAAACTTACTTATAGAAGAAGAGATAAACAGGGTAAATCGTTATGGAGGGGCATTTGCACTTTTCATGTTTGACTTAGACTTTTTTAAGAATGTGAATGATACATATGGACATGATGTCGGGGATTATGTTCTTCAAGAGTTTACTAGAATCATTAAAAATTCAGTACGAGATACAGATAAGTTTGGAAGATGGGGAGGAGAAGAGTTTATGTTACTCTCTTTGGATATAAATTCAGTAATATCATTTGCACAAAAATTATGCCTTCGTGTAGCAGAACATAAGTTTAAAGATATAGGTCATATTACCGTGAGTATTGGAATAGCACTTTACGATAAGAGTAAAAGTAAAAAACAACTTTTAAAAGAGGTAGATAATGCTCTTTATGAAGCTAAAGAGGGGGGACGTAATATGGTTGTCCTCTCTAAATAGTCTAGAGAATAGTATTTTCTCAGTAAATAATTGATACCCTGTCGATATTAAAACTATAAAAGGTATGGATGTGTCACAAACAAAAGATTTAGAATTTGAAAATGCAGTAAAATCAATGATGCTTCATGTTGGAGAAGATCCTAAACGCGAAGGATTACTTGAGACTCCTGCTCGTGTTAGAAAAGCATATGAGTTCATTTATGGTGGTTATAAAGAGGATCCAAAGGAGATACTCTCTAAGGCACTTTTTACAAGCAGTAATGATGAGATGGTACTTATAAAAGATATAGAGTTCTACTCTACTTGTGAGCATCATTTACTCCCTATTATCGGTCGTGTTCATGTGGCTTATATACCAGATGGGAAGGTTGTGGGACTTTCAAAAATTCCTCGTGTTGTTGATGTTTTTGCTCGTCGTATGCAGATTCAAGAGCAGTTAACAGAGCAGATAGCAGATGCTATTATGGATGCGATATCTCCAAAAGGTGTTGCTGTTGTGGTTGCTGCTCGTCACATGTGTATGGAGATGCGAGGTGTTGAAAAGATAAACTCAACTACAACCTCTTCAGCACTTCGTGGACTCTTTAAAAAAGATGAAAAAACCCGTGCTGAGTTTTTCTCTCTTATAAATTCACCAACAGGTACTAGATACTAAATGCTATTTGGCTCACTAAAAGAAAAACTTGCTGGAATAAACTATGCAGTACCTTTTGGTGAAGTAGTAAAGATAAATGCCACTGTGATAACGGCCTGTGGACTTAATGTTAGTATTAGTGATATGGTAAAGATTGTCGCTAATGAGACAAATCAAGAGCTTGTTGGTATGGTAACGGAGATAGATGGGGATACTTTTTTTATCACCCCTTTCTCATTTGTAGAGGGCTTTACTTCAAAAGATAAGGTCTTCCTTGATTCGACAGGTATGAATATCCCTGTTGGTAATTCTCTATTGGGTCGAGTAGTGGATCCATTTATGCGACCCATAGATGGTAAGGGTAGTATTAAGGATTCAAAGCTAACTCCCATTATAAAAGCACCTATTGAAGCAATGAAACGTGGCATGATTGATGAAGTGTTTAGTGTTGGCGTTAAAAGTATAGATGGACTGCTTACATGCGGAAAAGGTCAAAAACTTGGTATCTTCGCAGGAAGTGGTGTAGGGAAGTCTACTCTTATGGGTATGATTGTTCGTGGTGCCGATACTCCCATAAAAGTTGTTGCACTTATTGGAGAGCGTGGTCGTGAGGTTCCTGAGTTTATAGAAAAAAATCTCGGGGGTGATTTAACAAATACTGTTATAGTTGTTGCAACAAGTGATGACTCACCTTTGATGCGGAAGTATGGTGCCTTTGCTGCTATGAGTGTAGCAGAGTTTTTTAAAGATCAAGGACTTGATGTTCTTTTTATCATGGACTCTGTAACACGTTTTGCAATGGCACAGCGCGAAATTGGTCTAGCACTTGGCGAGCCTCCAACTTCAAAAGGGTATCCTCCTTCTTCTTTAACTCTTTTACCACAGCTGATGGAGAGAGCAGGTAAGGAAGAGGGAAAGGGGAGTATCACTGCATTTTTTACCGTTCTTATAGAGGGTGATGATATGAGTGATCCTATTGCCGATCAATCGCGTTCTATCTTAGATGGGCATATAGTACTCTCACGGGAGATGACAGATTTTGGTATTTATCCTCCTGTTCATATTCTCAACTCCGCTTCACGGGTTATGAATGATATTATAAGTGAAGAGCACTTTAGAGCTGTTGTAAAGTTTCGTAGACTCTATACTTTACTCAAAGAAAACGAGACTCTGATTAGAATTGGGGCTTATACAAAGGGAAGTGATGTCGAGCTTGATGAGGCCATAGATAAAAAATCTGTTATGGAAAAGTTTATCTCTCAAGGTGCAACATATAAAGAAGATTTTGAGACAAGTAGTAGCACTTTGATTTCATTGATGGAGGTTAACTCCTAACTATAGGTGAGTTTAGCCAGCTATCTCTCTCTTTCCTTATATCTTGGTTGAGAGTAAGTGCTAAATCTTTACCAGAGACTCTTTCGTATGTTCTCATGATAAGTAGCATCTCACTATCAGTACCAAAGATATCTATATATGAGTAGATGATATTCTCTGAATTTTTAAAGCTTTTTTTAGATAAAAGTGCTTTGATTTTGATATGAAAACTCAAGCGCAGTAGGTCTCCAATCTTTTCAAGACGAGTCTGTATACCTATAAGTTCTCCAAACTTCTTTTTTATGCTAGAAAATTCTCCTCTAAAAGCATACTCCTCACATTCAGATACAAGTTTAATCCAGTGATCTTCTAAGAGTTTACTTAACTCTAGTGCATAAAGGTTATTAGATGAATCAATAATCTCATAACAAGATTTAAAATCATTATTTTTATAACTCTCTTGGAGTTTTTGAACTAGTTTTGCATCTTTGTATAAGTCTTGTAATTCTTCTTTTATACTCGTTGTTTGAAGGTGCATTTTTATAGTCTCAATAGCACTTCTTACCTCACCCTTGTTTATATAGTTTTGTATAGTATCTAGGGTGACTTGTATTGATTTGTTGAGTGCTATATATGTTGGTATCTGAGAAAATATTTCATTTTTCTTGACAAGTTTTTCAATAGTAGTGAAATTTTTGTCATTGATAGCTTTTAAAAAATCTATGAACTCTTCATTCTGTTTAAGTATGAGATGGAGCATTGGTTTTTTGGAGAGTACGGTTGCATATACACCAAGTATCTCTTTTGCAACATCATGTCGACCAAGTAAAATCTGTTTTTGAGCAAATGCATAAGCCTCTTTAAATACCTCTTCCATCTTTTTATACTGTTTTGTATATTTGAGAGCTGGATGTTTTTCAGCGAGTGCATAGGATAAGGCATACTTTTTTTCTAAGTAAAGGGTATTAAACCTAGGATAAAATTCAAAAGCCTTAAAGATAGAGTTAATATCATCTTTTTTACTTTTTACATCCTTAAACTTACGCATAAGCATTCGAGCTTCTTTTGTGTTTGAATTTATAAGTGCCTCTATTGCTTGTGTATATAGTTTTGCATACATAACTTCAACACGCTTATGCTCTCTTGTATCTTTGAGCATAGGATCCATATCGATGAGTGCATAGGCCTTATCTAAATCTCCACTCAGTATAAAACTTTTAAGATGTTCCACTTTAGGAAGTTCTACTTTAAAGAACTCTTTTGATTCTAACACCACAAGTAAATTATCTTTTTGAGTGAGCGTGATATTTAAAACATTATGTTTAAAAGTGAGATAGGATGGACTTACAAGCTTAGTGTTTTTTATATCAATAATACAAAGCTGTTCAGATGCACCACTTAGCATTACATACTGAGGATTTGGCATTATAAGTATTTTTTTTATGTTTGTAAAGGGAGTACTTATGCTTGTCTCTATTTGCTTATGTTTGAGTGAGTGTATATGTAAGAGACCATCAACGCCACCACTAAGTAGTTTCTCTTTATCAAAAAAGCATAAGGCATTAATGCGTAAACTACAAGGGGGTATTGTATATTTTGAAGCTAAAGAATGAATTTTAAGAATGGTAATACTTCCACCATAACCACTACAGGCTAAAAGATTATCATAAAAAGCAAAAGCACTTACATAGTTGTTCTTTATAGCTCGTGTATTTTTTTTTTCAAGTTGTCCAAAAGAGCATAAACGTGAAAGTCCTGCTCTACCATCATATCTATACTGCATTACACGACCATCTTTGGTCCCTGTTACAAAATATTTTGAATTTGGAACAAACTCTATAAGTTGTATAGTTCCTTCATATGTACGAATTTTCTGAACAAGGAGCTTGTTTTGAGTGTTTATAATATAAATGATATTATCATTTGCAAAAGCTAAAAGATTGGAATCTTGACTAAAACTAACTGCTGTAGTTTTTTGCCCAAGAGACTCAATTGAGAGATTTTTTACAGCACTACATTTTTGATGTGAAAATATTTTGGCACCATGCACAGCAGTACTTAAAGCAATCGTATCATCATCACGGAGGGTAAATGCAGTGATAGTAGAGCGTGCTTTATAGCAGCTGTGTTTTATAAGCATCGAGTATTAAAACCTACCTGTAAGCATAAGATGTTGATACATTGGTTTTAGCATATAAAGGTCAAAAGCCCACCAAATCCATCTTGGTTTCTCAAAAGCTAATGGTAATGTTGGAGCAGGCCCTTTGTAGTTAAACTCTGCCATGATTATTTTTCCATATTCTGTTTTTACAGGGCAAACTGTGTATCCATCGAAAGAGGCTGATGGTTTTTTGTTTTGCATAAGGTCAATAATATTTTGTGTTATAACTGGACCATGATGACGAGCAGAACCACCAGTTTTTCCCATAGGAATCCCACACACATCACCAATACCAAAGACATTCTTATATTTTGTATGTTGGAGGGTATGTTTATCTACATCTAGCCAACCAGCTTTAGATATAAGCTTAGACTCCATAAGTGCATCGACAGGGCTCATAGGGGGAACAACATGAATAAAGTCATAATCTAAAACTACCTTATCTGCATGAGAAACTATCTCTTTTGTTCCAAAGTCCTCATCTATGACCTCCTCATCCCAGGCATGAATAAAGGTAGCCTTTTTGGCTTTGACATCTATGGCTTTGAGATGATGTTGAAACTTATTTGTAATGGTATCATACTGCGATTGTACCTTGTGAAGAGATTTATCTATAGCAGGGAGAGAGAAGAGTTTCTTTTGACTTGTTACAAAACTATACTCAGCACTAAGACCCTCTTGTTTGAGGTAGTCTGCACTAAGATAAAGCATTTTTTGTGGGGCACCTCCACATTTAATAGGAGTATTTGGTTGTGTATAGATGACTTTTGGTGTAGAGGTTTTAGCAGCCTCTTTGAGCTCATTAAACCACTCCCAAGTTGCAGTCGCACCCAATGCAGTTCCTTTTTCTAAGTCACTCAAATAAACACTTGTGATACCATTTTTACCTATATCCTCTTTTGTCAGGCCTTTTATCTTTTCATAATGATATTGGATTCCTACTGCTACAAGAAGAATATCATATTTTACCTCTTCTCCTGAGCGAGTAAGCACACGATTATTATCAGCATCAAAAGTTTTTACTTCATCTTTTATCCAAGTAACTTTGTCTTGGTCTATGTAGTTGTTGTTATCCATAACTAAGTCATCAAACTGCATCTCGCCAGCACCAACAAAGACTTGACCTGGCTGATACAGATGCACTTCATTTGGAGCAATTATAGTTATGTCAGGATGAGAGATAGCACGACTTAAACGTGAAAGTGCCATTATAGCACCGGCTCCACCACCGACGATTACTATCTTTCCTTGTACATCAGCACTTGCCTCAGCGATAGAACTACCGCTAGTTGATGCAAGAACACCAGCAGCAATAGGTGAGATACCCATAAGTTTAATGGCATCACGACGTGATAAGTAATTTTTATTCATAATAAACCTTTGATAATATATATGATTATTCTACTCTGCTTTAGCTTAATAAATCTTATTGCAAAGGAGTTGGACATTCACTTTTCCATTAAACTCATTTTTAGCTACCTTATAGCTACAGGTAATCTTTTTATTCTCTGGCATCTCGTAAACAGTTCTAAATGCGATGATTTCAACTGTTTTTCTCTGATGGGGGTATTGTCTGACTTCTATACGAGAGTGAGATTTATCAGCTCCCATGAGTTTTATGTTTACAACTTGGGCATCTTTGAGTAAAAATGAGGGGCGAAGGTTAGCCTCACCGTAAGGCTCAAAAGCTTCTAAAAGTCCGAGTAGTTCTAAGTCAATATCATCAGTATCAAGTATACCACTTATCATCTCTTTTGGCTCAAAGTCTTTAGGGTCTATTTTTTTAGCACTCTCATTGATAGCTTCTCTAAATGCAGCGATATTATCTGCTTGTAATCCCATCCCCGCAGCCATTTTGTGACCACCAAACTTATCTAAGTAGGAGTCATTTTCTTTTATAAGTTCATAAATACTAACATCACCGATACTACGAGCACTTCCTTTGGCTATTGCATTGTCTACATTTAAGACTATGGCAGGTTTGCCAAACTTATCGACTAAACGCGAAGCGATAATTCCGACAACACCCTCATGCCACCCCTCACCACTTACTACTATGACTAAATCTTCTTCATTGACTTCTAGTATAGCTTTTTTTGTTGTCTCTGCTTCTGTCTCCTTTCGGAGTTCATTAAGTTGACCTAAAAGTTCAAACTGCTTGTATGCAGTGTTTGTATCTTTGGCAGTGTAAAATTCTAATGCGATACTAGCATCCTCGAGACGCCCGGCTGAGTTTATCCGTGGAGCGATACTAAAGGCTATATCTTCACTTGTTATGACACTTTTGTTTAAAAAATCTCTAATGATGATAGATGAGGGTCTCTGTGAAGTACTTATAAGTTTTAAACCCTCTTTTACAAGTGTTCTGTTTATGTCTATAAGAGGCATAATATCAGCGATGATAGCGATAGCTAAGATGTCTAAAAACTGTCGCATATCTATTTGTAAATTAAGCTCTTTTTTTATAAGCCCCATAAGTAACCATGCAACTTGTGCACCACATATCTCTTTAAAAGGGTAAGTACATTGTGATAATTTTGGATCAACTATAAATGTTGCATCTGGTAAGATGTCTCCAGGAGTATGGTGATCTGTGATAATCAAATCAATACCCCGCTCCTTACAGATTTGTGCTGCTCCAACAGCAGAGATACCATTGTCAACTGTTATGACTAAATCAGCATCAATTCTCTCTAAAACATTTGGGCTAACGCCATACCCATCACGAAACCTATTGGGAATAATCGCCTCGAGTGGATAGGGAATTTGCCTAAAGAAGTCGACAACTATAGCCGTAGAACTTACCCCATCTACATCATAGTCACCAACTAAGGTGATTTTTTTATTAGCTTTAATAGCTTGCGCTATTCTTTGTGCAGCTTCGGGAGCATTTGAGAGTAAGGCGGGATTAGGAATATCTGAGAGTTTTTTTTCTTCTTTAGAAAATCGTGCCGATAAAAGTTCATGGAGTGATTGTTTTGTTAAGTTTTCTAGGTTCATAAAAGTATTATAGAGTAAAAATTTAGAAGAATAAAAAAAGATGACGAAATGTCATACTTTTTCTATATAAAAGAGTAGTTATTCTGCGTTTAAAGAGGCTTCAACAAAAGCTAAGATAGCAGCATTTGGAGTCTGTAAACGAGATGTAAACTCAGGGTGAAACTGAACACCTAAGAACCAAGGGTGACCTTTTATCTCAACTGTTTCAATAAGACCATTAGACTCACCTGTAACTATCATCCCCGCTTTTTCTAAAGCTTCACGATACTCAGGATTTGCTTCATAGCGGTGACGATGACGCTCAAATATAGTCTTTTCACCATCATAAGCTTTTCTCAGAATAGAACCTTTTTTTGTATCACAAGGGTATTCACCTAAACGCATCGTTCCACCCATTGGAGATTCATGAGTACGAAGTTGCATTCCACCACTCTGGTCTAAAAAGTTGTCTATAAGATATATCATTGGATGTGGAGTGTTTTCATCAAACTCAATAGAGTTTGCACCCTCAAGACCAAGAACATTTCGTGCATACTCAACTAGTGTGAGTTGCATACCAAGGCAGATACCAAGGTAGGGAACTTTATTCACACGAGCATATTCGATTGCTTGAATTTTACCTTCAACGCCACGAGATCCAAAACCACCAGCAACAAGAACACTATCACAGTCAGCTAAAAGAACTTCAGCACCTTTCTCTTCTATCTCTTCACTATCAACCCATTGAATCTCTACACGTGTATCAAGATGCGCTCCACAGTGGATAAGAGATTCAGTAAGGGATTTATAAGCCTCTTTGAGTTCAAGGTACTTTCCAACAAATCCAACTACAGTTTTTGTTTGAGGTTGCACTATGCGTTTAACTAGAGTGTCCCATTTTTCCATATCAGGGTTAAGCTCATCAAAGCCTAACTCTTTTGCGATGGGTTTTAAAATTCCTTGACGTAAAAATGTAACAGGAATACTATAAATAGACTTAGCATCGAGTGCTTCAATGACACAATCAGGGTGAACATCACAACTCATTGCAAGCTTTTTTTTGAAAGTTTTTGGTAAAGAGTTTTCACTTCTAGCGATAATCATCTGAGGTGTGATACCAATACGACGAAGCTCTTGGACTGAATGTTGTGTCGGTTTAGACTTCAATTCACCGGCTGCTTTGATGTAAGGAATGAGTGTTACATGGATAAAAAAAGTACCCTCAACTTCATCATCATGTTTCATTTGACGAATAGCTTCCATGAAAGGAAGCCCTTCGATGTCACCAACAGTTCCACCAAGCTCAACAACTAAGATATCATGACCTTCACCAGCTTTTTTGATACGGTTTACTATCTCACCAACAATATGAGGAATAACTTGAATAGTTTGACCTAAATAACCACCAGCACGTTCTCTCTCTATAACAGAAGAGTAGACTTGACCAGTTGTAAAGTTAGAAGATTTTAAAAATGAAGCATCTAAAAAACGCTCATAGTTGCCGATGTCCAGATCAGTTTCAGCACCATCTTTGGTGACAAAAACCTCACCATGTTCGAGTGGACTCATAGTTCCAGGGTCTACATTGATATAAGGATCGATTTTGAGCATACCGACATCAAAACCAGAGTGTTTTAGAAGTGTCCCAACACTCGCTGCCGTTATTCCTTTTCCCAGAGAAGATAAAACGCCACCGGTAACAAAGATGTATTTAGTCATGTAAGTGCTCCATAAATATTTTAAATTATAAATGCAATTATATTGTAAACTTGTTTAATCTCTTATTTAAAATTACGACCAGAGGAGATTAAGAGATATAAAAGAGTAATTACCCCGAGTGTTAAAAATATGATAAGTGTTTGAGTCGCTATTCTCTTGATGATTTTAGACTTATCTTGATTTAATTCTTCTTGTAATCTTTTCGCAGGCATGGCTAAAAGATGTATACCTGCGGTAAAGTTTTTTGTATCTTTGATGTCTTCATAAGTATAAAAATATTGTTCTGATATATAATAACCATCTTTATGAAGTGCTTGAAAATCTATTTTTTGAGAAGCAGATAAAAATTCTTTATCAAATATCCTAGACGAGAGAACATAAGGACCAACTTTTGGAGCATTTTTGAGGTAAGTAGCTATATCAAGAAGTGAATTATCTATGAGTAAAAGATAACTATACTCTTTTCTTTTAAAAGTTCTTACGATTTTATCGAAGTTTTGTATAAATTCGAGCGAACCAATAAATCTTTTATCCTCAAGAATAGGTACAATTGAACGTAGTGTTAAACCCATCCTTCCAACTTCAAAACCAAAAAATGGTTCCTGTGTTATTCTCACTTCTACAATGGCTTTTCGAAAACCACTTAAATCATCTCCAAATTTACCGAGTTTCCAACTTCTGACAAAAGCTCTTGTATCTTTTGTATGGATATGAACTTTCATATGTTTAACACTTGTTTTATCTGCAAAATCTTTTTCTATTTTTTGTAGAGTTTTTATGGCTAGGTCTCTATTGTTATCTAAAAGAGCACGCTTGATGTCTTTATTTTCAGCAATAGAGATAGCATTGATTATACCCATGTCTTTTGCAAATCTTTTTTCATTATTGAGCTCATTTTTAAGTTCATGAGAGAGTTTTACATAAGACTTTTTCTGTTCCTCTTTAAGTGCATAATTTGCATAAATAAAAGTAATAACTCCATATAGAAGAAGTGCAAGTGATATAAAAATAATTTTTTTCAAAGTTCTATCCTATTGGCTAAAGTTTTATGATGTGAGAAATATAGCTAATAAATGTAAAAATAGTATAAAAAAAACTTATATAAATTAAAGATACTAGCAATATGATATAATACTTTTATGGAAAACACCCTTCTTTATATCATCGCAGCACTCGGCATCTCCCTTATTGTTAACATTTTTTTAAAAAAGTTAGGTATCTCTCAAATTATTGGTTATATTCTTACAGGTACTATTATAGTTTACGCTTTTGACTTAAGTCATTCACATGAGTTGGAGTTAATAGGTGAATTTGGTATTGTATTTCTTATGTTTACTATCGGTTTAGAGATATCTTTAGCCAAGATGGGGAGTATGAAAAAAGATATATTTGGTAATGGTCTTATGCAGGTAGGTGTTAGCACTTTTATCATATATATGCTTGCCTATCATCTCTTTAGTCTTGACACAACCTCTGCTATCATTATTGCACTTGCATTTTCCCTATCTTCAACAGCAGTAGTTTTAAGTTACCTTAAAAGTTCAAAAGAGATTTATACTCCTTATGGTCAAAGAGCAACTGGAATTTTGATTTTTCAAGATATAGCTGTTATCCCTATTTTAATCTTTATAGGCTTTTTAACAAGTGAGGCAAATGAGAGTCTCTATGTTATTTTAGGACATACTATTTTAAGTGCTATTTTTGTAGTTGGACTTCTTTTTGTAGTTGGAAAAAGAGTTGTGACTTATCTCTTGCACTTCTCTGCTTCCTCTGAGCTTGATGAACTTTTCATGGGTTCGGTACTCTTTATAGTGATAGGGGCTTCTCTTTTTGCAGCTTCTATGGGTTTTACATATTCACTAGGAGCATTTGTTGCAGGGATGATTATAGCAGAGACAAAGTACCATCATAAGGTTGAGTCGGAGATAGCACCCTTTAAAGACATCTTGCTTGGTACATTTTTTGTGACAGTTGGAATGAAAATTGATCTGGGAATGTTTCTTGATAATGTTGGAATGATAATTGGATTATTTATTTTAGTTTTTATATTAAAAGCAAGCATAATGTATCTACTCTTGCGTTTATCAAACAACAGTGCAACATCACTTAAAAGTGCATTAGCCCTCTCTCAAGTTGGAGAATTTTCATTTGTAATTTTTGCAGTAGCATCTACGGGAAATATTTTAGAGGATTCTCTTGTAAGTTTACTAGTGTTGATAGTGATATTTTCGATGATGGTAACACCATTTTTTATCACTCGTATTAATGATTTTGTACAAAGAGTTGTAAAGGTAACAGATATTGTAACAGATATGACATCTTTAGCATCAAGACAGGATCATGTTATAGTATGTGGATATAGTATTGTAGGTAAGTTTGTTACACAACAATTAGAAGAGTTAGATGCACCTTATATAGTCGTTGATAATTCAAATAAGCATGTTAAAGAGGCTTTAGATATAGGGATAGAAGCATATCTAGGGGATGCTTCAAAGAGCCAAATCTTACATGCACTTAATATTGATAAGGCAGCTGCAATCATAGTCACACTTGATAACTTAGATAAAAAAAGACTTATCTGTGAAGCAGTTTTAAAACACTCAAAAGATGCAAATTTAATAGTAAAAGTGGTCTCTCTTGAAGAGAAAGAACAGCTTTCTGATTTAGGGATTACAACAGTTGTTGATGGGAAGTTAGAAGTTGCAAGAGTACTCGTTGAGCGAATGATTACTTGCCAACTCAATTATAGATAAGTACTAGCAATTAGACTATTATTTAAAAAAAGAGTATAATTTACTATAAAAAACTCTAAAGGATATCTTATGAGCTTCTCTCTTAATTCAAATGTCACTTCTGGACAATCAAATCTTTATGCCAATAAAAACAATGTAAATATAAACAAAACTCTTAATGCTCTCTCCTCTGGTGATAAACTCACACAAGCAACAAATGATGCAGCGAGTCTTGCAATTTCTGAGAAACTTCTAGCCTTAGTTGCTGGTTCATCTCAAGGAATACAAAACTCCAATGAGATGGTAGGATTATATCAGGTAGCAGATAGTGGTCTTATGGGAATTGAAGATAATACACAAAGAGTCCGTGTGCTTACTCTCCAAGCAGCTAATGGTACACTGAGTGCTAGTGATAGAGAAAATATTCAAAAAGAGATAAATGCTCTGTTTGAGTCCTCTTCGGACATAGCAAACTCTACAAGCTTTAATGGTACGAATCTTCTTGATGGTACAGGAGGCAGTCAAGGTAATGGAACCTTTGTAACACAAACTGGAGCAGATAATGGAGATACTCAAAGTACTACGATATCTGACATAAGAACTTCAATTCCAGTGGTAGATGTAACAACTCAAGCAGGTCGCGATGCCGCTTTAGCCAATATTGACAATGGACTAAAGGCTATGGGTGATACAAGAGCAATTGTAGGTGCTGCTCAAAATAGTTTAATGTCTAGTATTAGAAATACAAGTGTTAGTCAGATAAACACAGCTTCATCCGCTTCGCAGTTAAGAGATGTTGATTTCGCACTTGAGAGTGCAAACTTTTCAAGACAAAATATTTTAGCTCAAACAGGAGCATTCGCTCAAGCTCAAGCTAATAGTAGAAACTCTAATATAGCAACTCTTCTTGGATAATCTTTAGGGGGTTGTAGGGACTTTTTGTCCCTGCCTTTAAAATGGGCTTTGCTCATTTTGAAGAATAAATAGTATTAATTACCTCTTGATCCTGGTTTGATAGCTTCACTACCATCTTTACAGAGTGGACATACATCAGGTGCATACATCTCAAATGTAAAATCAGCTAAAGCAAAAAATGGAATGTCAGTTGGCAGTTTACAGTTAGGCTTCGTTGTGATGTCTGAGTTCTCGCGTTTACAAAAACCACGGTTAGCAAGAGCTGCTGCTCCTACTATAGTTCCACCAAGTGCTTCGACAGCAAATGCTGCTTCCATAGCAGAACCACCAGTTGTAATGATATCTTCACACATTAAAACTCTCTCACCCTTACTGACTTCAAAACCACGTCTAATGGTCATAACACCTTCAACACGCTCAGCAAAGATAAAACGCACATCTAACGCAGTAGCAAGAGCAAATCCAGCTATAAGTCCACCGAGTGCAGGTGCACAAACTGTGTCTATTTCTAAACCACTCTCTCTTATCTCAACAGCGAGTGCTTCAGCTAAAACTTTAGCAGTTTTAGGATCTTCTAAAACTTTTGCAGATTGGAGATAAAACTGAGAATGATTTCCAGAGCTTAATTTGAAGTGACCCTCTAAAAGAGCATCAGCATCCATATAGATTTTTTTAACATCCATCATTAGACCTTTAAAATCTCTTGCTCTTTATCTTTAAGTGTAGACTCGATTAGAGCGATAAATTTATCAGTAGTCTTCTGAATTTTCTCTTGCCCAGCTTTAGATTCATCTTGAGTAATCTCTTTATCTTTTTCAAGTTTTTTTATTTTATCGTTAGCATCACGTCTATCATTTCTAATACTGACTTTAGCATTTTCGCCCATATTTTTCATCTGTTTTACAGACTCTTTACGTTGATCTACTGTCATAGGTGGAAAAAATAGTTTGATTACATCACCATCATTATTAGGATTTACACCGATATTTGCAGCAAAGATAGCTGACTCTACATCAGGTAAAAGGTTTTTCTCCCAAGGGTTTACAACTATAGTCGTTGCATCAGTTGCAATTACAGAACCGATTTGATCAAGGGGTGTTGGTGTACCGTAGTAGTCGATTTTCACATTATCTAAAACAGATATAAGAACTTTTCCAGTTCTTAATGTTTTAAAGTCGCGGTGCATATGGTCAACACTACCTTGCATCTTAGCATTACAATCATCAAAAATTTCGTTTAACATGTTCTTTCCTTGTATTTAAAAAGTTTATTTACTTGTATTTGTCTCAACTGCTGCAGGTGCTACAATATTTGTATTTTCAACCATTGCATCAATGACTGAAGCATCCGCTGCTTGTGAGTACATGTAACCTAAAGTAATTGTATTTACAACAAATAAAAATCCGATAGTAAAAGTAGCCTTGGCTAAAAAACTACTTGGACCTTTTGCACCAAATACAGAGTCATTTGAGCCACTATATGCGCCAAGACCTATGCTTGAACTTTTTTGTAGAAGTACAGCGATAACGATTAGTATCACTAAAACGATTTGAACTATGAGTAAAAGACTAGTTGTCATTAATAGATTCCTATTATATTTAAAGTGGCGAATTATATCTAAATAAACTTCTATAATCAAACTTATGGTAAAAAGGGTATAATTACGAAAATATTAAAATTTATAAATGGTGTTAAATGAAAATCTTTAAAATTGTAGCTATCCTTTTAGTCGTATTATCCCTCTTCTTAGAGCTTCTTATCTTTAGTGGTGATTCTAAAGAGCAGTCGAACAAACCACTAGTATCTGTGAGTACATTCTCCCTGTATGATATAACGAAACATATAGCAGGAGAGAGTGTTCAAATCATAAACATCCTCCCTTTTGGAGTTGACCCACATAGTTTTGAACTTACACCAAAAATAATGGCCAACATAGAAAAAAGTAGTTTAGTCTTTTACAGTGGTGCAGGGCTAGAACCTTGGATTGAGAAAATTTCTTTTAGTGTAGAACCTATTAATATGAGTAAGTATGTGCATTTAAGAAAGTTAGCAGAGGGTGAGCACCATTCGCATGGACATGATGATGAAGATGAGCATCAAGATGAAGATGAGCATGAACATGAACACCATGATGAAGATTGCTCTCATAGTGAACTAGACCCTCACTACTGGTTAGATTTTGAAAATATGCAAAAGATGGTATATGTTGTAAGCGATGAACTCATCAAAATTTTACCTCAAAATAAGAGTATGTATGAAAAAAATAGAGATACATATATAAAAATGCTCATTGATTTAGATACTAAGTATAAAAGCCAACTGCACTCTTGTGAGATGAGAAGTGTCATTTTAAATCATAACTTTTTAGGTTATGTAGCTGATAAATATGATTTTCATGTAAATTCTCTTAATGGACTCTCCCCTGAAGCAGAGCCAAGTGCTAGTGATATTAAACGAATTTTACAAGAGATAAAAGAGAGTGGTGTTCATACACTTTTTTATGAGAGTTTTATAAATGCAAAAGTGATAGAAAGTATCTCAAGAGATACTCATGTAAAGATAGAAGTATTGCAACCCTTAGGAAACATAACAGCAGATGAAGCAAAAGCAAATGCTACCTATAACTCTTTGATGCTACAAAACTTAGAGAAACTAAAAAAGGCAATGATTTGTCACTAACATTTAAAGTTCCTATCTTTGATGTAAAAAATTTAAGTTTTAGAGTTCGTGGTGTAGATATCCTCTCAAATATATCTTTAGAAATTTTTAATGGTGAATATATTGCTATTATTGGACCAAATGGTGGTGGGAAAACGACACTTATCCGTATGCTTTTAGGTTTAGAAAAACCAAGTAGTGGAGAAGTAAGACTTTTTGGAAAAAAACTTAAAAGTTTTAAAGAGTGGTACAAGATAGGTTTTGTACCACAACGAGCATCCTTAGTAGATGAAAACTTTCCAGCAACTGTAGAAGATATAGTAAAAATGGGTAGAGTCGCTAATCGTGGAATTTTTGCAGGATTTTCTAGTGAAGATGCTAAAATTGTTGAAGATGCCATGCTTAAGATGGATATACTAGATCTTAAATCAAAGATGGTAGGAACACTCTCAGGAGGGCAACGCCAGCGTGTGATGATAGCACGAGCCTTGGCTTCTAAACCCGAGATACTCATTTTAGATGAGCCAAATACAGGTGTAGATATGGTCTCACAACAGCGTTTTTACAAACTTTTAGCAAAACTCAATAAAGAAGAGAAGATAACTATAGTTTTTATAACACATGACATAGGCGTGATAGCAGATGATATAGGAAGACTTTTTACCATAAATCAAAAAGCAACTATCTGTAATGATCCAAAAGAGACACTCTCTTGTGAAGATATGTCTACTCTGTATGGAATTGATGCGCACCTTATTCATAACCATAAGCATGAGGATCACATATGTTAGAAATATTTGAATATGAGTTTATGCAAAGAGCTTTTATAGCAGGTATTTTTATCGCAATACTAGCATCTATTAGTGGAACTTTTATAGTCCTTAAGCGCTACTCTCTAATGAGTGAAACTTTGGCTCATTCTGCTTTAGTAGGTGTAGCAGTTGGTCTTGTAGCTGGTTATAACCCATTATGGGTTGCTGTAATAGTAGCAGTACTCTCTGCTTGGCTTATAGAGTACCTTAGAAGTCATTTTACTCTGTACTCAGATGCAATTCTCTCTATCATACTCTCAGGCTCTCTAGCATTAGCTGTTATCATAGTCTCTTTAGGTGGAGCATTTAACAACTCACTCTTCTCCTATCTTTTTGGGTCTATACTCTCAGTAAGTTATGAAGATGTTATAACAATTGCTCTGTTTGGGACACCTGCCTTAGTTTTATTACTACTTTTTTCCAAAGAACTCTACTTTATTACATATGATGAAGAGGTTGCAAAAACGAGTGGTATTAAGGTGAAGCTATTGAACTTCTTACTTGTGACAGTGGTAGCGATTATAATTGCACTCTCTATTCGTGTGGTAGGAAGTCTTCTTATTGGAGCCCTTATGGTTATCCCAACCTCCGCTGCACTACAGTATAGAGTCGGTTTTAGAAACACTATACTTATCTCTCTATTTTTTGCACTCTTTAGTGTAGTCTTTGGTATGAGTCTTTCATTTTACTTTTCTCTTCCATCTGGTGCTACAATTGTCTTAACTGTTATCTCCCTCTTTATACTCTCTCTCATTGTAAATAAAAAATGAAAATAAGCGAAGAGTTCTCTAAGCATGCTCTTGAGTATGCCTCTCATAATAGTATTCAAAAAAAAGTAATTAACAAACTTTTAGAAGATATGAAGACACAACCTAAAACTATACTTGATTTGGGTTGTGGTAATGGAAGCTTATGTAAAAGCATTACATGGCCTTATGAACAGTTTGTAGGGATAGATTTCGCTCCTGCTATGTTAGAGCTACATCCAAAAGCAAAAAATATAGAAGTACTCTATGGTGACTTTAATGATAAAAGATTATTTGAAAGCTTAGAATCATATAAATTTGAACATATATTTTCAGCTTCAGCACTCCAGTGGTCAAAAGACTTAGAGAGTCTCTTTATGAAACTTGCTAACTTACAGAGTAGTCTCTCTTTGGCAATCTTTACATCAGGTACTTTTAAAACACTCCATACTCAAGCGGGTATTGAACCACTATTACGCTCACATGAAGAGATAGATAGACTTCAAAAGAAGTATTTTAATGCAAGTTTTGAGATTGTAGAGTATAAGTTAGAGTTTTCTAGTGTAAGAGATATGTTTCGTTATATAAAGAGGTCTGGAGTAAGTGGGTCGAGAAATGTACTCTCATACACACAAACTAAGAAGCTTATGCGAGAGTACCCTCTTTCATTTTTAGAGTTCGAAGTAGTTTTTATAAAAACTTAGTCATCACTTCCAAAAATACCAAAGAGCTGTAGTAAAGCAGTAAAGATATTTAAGAAGTCAAGGTAAAGTGCAATAGCTCCATCAATAGGAGTCTCATATGCACCACGCATAATGTTTTGAGTATCATAGATAACTAAGATACTAAAAAGTATAACTACGGCACCAGAGATGATAACATGTATCATAGGGTTACCAAGAAAGATATTGAGTATAGAAAATCCTATGATTACAAAAAGAGCAATCATAAGAGGTTTACCATATCCAGTAAAATCTTTTGTAGTTTTAATAGCAAACATACTCATAGCACCAAAAACAACTGATGTCATAGCAAAAGCATTACCAATGATAGAAGCTCCACCACTCATTCCTAGTGTCCGAGCAAGTAGAGGTGCAAGCATAAGCCCAGTCATGAATACAAATGCAAACATAACCATAAGATTAATACCCTCTTTACGTTTAACAAACTGTAGTCCAATAAGTAGACCAATCTCTAAAGCAAAAAGTGGCCAGAAGTAAGCTGCAACAGTTCCTGCTAAAGGAACACCAACATAAGCACCAACAGCACCAGCCATCATTGAAGCTGCAAATAATTTGTACGTCTCTTTAACAAAAGAGACTATCTGTGTTTCACCACGGCTTTGAGTTGTATAAGAAGCTGTATTGCCTCTTGCATAATCACGATCATATAAACCCATAATTAATTCCTTATAATGTATCTTCTATATATAGATACTTGATTTTGTATGTAAAAGTCTATATCTAAAGAGTAAATGGACAGCAACATTCTAAAATAGAACCCTATAGTATAGGAAGTGATAGTATGAAAATGCTACCA
>NZ_JAEMVB010000010.1 GCF_029215995.1 Sulfurimonas sp. SAG-AH-194-L11
GCAAACAGACTTTATAAACCATATTCAGACAACTCCAAAACTTTTCACTAAAAGATGTAAAATTATCGCTTTTTTATTAAGACTATTTTTACAATTTACTTCTTATATTGTAGGGCTACTAGCTTGGTACTATTATGATTATTTTATAGCTATAGCACTCTTTTTACTCTCCTTTATCATTATGGGTATTATCCGCTCAAAGATGGTGCATAGTGTCATTCCATCCTCACAGCATGAGTATAACTACACTTCACAAGGTATAGCAGACTGGTATACAGCTCGTGAACTTTGTATAGAGTTACCAGAGGATAAAGAGTGTCAGTAGGTTTTTTCGCTGTTTTTGATGACATCGCTACTCTTTTAGATGATGCTGCGGCTATGAGTAAGGTAGCAACACAAAAGACAGTTGGTATTTTAGGAGATGACTTAGCAGTAAATGCTCAAAAAGCTTCAGGTTTTGCCTCTTCAAGAGAGTTACCAGTACTCTGGGCTATCACAAAAGGCTCCTTTAAAAACAAACTTATCATTCTTCCTCTTGCATTTATTTTAAGTGCTTTTGCCCCTTGGTCTATCATCCCTATACTAATGTTCGGTGGTGTTTACTTAGCATATGAAGGGGGTGAAAAAGTTTTAGAATATTTTGGTTTTCATAATGCAGATAAACATGACAAGAGGACTACAGCTAAAACTGAGGCAGAAATTTTACTCATAGAAAAGTCAAAAATAAAGTCTGCTATTCGTACAGACTTTATACTCTCAATTGAGATTGTCATCATGGCGTTAGGAACTGTTCTTGATCAGTCTCTACCCATACAAATAATCGCTGTTACCTTTGTAGCCTTTCTCGCTACAGTTGGTGTATATGGCATAGTTGCACTGCTTGTACGTATGGATGATTTTGGTTTACACCTCATAGATATAGCAAAAGATACAAAACCTCTACTAAAAAAAGTGGGTGAAACTTTTGTTGTAGCACTTCCTAAAATCATACGAATTCTAACATTTTTTGGAACACTTGCTATGTTTTTAGTTGCAGGTGGTATATTTATGCATAATGTGGTGTTTATTCACCATACCTTAGCATTTATGCCAAGTATCTCAGGCGAACTTCTTTTTGGTTTTATTTTAGGAATGATCAGTGTAGGTTTAAAGAAACTTATCGAAAAAAATTTATCTATTTAAGTCGCTTGAGTAATACTGAAAGTTATTTCGTCCTTTATCTTTAGCCTTATACATGGCTGCATCAGCATACTTTAAAAGGTCTTCTGCTGATACACCATCATCTGGATAGGTACTGATTCCAATACTACTAGAAATATATAGTAGCTGTTCTTTAAAAGTCATAGACTCTGATAATGATTTTACAATTTTATTAGCTACTAGAGAAGCATCTTGAGCTTGTGATAAATCTTCAAGTATAATAGTAAATTCATCACCACCTAATCTTGATACAGTATCTTCACTACGTATTATCTCGTTAAGTCTTTGTGTCACCTCAACTAAAACCTCATCCCCTACAGCATGTCCAAGAGAATCATTGATCTCTTTAAAGTGATCTAAATCTATAAATAAAAGTGCAAACACAGACCCATTTCGTTTTGCTTTTTGGAGTGCATGCTTCAGCCTATCCATAAAAAGAGCTCTATTAGGTAAACCTGTAAGTACATCATGATTTGCTTGGTAGTCTAATTTTGTTTTTTGTTTTATTAACTCATTTTCTATAATTTTCTCTTTTGAAATATCTTGTACTGAGCCTAAAGAGACTACTGGCTTACCATCCTCATCAAAAATTGTTTCACACACTTCTTTAACATACTTCACTCTTGAGTCTTGGAATAATAATCGATGTACAACCTCGTAAGGTTTTTTATCTATAAGTGATTTCTTATAAGCGGTATCAACCATATTTCTATCATCAGGGTGAATAGATTGAAGAAAATGTTCGTATGAGACTTCTTTATCTTTTTCTATTTCTATTTCAAAAATACGATAAATTTCATCTGACCAATGTAAAATATTATTTACTAAATCTAATTTCCAACTACCAATGTGAGCCGAGCTTTGAGTATATTCAAGGGTTTTCATATTTTCAGCAAGCTCTTTTTCTGCAAGCTTTCTATTTTCATGTGCTAGTAAAATCCACCATACTAAAATACTTATAAGAATAGCTATAATAACAAAAAGAGTAATAAAGGAGTCTTGCAGGTGGACTAGTGCTTCTATTGATACATTTTGTGCATTAAAAGAGTAGACCATCCACATAGATACAACTATGACAAAGAGAAAAACTGTAGTTAAGCCTAGAAAATAAAAAAGCCGTAAACTTGCTACTTGAGATAATTTTTTTAAAAAAAGTTTTTGAATAAATTCTCCTAACTGCAACTCAAAAGATTTTTCATTATCTTTTTTACAACTATCATGACATAGTGAGTCCAAAGAACAGCATAAAGAACATATTTTAGTACGATGATATGAACAATAACTCATATCTTCTTTCTCATATGTTATATCACATATTTGACAATGGTGCTCAGACTCAGGACTCTCTTGAAGTTCATTTTTTCGGGCTATATAATATTTCCCTTTTGTCACATAGGCAATTAGAGGAGAGAGAATAATAGCTAAAAACATTGCAATAATTGATGAATAGCTCTGTGCAATATCTCCAAAATATCCCATAAATGCTATTATTGAAATTACAGATGCAAAACCCATACTTCCAACACCAACGGGGTTTATACTATAAAGATGTGCACGTTTAAACTCTATAACTTTAGGACTCAAACCAAAAGGTTTATTTATAAGTAAATCAGCACTAATAGCCCCTATCCAAGCAATAGCAACATTTGAGTAAAGTCCAAGAACACCTTCTAATGCATCAAAAAGTCCTAACTCCATTAATAGTAAAGCAATAACAATGTTAAATAGCATCCAAACCACACGACCAGGATGAGAGTGTGTCACACGAGAAAAGAAGTTCGACCAAGCGAGTGATCCAGCATACGCATTTGTAACATTTATCTTTATTTGAGATATGACTACAAAGAGTGTTGCAGCTGCTAGAGTAATAGCTGGGTTATCATATAGATACTCATAACCAACAGTATACATATAAATAGGGCTTTTGGCTTCATGAAGTGAAAAACCAGCTAAAAGAACAAGTCCTGCAAGAAAAATACCACCCATCTGTTTTAAAAATCCTAAAATTATCCATCCTGGTCCAGCTATAAGTACTGAAAACCACCACTTAAAACGATTTTCTTCTTTAAGTGGTGGCATAAAACGCAGGTAGTCTACTTGCTCACCAATTTGAGAAATTAAAGAGAGGGAGATACCTACTGCAAAACCAAAATAGTAAATATTAAATTCAGAATTTCCAGAGATAGTTCCACTCATGTTTAAAAATATCTCTATTGTCTCAGGATTTTTAGTTAAGATTGCTATAAAAGGAGCGACCATCATAATAATCCAAATGGGTTGTGTCCATAACTGAAGCTTATTTATAAGTGTAATACCATAAAAGACTAAAGGGATTATGACGAGTGAACTCAGTAGGTAACCCCATGAGAGAGGAAGACCAAAGTAAAGTTCAAAGGCTTGTGCCATTATGGAGGCTTCTAAAGCAAAGAATATAAAACTAAAAGAAGCATATATGAGAGAAGTGATTGTTGAGCCAACATAACCAAAACCTGCTGCACGACTTATAAGGTCAATATCTATATTGTATTTTGCTGCATGATAACTGATGGGGATTGCTGTTAAAAAAATGATAATTGATGCTGTGAGTATTGCCCAAAATGCAGTAGAGAAACCATAACTAATGGCAATTGAAGCACCAATAGCCTCAAGTGCTAAAAAAGAGATACTTCCCATAGCAGTATTTGCTATAAGAAGCTCAGAAAATTTTCTAAATGATTTTGGTGCATAACGAAGAGAATAATCTTCTAATGTTTCGTCTGCTACAAACCGGTTGTATTCTCTACGAGCACTCTTCAGTTCTCTCATAAAATACCTTTTGTATTTAAATTTTTTATTTTAAATTAAGTTATAAATATATTACCATATACTTAGCTATAATTCTCTTAAAACTTTAAGGAGTCCATTTTGAGTGAAGACAATACTACTTTAAATGAAAATCACCCTATAGCACCTAAAAAATACTACGACTATATCAGTGTTGGAAACCGTACAAAACAGAGTGCTTATTTTGTGCAACAACACGATAAGGCTAAAATGTTAGTAGAACTTCTCAAACCTCTTCATAAGAAGCAAATTTTACTCATAGTCAAGAGTAAAAAAAGTGCTGACAAACTCCAAACTATACTTAAAGAAAAAGAGTTAAATGTTCTAAGTGTACATGGAAACCATAGAACATCTCAGATAGAAGATGCACAAAATGCTTTTAATGCTAAAGAGTTACAAATTCTTATCACTACTTATAGAATCTTTGAGACAATGGAACTTACAGATGTCCAAACACTTATATATCATGACCTTCCATTTGAGGCACCTGACTACTTTAAAGCACTTCGAACAGTTGATGAAGTTGGCGAGGCAATCTCACTTATAGACCCACAAGATGAAGGGCAACTAGAGACTATACAACTTATGATGAAGTGTGAGATGCAAGAGGAAGAGCTTGAAGGTTTTGAGCACACAAACTCTACAAAAACACAAGTAAAAGACAAAAGTAAAAAACCTCGACATAAAAAAGTAGCACAAAGAGCTAAAAGAAAGGCTGAGATAAAGTCTAAGTGGGTTCCTGTTGATAAACAAGATAATCTTGATATACCAAATGAGACTCAAAAGAATGAAGCTAATGAAGAAAATATAGCAAAAGAAAACTAAATATGGCACTTATAGATCTCCAAAACATCTCAAAACACTACTCCGCTCAAAAGATTCTCACTGAAGTAAATTTTCATGTTGATGAGGGTGAACGTATAGTTATCATCGGTAAAAATGGGAGTGGAAAATCTACTCTTATGAAAATAATTCACGGTTCTCTTATGCAAGATGGTGGAAACCGTATCACAAAAAATGACCTTGAAGTTAAGATGCTAGACCAGCGTCCAAACTTTGTTGAGGGGCATAATGTCCGCCAAGCTGTTGAGCATGGTTTAGTAGAGCTAAACAGTGCTAAAGAGAGATATAATGTACTCTCAGAACTTCTAGCTGAAGACTTTGAAAACAAGAACCTTTTAGATGAACATGAAAGACTCTCAAAGTACATAGACCACCATAATGCTTGGAACTTAGATGACAAAGTAGAACGCATCATCCAACACTTCAATCTTAAAGATTATGAAGATAAACCTATCTCACTTTTAAGTGGTGGTGAACAACGCCGTGTTGCTCTTGCCTCTTTACTTCTACAAAAACCAGATATACTACTTCTTGATGAGCCTACCAATCACCTTGATGTTTATATGGTTGAGTTTTTAGAAGAATTGATTCTCAAAGAGAAGTTTACTCTTGTTTTTATCTCTCACGATAGATACTTCATCGACCGCATCGCTACAAAAAGTGTGGAAGTTGATGACTGTGTTTTAAAAGAGTATAGTGGTGGTTACAGTGACTACTTAACTCAAAAAGCAGAGTATATTCGTACTCTTCAAAAACAGCACGATAACTTGCTCGGTGTTCTTAAACGCGAGAACGAATGGTTTGCTCGTGGCGTTAGAGCTAGACTTAAACGCAATGAGGGTCGTAAAGAAAGGCTTATGAACCTGCGAGAAGATGCTAAAACAAACCCAGCTAAAATCCGTATGATGAGTGTAGAGATTCAACGCGAGGCCAAACACTTCAACCGTGATAAAAGTGTTAACAAACAGAAAATGCTTTTTGAGGTGGAAAAACTAGGATTAACACTTGGAGATAAAGAACTGTTAAAAAACTTTACAACTCGTATACTGCAAAAAGATGTTATCGCCATTGTTGGACCAAATGGAAGTGGAAAATCAACACTACTTAAAGCATTACTTGGAAGGATGGAACCAACTGAGGGAGTCATCAAACGCGGAGAGTTCAAAGTCGGTTATTTTGACCAACACAGAGAACTACTCGATGATGACAAAAACCTCATAGAGACTTTTTGCCCTAATGGCGGAGACAGAGTGAGTGTTCGTGGTGCAGACCTACATGTGTATGGTTACTTAAAAAACTTTCTTTTCCCACGTGAGTTTTTAGAAAAGAAAGTGGGTGTACTTAGTGGTGGAGAAAAAAACCGTGTTGCACTTGCTCTACTCTTTACAAAAGATGTAGATATTCTCATTTTAGATGAGCCTACAAATGATTTAGATATTCCGACTATTAACATCCTTGAAGAACAGTTAACAAACTTTGCCGGTGCTGTCATCATAGTAAGTCATGATAGATACTTTGTAGATAAAATAGCAAAAAAACTCTTTATATTTCAAGCAGATAAAACCATAGAAGAGTCACATCAGCAATATAGCCAATACCTGGATATGGAAAAAGAGATAAAAGAACTTTCTCTCATGGAAAAAGAAATAGCTAATACACCTAAGGTGCAAGAGACAAAAAAAGAAGAAAAGAAAACAACACTCAAACTAACTTTTAAAGAAAAAATTGCCTTAGAGAAACTTCCTCTTGAGATAGAAGAGTTAGAAGTCAAAATAGAAGATATAAATAAGTGCCTCGCTAATCCAGCTTGTTATGAAGACAAGGGTATCACTGCTGTTGCTGGGGAGTTAGCAAATGCAGAAGAGTTATATGAGTTAAAAATTGAAGAACTTTTAAGCATAGAAGAGAAAGAAGAAGAGATTAACACCTAAAGTATCAATGAAAATGGTGAATATCTTCTCACCTCAGAATCTCCTCTTTTGTAATCATTTTACCTAATTCTATCATCTCGTAAGCTCTATTAAACTCATAAAAACCACAGGCATCATTTGGTATACCAATAATAATATCAGGTGAATATCCAGCCATTTTACACTCTAAGACTGCATTTTGCATGGTGTCAATTGTTCTTCCAATAATATCAAACATACTCATACTTTCAAATTCACTTTTAGACTCTCTCTCAAATAGTTTTTCAGCTTTTTGTTTCATATTTAAAATCATTTTTTCCATTCTACTCTTTTTCTCAGACTCATTTCTTGGTATATCAATACGATAGTGTTTAGTAGTTTTAGCATTTAAACTTACTGCGATTGTCATATCTGTAGTATCTGATATTGTGGGTGCAATAGGAAGAGGATTTAAAATTCCACCATCTATTAAAAATCGACCATCTATCTCTTTTGGAGTAAGAATAGTTGGAATGGCTACAGAAGCTCTCACCGCATCTAAAAGTTTACCTTTTTGAATCCAAACCTCTTTTTGTTTGATTATGTCTGTTGCAACAGCAGTATATTTTATTGGTAAATCTTCAATCAATATATCACCAATCATCTTTTCTACAACACTAAATACTTTATCTCCGCCAATGACACCTTTACCCGTTAACGAGAAATCTACAAGTTTTATTACATCGATAATATCAAGAGTTAGTATCCACTCTTTAAACTCTTCGAGTTTACCACAAGCATACAAAGCACCTACAAAAGCTCCCATAGATGAGCCAGAGATTGATTGAATTTCATAGTTATTTTGTAGTAGCTCTTCTATAACTCCAATATGAGCATACCCTCTAGCCCCACCACTTCCTAAAACTAATGATATTGTTTGTTTATTTTGTTTCATCTATTAGCTACTTGCTTGTAATTTTAAAAGAACAACACCAATAATTTTATGCATATTAATATACCTCCTCAATCTCTTTTTTAGTTTCATACCATTTACGAAGCCATCTATCGAGTGGATTTATGAGTCTGTACATAACAGGGACTATGAAAAGTGTTAAAATCATTGAACTAATGAGTCCCCCGATAATTGCTATAGCCATAGGTGCTTTTGTCTCACTTCCAAGTCCATCTCCAAGAGCCAAAGGAAGCATCGCAAAAACCATAGCGATAGTTGTCATTAAAATTGGGCGAAGTCTTTTCTCTCCAGCTTCTAAAAGTGCTGCATCTGCACTCTTTCCTCTACTCATTGCAGCATTCGCAAAGTCTACAAGTAGCACTGCATTTTTACCAACCATTCCCATAAGAAGCATAAAACCAATCATAACAAAAAGGCTAAACTGTAGATGTGAAAGATAGAGTGCAAGCATAACACCGATGATACTCAAAGGTAGAGCAAACATAATAATGATGGGCTGAATAAGAGACTCATACAAAATTGCTAAGATAATAAACATCAAAATTACAGAGAGCCCAAGTGCCACTCCAAATGCTTTACCTGTTTTTTCCATCTCTTCTGCAAATCCAGTAAATCTATATGTAACATGAGGTGGCATAAGTGCATCAATTCCCTCTTTTGTATAGTTCACAGCTCCACCTAAGTCAAGATCGAAAAGATCTGAGTAGATTGTCACTTGACGTTCTCTATCAAAATGATTTATCGTCGCGAGTGCTCTACTTTTTGTAAACTTGACAACTCCATCAAGATAAACAAGATTTCCATTTTTATCTCTGATTTGTAGCTTTTTAATATCTTCTATATTCACTCTATTTTTGTCATCAAAACGCAGAGTGATGTTATACTGTTTTCCGTTCTCTTCAAAGTAAGATATCTCTCTATCTGAACTAAATGCAGTCGCTATTGTCTGAGCAATTTGAGATGCTGAGATACCAAGACGATTCGCATTTGCTCTTAAGATATTGATACCTATTTGTGGTTTCCCTTCATCAAGATTTGTATCTATGTCTACAAAACCTTTTTTCTTTGCTAGGTACTCTGTTAGATTTTTAGCAGCTAATTCTAACTCTTCGAAAGAGTCAGACTTGAGAACTATCTGATACGGAACTGACACACCAGCTCCTTTTATGGCAGGGATTGCAGCGGCTGTTATAAACATATCTTTTTGATATGGTTTTAACTCCTCTCTAAAAGCTTGAATAATCACTTCTTGATTTTCTGTTCTTTGTGTTTTAGGGAGAAGTTTTACATATATCATAGATTTATGCTTCTCTTGTGCTGCATTATAAGCAACACTTAGAGTAGTGTAGAGAACATCTTTGTTCTCTCTTACCATATCTTCTATAAGTTTAGATTTTTTTATCATCTCTGCCAAAGAGACACTTGCATCTGCTTTTATTTTTATCTCAAACTCTGCCTTATCCTCTTTTGGTATAAAATCCATCCCTATTTGAGGAAAAAGACTTAAGCTTCCTATAAAAGTTGCAAATACAAGAATAAGTGTGATGATTTTAAAACGAAGAACAAGCTTCAAAAGAACATCATAAACTCTCTCAATTCCTTTAAAAAAAGGCTCTGTTAGATTGTAAAACTTACTCTCACCTTTATGAAGAACTCTAGCACCCAAACTTGGAATAAAACTCAGTGCAACAGTATAAGAGATAAGTACAGCAAAACCAACCGTCATAGCAAATGACTCAAAGAACTTTCCAACTATTCCACTCATGAAAGAGACTGGAATAAATACTGCAAGGAGCATAGCTGAGATTGCCAAGATGGTAAATGCCATCTCTTTAGTTCCCTCATTTGCTGCTTGTTCTTTAGGCATTCCCTCTTCCATTTTTTTATAGATATTTTCTATAACAACGATAGCATCATCAATAATAATTCCAATAGCAAGAGTCAATCCGATAAGCGTCATCTTGTTTAAATCAAATCCCATATAATCCATAAGCGCAAAAGTACCAAATATAGAAGCAGGAATAGAGAGTGCTGATACTAAAGTAATAGTCATATTTCGTAAAAAGAAAAAGATAATCACAACAGCCAAAAATGCACCATAGATAAGGTCAAATTGAACATCTTCAAGCGAGTTTATGATAAAAGGAGAAGTGTCATTAAGTACATCTACATTGTACTTATTTCCTGCAATTTTCACTAAGTCTGGAATAACATCTTTCACTTTTTCAACTATATCTATAGTATTTGTTCCTGAGATTTTTTGAACCTCAAGCATCACACCTTCAACGCCGTTAAACGAGGCATAACTTTTCGCATCACTCATCCTGTCTTGGACACGAGCAATATCTTTTAGTTTAATGTTATCTTTGATTATAATATTTTCTAGCTCAGCGACGCTCAAAGCATCTGCTTTTGTCTTTAATATAAACTCTTTTTTTGCAGAGATAAGTTTACCACCACCAATTTTTACATTTTCTCGTGATACAATGCTATTTAGCTCACTAATAGTAATACCAAATTTATTTAATAGTTTTGGGTCTGGAAATATTTTTATCTCTCTATCTTTATATCCAATGATATTTATAGCACCTACACCATTGATTTTTTGAATTTTTGGTTTTACTTTTTCATCTGCAAATATCATAAGATTTTTAAGTGCAACACCCTCATTAGCAGTTAAAAATATATTAATTACAGAAGCTCCGCCAATATCTAGTTTACTCACAAGTGGTGTTTTTGCATCATTTGGAAGTAAAACTGCAGCAACTTTGTCACGAACATCATTTGTTGCTTCGTTGATATCGCGTTCTAAAAAGAACTTCACCATAACAATACTTACACCCTCACTACTTGTTGATGTAATACTATCTATTCCACCAATGCGAGATATTGCCTCTTCTATCTTGTCTGTTACTTGAGACTCTATCGTAGAGGACTCAGCACCAGGATATACTGTTTTTATCGTTACTATTGGGAAATCTATATTTGGAAAGAGTGCCGAGGGCATAGACTTGAAACTCATATATCCAAATATTACTAATGTAAGAATGTACATTAGTGTTGTTATTGGTCTTTTTATCGCTAACTTATACATAAAAGCTACTTAGCATCAGGGGTAGTAATATACCCCTCACCAAAGAGTCCAACTATAAAATCTTCTGCTTTGACTTCCGCTTTTATTTTTCTGTTTCCACTGTTGGCAAATGGATATACTTTCATAATGATACCTCTATACTCTTTATCATCTCCATCAACACCATATCTAAAATTCTGTCCAACTTTTACAGACTTGTGATACTTTTGATCAAATTCTAAGATAAGTTTTCTTCTATGCTTACTTTGGATTTTAAATACAGTCTTGAGCATAAGAGCACTTACAGTATCTCCAATTTCTATGTTTTTCTCATAAATGACACCATCAAAAGGTGCTTTTAAATATGTTTTATCATATTGTGCTTGTGCTATAGATAATTGGTTCTTTGCATTTTCATACTTAAATGCATACTGGTCAAACTTCCCCTCGTCGATTAAATCTTTTACCTTTAACTGTCTCTCGTAATCTTTTTTTGCAAATTTCAGTACTGTTTTAGCACTCTGTAGCTTGGCTTCACTATCTGCATTGATTAAAGATGCTAAAACAGCACCTTTTGTAACACTACTAGATACTCCATAATTTACTTTTTGTACAATACCACTAGCATCAAATGCTAACATCGCCTTTTTTTCAGCTGTAACTGTAAAAGTTGCATATATTTCTGTTGCATTTAATGCAAACACTAAAGTAAGTAAACCTATTAAAATTTTACTCATTTAAAAACTCCTCTATATTTTTTGAATTGTAGTAGTAGTACATCGAATATGCTATCTCTAGGTCATTTATAGATTTTTCATTTAATGCTTTAGCCTTTGTCAGTGATGAAAGGGCATCAAGATAAACAACATTATCCACTATACCTGCATTATATTTCTTTGTAATTGTTTTAAGGGCACTTCTTGAAGATTTAAGAGCACTTTGTGTACTTTTTATATTTAAATATGTCGTTTGTATTCTTCTGAGTGCAAGAGAGAGTTGCATCTTTTGCTCTTTAGATTTGTATTTAATCTGCTCATTTAGAGCAGCTGCTTGTAGGGTAATAGCTGCTTTTTGTTCTCTAATAGTACCAAAATCAACAAGTCTCATATTAAGTGTTGCCATTATTTTGTTTTGATTATCTAGTTGTGGTATTTGTTGCCCAGCATAACTCGGTTCATCTTGATAACCATACAGACTATATGTATCTTCTATTTTGACATTTGGATAATAATAACTATCTACTGTTTGGCTTAAACTATTGAGTGCAGCTTTATTTGCTCGTAATGCTAGAATACTATCGAGTTCATCACTCTCTTGTGTGAGAGTTTTTTTAAACTTTGAGTCATCAAGTGAATCAATTTTTCTTCCAACTTTTAGTTCAAGTTCACTCTTTTTCGATAATATCTCAAACTTTAGCGAGTCTATAGTATATATATTACTATCATAAGCTGATTGAAGCCTATCTACATCATCACTTGTTGCAAGTTTTGCATCATAAAACCGAACTATTCTCTCTAGTTGTGCCTCAAGAACTTTTGCAGCTTCTTCTCTTGCATCAAGTGTTGCCTCTAGACTTTTAATATTGTAAAAATCTTGCACAATTGCAAAAGTAATAAACTTTTTTGTATCACTATATGTGAATATTGCAGAACTATGTTCATTACTCTTTTGTTTTAAAGTGTAGGATTTTTTCCCGCCATCATAAACATCAAAGCCAACTTTAAGAGATGCCCCGTAAGTTGTTCCTGGTAGAAATGGTGTTGCATCGTCTTCTCTTTGGTAAAAAAGAGCTGCATCGATAGTCGGATAGTAATTGCTTTGTGCTGCATCTAGTTCTTTTTGTTTTGAGTGTTCTATATACTTTTGTGAAACAACAAGTTCATTATTTACTTGTGCATACTCCAAAAGTGACTTTAAACTCTCTGCATTTAAAAGCAGAGGAAATACTAAAAGTAGTAAGCTTTTCATCTATTTCACCTCTATTAATTTAAAAATTGCATCTATAAACTCATTTATGTCTTTTTTCAAAAGTGCTGTGTCATTTGAAGTTGCATTTCTTACAAACATACCCTCGCCTATGGAGTAAAGTCCTTTTACTAAGGCTTTTGAGTCTTCAATCAACTCACCTTTTTCTATACCACTCTCTATAATGCTACAAAACCATAGATAATAACTCTGTGAACATTTTTCCTGAAAATCAATCATACTCAGATTTGGATTCGAGAGAGATATAGAGACAAACTCTTTATATATTTGTAAAAGTTCAGACTCCTCTTTTGTATAAAAAAAACTCAAAAATATTATTACTTTTTCTCTAGTCGAAGTTACACTTAAAAGTTTCTTCTTCTTTTTTTCATTATATTTTTGCATCATTATATTGACTATCTCAAATACAATGTCTTCTTTATTCTCAAAGTATTCATATATAGTCCCCTTACCAATTCCCGCAGCGTCTGCAAGTTTTGAAATACTTAAGTTTCTTATACTATTTTCTAAAATAACTTCTTTACATGCTAATGCTATATTTTTTCTTTTTTGTTCTTTATCTACGATTATTGCCATTAACTCACCTTAATTATAAATGACTGACTGTCAGTCATTTATAGAATGATATCAGTATATTTCTTAAGGGCATCTCAAAAAACTATTCTTGTATAAAAATTATGAAAAGCTTGAGAAATTAGAAAAAGAAGAAGAAGAGATTAACTCGTAAAAGAGGCTATTTTCTAGCTTCTTTTAATGAGTCTGCGATTAAGAACGCAAGTTCAAGTGACTGGTCTGCATTTAAACGCGGGTCACAATGAGTATGATAACGAGAAGATAAATCCTCTTCAGTTACAGTAAAACTACCACCGATACACTCAGTAACATTTTTACCTGTCATCTCTAAGTGAACGCCACCTGCATGAGTTCCCTCAGCCTTATGAATTTGGAAAAACTCTTTCATCTCTGTTAAAATAGAATCAACAGGACGAGTTTTATAGTTGTTTGAAGACTTAATAGTATTTCCATGCATTGGATCACATGACCAGACTACTTTAAGACCCTCTTTCTCTATCGCTTTGATAAGAGCTGGCATTCCATCACCAACCTTTCCTGCACCCATACGAACGATTACATTTAAGCGACCGGCTTCGTTTTGAGGGTTAAGAGCATTACAAAGTTTTACTAAATCCTCAGGATCCATAGTTGGTCCAGCTTTTACACCTATAGGGTTTTTAACACCCTTTAAGTACTCAACATGTGCACCATCTAATTGACGAGTTCTATCCCCTATCCATAACATATGTGCTGATGTATCATACCAATCACCTGTGATAGAATCCCTGCGAGTAAATGCTTCTTCATAAGGAAGTAAAAGGGCTTCGTGAGAAGTATAAAAATCTGTCTCTCTAAGTGTTCTATAAGTTTTCGAGTTGACACCACAAGCTTCCATAAAACGCAGAGAGTTTTCAATCTCCTCTGCCATTTTTTCATACTTCTTACTGACTTCACCTTGGTGTGCAAAGTCAAGTGTCCACTGATGTACCTGATGTAAATCAGCTAAACCACCTGATGCGAAAGCACGAAGAAGATTTAAAGTTGCAGATGCTTGGTTATATGCTTTTATCATACGCTCAGGATCAGGAATACGAGCTGTAGCATTAAACTCTGTACCATTGATAATATCTCCACGGTATGAAGCAAGTTGGACACCATCAAAAGTTTCAGTATCACTTGAACGAGGCTTTGCAAACTGTCCAGCCATACGACCAACTTTAACAACAGGAAGACCACCTGAGTAAGTCATAACCACTGCCATTTGCATCATAGCTTTAAAAGTGTCACGAATATTATCAGCATGGAACTCTGAAAAACTCTCAGCACAATCTCCACCCTGAAGTAAAAATGCCTCTCCATTAGCTACATTACCTAGCTGTGATTTTAATGTACGTGCTTCACCTGCAAAAACAAGTGGCGGATAGTTTTTAAGTTCACCTAAGACTTTGTTTAATGCATCTTGGTTTGGATAAGTTGGTTGCTGTAAAATCGGTTTTTCTCTCCAGCTAGAAGGAGTCCATGTACTCATAATAATAACCTTAATTAAATATTTTTTTGGATTCTACCTAAAAACTCCTAAATATATCATTATATATAAGTATTTCCATTTAAAGAGTTATGAAAGTTTAATTTATGCTTATGAAGGTATAATAACAGCATATTTTATACATGGGAATATTTATGCAAAAAGAAGACCTTAAGGCTCTTGTCAATCAAATGCACAGAGAATTAATAGAAAATATTGATGCACATGAGAATCCAACTAAAGAGCAAGTTGTAACATTTCTTCAAGATGCAACAAATGCCATTTCAAGTCTCAAAAACAACTCTGTAAATGACTTAGAAAGAAGTAAACTTATGTTTACAAATGCTTATAGGGACATTGCAAAAGATTCACTAGCATCTTATTCAACAACGAACAATGCATTTGAAGAGTTAGCACAAATACACGAAGAGACTCTTCTCTCAACTAAAGATTTACACATCAATCTTCCAGATATTGCCCAGAAATTTGAAGACTTACAGAAGAAAATGTTTTCTGAAATTCAAAGAGCAAACTCAATTATCACTGACTTAACAACACAGATAAACCAACTTGAGCGAAACTCAAATTTAGACTCATTAACAAAAGTTTTTAATCGTAGAGCTTTAACAACATACCTTGAAAGATTATGCGAAAAAGGAAATATTGCTTATGAATTACATCTATTAATTTTAGACATAGATGATTTTAAAGTTATAAATGACACATTTGGTCATATCGCTGGGGACAAAGTTATTATGTTTATTGCAAATATTTTAAGAAGTACTCTTCGGGATGGAGACAAAGTGTTTAGATATGGTGGGGAAGAATTTGTAATCATACTTAATAGACTTACACCCTCTGTCTGTTTAGAAGTAACAAATAGAATTCTTAAGCTTATCAGATCAAACCAGTTGATATACCAAGGTGATACATTAAATGTCACTATGAGTATCGGGGGAACACAGTACATTAATGGTGACACTCCTGAGGCTATCATAAGTCGAGCTGATAAAGCACTTTATAAATCTAAAAAAAATGGAAAAGATCAAATGAACTCAGAAGTAGCTCCTAATGGAAATTAATTATTTTGATGTTGTAGCAGCAGTTATCATCCTACTATTAGGCCTTAAGGGTATTATAAATGGATTTTTTAAAGAACTTTTTGGTCTAATCGGTATTATCGGTGGTCTTTTTATCGCTTCACGTTTTGGAGACAGCATAGGAGAATACTTAAATAATCTCATATTTAACTTCTCATCTCCTTCAGCCGTTAGTTTTTTAGGTTTTTTAACAACCTTAGCAATCTTCTGGTTACTTATGATTTTGATTGGCTATGCTTTTAAAAAGTTGAGTTCACTCAGCGGTCTTGGCCCAGTGGATAGAATCTTAGGATTTGTATTTGGTGCAAGTAAGTTTTTTCTTATTGCCGCGGTTATAGCACATGCAGCATACAATATCAAAGCAGTAAAATCGACACTTGATTCTGTAATGGAGACAAGTATTTTATTTCCTATTATGGTTGAGTCTGGTGCATTCATTATGAAGATAGACCCTGTCGGCTTAAGTGAAGATATAAATGCTACAATCAACCAGAGTTCAGAGGCGATAAAAGAGAAAACTAATGCACTTATCAATGAGAACACAAAAGAAGAGATACAAAAGATTCAAGATCAACTAAAAGAACAGATTCAAAAACAGACTAAAGAGAAATAATATGCCAAATGTAAATACAAATTTTAACAATAGAACTATTGAGTATGGACAGTTACTAAGTGACTTCAAAACACTTTTAAAAAAGAATAATTTAAAATTTACTATTCAACGTGAAGTTATACTTGAAACACTTTACAATTCAGATGAGCACCTTACACCAGAAGCACTGCATCATCTCATACAAGAAAAACAGCCTGATTTAAAAACAGGAATAGCAACAGTTTATAGAACCTTAGCTCTACTTGAGGAGTCTCATGTTGTTAGCTCTTTATCTTTCGGTGCACAGGGTAAAAAGTACGAACTAGGTGCTAAAGAGCATCATGACCACCTTATCTGTACCCAATGTGGAAAAATCACTGAGTTTGTTGATGAAGATATTGAAAAACGTCAACATGCCATCACAGATGAACTTAACTTTAAAATGAGTGATCACTCTATGCAAATATATGGAACTTGTTCAGAGTGCCAAACTACAAAGGAAAATAATTAATGTTCGATAATAAATTTGTTCAACAAAGAATAGAAAAAGCAAAACTACTTAAAGTTGCTGGATTTAATCCATACTCAAATAACTCTAAACGAAATACAACTATAGAAAAGTACCTTAATGTAAACTCTGACATAGCAGATATGGAAGATAAACGCGATGAAAAACGCCACTACATAGTAAGTGGTCGTATCAAACTTTTACGTGTAATGGGAAAAGCTTCATTTGTAAAAATAGAAGATGAGTCTGGTATGCTACAAGTGTATGTAACTCGTGACAACCTTCCAGAAGATTTTTACAATACTATCTTTAAAAAGAACATCGAAGTTGGTGATATTATCGAAGTTGGTGGTTTTCCTTTTGTAACTGGCAAGGGTGAGCTTTCTCTTCATGTTGACAGTTTCACAATTTTAACAAAAGCAATTAGTCCACTTCCTGAAAAATTCCATGGTGTTACAGATAAAGAGATTAGATACCGTAAACGCTACCTTGACCTTATCATGAATGCAGATGTACGTAAGACTTTTCAGACTCGTTCAAAGGTTATCTCTTTAACAAGAAGATTTTTTGAAGACAAAGGTTTCTTAGAAGTTGAAACTCCTATGATGCACCCTATTGCTGGTGGAGCAAATGCAAAGCCATTTGTTACACACCATAATGCACTTGGAATTGATAGATTTTTAAGAATCGCTCCAGAGTTGTACCTAAAGCGTTTAATCGTTGGTGGTTTTGAGGCAGTTTTTGAAATCAACCGTTGTTTTAGAAATGAAGGTATGGATGCTACACATAACCCTGAGTTTACATCTATAGAGTTTTACTGGGCTTATAAAACATATAAAGATTTGATAGAGATTACAAAAGAGTATTTTCAGTATCTTTTTGAGCACTTAAACCTTCCAACACAACTTCCTTATGGAGATATGGTAGTTAACTTTGATAACTTTATAGAGATTCCTCTTATAGAATCACTTACTACTATTGGTGGTGTTCCCGCAGAGTCATGCAAGACAAAAGAGTCTATACTTGCATACTTAAAGACACAAAACATTACTGTAAAACCAAACCTAAACTTAGGACAACTCCAAGGCGAACTTTTTGACCTTTTTGTAGAAGAGAAGTTAATCGACCCTACTTTTATCACAGAGTACCCAGTTGAAATTTCTCCACTTGCTAGAAGAAGTGATGAAAACCCAGCTATTACTGAGCGTTTCGAGCTTTTCATAGCAGGACGCGAAATAGCGAATGCATTTTCTGAGTTAAATGATCCAATTGATCAACTTTCACGTTTTGAAGGTCAAATGGAAGCTAAAGATTCTGGTGATGATGAAGCACATGAGATGGACAGAGACTTTGTAGAAGCACTTAGTTATGGTATGGCTCCAACTGCTGGACAAGGTATAGGGATAGACAGACTTGTTATGCTTCTTACAAATGAGCATAGTATTCGTGATGTTCTTTTATTTCCTGCGATGAAACCTATTCATAAAGAAGAGATAGTCGAAGAAAGCGAGTAGTATACTCCTTTCTTCCCTCCTCTTAAACCTAGCACCTATTTATCATTCCACTTATTCTAACAATACAATATAAATAATAATTAATACTTCTTACTTCATTCAAGGATATTTTTATTCAAAACCTATTACAATAACTTATATATTTATAAAAAAGGTATTTTACATGTATAAATCTTTTCTTCTTCTTCTTCTATTTTTTCTATATAGCTTTAACCTTGATGCAAACAGTTTACTTCCTACAATAAAAACGGTTCCAGAAGAAGAATTTTCCATGTGGATTGCTCTTTTTGGGCTTGGAGCTATTGCAATTATGGCACTTTTTATATCTTCTGAAAAAATCAAACTTTTTAAAAAAGAGAAAGCAAAAGAGGATAAAAAACTCCAAGAAGTAAATCAAGCACAAGATGCAATTGTTTCAAAAATGGGTGAAAATATTCATAATCTTGCTACAGAAAATTTCAAAGATAAAAATCTTGCAAAATCTGAGAATCAAATACTTGCCATTACAACAAACCTAATTGATTTTTTACGAATAAAGTCAAACAAAGTAGTCATAGACCATCAAAAATTAAAACTCTCAAATCTTTTAAATGATGTATCAGGAATACTCAAAGCAAACATCAGAGGAAAAGAGTTTGAACTTATTTATGATATAGATAAAAATGTAGTTCAAGAGATAAATTCAGATACATTAAACTTAAGTAAAGTACTTGTAAATATTCTTTTATACTGTGTCGAAAACTCTTCTACACAACTTACACTAAAAATAAAAGAGACAAGTCTTTTTTCTAAAGATGATCAACTCTCGTTTACTGTTACAAGTGATTTAAAAATAAATGTAGAAGATGGATTAAATATTTTTGAAGCGAAGTACAATGATGATACCCAAGAGTATGATAGTCTTGGTCTTTTTATAGCAAAAGAATTCGCTAAACTCATGAAGGGTGATTTAATAGCAAGGAATGATAAAAATGAATCTGTAGAATTTGTTTTTACTATCCCTTATACTATAGAAAAGCCTCAAACTCCTCAAAATCAATACAGTATACCAAAACAACTCAAAGCAAAAAGTATTTTACTCATAGACTCTTCAAGTAATGCTGCATATAATATTGCAAATATTTTAAAAGACTTAGGTCATGATGTAAAAATGATAAATAAAAGTGAATACACTGCATACTTTAAATATTTTGATATCTATGATATTATCTTTTTAGATGAAAAGCTCTTTACACATAAGGTAGTAGTAGAGTTAGAAAATACAAATAGTAAAATTATCGCTATGTCTAACCTCTTTGAAGCTGAAAAGGAATTTCCAAATACAGCAGTTGCTGATATTAAGATTTCTAAACCTTTGACTATTTGGCAAACATCAGATGTACTCAATCAACTCTTTGCTAATCTACATGACACTTCAAAAATTACAAATAACGGTATAGTGAATACGGGAAGTGCTATTGTTCACAGAAACTCTTTTCAAAACACTCGAAATATCTCTCTTAATGATTTTTCTAAGTTTCACTCTAAGAAAGTTTTGCTAGTTGAGGATAATGTGATTAATCAAAAAGTATTTGTTGGTATACTTAATAAATCAAATATGAACATTACCGTAGCAAAACATGGTAAAGAAGCACTGAAAATACTCTCAGAAGATGCCTCATTTGACATTATTTTTATGGATATTAATATGCCAGTAATGGATGGATACACAGCATCGATAAAAATAAGAGAAAATACGAAATTTGATAGTATGCCAATAATTGCTTTAAGTGCTTTAACATCTAGTGATGAAATATCAAAAATGTTCACTTCAGGTATGAATGGTTATATGGCAAAACCTTTAGAAAAAGAGAAGTTATATACTGTTTTTTCTCTTTTTATACAAAATGTACAGCAGAGCCAAAAAGAAGAAACACAGACTGAGCAAGCAGAAATAATTGAGCTTGATGGCTTAAACATAACACTAGGTATATCAAAATCAAGTTCAAGTGAAATCTTTTATAAAGAGATTCTATCTGAGTTTATGGATGCTTATGGTGATACTAATAAAGTTTTTAATAAACTGCTTCAAGACTATAGATATGAACAACTTAGGATACTATGTATAGACATTAAAGGTCTTACCGGATCAATTGGTGCACAAAAGTTACATCTTATTGTAACAGATATGCTACAAAAGCTTTCCCTTAAAAAGTATGATTATCTACCAGAACTAGTGATACAATACACTAAAGAACTAGACTTAATTCATCTCTCTATTGATAAATATCTTAAGAAATAAGCCTTTTATTAGTTCTTTTTTAGTACAATCGCTTTAATTATTACAAGGAATTTTATACCATGAGTTTTTTAAAAGAATACGATAGCGAAATATTCGATTTATGTGAGAAAGAATTAGAGCGTCAAACTGACCACTTAGAGATGATAGCATCTGAGAACTTTACACTTCCAGCAGTGATGGAAGCTATGGGTTCAGTGTTTACAAACAAGTATGCTGAGGGCTATCCAAAAAAACGTTACTACGGTGGATGTGAATATGCTGATGGTGTTGAGCAGTTAGCTATTGACCGTGCTTGTGAACTTTTTGGATGTAACTATGCAAATGTACAACCACATTCAGGAAGCCAAGCAAATGGTGCAGTTTATGCAGCACTACTAAAGGCTGGTGATAAACTTCTTGGTATGGATTTGAGTCATGGTGGACACTTAACACACGGTTCAAAACCATCTTTTTCTGGTAAAAACTATAGCTCATTTACATATGGTGTAGAGCTTGATGGTCGCATAAACTATGAAAGAGTTTTAGATATCGCACAAATAGTTAAACCTAAGATTATCGTTTGTGGTGCATCTGCTTATGCTCGTGAAATTGATTTTAAAAAATTCCGTGAGATTGCTGATGCAGTTGGAGCAATACTTTTTGCTGACATCGCACATATTGCTGGTTTGGTAGCAGCTGATGAGCATCCTAGCCCATTCCCTCATGCACATGTTGTTACAACAACTACACACAAGACTCTTGCCGGTCCTCGTGGTGGAATGATTATGACAAACGATGAAGATATCGCAAAGAAAATCAACTCTGCAATCTTCCCTGCCCTTCAAGGTGGTCCACTTGTTCATGTTATCGCTGCAAAAGCAGTTGGTTTCAAGTATAACTTATCTCCAGAGTGGAAAGAGTATGCAAAACAAGTAAAAGCGAATGCTAAAGTACTTGGTGAAGTAATGGTTAAGCGTGGATATGATGTTGTATCTGGTGGAACTGACAATCACTTAATCTTAGTATCTTTTGTTGGTACAGATATTAGTGGTAAAGATGCAGATGCAGCTTTAGGCAATGCAGGTATAACTATTAACAAAAACACTGTTCCCGGTGAAACTAGAAGTCCTTTTGTAACTTCAGGCATCCGTGTTGGATCACCTGCCCTTACTTCTCGTGGTATGAAAGAAAAAGAGTTTGAACTCATTGGTAATAAAATGGCAGATGTTTTAGATGACATTACAAACACTGAACTTCAAGCAACGATTAAAGCAGAACTCAAAGAACTTGCACAGAACTTTGTGATTTATAACCAATCGACTTACTAGTCATACTTAAAAAAGGAAAATAACTTTGACTTCTATGGATCTAAAACTTATAAAGATGGTGAGTGATCATTACTGGATTAAAAGAGACTCTGTAGTTGACAAACTTTCTTTTAAAGGTCGTACTTTTTACAATAAATTTGAAAAAGTAAATACTACACTTAGTCAGTCAATTATTAACCAGCATATTAAAGGTGACATAACTGTTGCTCATTCGCTCGTTAATAAACACAATAAAGTGGAAAACATAGTCATAGACTATAATGGTCGTGACCCTGAGCGTTTTTACCATAAAGCACAACTTCTTCTTCGTGAAGAGGGTTACATAAACTTTACAGCATATAAAACAAAAACAGAAGGTCATCTTCATGTCTATATCCATAAAGGTCATACAACATTAGCAGAGGCCATTCAACTTGGAAAAACATTGAGTATGAAACTAGCTGCTAAACAACCAAAACAGTGGCGTATATTTCCAAATGCTGATATGCCAAATGAGTACAATATACTTACACTACCATATGAAGTATATGCTAAAGAACGTGGAGCTTCTTGGTCGAAACACATGTGAGAAAGCGAAAAAGAAACGACAATTTCTTGTCGTTTTTCGCTTTGGAATCAAGAGTTGATGTATGAACGCAGTGAATACCAACTCGCGAAGAACCTTGCTTTACTATTAGAACTACAAAGGCATATAAAATATGCTTTTTTAGTTATAATATAATAATAAAAAAACAGGGATAACTTATGAACGATAAAAACGAACTTAATGATATCATTTTAAACAAAAGTACAAATAACAACTCTAATAAAAAGATAATTTTAGCAGTTGCAACACTTGGTGTTATTCTCATCGTTGTTGTGATGCTGATGAATTCTTTAAGTTCAAATGGAACAGATAACCTTCCTCAAGCACTTCTTCCGCAAGAACCCCAAGGAGAGGTAGTGCAAGCTCAAGAAGAACCTCTTTTTGAAGAAGTAGAAGTAGTCATGGAAGAGCCAAGTTCAGATATTAACCTTGAACTTATCACTCAAAAACTCAAAGAAGAGAGTCAAGCCGAGCTATCTCAAGAAGTTATTCATAATGAAGTAATCCCTAAACATAAAAAGCAAACTCTCACAAAACCTGTAATAGCAAAAGTAGTAACAAAAAAAGTAACTCCAGTTCATAAAGCATCAACTATCACTTATTATATTCAAGTTGGTTCTTTTTCAAAATATCAACCAAATAAAAAGTTTTTAAATTCAATTACTCAACTTGGGTACAAGTATAAGTTCCATAAAGTTGCATCTTTAAACAAAGTACTTGTTGGTCCATTTAAAAACTCTACAGAGGCTAAAAATGCTAGACGTATTCTTCGTTCAAAAGTAGAGCCTGGTTCTTTTTTAGTTAAGCTCTAATGATCTATTCTAAACAGTTTACACTCGACCAGTTAGCACCTATTGCTGTTTACTCTAAACTCAAAGATATGTTTCAAGGTGAGATTACTTACCTTTTTGAATCTGCTGGAGGGAGTGAGGGAAACTACTCTTTTATCTGTATAGGTGCTCGTGAGCGCCTCCAGTTTATAAATGATAAAACTGTTCATACTGATACTCATGGTACAAAGCATATCAGAGAAGAAAATCCATTTATTTTTTTAAAAGAGTACTACAAAACGATAGATACTACTATATATAAAGAGGCTACAAAAAAACTTAAAGTCGGTTATGTTGATGGTTTTATTGGGTATATCTCTTATGATATGGTAAAAGTTTTTGAGCCTAAACTCGGTTCAAGTATGGATAACTTAGAAGATGAGTTGCATACTCCAGACTTAGACCTTATCCTTCCTAAGATGATTTTAGTCTACTCTCATAAGAACCATCAGATAACTTTAGTCTCAACACTTAAAGAGTATGAAGAAAAATTTATCTCTATTCATGATGACTTAAAAGGTTCATATACATACAAACATCGTGTGTATAATATTGGAGATGATAAGGGTTCATTCGCTCACTCTAAAGAGAAGTTTTTCAGCATGATAGACAAGTCAAAAGAGATGATAAAAAGTGGTGATGTGTTTCAGATTTTAATGACAAACCGTTTTACAAGAAACATAAAAGTCGACCCATTTAGCTTTTATAGAATTCTTCGTGCAAAAAACCCTTCTCCCTATATGTTTTTAATGGAGTATGAAGATTTTAGTATAGTTGGATCTTCTCCCGAGGTTATGGTACGTTTAGAAGAAAATGAGCTACTCCTTCGCCCTATTGCTGGTACTCGTAAACGTGGTGTCACAAAACAAGAAGATTTAGACTTAGAAAAAGAGTTACTTGCAGACCCTAAAGAGTTATCAGAACATCTTATGCTTATAGATCTCGGTCGAAATGACGTTAGCCGTGTTGCAAAAACTGGAACTGTAAAAGTTGAAGATATGATGCATATCGAGCGTTTTTCTCATGTGATGCATATAGTTTCAGATGTAACAGCAGAGCTTGCAGATGACAAAGATATGTTTGACCTTTTTATGGCAACATTTACAGCAGGAACAATGACAGGAGCACCAAAGATTCGTGCGATGGAGCTTATAGCTGAGTACGAGGGTCTTAAACGTGGCTTTTACAGTGGAAGTATCGGTTACTTTGGTTTTGATGGAAATATGGACTCGGCTATTACTATTAGAACAGCTATGGTAAAAGAAGATAAAGTCGTACTTCAAGCTGGAGCAGGAATAGTAGCTGATAGTGTAAAAGAGACTGAGTACGAAGAAGTTGAAAATAAACTCGGTGCACTCATCCACTCCCTTCATGACTTAGATAAAAACTAAATATGAAACTTTTTTCTATCTTTGGGAATCCTGTCTCACACTCTCGCTCACCCCTTATGCACAATAGTGTTTTTAAAAATCTAAACTACTCAGCCTGTTATACTCGCACACATTTACTTGATGGGACTAAACTCAAAGAGACTTTTTTCGCACTTGGTTTATCTGGTGCAAATGTAACAGTACCGCATAAAGAAGCTGCGTTTAAGGCCTGTGATGAAGTACGTGGTTTTGCAAAAACTGTTGGTGTTGTAAATACTCTTATAAATGAAAATGGAAAACTCATAGGGTATAACACAGATGCAGATGGCTTTATGTATGCCATAGAAGAGTTTGAAAACATCAAAAAAATTCTTATTCTTGGTGCGGGTGGTACGGCTAAAGCACTCGCTACAAGGTTTAAACAAGAGCGTATAGAAGTTAGTGTACTCAACCGAAGTGAAGGACGTCTCTCATTTTTTAATGACCTTGCTTGTCAAACATATACTTGGGATACATTTGAGCTTTCTAGCTATGACTTAGTAGTTAATACTACAAGTGCAGGACTAGCAGATGAAGAGCTTCCTGCCCCAAAGAAGTTAATCCTCAGTATCTTAAAAAACACCAACTATATAGCAGATGCTATATATGGTAAACTCACACCCTTTTTACAACTTGCATCCCAAAACAACATTACCTATAAAGATGGTGCAGATATGCTCTTGGGTCAAGGTGTCTTAGCAAACGAACTTTTTGTAAATGCTACTTTAAAAAAAGAAGATATAAAGAGAGAAATGGCGATGAGTTTTCTTTTATAATATAATAAGAACAAGGGTATTGTATGAAAATTAAAAAAATAATTTTACTTGTATCTATTTTTTGTACAGTTGCCTTTGGTGATATTATTACTATAGTTGGAGATGAATGGTGTCCATATAACTGTAAAGTTACAGATAAAAACCAAGGTTATTTAGTTGACATAGCTCGTGTTATCTTTGAAAAAAATGGCCATACAGTAAAATATACAGTCTCCTCTTCATGGAATCAAGCAATCTTAGATACAAAAAACAATAAATATAATGCAATTATCGGTGCTTATAAAAGTGATGCAAAAGATTTTATATTTCCATCATTATCTCAAGGTGTATCTGCTAATGCTTTTTTCACAAAAAAAAAGACTCAATGGAAATATACTGGTGTAAATTCATTACACGACATTACAATAGGGGCAATTAAAAGCTATAGTTATGGAGCAGTACTTGATAAATATATTCAAGAAAATAAAAATAATCATAATCGTGTACAGTTAATCTCTGGAAACCGTGCCATTTATCATAATGCTAAAAAACTTCTCTATGATACTATTGATGTAATGATTGAAGACCCTTATGTTTTAAAATATTATTTTAAAGAAAAAAATTCTCATGTGCCCTTTAAAACAGTTGGAACTATAGATATAGATAACATATATATTGCATTTTCACCAAATAATCCACATTCCAAAAAGTATGCAAGAATATTATCTCAAGGTATAAATGATTTACGAAAAAATGGTGAATTAAATAAAATACTTTCTAAATATGGTCTTTACGATTGGATAAAGCTTCCTTATATGCATTAAATATTTTAATTAAAAAGTAATTATACACAAGTGAGCATAGATATGTTTTTACACTCTTACTCTATCTTCAAGTGCGCGAGTAAGGGATAAGAGGTCGATATTTTCTAAACTAACTCCTGTTGGTACACCCTGTGCAATTTTTGAGAAATTGACACTATATGCACTCAGTTTATCTTCTATGTAGAGGATAACAGCATCATTAGCTATTGATGGTGTTAGAGCAAAGAGTATCTCATTTACACCCTCTTGGACTAAAGAGTCTAGTTTACTTACACTATACTCATCCAAAGAGTTTAAAACAAAATACTTTCCATCAAAAAGTCCATTTTCTTCAAGTAATAGAATATCTTTTGCATTTTCTACTATACATAAAAGAGTAGAGTCTCGTCCATCATCAGTACAGATATAACAGAGTTCATCTTCACTCATGCCACCACAATCCATACACTTCTTTAATGTACCTAATGCATCTTCAATCGCATGAGAGATTCGCATTCCTACAAATGTATCATTCATTATCATATGATAGGCGAGTCTTGTAGCTGATTTTTTTCCAATAGTAGGGAGTTCTTGTAGGGCATCAACCAAACGATTAAATTTTTCTAAGGCATTATTCATTTAGTTTTCTCTTTTTTTGTTTTTGGTAGCAGTATCCATAGTTTTAACTCTGACTTTAGTTTTCCCGCAAGCTCAAGGGCTTCTTCACCAGTTCCAAGAAAAAGGTCCGCACGCACACTTCCCTTTATCGCACCACCAGTATCTTGTGCAAAGACTATCTTATTTATCTCTTTGTCTCCTATAGTTGAGTGCAAGTATAACATACTCCCTAAGGGTATATATCTTCTATCTACTGCTACAGAGCGAGTAGGTGTTAGTTCTAAACCTAATGCCCCGGTAGCCCCTTGTTCTCTTTGTTTAAAATATACAAGAGATTTATTATAGTTTAAGACTTCATCCACTCTTGAAGGATTTTTTTCTAACCACTCTCTTATGCTTTGTAAAGAGACTTCTTTTACACTAAGTGCTCCTATTTTTACTAAGTAGCGACCAATTGCTCTATATTTATGTCCATTTTGATTATCATAGCCTACATACATTGTAGTATTGTCATCAAGAATCAAACGTCCAGAACCCTGTATCTCTAAAAAAAACTTATCTATCTGAGAATCACAATAACAGATAATATCTGCATTTGCACTTTTACTTTTACTCTCTTTGCGTGTGTCGTAGGGAACTAGTCTATTCTCAACTACCCTACCCCTCAGTCTATAGTTCTTTAAAGAGGGGTAAATTAAACTTAAATCTACTACTATTAAATCTTTAGGAGTCTCATAGAGTGGGTATTGATATTTACCATGGCGTTGTAAAGAAGCTTTGAGCTCTGGCTCATAGTAACCCGTCAAAAGTCCTTCTTGTTTATTCTCTTTTGTCGTGATAATGTAAGGAGTAAAAGAGTTTCTTATAAAGAGTTCTGCATTAGAGATACTATCAACTTCTTCACAAAGTTCTTCATATAAGTTCTTGGCTTTCTTTGTACGGCAGTTGTTTTTAAAATTTTCAATAACTTCTAAGTAGTTTTCATGTGTAAAATTAGGTAGAGAATTAAAGTCAGTTTTTATAAGATATGTATTTTCAAGTGAGTCAAAAAGAATCTTTTGTTTAGGTGTACAGCCCGATAGAAGGAATATAATTATTAAAAAATAGGTGCTTGCTTTCATTAGAGTATTATAGCATTTATAATATTTAACATTTATGGGTATAATTGCGAAAATATTAAAAAAATATCATTATGAATTATAGGGAAAAAATGGAAGAGTTAAGTTATTACGAAATATTGGAAATATCACAAAGTGCCGACAAGAGTACAATTAAAAAAGCATATAGAACAATGGCTAAAAAGTACCATCCTGATAAAAATCCAGGTGATGCGCAAGCGGAGCATAAGTTCAAACTCTGTAATGAAGCATATCAATGTTTAAGTGATGATAAACAGAGAAGTATCTATGACCGTTATGGTAAAGAAGGACTACAAGGGATGGGTGGCGGTGGACGTCGTTCATCTGGTGGTTTTGATGACTTAGGTTCTATGTTTGAAGATATGTTTAACGGTATGGGTGGTGGTGGACGTCGTCGTCAAAATCCTGCCGACATGGACAAGTACCCACTTGATATGAATGTAGATATGCGTATTAGTTTTGATGAAGCAGTCTTTGGTTGTGAAAAAGAGGTAAAGTATAAGTATAAGCAAGCATGTAAAGATTGTAAAGGTACTGGTGCTAAAAATGCTAAACTCTCTACTTGTCGACAGTGTGATGGTCAAGGTCAAGTCTATATGAAACAAGGTTTTATGACTTTTTCTCAAACTTGTCCAGCTTGTCAAGGAACAGGTACTGCAGCAACAGACTCTTGTAAAAGCTGTAAAGGTAAAGGGTATGATGAAATTTCAGAGAGTGTAAATGTAAATATACCTGCAGGAATAGATACGGGGAATAGACTCAGAGTTTCAGGGCAAGGCAACATCGGTAAGAAAGGTTCACGTGGTGACTTGTATGTTACTTTTGAAGTAGAACAAGATAAACACTTTATCCGTGATGACAATGATGTCTACATAGAGATACCTGTTTTCTTTACACAAGCTATCACGGGTGAGAGCATCACCATACCATCACTTACAGGTGAGCTTGAACTACAACTCGATGTTGGTACTCGTGACAAACAGCGTTTTACATTTAGAGGAGAAGGAATTGCTGATGTTCATGGACATGGTAAGGGTCATCTTATCGCCATTATAAACATTCAGTATCCTAAGACACTCAATGATGAACAAAAAGAGCTCCTCAATAAACTTCAGGTATCATTTGGCATAGAGTCAACGCCACACCAAGGTGTCCTGGATTCTGCGATTGACAAAATGAAGGGTTGGTTTAAAAAATAGCATATGAATAAACAAGGTCTTAAAACGAAGCTATCAGTACTAGCTCTCTCTATGTTTAGAAAAGACTTCTTTGGTATTTACCATGGAAGTATGTCAGCAAAGACTGAGTCAAACCGTTTTATCATCAACACAAAAGAGGCTATATTTGATGCTTTAGATGAAATGAGTCTTATAGAGCTATATTTTAAAAAAGACTACAGATGGAATCAGGCGAGTATAGATGCAAAAATTCACTTTAGTATCTATTCCCAAATTAGTGAGGCAAAGTTTATCTGTTTTTCTATGCCACAATTTACAACTGCTTACTCCCTTAAGCATGATATTATTATTCCAAAAGACTACTTTGGCTACAAAGAGATAGGTTCTATTGATGTGATAGATCCTAGACAGTTTGAAGATTGGTACGATAGAGCTGATAGTGAGATTGCTTATTATCTACAAACAAACCAGACTAACATCATGGTTATACGCGGTTATGGAGTATATGCATATAGTCGAGATATTCATGAAATGGCAAAAAAACTTGCAATACTTGAAAAAAGCTGCCGTTTACTTATGCTAGAGAATTCACACAGTAATTTCGACACAGAATAATTCCCCCCTTAATTCTTTCTCTTTTTATCAAGGTTTAATCCTAATTTACCTATTATTACACCAATACCAAAAAGTAAGGTTTTATTTAATATGATTACATGGATGCAGAGACACAAAAAATACTTAATAATTACTATCTGGATTTCAACAATAGCTTTTGTTGGTGCAGGTTTTGTTGGCTGGGGTCAATATAGCTATGGTGACAAAGCTGGAGCAATCGCAAAGGTTGGAAATGTTGAAATAACACAGGGTGATTTACAAAAAAGTTACTCTCGCATGTATGCAAAATACAACCAGATGTTTCAAGGAAATTTTGATGAAGAAAAAGCGAAACAGTTTGGACTTCAAAAACAAGCTTTAGAACAACTAGTGCAACAAGCACTTCTACTAAACTTGGCAGCTTCATACGACTTGGAGTTAAGCGATGAAGAGCTTATCGCATCTCTCACAAAACAAGAGTACTTTTTTAAAGATGGTGTGTTTGATAAAGAGTCTTATAAATTAGTGCTCTCTCAAAATAGAATGACTACAAAAGAGTATGAAGCAGATCTTAGAAAAGATTTACTTATTCAGAAGATGCTTAAACTACTTCCAATTGAAGTAAGCGAAAATGAAGTAAATATTTTAAATACTCTTATGAATATCTCAGACAAGATAAACTACAAGATATTAACTCCTGATGATATTACAGTAGACACTTCAGATGCACTTCTTAAACCTTTTTGGCAAACAAGTAAAAACAACTTTATGTCTCCTGTTACATATGATGTAAAGTATATAAAACAAGAAAAAGTTACACAGACTTATGATGATGCTAAAATATCAGACTACTACAATAACAACAAAACACATTTTAAAGATAGTGAAGGTAAGCTTCTTACATTAGCAGATGCTAAAGACTTAGTCATAGAAGAGTTAAATACTAAGGCAACTAAAGATAAGGCACTTAGAACATATATAGCATACAAAAAAGGTAAACTAGCACCTGATGTAGTTTTTGAGTCTGTTACACTCTCAGAAGACAACAATCCCTTTAATGCACAAACATTGCAAAAGATATCTAAACTCTCTTTATCTTCTCCGTATATGAAACCCATTGAAGTTGATGGTACATATTATACATTTGAGCTAATCAAAGTGAATCCATCTATGCCAAAAAGTTATGAAGATGCCAAAGTTGATGTATTAGCTATCTATACAGCACAAACAAGAAAAACAAAACTTCAAGAGTTAGCAAATAATTCTATAGCTACTTTTAATGGAACTAACACACCTTTTATCACAAGCAGAGATGTAGATAAGATAGAGGGACTAACACAAACAGAAGCTACAGAATTTTTACAAAAGCTTTTTCTTAGTGATAAGAAACGCTCTTACATAGTATTAAACAGTCAAAAAATCGTTCTTTACTATATTTTGGAACAAAAATTGCTTGATAAATCAAATAATGACTTAGTTTCTTCAGTTAAAAAACTAAAAAGTGGTATGTTTAATAAGGCTTTGATAAAAACTTTAGAAAACAAGTACCAAACAGAGATATTTATTCAAGGACTCTAAATTGAGCAGAACTGTTTTAGCCATTGATATTGGCTCAACAAAAATATGTGCTATCATCGCTCAAATTGACAATGATAATAACATTGCTATAACTGGTGCTGGTACAACGAGAGCACAAGGTCTTAAACGTGGTAGTATCACTAACATAGAACTTGCATCTCGTAGTATAAAAACAGCAGTTGAAGATGCAAAACGTGTTTCAGGAAGTACTGTAAGCTCAGCTATTGTTTCAATGAGTGGTGCATACACTAAAAGTCTTAACTCAAATGGTATTGTAAATATTCAAAGTAAAGAGATTAGTTTTAAAGAGATTGAGCGTGTTATGCACACCTCACTATATAATGCTAATATCCCTAACGAATATGAAGTACTCCATGCTCTCCCATTTAACTTTAAGGTAGATGACCAAGACTTTATAGAAGACCCTCTTGGAATGAATGCTTCGCGCTTAGAAGTTGAAACACATATTATAACTACACAAAAATCAAACCTTAACAATCTGAAAAAAGCAGTTTTAGGTGCTGGTGTTGAAGTAGAAAACATTGTACTCAACTCTTATGCATCTTCTATAGCAACTCTTAATAGTGATGAAAAAGAACTCGGTGTCGCTTTAATTGACATGGGTGGAAATACTAGTAACATTGTTATTCATGCTGGAAATTCTATTAGGTATAACGAATTTTTAGGTGTAGGTTCTAACCATGTAACATCTGATCTCTCGATGGCACTTCACACACCACTCAATGTTGCAGATAATGTTAAGCTAACATATGGCTCACTAACAAACCAAAGTAATGATTTAATTGAAATTCCTGTAATAGGTGATGTTGACAATACTCATGAAGTCTCTTTAGATGTTGTTCATAATGTAATTTATGCAAGAGTTGAAGAGACACTAATGATTTTGGCACAGTTTATAGAAAATAGTGGTCTAAAAGAACAAATTGGGGCGGGTATAGTACTGACTGGTGGTTTTTCTAAGATGGAGGGCATCAGAGAGTTAGCTATAGCTACTTTTGGTTCACAACCTGTTCGTTTAGCTCGTCCTATAGAGATGAATGGTCTTTTTGACGAACTTCGTGATGCAGAGTTTTCAAGTGCTATAGGACTTGTCATGTACTCAGCAGTTGCATATACTCCTTATGAGATAGATGCAAACAAACGAGTACGTCATAGAAATGAAATACCTACATCTCAAGTAGATATTAAAAACCTAACGCCATCTTTGGAGATACCTACGGCTTCCATTTCTTTAGAAAAAGAGAAGCCGAGTATGATATCGTTAGAAGATAAAAAAGAGAAAAAGAGTGATGAAGCTGGTAGCTTGAGTAAATTTTGGAACTGGGCTACCCAGTTATTTTAAAGGAGTAAGATGATGGAACCATTTGTAGTAGAAGAGGCAAGTAATGTGACCGGTGCAAGAATTATAGCTGTTGGTGTTGGTGGCGGTGGTGGAAACATGATCGGACATATGCTTAAAGAGGGTGTTACTGGTATTGAGATGATGCTTGTAAACACTGATGCACAAGTTTTGAGTGAAGACTCTGCTGCATCAAAAATTCAAATTGGCTCCAAACTCACTAAAGGTCTTGGCGCAGGTATGAAGCCTGAGATTGGTAAGGACTCTGCTCTAGAAAATTATGATGATATTCGTGCTGCTCTTGAAGGTGCTGACATCGTATTTATCTCTGCTGGGCTTGGTGGTGGAACAGGAACTGGTGCTGCACCAGTTGTTGCTAAAATTGCTAAAGAGGTTGGAGCACTTACTATCGCTGTAGTAACAAAACCTTTTACATTTGAGGGTAAAAAGAGACTTAAACTTGCAGAAGCTGGTCTTGAAGAGTTAAAAAAAGAGTCTGATTCTATCGTTGTAATTCCTAATGATAAACTGCTTTCTATCATTGATAGAAAGTTAGGCCTTAAAGACAGTTTTAAAATCGTTGATGGAGTTCTAGCACAAGCTGTTAGTGGAACATCTGGTGTTATCCTTTCAAATGGAGATAATGACATCAACCTTGACTTCGCCGACTTACAAACTGTAATGAACCATAAAGGTATGGCTCTTATGGGTGTTGGTGAACATGAGGGTGAAAATGCAGCTTATGAAGCTATTAAAGCCGCTATTGAGTCTCCTTTACTTGATAACATGTCTATAAATGGAGCCTTAGGTGTTTTAGTACACTTCAACATGCATCCTGACTTTCCAATCATGGAAATATATGATGCTATGAATGTTGTAAACGAGAGTGCTGATGATGAAGCTGATATAATTTTTGGAACATCAACAGATACAACACTTCCTGAGAACTATGTAAAAATTACAATAGTTGCAACAGGGTTTGAGAAAGAAGTAGAGACTACAAACAATCCAGAATTTGTAAGTGAGACTCCTGCTATGCCTCGTGCAAAAGTTCGTCCTCGCTTAGTTGTTGGTGGTGACTTAAACGCAGATTATCTTGATATACCTGCATATATGAGACAGCAACAAGACTAAAAGTGTCTACAGCATACGAGCGACTTATGAAGGCCAAGACACTCCTTGGTCTTCGTGAAACTTCTTCTTTAAAAGAAATCAAAAACAAATATAAACTTCTTATGAAAAAATGGCACCCTGATAAACATAGCCAAAACCAGACACAAGCTACTAAGATGAGTATGCAAATAAATGATGCATATGAGATAGTATTAGATTACTGTAATAATTATGAGTATCCATTTGATGAAGATTCCATTAAAAAGAGAACATTTTCCCCATCAGAATGGTGGCATGACAAATTCGGTGGTAGATAACTTTGGTGACAGATAAGCTTTCTAAGAGTAAAAACTCTTAGGCTGTACGAAGTAGCATAAGTCTTCTAACAAAAAGGACGATAAGTGCGACAGCTAAGACCTTAAAGTCTATCTCGCTTGCTATATGAATGTTGTTAAATGTATCACTCTGTGTTGCACTAGCTCCCATTGCTTGCATCTCAAGTATTTTAGGTGAGTAAACACTACTAAACATCAAAGATGTTCCTATAAGCATAACAGCTGCCCCAAAAGTGATAGAGTCTCGAAAACCACTCTTATAAGAGACAGCCTCATACAAAGTAACAAAGATAGCTAAAGCATAAATCCAGTAAGAAAAACGGTGAAATATCTCACCCATAATAATTCCTGCATTATAGTTATCTATAAGAATTTCTGAAACAATTTTATCTGTATGAAAGACAACCGGTGCAACAAATGCACCTAAAACAATAATACCTCCAAAAGAAGCCGCTAAAAAAATCAAGTAAGTAAAGTCTAAGTAAATATTTTTTTTCAATTGTGTACCTTCAGTGTAAAGCCTCTATCAAAAGAACTGTAGTCTTTGTAAAACTCTAAACTTTTTATTTTTTTATTTTTTAAATATGCTTGTATTTTATCTTGTTGATCATAACCCATCTCACAAGTAAAAAATGTAATTTTTTGTTTTAAGACTTCATCAAGAAGTTTTTTAATAATCTCATCCCCTACTTTACCCCCAAAAAGAGCATTCTGTGGTTCATAGTCAAGGTTTGATTCTAAGGCTACTCCATCTTCTATATAAGGAGGATTTGAGACTAGATAGTCTATCTTTTCATTTATAGGCTCAAGAAGTGAACCTAAACGAAGCTCTATTCTATCACTAAGTCCAAACTTCTCTATATTTACCTCTGCTATGTCTAGTGCTGCTTGTGAAATATCTACAGCTATAAAACGAGCATTTAAAAAATGACGGGCTAATATAATGGAGATGATGCCACTCCCTACTCCCACTTCTACAAAAGTAATAGCACTCTGTTTATCGGGAAAGTTTTTTATAACTTCATCTATGAGAAGTTCTGTTTCAGGTCTAGGAATAAGAGCACCCTCTTTTATAAAGAACTCTTCACTATAAAAACTAACCCTGTTTGTAATATACTCAAAGGGTTCATTCTTCGCTCGTCTCTTTACCCACTCAAATAGTTTTTGAGCATCTTCTACTTCACTAAAGCGATGAGTCATAAGCCATAACTCATCTGCATTTAAATGAGCCATAAGAAATAGTTGTGCTTCTCTTGATGCTCTTGGGATATGAGGTTTTAAAATCTCTGTAATCTCTGCTAATAGCTCTTTAACTAAATATTTGCTTCGCATTTACCCTCTAGTGAACTACTGCTCGTATCATTTATATCTACTCCAAGCTCTTTTAAACGCTCTAGTACTGGAGGATGTGTGTAGTGGAAGAATATATATATAGGATGTGATAGTGGAAAACTCTTGTTCTCAGTTACTAACTTTTTGAGTGCACTTGCAAGTTCTATAGCACCTGCTGGACCACCAAGTTCACTTCCCATCTTATCTGCTTCATACTCGTTATGACGACTTACAATACCCATAATAGGCATCATAACAAAACCTAAAACTGGCATAAAAAGCATAAGTAGTATCATCACTACATAGGGTTCAGGTGCAAGTCCCATCTCCATAAAAAGTCCCTCTGGAAGATTTCCAAAGAGTGCAAACATCACAAAAAGCATCGTACCAACAAGTCCTATATTTTTGTAAATATCTCCATGTGCAAAGTGTCCAAGCTCATGTCCTAGGACTGCAAGTAACTCTTTAGTACTTAACTTCTCTATAAGAGTATCAAAAAGGACAACACGCTTTGCTTTTCCAAAACCACCAAAGTAGGCATTTAATCTTGCATCGCGTTTGCTTGCATCACTTACAAATACACCTGAGCTTACAAAACCTGTTTTATCCATTAATTCTTTTATCTTCTCATCTAGTGCTTCATCTTTTAGTGGCGTTAGCTTGTCAAAAAAAGTAGCTCTAAATGCAGGGTACAACATGTTAATCAAGATAATCACTGCAAAAATAAAGACAAAACTCCAAACCCACCAAAGAGTGAAGTTTGTAATGATTAGGAAAATTCCCCAGACAACTAAAGAGCCAAAAACAAGAGTCATCACAAAAGAGATAAGTGTATCTTTTATCCATAAACCTAAGCCAGACTTGTTAAACCCAAACTCTTTATCTATAACAAACTTTTCATAATATGTAAAAGGAAGAGATATAACAAAGTTTATAACAACAAAACTCATAACGATGGCTACAGTTAAAAGTGCTTGATTTTCAAAAAAGATATTTTCAGCAAGTGCTTTAATACCAACTCCCATCCAAGCGATAAAAACTAGATAGTCAAAAAATGTACTCACCAGTGTTAGTTTCTCTTTTCGTACTGCATAATTACCAGCTTTTAAAAAATCTGTATCATTCAGTAAAACTGCCTCTTTTCGTTTAGCTAGATTTATATAACCTATTTGCATAACACTGGTATAAATGGATATGAGAACATATAGTGTATATATGCCGATGATCGTTGTTAACATGTAATTAAAACCTTTTAATCTTTATATAATATATTTTGTATTTTAGCATTATTATCATTTAACATTTTCTTAACGATTAGCTAACATTACTAGTGTACTATGACATATATCTAAATTATCAAGGAACACATACAATGAAAAAAATCCTATTATCTTCTTTACTTTTAAGTCTATCTTTATTCGCAACAGATGGTTATAAAGTCTATGAAAACAAATGTAAGGCTTGTCATGTAGAGGTTATGAGTAAAGAGCATGCACTCAAACACTTCAAAGAGTTAGTAGCACCACCGATGGTAGAAGTATCACAAAGACTCAAAGAGAACATAAAAACTACTGATGAAGAAGAGGATGTAGACCGTTACCTCTTTATACTTTTTGTAAAAGATTACATAGTAAATCCTAACTTAGACAACAGTATGTGCAACACAGGTGCGATAGAAACATTTGGAACGATGCCATCACTCAAAGGGCAAATCAACGAAGATGAAAAACAAGCTGTAGCTGAGTGGCTTTATGATAGATATGAGGATACTAAGTTTTAAGCAAAGTACTTACGATAGGCACATAGCGATTGTCGTGAGCGATAATTTTCCGCAAGGGAAATTATTGGTCTCCTCGGAGACTGTGAAATAACTACAAAATTATGCACATCTCATAAACTAAAAAGATTCTAACATATAGAGCTTAAGTTCATCAAGCCTAAACCCCTAAAAGAGTATAATACATCTAATAAAAAGCCCAACATATTGGGTTTAAAGAGGTGTGCATGAGCGAAAAGTACAAAGAAGGAATAAACCGTAATCAACAACAGTTTTTTCCTCCAAGTCTTGATGAATATGTAGATGAAAATAATCAAGTAAGAGCAATAGACTTATATGTAGAGCAACTTGATTTTAATGGATTAGGCTTTGATGACACTTCTACAAGCTTTGAAGGACAAAAGTCTTATTCACCTAAACTCTTACTAAAAATATATATCTACGGTTACCTAAATAAAATAAGAAGTTCTAGAAACCTTGAACGTGAAAATGCTAGAAATATAGAACTTATGTGGCTAACATCAGGACTCAAACCTACTTATAAAACTATTGCCGACTTCAGAAAAAACAATCCTAAAGCTCTCAAGGCAGTTTTCAAAGACTTTGTTTTCATCCTTAAAGGTCTAGCCTTAATAGGAGACAATCTTGTAGCCCTAGATGGAGCATTTTTAAGAGCTAACGCATCTAAAAATACTTTAATCATGAAAAAAACTACACAAAGAGATTTAAAAGAAGTAGATACCAATATAGACGAATACCTTAGTGCTTTAAAATACAGTGATGAAGAAACACATACAACTAAGTTAGTAAAACAACTTCCTCGTAAGTTAGAAATACTCTTAAAAAAAAAGCAAAATTTACAACAGAGTTAAAATTCCTTGATAAGATAAAACGCACCCAATACAATAGAACTGACCCAGATGCTAGTGTTATGGTAAAACCAGCACATAATCTTATAGCTTATAATTCTCAAATATGTGTTGATGACAAGTTCAAATTCATTGTAGCTACAGATGTAACCTCTTCTGGCACTGATAAACAAGAGTTACATCACATGGCAATGCAAACTAAAGAAGTGATTACTAACCCTGACTTGGTAATTCTTGCGGATAAAGGATATTACTCAGCAGCTGAAATAAAGAAGTGTGTGGATGATGGTATTAAGACACTTGTACCTTATGCCCAAACAGGACAGCAACAAAAAAATGCAGGGAAGTTTACTAAAGATAAGTTTGTTTATAATACAGAGAAAGATTCTTATATCTGTCCTAATAATGAAGAGATACCAAAAAGCATTTCTAGTAATGTTAGAAATGGCAGACTCATGTTTATTTATAGACCAAAAATATCTACATGTACGGCTTGTCCTATAAAATACAAATGCTTAGGTAAAACAACCCGTTACAAACAAATACAAAGATGGGAAGAACAAGAACTTTTAGATAAATACTATCAAGACTTAGAAACACCAGAAGCAAAATCTCTTATGAAGAAAAGAGGCTCAATAGTTGAACATCCATTTGGAACTATCAAACGTTCTCTTGGCTGGGATCACTTCTTAGTTAGAAGTAAAAAGAAGGTGCAAGGTGAAAATGCACTCATCATGTTTACCTATAATTTAAAGAGATTGTTAAACCTCATTGGGGTAGTTCTGTTTAGAAAACTGATGATAGCCATCAAAGAGGGAGATATAGAGTCTATAAGAGAAGAGATAGCTCTTTATATCGCTAAAATTGTTTCAAATATTTTTATGGTAGAATTTAGGCAATCTAATTTCTAAAAATCAAACTATTATGAACTTTGAGGCTTGATTATTTCACAGTCTCTCGTACTTGTTATAAGTCAATAAACTTCTTTTCTATGCGCAACTCTAACGACTGTAATAACTAAAAACTCATTTTCTTTAAGGTAAATAATTCTATAGTTACCAGCTCTTTTTCTGAACTTTCCTTTATGTTTGCCTTGAAGATGTTTATCGCTAGAAAAATTTCCATTTTGCAAGTCTATAATTTTTAAAGCAATTAATCTTTGTACTTTAGTGTCAAGTTTTAAGAACTCTTTTTCTGCATCTTTTTCAAATGCAACTTTATACATTAATCCCTGCTTTTTTAAACACTTCTTCTAATGGAACAACAGTTGATTTTCCTGATTTAAGGTTATCTATTCTTTTGTCAGCAATCATTTCATCTAGTTTATCAAAATAGAGTTCAATTGCTTTTTCAACAAGACTTGTCCTTGTTTTATCTAACTCTTGTGCATACTCATCAAGTGTCTGTACTATATCTTTTTCAAGTCTAATATTTATTGCTTGTTTCATGTTAGAACCTTTTATTTTGTATCTACAATTGTAGTGCATTAAAGTTTCTTTGTCAAGTTCTTATAACGACTGAAGATAGCCGATAAATTGCCGCTAGGTAATTTATTGGATACTCTGAGACTGTGAAAGAACCCAATCCCAAATATTAGAAAATATTCTACCAAAACAACCATAAAGTTAACCATGCTAAAACCATAAAAATAGTAAAATAAGCACTATAGAAAGGGAAGTTTATGGGTATATACAAACAAGGTTTAAACCGAAAACAGCAACTAATGTTTCCACCAAGTTTAGATGAGTTAGTAGATGATGATAATGTTGTTCGTGCTATAGAAGAGTATGTAAATATCTTAGATATTTTTAAACTCAATATAAAAACTAAAAAAAGTCTCATAAAAGATGGACAACCTGCGTTTCACCCTAAACTACTTTTAAAAATCTATATCTATGGCTACCTAAACAAGATAAGAAGTAGTAGAAAGCTAGAACTTGAAATAAATAGAAATATAGAGATGATGTGGCTAACACAAGGACTTAGACCAAGCTATAAAACTATTGCCAATTTCAGAAAAAATAACCCTAAAGCCCTCCAAACTATTTTTAAAGAGTTTAGCATACTCCTAAAAGATTTAAAACTCATTACTGGTGATTTAGTTGCTGTTGATGGTGCATTTTTACGAGCAAATGCTAGTAAAAACACTCTTATTATGAGAAAAACTGTAAAAAAAGATATAGCTAAAATAGATGAAGATATAAAGAACTATTTAACGATACTAGAGACTTTAGATAAAGAGGACAAGAACAGTTCAAACCTAAAAATCTCTAAAGAGGAGATAGAAAAACTCAAAGAGAAAAAAGAGTATTATCAAAAAGATTTAGATATGTTGGATGCACTAGGTAAAGAGCAATATAACAAGACAGATAAAGATGCTACCGTTATGAGTAAACCTGCACATAATCTTATGGCTATGCCCTGAACGAAGTGAGGAAACGCCCTTGGGGTGTAATAGTCAGATTGCAGTTGATAATAGCTACAAATTTATCGTAGCAACAGATATATCCACCAATGGTTATGACTTAGACCAACTCCATAATATGGCAACAAGAAGCAAAGCGATAACAGATAACCCAAATATGGTAGTAACAGCGGATAAAGGTTACTATAGCTCTAAAGAGCTGAAGAAGTGCATAGAAGATAATATCGAAACAATAATATCTCCAAGAGCTACAGCAAAAACTAAAAAGATAAAAAATGCAAGATTTTCTAAAAATCAATTTATATACAATCATGAAGATGATTGTTATATCTGCCCCAACAAGCAAGAACTTAAAAAGATTGAAAAACAGTATGAAAGAGACGGAAGAATGCTAGATGTATATAGAGTATCTAGTAGTTATTGTAAAGTCTGTCCATTAAAGAAGAACTGCCTATCTGATGCAACACCAAATAAACAGATGTATAGATGGGAACATGAAGATATTATAGACAACTACACAAAGAAGATGAATACCCCTGAAGCTAAGGCAATAGTTAAAAAACGCGGTTCCATAGTAGAACATCCATTTGGAACTATTAAAAGAACATTGGGCTGGGATCACTTTCTCGTTAGAACAAAAAAGAAAGTCCTAGGGGAAAACTCACTCATAATGTTTACCTACAACTTCAAACGCCTAATCAATCTCATAGGGATAGCTCTGTTTAAAAAGTTGTGTAAGGCTATAAAAGAGAATGATTTAACCCAAATAAGAGAAGAAATAGCAGCTTATATCTTGGCGTTTGGAGTTAATTTAGTTTATGCAGTAGAAATATTTTTATTTTTACAAAATATCCCAAAAAAGATGGGATATTTTAGAATTAGAGGTGTAAATATTGTCTATTTTAGGGGTTGTATGGACTAAGTTCACAGTCTCTCTGTTTTGTTAGGATGTTTACTGATGACCATTGCTAAATAAATCAGGTTGTTGAAAAGCATCTGATATTAATTGCTTAACAGTGTCTTCAGCACCCCACAGCTTATTTATTCCAAATTTTTTTCCGAATAGTGTTATTTCAAGAGGCCTTTCAATAAACTCATTTGAATTTTCTGGAGCTACTATTACACTGACACATAATCCAGTAATATATGAAGAAGGAAGATTCCACACATCACCAATAGTTAATATTCCATTATCATTAAAGTTAAGTCGATCATCTAATTCACCTTCATGAGAAATTGATGTTCGTCCAAACTTGTATATTGCTTCTGGAAAATTAATTCCATTGATTTGAATATCTTTGAATATGTTTCCTGTAGAGACTGCGGTAATAATTTCTTCTTGATCGGCTATAAACTTTTTAATTCTACTACCGACACCTTCTCGGTGTCTCCGTTTTTTGGCAGTTTTGTCTAATGCGGGAAAGAAATTGATTAATGCAGATTCATGATTTTGTGCATTTTCATAATTAATGCAAGACTCAATTCTTCTACTAATCGCAGTGGGTTTTTTCATATATGATCCTAACTATTCATTAACAAACATTATATACAAAAGAACCTAAAGAATTATAAATCACTATCATTAATAATATGTGTTATTTATTAAAAGATTAATAAGAATGGAGTATTTAGATATATTAGGAGAGCAAAGGTGGAATTTTCTTAAGGCTAGGGGGTATATTTATTATCAAAACTGTTGATAACTGAACACTTTATATGTTATGTGTCATATATCTTACATAACATACAAAATGTAGCTTATAAAATCTAACGGATGTAGTCAACAACCTTAGACTCAGTTACAACTGTCTTGATAAAATCAACTACTTTTAAATGCTCTTTATGGTTTGCATAAGTAGCAAGGTCTTCTTTTGTTTTAAATGTAGAGTATAAAGAGAGGTCAAATGCTCTTTCACCCTCAGCAAAGTTAAGCCCTACTTCCATAGATACTAACTCAGCTATCTTCTTTGGTAACTGCTCTAAAACTGCTCTCATCATTACTAGATTTGCTTGCTTATTCTCTTCTTTTAATTTAAACATTACTATATGTACTATCATAAAATTTTCCTTATTTTTTCGCATTATATCACTTTTGCTATAATCATACATATAAAAGGAAAACTACTGTGCAAAACACTGCTTTAAACATACTAAAAACTGGTAACAATGTTTTTATTACCGGTTCTGCTGGAACTGGTAAAACATATCTTTTAAACAAGTTTACTTTTTACTTAAAATCAAGAAAAGTCATACCAACCATAGTAGCACCTACGGGAATTGCAGCTTCACACCTTCGAGGGCAGACTATACACTCCTACTTTAGTCTAGGGATTCGTAGTGAGATAGATGATGACTATATAGACTCTCTACTTGAGAAAAAATACCTTCAAAAAAGATTTGCCCAACTAAAAGTTCTTATAATCGATGAGATTTCTATGGTAAGTCCTGAGATTTTTTCTTCTATAGATAAGATACTCCAAGCCTTTAAAAGTAACTCTCTAGCCTTTGGTGGCGTTCAAACTATACTCTCAGGAGATTTTTTCCAGCTCCCTCCAATCTCTCGAACTCCTAGTGATAAACGCTTCGCATGGCAATCACCCTCATGGAAAGCACTGGGTTTAAAAACATGTTACTTAGAAGAGAAATTTCGACAAGATGATAATGTTCTCATAACTATCTTAGATGAGATAAGAAGTGGTGCAGTCTCTTCTCACTCATTTAATGTTTTAAACTCACGGTTTCATAAAGATTTGGGACTAGACTTTACACCAACAAAACTCTACACACATAACATGGATGTAGATAGAATAAATTTAGAGGAGTTAAACAAGCTAAACACTTCTGCGTTTGCATTTAACTACAAGTCAGAAGGAAGTGCTAAAAACATCGAGAAGATTTTTAAGTCTTCACTCGTTTTAGAAGAGATAAACCTCAAAATTGGTGCTGTGGTAATGTTCATAAAGAACAACCACGACTTAGCCTATATAAATGGTACGACTGGCGTTATAGTTGACTTTGACAAAGAGACAAAACTTCCGATAGTAAAAACTACAGACGGCTCTTTAATCAAGACAAGTTTAGAAGAGTGGACTATGGAGAATGAAAGTGCCAACATAGTCGCAAAAGTCTCTCAAGTCCCACTCAAACTTGCATGGGCGATAACCATACACAAGTCCCAAGGAATGACCCTAGATGCAGCTGAGATAGACCTCTCAAAAACATTTGAGGTTGGACAAGGCTATGTTGCACTCTCTCGTATAAAAAACATAGAAGGTCTGCGTTTGATGGGTCTCAACGATAATGCACTGCTTGTTGACTCACTTATCTTACACATAGACCCTAGAATCAAAGCAGCCTCGCAAAAAGCAAGTGATGAGATATCTGCTGTAAGTGAAGAGAAGCTCCAAGAGATATTTGATGCATATGTTTTAAGTGTTGATGGGCTTCTCGATATAAAAAAGATAACAGAACAAGAGCAAATTCTAAACTCTGAGAAAAAATTTCTTAAAAAGAGTAGTACCCCAACACACATCCAAACAAAAGAACTTATAGAGAGTTCGGCTTCAGTAGAAGCATTAGCAAAAAATCGAGGTATGAGTAAAAGTACTATCATAAATCATCTTCGTATATTAAAAGAAGAGGATGCCGAGCTAAAGTTAGAGAAGTTTTTACCTGAAGCGAGTATAGTAAGCCGTATAGGTGAAGCTCTTGTAAAAATCAAAGAGAGAAATAACAAAGATGATTTTAGTGAAGATGGAAAACCCCGACTCAAACCGATATTTGAGCTTTTAAATGGGGAAATTCCCTATGATGATATTCGAATTAGTTTGATTTCATCATAGTCTTTATCTATGTTGATGAGGACTTTTATGTGTAACTGCATCATACACAGCATATAAAATACCGCTAAAGGCTATAACTGCTACAATCATTGGTAAGTATTCCATTACAACTCCTCTAAGTTATCTATTTTTCGTAAAATTGACTTATTTGTATAGACAAGTGCTGTTGTTATCAACAATACTACTATAGACGGTAAAAGTAGTTTAAACCCTTCAAGTAGTGCAGTATTATTAAAAATCCAAGCAACAAGTGAAACATCAATAGCCACTAAAATGCTAAATATAACTTTTAGGTAGCCGATAGCTTCCTTTTCCTTGTCTATTTTACCCATAACAAATTATATCATAAACTTAGTATTACTCTTCGTTCAAGACTTAGAAAGACTTATATTTTTTCCAAGAGACTCACTAAGTCTTTGAGTATTTTAATCCTATAACTCGCTTTAGAAAAATCATGTGTAACAGTAAACTCATTTGCCACTACTGCACACTCTATTCCTGCATTAAACGCAGCCGTGAGGCCGCGCTGTGAGTCTTCTATGACTAAACACTCATCTTTACTTGCTTCAAACTTTTTCATGCCAGCGAGATATGGGTCTGGATGTGGTTTTGATCGAGGATATTCTTCCACACATAGAGTAAAGTCCATGTACTTCGTAATGTGTCCACTTTTGTGAATCAGGTCAAAATCAACTCGTCTTGAAGTTGTCACTATACCCATCTTGTAGTAATCTTTGAGTTCCTCTAAAACATCTACTACACCCTCTATCTCTATATTTTCACTGCTTATAAACTCTCTATAATATATGTCTCTTTCTACGCGTTTAGTATCAATCTCTTCTTTTGTGATGCCTACTTTACTTGCGAGTTCCCAAGCATTTCCACCTCTAGCCATTATCTCCATGTAAGTATCAAAATCTAAGTCAATTCCAAATTCTGAGAGTGCTTTTACATTTGCCTTGTAATAGTATGCTTCTGTCTCCACTAAAACACCATCATTATCAAAAAGCAGATATTTTTTCTTCACTATAAAAGTCCTTTCCAAAAGTACTCAGCGATAAGTACAATTACAAAGACACCTACGATATTTAAAATTATTCCGTATCGCATCATATCTTTGACATGAATCGCCCCTGTACTCATCGCGATGGCGTTTGGAGGGGTTGCTATTGGTAGCATAAATGCATATGAGGCACACAGTGTTGCAACCATCATAAAGAGAGTTGTATTTACTCCTGCGAGTTCTGAGACTGAGTATATAACGGGAAGCATGATAGATATCATCGCTACATTTGATGTTATCTCTGTTGTAAAGGTGATTAGTAATGCGATACATAAAAGTAATAGCACAGGAGGAAGGTCTATGATACTTACAAGATAAGACGCCACCTCATCAGCTAAACCAACACTCGAAAATGCTTTGGCTATCGAAAACCCTGCTCCAAAAAGTAAGATAATTTCATAAGGGATTTTTCCGTTATCTTCTTTCCATTCTAAGATGTTAAAAGGAGGCATAAAAAGTAATACTCCAAATCCAAGAAGTATCCCTGTCTCACTTAAACCAAGTCCACCCCAGTATGGCTTAATAGAAGCATTTACCAGAAGTAGTCCAATAAGACTAAAGAGTATATAGACAACTTTTTTCTGTTCTTTATCTAATGGTTTAATATCTACACTATGTGTAATCTCTATATCTTTTGTGCCAATGGAGAGCAGATAACTCATAAACATTAGCATTATAAACACAAGTGGAGCTGCCATATATATCCACTGAAAAAATGGAATCATCTCCATTCCCTTATCTTCCATGATGCCAAGTAGTACAAGATTTGGAGGAGTTCCTATAGGAGTTAATATCCCACCGATGTTTGCCCCATAAGCGATAGAGAGAGCGAACCTCATCTTGAGTCTTAAGTTATCTGTCAAAAAAATAGCTATGGAGATAAGCAGTAGTGTTGTAGTTGTGTTTGAGAGGATAGAACTCAGAAGTGCCGAAGTGATAGAGAGTGAAAATATCATACCTCGAGGAGTAGATGGAAAAAAGTTTAGTATTTTGTTAGATATATAGATATGAAGTTTTGTTTTCTCAACCCCAATGGCAAGTAAAAATCCACCAAAAAATAAAAATACAATAGGGTGAGCATAGTTAACAGCCGTAGCCTTAGTGTTTATAATCTCTAATGCAGGAAAAAGTAAGATAGGTAAGAGTGATACTATACCAAGAGCTAAGCCCTCGTTTGTCCATAATGCTACAAGCATAGCAATCACACCTAAAAGTGAACTCTGCGTTGTATTAAAAACTGTTGTGGCTAAGAAAAAAACTATTAAACCCATGAGTAATGCCATTGCTATCTTTTTTATTTGTACTAAGTGCTGTGTCAACTACATTCTCCTTGTATTTTGTCTGAGTTTACTATATCTTATTTTCATTTTAATAAACCTCTTTCCTATGCCCAACCCGAACAACAATTATAATTAACTCTTCATCCTTGACTTGAAAAATAATTCTATACTGGTGTACTCTCAATCGGAATTTACCCTTATACTCACCCTTTAAAGCTTTTATATTGTTTTTTAAGTGTTCGGGATTTTCTACTAAAAGGAGGAGTTTTTCTTTTATCGTTTTTTGTGCAACTGTGTCTAACTTTTTAAACTCTTTTTTGGCACTATTTAAAAAGTTGAGTGTGTACATATAATTATATACCTAACTCTTTAAAAAAATCATCTGCTGAACTTGTCTCTTCTTTGCCTTGTTCTAAGTCTTTGAGGCGCTTGTCTGCTAAACGCTCATCGAGAACATCAAAATACATACTTAAAGCTTTTTCCACGATATGACTCTTTTTTTCATCTAACTCTTGTGAGATACTATTAAGTTCATCTATCATAAAATCTGAGATAGTAAATGTGCTTCTTACCTTATGCATAATATACTCCTGTTCATATAATTATATGAATGATTATACATAAACTAACATTAAAAACACATCTCTTTAAAAAGAGGTCGCAAACTTACTATCTTCTCTTGACACTGTGTTTGTAAACTTTGTAAATGTTCATACTCATTACTTCTTTTATTATCTACTAAATGCAACATATCTTCAAGTAGATTCCCAAAAGCTAAAACTTCGACTCTTTCATATGACTTGTTAGCTACATCATAAAAACTAGCGGCTCCAAAGTCTCCTAGATATGTGTTGTAAATAGTGTCTACTAAGATATTATGTGCATAGAGGTCGCCATGCATTAAACCTCTTTCATGAAGATGTCTAGCAGCCGAGGCTATTGCTTTTGCTACCTTTAGTACATCTTCTACTTGTAAACATAAGCCTTCTGCAAATGTGTCACGAGAACAGGTTTCAAAGTTGGGAGGATTTCCAAGGTTGATATAACTCGGGGCTATAAACTCTAAAACAAGACCTAAGTGTTTATGTTCAAGCCGTGCTAGAACTTTTATGAGATTAGGATGTTCTCCTGCATGCATAGAAGCATTCATCTCATCTATTGCATACCCATCGCTTGTTACTGCTCCCTTAAAGAGTTTGATAGCCACAAGAGAGTTAAACTCTTTAGAGTGACCCCTATATATCTTTCCAGAAGCACCCTCTCCTAAAAGTGTATCTATCTCTAAATCTTTATATGCCACAAGCTTTAAACTACTCTCTTTACTCAAAGAACAAGGATTTCCACTAAACGCTAAGTATGCTAGTTTTGGTAATGCTAAAAGCCACTCTGGTATCTTTGTTAAATTATTTGCTGAGAGACGAATGAGCTCTAAGTTTTTTAAATTTTGCATACTTTTAGGTAGAGAGGAGAGTCTATTGCCCGCTAAAGGAAACTTTTGCATTTTAGTAAGTTTTCCTATAGACTCAGGGAGCCTTGTCAGTCTGTTATCTGTTAAAATTAGCCATGATATACTCAGAGGCAATATATCTTCTTCAAAAACTTCAATCATATTTGACTTTAAGCCTAGTAGAAAAAGATTCTGACACCCTTTAAAAGCATCAGGTACTTTTGTAAATCTATTTTGTGAAAAAAAAGCAATTTTTAAATTTTTAAATCTACTTAAATCTGGTATCTCTTCTAGACTATTCCCACTTAGGTCTAAAAGTTCTAAGGAGTCACAAAGAGTAAAAAGTTCCTCTGGAAAGCTCTCTAAATCTTCTTGTATTTTAAGTTCTTTTATACCGAGTAGTTTACCTGCACGAAGTTCATCTATACTATGTTTCATGAAGAGAGTAAGTCTTTAAGTGACTCTTTAGGACTTTTCCCCTCAAGCATCGCATAAACCTCTTTGGCAATAGGTAAATAGAGCTCATTTTTATGAATAAGTTCATTTAAGGCATAAGTAGTACCTATTCCCTCTGCTACTTCTCCTAACTCTTGGAGTATTTCAGCTTGAGATTTTCCTTTTGCTATACCTAAACCCACACGAAAATTTCGGCTCATTGGTGAAGAGGCTGTTAAGAAGAGATCCCCTGCTCCTCCTAAACCTACAAATGTCTCAGCTTTTGCACCATAAGCTAAACCAAAACGTTGCATCTCAACTAAACCACGGCTAATAAGTGCAGCCGCTGCATTTTTACCTAAACCTAAACCCTCACATATTCCAGCGGCAATAGCTATAACATTTTTGTAAGCACCTGCAACTTCAGCCCCTATAACATCTGTAGAGCTATATGCTTTTATAAAAGAGGGAAACAGTTCTCCAAAAGAAGATGAGAGTGCTTCATTTTTAGCATTGACTACAAGTGCTGTTGGTAAGGATGCCATTACCTCTATGGCAAAAGAGGGACCAGAGAGAAAAGCGATATTTTCATCAGGAACATACTGAGAATATATCTCATTTAAAAACTTTCCACTTGAAGCTTCTATACCCTTTGCTGCAACAAGAATCTTCTGCCCATTAAAAGCAAAATTTTCTTTTAACCACGATGCTATCTCTTGTGCAGGTACAGTAATAACTATATACTCACACTGGAGTACTTTTTCTAATGTAGTGAAGTTCTTTATATCTCGTGGCGTTCTAGATGTAATAAGAACTTCATTTTTCTCGCTTAATGCAAATGCTAATGCACTTCCCCATTTTCCAGCACCAACAATCCCTATACTCATCTACTCACTCCTTATATTTTTTCTAAACTTTTTTATATCATTTTCATACCCAACAACAACAAGAGTATCACCCTCTTTGACAATATGATGTTTCGCTTTAGAGGAGTAAATAAACTCACTACTCATATCTTCATGCATAATAGAAAGAACTATGATTCCTTGGTACTTTGTCCAGTCTACATCTAAAAGTTTTTCATCTTTTATATCGCTTTTTACTGTTACCTCGATTTGTGCAATTTTTAAGGCACTCTCTTCAAACAAAATACTATGAAGCACCTTGTTTGAAATAGGTAATTCAAGCATATTTGCAATGATTTCTGCTGTTGTCTCAACTATAGGTACTACCTTACTAGCCCCTGCCATTAATAATTTGTTTGCACTCTCTTTATTTGAAGCAATCGCAATAATATGCAAATCACTAAAATATGCTCGAAGTGATATAGTTAAAAAAATGTTTTTTGCTGTATCTTCTAAAACACAAAAGGCTATAGAGTTCTTTACATCCACACTCTTTTCTATATGCGACCACTCATCACTAAGGTCGAAATACTCTACTTTACACTTAGAATCATTACAATTTTTCTCATCAAGAGAGTACAACTCTATATTGTCATACTTATCTTTGACATTAATTGCTATCTCTGATGAGTACTGATTAAAACCAAAGATCAGTGCTGTTTTTTTACTCATAATCAAACCTTGAAAGAAGATGATTTTCAAACTCTTCTATAAAAACTTTATACCCAACAACAAGAATATAATCACCACTTTGAAGAACTGTAGAGTCAATTGGATTAAAGTAAAACTTATCCACACTACTTTTATAAATACCAAGAACAATAACTCTAAAATTTTTGTTACCAAGCATACCTAAATGAGGAAAATTTTGAGCTATTCGTGATGTCACTGCAATCTCGTCAATATTTACATTAGTATCTTCACTGCGAAGTTGGTGTATAACCTCAAAAGCAACAGGTTTTCCTATAAGCTCTTTAGTGATAAGTCCTACTAGCTCTTGAGGATAGACTATATTATCTACACCAGCAAACTTTAGCTTTTTACGATTAAGTCCATTCATCAGTAAAGAGAGGATAAAAACGTCTTTATCAATAGAACGAACAGTAAGTGCGGTATAAACATTTTCTACATCATCTTCACGAAGACAGAGTATAGATTTCACCTGTTTTTTTATGTCAATATTGAGCTTTTTATAACTTTCTACATTTGCAGGATTATAATTTAGTGCTATAACACCATCACTTTGAGCAAGTGCAACTCGTTTTTCATCTTCATCCAAAACAACTATATTTCTCTGTTTTTTTTTAAGTTTTTTTACAAGTTCTCTAGCTACATCTTCATAACCACATATAAGATAAAAATCATATAGTTTTGAAACATCGGTAATAATCTTCACCTCTTTTATCTCATCTAGCTTTTCAGTGAAGGCAGAGACAACCAAAGAAGTAGTAAATGCAAGAACCGCAATACCTATAGTTATAACTATCATAGCAACGAGTCTACCTTCTGGTGTTATAGGTGTTACATCACCATACCCAACTGTTGAAATAGTCACAATTGACCAGTAAATAGCATCAAAAAGTGTATTTATAGGAGAAGCTTCATTATTTGCCTCCATCACATAAATAAGGACAGAAGAAATAAAAACAACTATGGAGGAAAAAATAGCTAGTGTTATAAACTCAAACTTCTTTATTGCTAGGACACTCGCTAATGTTTGAAAACTTTTTGCATAACGAAAAAGTTTAAAAACTCGAAATAAAATAAAAATACGAAGGAGTCTTAACTCATGGAAAAATGGTAAAATTGCAAGTAGGTCTATTATAGCTCTTACTGAAAATATATAAGAAAATTTTCTTTTCACTATACTTTTAAAAGCTTTTAAGAGTCGAACTTCATTGTTTAAAAATGTATCATGCTCAGCTTGTGCTACGATAGTACTGCTTACACTACTAAAAACCCATAAACGCAAAACATATTCAATAAAAAAAATGATAGATATAATATAAGTACTAAAAAAAAGAAATGCATCATCTACTGGATATTTTACTTCTCGTATTAAAACAGCAACACTTATAAAAATAAGTGTAATCATTAGTATGTCTACATAATGTTTATAAGCATACTTATCATTCTCTAGTAAGTTATAAAAAAAGTTTTTTCTTTTCTGATAAGATTTTGATGTATTTAAATAATAAGCACCATTTATTATCAGAGTTTTCAGCATCTCTCTAACCTAATTTTTCTTTGAGAATTTCATTTACAGCTTGAGGGCTTGCACTTCCTTTACTTGCTTTCATTACTTGACCTACAAAGAAACCAAAAAGTTTATCTTTTCCAGCTTTAAGTTGCACTACTTTTTCAGGGTTTGCAGTGATAATCTCATCGCAGATAGCTTCAATTGCACCCATATCTGTTACTTGCTTTAGACCCAATGTATCGATAGCTTCATCAACATCAACATCATTTTCCATTAAGTAGTCGAGTACTTCTTTTGCTGCTTTACCGCTTACACTCTGATCTTCGATACGTTTAACGAGGATTCCAAGTCTTTTCGCATTAACAGGAGTATTTGTGATATTTACATCCCCTTTCATACGTGCAGAGAGTTCAACTGTTAACCAAGTTGTAGCATTTTTACCACTTATACCCTCTTGCATCATCTCTTCAAAAAAGTGTGCCATCTCAACACTCGATGTAATTACACCTGCATTATAAGCATTGAGTTTAAACTCTTTTATAAATCTATCGCATTTAGCATCTGGAAGCTCTGGAATCACTGAGTATTTTTCAAACATCTCATCAGTAACTACGGCTTTGAGTAAATCGGGCTCAGGAAAGTAACGATAATCAGCAGCCTCTTCTTTTCCACGCATAGAACGGGTTTCGATTTTTACTTGATCAAAAAGACGAGTCTCTTGGCGAATCTCACTCTCGTAAACGCCATCTTCCCATGCTTCACTCTGACGACGCACTTCAACTTCAATAGCTTTTTCAATAAATTTAAAACTATTAATATTCTTCACTTCAACACGAGTATACAATTTCTCATCACCTTTAGGACGAATAGAGACATTTACATCTACACGAAAAGACCCCTCTTGCATATTTGCATCACCTATATCTAAGTAACGGATGATAGAGTGAAGCTTTTTAAGATAGAGCACTGCTTCTTCCGCACTTCTCATATCAGGCTGCGTTACAATCTCTAAAAGAGGTGTTCCTGCACGATTTAAGTCTACTTTTGAGCGGTCACCCTCATGAATATTTTTTCCTGCATCCGCTTCTATATGAGCAAATCCAACACGAATAGTCTTTTTTGTGCCATCATCAAAATCAATATCTAAAGTACCATTTTGAATGATAGGCGTGTAAAACTGAGTAATCTGATATGCCGTTGGACTATCTGGGTAAAAGTAGGACTTTCTATCAAAGTATGATGTTCTATTTACTGTAGCATTTAGTGCAGTTCCAAGCATAACTGCTTTTTGTAGAACTTCTTTATTTAAAACAGGAAGTGCACCTGGCAGAGCTAGACAAGTTGGGCAGGTATTTGTATTTTGTTTATGATTAAAACTCGTTGCACATGAGCAAAAAAGTTTTGTTTTTGTGTTTAATTGTACGTGGACTTCAAGTCCAATAACTACTTCAAACATAGAGTTCCTTAAATATATTATTATTGATTTTCTATTTTATCTAATTAAAGCTTTTAAAGCTCATAAAACAAATAATTTGTACATTCACAATTATTTGGGTATAATATTTGTACGATAAATATTGAAAAAGCCTACCTTGTTGTGAAGCAAGTGCGGAAAGTTATGGGTCTTACTCTCTAAGATCGCCAGACTGCCAGATGTATATTTACACCTTCCCCCTTTTCTTTATCTATCATAATTTAAACTATACATATATTTTTATGTATTAATGGAGAAAATTATGAAAACCATAACCCTTATTTGTACAGTGCTTTTAGTTACATGTACTTTATCTGCACAAGATAGTAGTTCTTATGAAGTTAAATTTAGTAATGCTAAAGTAAATTACATAGATGTACCAAAGCTAAACCTACAACTCAAACATAAAAAGAAGAGTAGTTTTGAATTTATTTTTGCTTATGCTAATAGTCTTTTTTCAAACACAAAAAAGCAAGATCGTGACAAAAAACAGCATAACCTAAGACTAGCACTTAATTATAAGTTTTGAGTAAGTTTTTCTAGTAGTTTTGTCTGTTTTTTTTCTTCTTGTAATCGTTCTTTATTGACATGAAAAGCATCAAGTAATAAAATAAGAAAAAGAGAAACTATAATATAAAGAGTAGTTAAAAAGATTGCGAGAGGAACTCCCAAAAAGATTGAAAGTTTAAAGGTAACAAAAGCACCTATGAGGACGATTCCCCATGATGCTCCTTGCAAAAAGCCTATGATACGATCATAAATATCTTTTTGCATCTGTCAAAAAGCCTAGTGCTCTTCAATAGTAACTGCACCACCAAGGTAAACATACGTAAGCATCATGAAGATGAAAGCCTGTAAGAATGCCATAAAAGTTAAAAGTGCAAATGGAATCATAGGAAGAATCCATGGAGCAAGCATAAGGATTACCATTAAGAACATATCATCACCCTTTACATTTCCAAAAAGACGGAAAGATAAAGATACTAAACGTGAGAAGTGAGACACGATTTCAATTGGGAACATTAACCAGTATAACCACCAAACTGGACCTAAAAAGTGCTTGAAGTATTTAATAACACCTTGACGACGGATACCTTCAAAGTTGTAGTAAACAAAAACAACAAGTGCTAAAGTTAAAGGCATTTCTAAAAATGCAGTTGGAGCTTCAAAACCTGGAATAACACCTATTAAGTTAGCGATACCAACAAAAAGACCAATAGTTGCAACAAGTGGAAGGTAACGACGAGCAGGCTCTCTACCCATTACATCAGCTCCCATCTGTAAAACACCACCGATATATGCTTCCATAAGGTTTTGTGTTCCCTTAGGAACTAACTGTAAGTTACTCATAGCAACTCTTACGAGTAAAAGAGCGATACCTGCTGAAAGTAGCATGTGTGTAATGTAGATAAAAGTCTTATCATGTGTAAAAAGTCCGAAAAATGTAAACAATTCTGGCATAGAAGAGCTCCCTGTCTTAAAATAATTACGAGATTATAGTCAAACTTGCATTAAAAGATTCTAAGTCTTGCTATAATTTCTCAAATAATTCACAATTAAAGGAATATCTATCATGAAAATAATCAACTATTTAACAATTTTAACTCTTAGCTCAACTTTAGTGCTTGCAACAGGTACAAATAAAGAAGAATTAAACTCTATAATTAAAGTCGGCGAATCTAGTGCTAAAATTCTTGCTAAAACATTAGGTCAAAATATGAAAAGAGAGATGAAAAGTGGTGGAGTACTCAAAGCCTTAGACTTCTGTAGTAATGAAGCATATAGTATAACTGAGTCTGTCAACCAAAAACTTCCTCATGGTATTACAGTAAAACGCATCAGCACTAGGTATAGAAACCCTCTCAATAAACCAACAAAAGAAGAGCTTGAGATTTTAAACTCATTTGAAGATACTAAAGAATCACCAAAATATTCACTTCAAAAGATAGAAACTAATCTCTATAAGTATTATAAACCTTTAGTAATTAAAAAAGCAGTCTGTTTAAAGTGTCATGGAGATAATATTAATAGCAATTTACAAAAAGAAATTGATGTTCGCTACCCGGACGACCGTGCAACTGGATACAAAATGAATGATCTTCGTGGGGCTATTGTAGTTGAGATAGATAGAAGAGCCAACTAAGTGCTGGTCTAGCACTTATGTAGTTTTACTTTGCGAAAACTATCGCTCTACTCTCTCTTATAACATTGACTTTAATCTCACCAGGATACTGAACTCTCTCTTCTATCTCTTTAGCAATCTCTCTTGCCATTAAACTAGACTCATCATCATTTACAAGTGTTGCATTGACTATAACTCTAACTTCTCTACCTGCATTTATCGCATATGCCTGTTTAACGCCACCATGCGATGAAGCAATCTCTTCTATCTCAGTTACTCTCTTTAAAAATGACTCTAAAACTTCTCGTCTTGCACCTGGTCTTGCAGCGGAGAGAGCATCTGCCGCACAAACTGCACCACACTCTATGGAGTTAATCTCTTGTTGTCCATGATGTGCATAAATGGCATTTATAACCACCTCATCTTCGTTATAACGATTACATATTTCAGCACCTAAGTCCACATGGTTTCCATCATGGTCATGTGTCATAGCCTTTCCTATATCATGGAGTAAACCTGCACGTTTTGCAAGTTTTGCATCTCCACCCATTTCTGCTGCCATTATACCTGCTAAGTGAGCAACTTCTAGTGTATGTGCAAGAGCATTTTGCCCATAACTTGCACGGTATCTAAGTCGTCCTATTAATCGCATTAAGTCTGGATGCATTACACCTATGTTTAACTCGGCTACAATCTCTTCACCCTCAGCTAGAATCTTTCCTTCAAACTCATTACTGACTTTTGCATATATCTCTTCAATACGAGCAGGTTGAATACGCCCATCTTCTATAAGAAGCTGCAGAGTTTTTGTAGCAATAGCACGTCTATAAAGATTAAAACTACTTACAAGTATCGCGTTTGGAGTATCATCAATGATAATATCAACACCTAAAAGTGTCTCAAGGGCTTTAATATTTCGCCCCTCTTTACCAATAATACGACCTTTTAGCTCATCGTTCTCTAAATGTACAAGATTTGTTAAACGCTCACTTGCAAACTCCCCAGCAAAACGACTAGTAGCTTGTGCAAGTATAAAGTTCGCTTTACGTTCGCCCTCTTCTCGTGCTTCATTTTCATATCGCCTAACAATATGGGCGATATCTCCACGAGCCTTATACTCTACTTTTTTAAGTAAGGATGCTTTTGCTTCTTCTTGTGTCATACCTGCACTATGTTCTATAATATGGAGTACTTCATCTATCTTCTTCTCATATTTTTCTTGTAGTGATGCTAGAGATTTTTCATTTCTTTGTACATTAACTTTTTGTGCTTTTAGAGTAGCTGTCTTTTCTTGAAGTTTTTCTTCTTCTTCTTTTTTAAAGCGCTTAAAACTCTCCTCTTTTCGGATAAGTGCATCTTCACGCTGACTCATATCAGCTTTTGCTTTTTGTTTTGCATTATCAAAACTTTTTTGTGCTTCGTGCTCTATCTCTAAAGATTTTAAACGTGCACGTTCAAGTAGTGCTGAGGCTTCATTTTCTATCACATTTGCTTTAGCCATGGCTTGTTGTTTGTAAACATCAAAATTAGCACTTGTTAATTTTTTAGAAATGTAAAACCCAACAACACCACTGACTATGGCAGTTCCGCCACCTAGTAGTATCTCGTTTAACATTATTTTTTTCCTATTATCTTCTTTGGTGTTATAAGTAAATCACAAGAGATATCATGTGCATCACAGATAAACTCTTTTGTATAACATAACTCGAGCTGTGTAAAAATTATATATGGTTTTTTCTGTAGTTTTTCAAAAAAACGATCATACATCCCTTTTCCAAAACCAACTCTTTGTAAATTTCCATCTACTCCAACTACTGGAATGATGGCAATATCAATTTTTTTTATATTTCTATTTGTATTGCCTGCTTCGTAAATATTAAACTTTTTTCGTCTCAGAGGCAGTCTAAATGGTACCATCTTAAAACTTTGCCCCACCATAAATGGTATGTAAATATCATGCTTTT
>NZ_JAEMVB010000011.1 GCF_029215995.1 Sulfurimonas sp. SAG-AH-194-L11
CAGCATTTAATGCAGCAGTGTCAAAAACTCCTGCTGGCTGAGACTCTAAAATTTTTGCTATCTCTACACTTCCATCGTCAGATATAAGAATGTTAATGACAACATAACCTTTAATCCCATCTCTAGCAGCTTTAGCCGGATACTCCAGAGGAGGACGAGAGAGTACTTTTGGTTTTATATCAACGGTATCTTCACTCATAATGGCATCATTAGTGATGTCTTGGAGTAACTTACTCGAGTCACCTGCAATATCGCCAGTCTCAAACTCAGGTATATTCATAGCCACACCATTTAGAAGAGAACCCATATTTGGTAAGGGTGCTTTGGCTTGAGCTTTTTTAGGTTTTGGCTTTGGCTTAGGTTTTGGCTTACTCGTTTTCTTTTGTGTTTTATTCGCTTTGATCTGTCGAATCTCTTTTTTAACTTTAGTATCTTTTTCTTGTACACTTTTGTTAAAAGAGACGACTAAAACTACCATTAAAAGTGCACCAATTAACATGACACCAAAGGCTTGAAGAGCTCTTCCTCTTGTAGAGTATTTTTTACTTGACATTACAGTGTTTATCCCATCTCTTTAGTAGTTGAAACGGCAACATCTTTTGCACCACTCTGTCGGCACTCATCTATTACATCTATTAAAACATTTACAGCTATATCACCATCTGAGATTACTAAAACTGACTTCTCTGATGCAGTTCTAAGTAAGTCACGGAGTTTACTCTGAACTGCCCATAGTTTTACAGCTTGGTTATCTATGAAAATCTCATTTGAGTGGTCTATGTAAACTCGTATCGCTTTACCTGAAGCCAGAGTTGCTGACGCCGCTGAAGGGCGGTTAAGTTCTAAGTCCATATCTTTTACAAATGTTGTTGTAACCATAAAAAAGATTAAAAGTATAAATACCATATCTATGAGTGGTGATACATCTACCGTATCAACATTTTGGCTCTTTTGTCTAAATCTCATTTCTCATCCTTTGTACTTATTATGTCTACTATCTGCTCAAACTCTAAAGTGAATTGTTCCTCTTTTCTATCGAGTATTTTTCCAAAAATTAGACCTGGTACTGCTACAACGAGACCTAACTCAGTTGTAAAAAGTGCCTTTGATATACCACCTGCTATTGAATCGCCTTGTGCAAACATTGAGCTTGATTGAAGGGCATCAAAAGTCTCTATCATTCCACTTACTGTTCCTAAAAGACCTATAAGAGGGGCGAGCATTACTACTGTTTTTATTAAAACACTATATTTTGTTGTGATTATGATGTATGGAAAGAGCGCATCATAAATATACTCTCTTGGTTTTTTAGCGATACTCTTTGCAATTCTTGAAGCCTTAAGTGCATCATGAATTGCATAGTCTAAAATCCCTACATAAACTTTCTCATCTCCACGACTTTCGTGCTTTTCTATAAGTCTTCTTACATTACCTTTTGTGCCGCGTTTGAGTGTAAAGTATCTATATCCTAGACCATACCAAAGTGGAAGGTTTAAGGCAAAAAGAACCCACATAATGATTCCACCGGCATTCATAAAGTGTATGAACTGATCCCAGTAGATTACTAGTGCTTCCATCATTACGCCTTGTTAATCTCAAAGAGGTTAACGATATGAAGAGCAGATTGCTCCATAGAGTCTTTGATACTTTGTGCCCAACCACTGAGTAAGTTTCCTAAAAGTAAAAGAGGAATAGCTACAACAAGACCAAGCATAGTAGTAACAAGTGCTTCAGAGATACCACCTGAGAGTAGTTTAGGGTCACCAGTACCATGAGTTGTGATGATGTCAAATGTTGCTATCATTCCTGTAACCGTTCCTAGTAGACCAAGAAGTGGAGAAACAGCTGCTAGAACAAGAACAAAGTTACCAAATTTATCTATGTTTGAACTCTCATTAAGTATAGATTCTGTTACAACATCTTCAATATGATCTCTATCTTTATCTATATTTCTAAGTGTAGCTTTGATTACACGAGCTGTTGAGCCTTTGAAATCTTTTATAGCTTCAAGTGCTTCATGACCTTTACCGGCTTCAACTTTTTGTATAACAACATCTGTAATCTTTTTCACATTTGAGCCAGACTTAAGGAGTAAAAGAATTCTTAAAATAATAAGTAAAAGACCAAGAGCACCAAGAGCTAAAATGATGTAACCAATAGTTCCACCACCTGCAATAGTATCTTCAATCGTTTTCTCTTTTACATACTCGATGTCCTTATCAAGGTTTTCATAGATAAAGATTTTCAGATCGCGTTTGCTTACACCTGATGCAAATGCATCTGCATCAGCACTTGTATCTTTGTTCCATATTTTATACTCACCATTTCCAGCAGGAGCAAGTGCTCCTTTAGCTTTTGAGCTAATACCATAGGCTGCAATATTTCCAACTTTAATTATCTCACCTTGTGCAGTAGTTCCATCAGTCAGGTAAAACTTCCCTTTCTCTTTACTTACACTTGAGAGTTTTTTGTAAAGAGCTGCAGTATCTTCAAATGCTTTTTGCATTACAGCTACAATATCCATATCTTTAGTATCATTCACTTCTATAGAGTAATCATTTAACATAGACTTAGCTTGAATAACTACAGATGAAGATATCTGCTTGTTAGAGTTCTTGTCTTCTAACATTTGTGCAGATTTTTCTATTCTCTTATCAATATTTTGACTCTTTTGAGAAAGTGCAACGAGTTTGTTCTGAAGTGCTTTAACTTTTTGTTGTGCTTTTACTAACTCTCTACTCTGAAAAGATTTCTCTTTTTTGAGTCTTGTTTGTAACTCTGATTTTTGTGCTTTTAAAAATGTAAACTCTTTTTGGTAGGCATCAGAGAGCTCATCTGCATTTAAGAGGCTAAACGCCACCATTAATAAAATTAGTAATATTCTTTGCATTATTTAACTCCTTGTAAAACTAAAGCATTTGGTAGTTCAAAGTATCCAGTACGAATCTGTTTTTGTAGTGCATCAAAAAGAGCTACTATTTTTTTAATATCTTCAGGATTAGTTATAAGCTTATACTCATATGTATTACCTTTTTTTACTACAAAACCAACTTCGTTAGATGGAGTTGAAAAGAAAAGAGCGATTGAGCCAAGTTTTGCTATTTGTGCTAAAACTTTTTTGCCTTTAATGTCTATTTGTTGTTTGAAAAGCCCTATCTCTTTTGTAACGCGGATAGTGTCATCATATGCTGCCCATGTAAGTGCAAGTGCTTTTTCATTTGTTATAAGATTGGCATTTAAGTCAGACTTGATTTTATGTAAGTCTGCAACTCTAGCCTCAACCATAAAAGGGATACCCCCATTTATACTTTGCTCTAGTAAGTCAAGAGCATTTAGTACTAAAGGTTTAATCTCAGAGTTTCCAGAAGATGTCTCTTTGATTTGTATCGTGATTTTTTCTAACTCATTTTGTGCAAGTTTAATCGCAGTAGATTTTCTGTTTATTTGTGCTTCAGAGTCTGTAATCTGCATAGATAATGATTTCATCTGTGCATGATAAGTCTGTTTGTTCTCTTTAATGTCCGTATAAAGGTTCTCTACATCACCTCTAAGTTGGATGATAGAGTTTACAAGTTTCTCATTTGTGTTAGCTGCAAGTGATGTTGTAAGTAAAATAGCTGATAAGGCTAGTGAAAGATTAAGTTTCATTTGTTCTCCGTGTTATTATGGAATATTTGAACGAATGATAGTAAGTGAAGGTTTTAAAAGAGTTACATAAAAGTTACAAAGTGGTGACAAGGTAACCTAGTGTTACCTTGTTGTAATGAAGAGTTAGTTAGCGAACATTTGTACTGTTAGCATCAAATGCAGTTTGAAGAGCAGCAGCAGAGTCACCAGAGAATAGAGTTGGATTAGAACCACTGATAGTTACATTTGAGAATGAAGTATTCGCTGCATCAATTGCATAACCAATAGATGAGTGAAGAGCACCATAACCAAGGTCTGGAGTATTGTAAACTATAGTACCATTGTTGAAGTGACCACCGATTCCACCTTTCTTGAAGTAGATTGCACCATCTTTAATAGATGAAGCTACATTAATGTCAAAGTTGTTAAATGTTGCAGCAGTTGTACCTGACATTTCAATTCCTGAGTAACCAGTTGTTTGAACAACTTTTAAGTTAGTAACAGTACCAGCATATCCATCATCGATATCAAAGTGATCATCAGAACATTCAGAAACATCAACATTAGTTAAGTTAACTGTACCACCCCAGATTTCAACACAGTCATCATCAGACTTGTTAACAGTAAGATTTTCAACTGTAGTTCCTGAACCAACTCCAACCATTGAGAGACCATTGATTTCTTTGTTCTCTTCCATAGTGATACCAGAGTTTAAAATAGAAACATAAGTTAAAACACCAGAGTTATCAGCTAAGTCAGAAGTTCCTGCAACAAACGCAGTGTTTACTTCATAAGGAGCAACTTGAGCATTACCAGCATTACCAATAAGAGTTAATCCACCCCACTGACCCCATACATCAGCTCCACCATCATAAGCAGTCTCACCCATGAAGATAATTGGTTCAGCCATAGTACCAGCTGCATTTATCTTAGAACCTTTATCGATAATCATATAAGAAGTGTTTGCACCAGTTCCAGCTTTACCAAGAATTGTTGTTCCAGGCTCGATAGTAAGTGTAGCACCATTTTTAACAGCAACTAAACCGTTAAGTACCCATACCTTATCTGCTGTTAGAGTCATATCTGCTGTTATGTCTCCTGATAGGTCAGTTTTAGGTGTTTGACCAAGTGCAACAGCGAGGTCTGCTATAGTTGCATCAAAAGAATCAGCGATGATAGTTGCTACGATATCTTTTGTAATAACTGATGTATTTGTAGTAGCAATTAGGTCTATAATAGATTGTAGTGCCATTACTGTAGTAATTTGAGCATCTGTTGCAGATACATTTTCTAAGTAGTGTTCTACTTGAATTACTCTTGCATTATCTTCTGCATTATCAGAGGCAGTTTGTGCATCAGTCTCTGAAGTTTCTATGTCTGATTCAACATTGGTAATTACAACTTTTTTAATATCAGTTGTTTTAGAGTCAGCAACTAAAGCGATATCTCCTAAGTCTGCACTAGTGTCATTCTCAATTTCAGTTTCAATAACTGTAATAGCAGCAGTAGATGATGCTGCACCATCTGTTAACTCACCATCTATTTTTGCTTTTTGGACAACAGATGTAAATGATTTTGTAGCAGTTGAGTCATCAGATATTGCAACTGTTGCATTTGCGAGTTGTGAATAAATAGTTTCAAACTCATCTTCATTTGTAGTACCTGTAGTACTCGCAGTTATATTTGCTTGAGCAAGTACTTCAACTGACTTTTGTACTGTTAAGGCAGCTTTTGCAAGTTGAGGATTTGTAGAAAACTCTGCAACTGGATCTTTTAAGACATCTGCAGCATTCAGACCTAAGGCACCAGCAACAGCAGCTGTAGCCTCCGCTTCTGTTTTTCCTGTTTTAATGATTGCTTGAACCATAGTAGATAGTGGTGAAACAACTATAGCATCTGCACCATTATATGGCGCAGTCATTGTTCCAACAAATGGTTTGTTCGTATCCGTATCTATACCACCAAGAACAACAATGTTTGCTACATCATAGTTAGCATGTGTTTGATGCTCTGGTGTTACAGATAATGTAAATGTACCAGTTGCACTTGTTGTAGCAAATGGTTCAGTAGTTGCATCACAACCGCCATCTAAGTTTAGGTCTAAACATGCAAACCCCCCAGAGATGTACCCGTCAACTGCTGTACCGCTAGCTGTAACTGTTGAGAGTGCACCTGCAGTAGGAGTAGATGAACTACCTCCACCACATGCACTAAATGATAAGACTAAAGAAGCAGCAATTGCACTAGGAATGATTTTTTTTGATAATTTCATTATATATCTCCGAATTAAATTTAGCAAAATTATAAATGAAGTTGATTACTAGAGTATTTCGACTTGGTTACAAAAAGGAAACACATAAGTTAAAGATCACAAATTAATAATTCGATACATTCAGAATAATCTTGATATAATTGTTATAATAATTATAAATTTTACCTAAGGTCATAAGGATGTCTTCAATTTATCCAGATAATTTCAATGAGTTAAAAGCCGAGGTTCGCGCAAGTGGACTTTTAGAGAGAGTGCCCGTTCGGGGAAGTATAGAGATGTTTGCTATCTTTGTTAGTTTAGGAGTAGTCTTTGCTATAGTCTATAATTGGGATACTTTAGTTACTTCTCCACATTTAGCAGCATTTGGTCTTGGACTTTTTATGGTAGTCATTTTTACACGAGCAGTATTTGTCTCGCATGATATTCTTCATCTTCAGTATTTTAAAAACAAATCATTATCTTTTAAACTCTCTTATCCATTTTCAGCTCTTATACTTTCAACAAGTTCTGCATGGTGGGATTTTAAACATAATGTAAACCATCATACATGGTGTAATGTTTTAGAAAAGGATGAAGATATTTGGGCACTAGATGGTGCATTTACACCAAATAACAAAGGAAATAGTCCTTTTATAAAGAAGTATAAACACATCATCTTTTGGGGTGCAATGTTTTTTATGTATCCTGCATTTATAGCACAATCATATATCTTTGTACTCAAACGAAAACTGTATGGAGAGTTTGCTCTTATGTTACTGCATTGGCCACTTATTTGGGGTACAATATTTTATTTTCTTCCACTAACGGATGCACTTATAGTTTTAGCGACACTTAACTTTATCCTCTCACCATGGCTTGCATTTGGCTTTATTACAAATCATTTAGGCTGTGAAGTTTTTGACTATGAAGAGGGAAAAGCGTTTTCTTGGATGGAGTTACAGATGCGAACTTCTCGCTCGCTAAAGGGCGGTTTTTTAGTACACTGGTTTTATGGTGGGCTTAACACTCAGATAGAACATCACCTTTTTCCAAGAGCACCACGTTTTAACCTACTAAAAGTACAGAAGATGACAAAAGATTTTGCTAAAAAGCATAACTTAGCTTACTTTGAGACTACACCTACTGAGGCTTATGCACAGATAAATGATGTACTAAAAGAGTACTAGAAGAACTCTTCTAGTACTATATACCGTCTATTCTTAATACTTTCGTCTTTCCTACCATCAATTCTAATGTCATAGCCATTCTTTTAAATACAGACTCTTGACGATACTCTAAATTGTGTTTTTTACAAATATCTTTTACTATTGGTTGCATATCTTGGTAAAAACTAAGAGGCATATTTGGGAAAAGATGATGCTCTATTTGGTAGTTTAAAAAGCCATGTAAGTAGTCAATCAAATCATTTCCTGTGTTGTAGTTTACACTTCCCATAATCTGTCGTAGATAAAATTCACCCTGCGTTTTATGCGGAGTAGAAAACTGATAAATGTCTTCTGCTGAATGGTTTGGAACGATAACTAAAAATGAGTGTAGATTGGCATAGAGTTCTACAAGAAGCATAAAAACTAAAGCATTAGTAACGGCTTGCATCCCAAGTGGTAAAAATAGAAGTGGTAAAAATACAAAACGGAAAAGTCCATAAGGTAAAATATAATTTTTCCATAACTCTCTTCCGTTTTTTGTAGTGGGCCATAATTCATAAGCAAGAGTAGGCTCCTCACCTCTAGCCACACGCTCTTTATTTTCTAAGATTCTAAGTGTATTTGGACCATAGTAAGCTATTTTCCAGACAGTTGCAAAGATAAAAACTATAAGATACTTAACAAAAATTGGTACTTTCATATCATGTATCCATTTTACATCTTTTTCTACATTGTCAGGATCATCCATCTCCCCTAAATGATAGTGGTGCATTATGTTATGCTCATAACTCCAAGCATCAGGTTTTATCCAGTCAAGCCAGTCTATCCATCTTCTATTACCAGCTGCAAAGCCTTTTTTGGTGTAACGAAAGGGAATGTTTGGAACTTTGTCATATGCACCATGTAAAATTGGATGTGTGACATTAGACCATCTAGCAACATTTGCTATACCCATAAGTACAACCCCTATAAGTCCAAAAAACCAGAAACTAAATTGAGAAATAGTGCCACCAGTTGCATCTAAAATAATAACACCTGCAATTAACAGTGCACCGAAAAATGTAGAGAACCTTCCCCAACGTTCAAGTTTTAAGAGGTGCTGAAAATCTTTTTCACCTACTTTTATTGTCTTCTTTATCGCATCAATCTCAAGCTGAAGTTCTTCTTGATTTACATCTTTATAGTCTGTGTATTCTGCCAATTTTCTTTCCTAGATAGTATTTAATAGCCGCAATTATATACAAAAATACTTAGAGTTAATACTATATAAATATCATTTTGGGTAAAATAAGCATAATTATAAAAGTATGGAGAATTTATGGACGCTGCCAAATATATTTGGATGAATGGAGAGTATGTAGCTTGGGAAGATGCTAAGGTACATGTACTTTCACACACACTGCACTACGGAAATGGTGTAATCGAAGGAACTAAAGCATATAAAACTGCAAGAGGCTATGCGATTTTTCGCCTAAATGAGCATACTACACGACTTAAAGAGTCTGCAAAAATGACACTTATTGACATTCCATACTCTGTAGAGGAGATGAATGCTGCACAGATTGAACTTGTCCGTAAAAATGAGTTTGTAGGCGACAATGTCTACATCAGACCTTTCGCATTTTTAGGTTATGGTGTTATGGGTGTTTATCATAAAAATGCACCTGTTGAGACTGTACTTTCTGCATGGGAATGGGGTGCTTATCTTGGTGAAGATGGTCTTAAAAATGGAATTAGACTTAAAATTGCTTCAATGACTAGACCGGCAAACACTTCAAACATGGGAAAAGCAAAAGCAACTGCAAATTATCTCAACTCACAAATGGCAAAGTATGAAGCTATTGACTGTGGATATGATGAAGCACTGCTTTTAGATGACCAAGGTTATGTAGCAGAGGCTTCAGGAGCATGTTTCTTTATGGTAAAAAATGGAGAGTTAATCACTCCTCCAAATGATAACTCTTTAGAAAGCATCACTCAAAAGATGGTTATAGAGATGGCAGAAGATTTTGGTATCAAAGTAGTTCGTCGTCGTATAACTAGAGAAGAAGTCTATGTGGCTGATGAAGCATTTTTAACAGGAACAGCAGCAGAGATAACTCCTGTGGCAAATGTTGATGCAAGAACTATCGGTTGTGGGTCTCGTGGAGAGATGACTGAGAAGATTCAGTCCACTTACTTTGACATAGTGTTTGGACGTAATAAAAAGTACGAACATTACTTGACTTATATAGACTAATAAACTAAACAAAACTAAGGAAATTTACTATGGCATCAGATATGAATGATTATTTTAACAAAAAAAAGAGTGAAGGTGGAGGACAAAAGAAGTCTTCAGGTGGTTCAGGTGGGGGAAATGGTCCAACTATTCCTCAAATGCCTAAAATGCCAGACTTTGGCGGAAAATCTGGAATAGTTTACTTTCTAATAGCAGTTGTGGTTATGTTAGTTTTAGCAAAGCCTTTTACTATCATAGAAGAAGGACAACGCGGTATCTTAAGTACAAACGGAAAGTATCAAGATCAAGCACTACTTCCAGGGCTTCACTTTATTGTGCCTATTATTCAAAAAGTATATGTAGTAGATACAAAGGTTCGTATTATTAACTATGCTAACCGTATTGAGAACAACTCAAACACATCAGGAATCGTTGCAAAACAAGCTATTACAGTGCTTGACAAGCGTTCACTTCCAGTTTCAATTGAACTAACTGTTCAGTACAGACTTAACTCTGAGTTCGCAGCACAGACTATCTCTAACTGGGGATTTTCTTGGGAAGATAAGATTATAAATCCTGTTGTTCGTGATGTTGTTCGTAATGTTATAGGTAAGTACGATGCAGAAGCACTGACTCAAATGAGAAATGACTTAGGAGCAGAGATAGAAGCAGGGATTCGTGATAGTGTTGCAAATCTTAAAAATACTCCAGCAATTTTACAGTCAGTACAACTTCGTGATATCGTTTTACCTACAAAAGTAAAAGAGCAGATAGAAGCAGTACAAATCGCAAAACAAGCAGTACAAAAAGCAGAACAAGATGTTCAACGTGTTACACAAGAAGCACTTAAGCGTGCAGCTGAAGCTCGTGGTGTTGCACAACAAGCTCGTATCGAAGCAAAAGGTAAGGCAGATGCTGTAACAATTGAAGCTGATGCACAAGCAAAAGCAAACCTTCTTATCTCTAAGTCTTTAACGACTAAACTTTTACAGTTAGAGCAGATGAAAGTACAAGGGAAGTTTAATGACGCTCTTCGTGTAAACAGAGATGCAAAAATCTTCTTAACACCTGGTGGATCTACTCCAAACATCTGGGTAGATACAAAGAATGCACGACAAAGAACTACGGCTAAGTAATGATAAATGCTGTAGATAGAGTAGATTGGGAGAAGTCAGAACTTCTTCCTGTTATAGTTCAAGACCTTACAACAAATGAAGTCTTGATGATGGCATATATGAACCGTGAAGCTTTAGAACTCTCTTTAGACACTAAAATTGCACACTACTTTTCTCGCTCTAAACAACGCATTTGGAAAAAAGGTGAGAGTAGTGGACACACACAGACTATTCATTCATTTAGTATAGACTGTGATAACGATACTCTTCTTATAAAAGTAACACAAGAGGGAGTTGCTTGTCATACAGGTCGTAAATCTTGCTTCTTTACAGAGTTAGAATCAGGTGAGACTAACTCAGCTGTTGAAGTGGATACGACTGCTGCTTATGGCGTTATAGATACTCTTTACCATACTATACAAGAGAGAAAGTTAGCTGACCCTACAACTTCTTGGACAGCTAAACTCATGAGTAAGGGTGACAATACTATTTTGAAAAAAATTGTAGAAGAAGCTGGGGAATTTTGTTTCGCATATAAAGATAATGATGAGTCAGAGATGATTTATGAAGCGGCAGATTTAACATACCATATGTTAGTGGCTCTTGCTGTTAAAAATATTTCTCCAGATAGAATAAAACAAGAGTTGGCCCGTAGATTTGATATGAGCGGTATAGCTGAGAAAAATGCTAGAGAGGACTGATGAGTTCTAAAATCACTCTCTTTATAGATGGACTTATTAAATGGGATTATCTATTATTTGGAAGTGTTTTTGTTCTGTTTCTTCTCTTTATCATACTAGCAATAGTATTGAGAAAAAAGCTTGTTTTAGCACTATTGTTTCTCATACTTGGGTTTTCTACTATCATATTTGGTCCAACTTTGGGTTATATAAAACTACATGAAACACTTTTTAAAAACTCTTGCAAACTGCTGAGTCAAAAACGACTTCAGTTTATGGAAGCGGTTGTTGTTAAAGGAAGCCTTACAAACGAATCAAATAAGAACTTTCGTGAGTGTAAAATTACAGTAAGTGCATATGGTGTTAGCTCCAATAAACTTAAAAACTATCTAAAAAGATTCAAGCCATTTAAAAAAATGTCGATAGTAGGGAAAGATATAGCAAAGTCTGAAACTAGAAAGTTTAAGATAATTCTTGAACCATTTCGATATAGTAAAGATTATAATATTTCAATTGGAGCAGATTGTAGATGACACTTTTAAATTATTGGCACTTTATAACCTTTGGAGTTATTTTTCTTATTTTTATTGCAGGTACTATTAGTGCAATGAAACAAGATGAGGCAAAGATAAAAATTACTATGTTTATATCAGTAGCTATCATAAGCCTTTTTTTAGCAGGTTTTTCAGTGATAGTAGTTGATAAATATACTAAAGTTGTCAAACTTTATAAGCTCAAAAACAAACGCTTACTGAGTACGGAACAGATTATATATACTGGTATAGTAAAAAATGAGGGTAAGCATAAGATAGGGACAGTGACCTTTGAGATAAAGCTTGTTAATCGCGGACATGCTACGGGAAATGTTAAGGGTGGTAATTTTTATAAGGCGAGTGGTTTTTTTGACTTTTTTACAAGTGGATTTAACAAAATAAATAAACCCCAGTCTATTACAAAAGAGTTTGTAGTCGCAAAAGACTTAAAACCTGGTGCAGCAAAAGCTTTTAGAGTCTACTTTAGATACCCACCTTACTTTAGAAGTACAGCACAATTTTCTAAAGTCTGGGGACACTAAATATTTAGTACTTCAGACCAACTTTTTTAAGTGATTTATTAATATTTTTCACTTGAATATTCTTATTTCTACACCATTGTGGTGCAAGGAGTGAGTCATCATCTAAGCCTGCTGTTATTCTTTGGACATGAACATGTGCAGGTTTCATCTCTATAGATTTCACTAAAACATTGAGGTACTCTTCTTCACTTATGGGTGTGAACTCTCCACGGTTGTATTCATTAGCTAAGGCAGTACGCTTTACTACATAAAGTGGATGATACTTTACAGAGTCTATTCCCCACTCATAGGCAGCACGTGAAGTCTCAAGCATCATCTCTTGTGTTTCGTTTGGTAAACCAAAGATTAGGTGACCACAAACATTTATACCTGCTGCTTTGGATTTCATAATCCACTCTTTTACATTTGCGCTATCATGACCGCGATTAATTTTAATAAGTGTTTCATCATATACAGACTGTATACCAAACTCAAGCCATATTTCACTCTTTTTAGATAACTCTGCTAGATAATCTAGTGTCTCTTGAGTGATACTATCAGAACGAGTACCAATACTAAGCCCAACTACATTATCAAATGAAAGAGCTCTCTCATACAACGCTTTGAGTGTTTCAAAGGGAGCATAAGTGTTTGTAAAAGACTGGAAGTAAACAAGAAATTTCTCTGCACCATACTCTCTTGCTTGGCGCGAAGATATGGCAGAAAACTGTTGTTCTAACTGAAGGAGCTGTTTATCTAAGTAAGGGTTCTCTTTTGAGTCAAGATTTAAATGAAAACTTTTAAGTTCTTGTACTTCATCAGTACTTGCTGAAAAAGAGTCGTTTTCACAAAATGTACAGCCACCTTTTGCAACTGTTCCATCTATGTTTGGACAGGTAAATCCAGAGATATTGATACCAACTTTATAAACTTTAGCATTAAACTTCTTTTTAAGATAGCCACCATATGTATATATCTGTTGCATTAAACTATATACTTCCCAGTAAAACATGCGGTACAGTACTTCTCTTCACTTACCGTAGAGTTTACACTACGTAAAAGAGAATCTTCATCAAGGTAAGCAAGTGAATCAGCTTCTATATAATCACAGATCTCTTGATTTGTCATATTCGCTGCTATGAGTTTATCTTTACTTGGAGTATCTACACCATAAAAACATGGGTCAGTTGTTGGAGGAGAAGAGACACGCATATGCACTTCACTAGCCCCTGCTTCTTTAAGCATTCTAATGATACGGCGAGAAGTTGTTCCACGCACGATAGAGTCATCAACAACGATAACACGTTTGCCTTTGATAACATCTATCATAGGAGAGAGTTTCATCTTCACCTTTAAATCACGCATCTCTTGTGTTGGCTCTATGAAAGTACGACCGATATAATGGTTTCTCATGATACCCATTTCGTAAGGGATACCACTTGCTTGAGAGTAACCAATAGCTGCCGGAACACCACCATCAGGAACAGGTATAACTACATCAGCTTCAATAGGCTCTATATCTGCTAACTCTTGTCCCATATTTTTACGCATCTGATAGACTGACTGACCATATACTGTTGAGTCTGGACGAGCAAAATAAACATACTCAAAGATACAGTGTTTAGGTGTTGGCTCAAAAACTTTAATGCTTTGTGGTGCTTTATCTTTTTCAAATATAAGAAGCTCACCTGGTTCTACATCGCGAACAAAAGTAGCACCGACAAGATCAAATGCACAAGTCTCACTTGCAACGATGTATCCACCATTTGGCAAACGACCTAAACTTAGAGGACGAAAACCAAAACGATCACGCATAGCAAACATTTTTGTTCTACTTAAAAAGACTAAAGAAAAAGCACCTTCTATTCTTTGAACTGCATCGATAATTCTATCAACAAGTTTGTCTTTAGAACTTTTAGCGATTAAGTGAATGAGGTTTTCAGTATCCATAAATGTCTGAAAAATTGCACCTTTGTCTATAAGTGCATTACGAACTTCTTCTGCATTTGTGAGGTTACCATTGTGAACAATAGCCATCTCACCGAGGTCATAACGTGCAAATACCGGTTGTGCATCAAGGATAGAGTCATCACCAGCAGTTGAGTAGCGAGTATGACCCACAGCAGATGAACCACTTAGGGTTGCTAGTTTGTCTTCATTGAAAACTCTCATAACAAGACCACGGTCCTTAATAGTATGGAGTTTTTTTCCATCAGATGAACTGATACCTGCAGCTTCTTGTCCACGATGTTGTAAAGAGTGTAGAGAAAAGTAAGCTAGTTTAGAAGCCTCTTCATGTCCAAAAATCCCAACAACAGCACATTTTTCATTTATATCTTCGCGCAAATCATATCCTTGTCAATCTAGTAGTAAATAATTAATGCAATTATACAAAAATTACCTATATATAAAATGAAAGTATATAAGTAAATGGAGAAAGTAAATATCACATTTCTAGAAAAAATTATATATTATTTCTAATAAGCATATATTAATATATTATATTATATTATGTTGAATTAAAATCAAAGGATACAAATGAACAATAAGTTAAGAATCTTTGTAGGTACTTTTAGTACTCTAGCAATGTTAGGTTTTACAGGTTGTGGAGGTGGTAGTAGTGATACTACTACCACTCCGAGTACAGGTGTTACAAGTTTAACAGGAACTGTAGCAATTGGAGTTGGACAGGCAGCAGATATTTCATTTATTGGTGCTGCTGGAAATACATTGGCAGGGCGCTCTGTTGTTAGTGGTGCATATAGTGTAGATGCAAGTTCTCTTAGTGAGCCTATTATGGTTCGTGCAATTTTAGATAGTACAGGTTCTGTACTCTACTCATTTGCAGAATCTGCAACTGGTGTAGTAAATGTTACACCTTTAACATCTTTTGTAGTTGATCAAGCTGCACAGGCTGCTGGTGTATCTGGTGGTGCAGCAGAATTGTTTCAAAGATATACATCAGTTACTAGCACTACATTAAGTGCAGAGATAGATACTCAAGTAGTAGCATTGGATACTTTAATTGCTAATCAAATGAGTGAAGTAAATGCTACAGATTTTGACCACTTTAGTGGTGAATTTGATGCTGACCAAACAGGTTATGATGCATTATTAGATAACTTAGATATAGTAATCTATAATGATGATATCATCATACGTGAAGGAAATACAACTCTTGATACATTAAATTATGATGTAACTGTTACTGAGATTAATGCAACAGGTTCTGTATACGATATTGCAACAACTGCTCCTTTAAGTGATGCAAATGTTACTTTTACTAATAATGCAGGTGAAGTGGTAAGTGTTCTTAGTGATGTGAATGGTACTTTCAATGTAACACTTGAAACATTACGTACATACACTCTAACTATACAAGCTAATGGATACAATACACAAACTCTTCCAAATATATCTTCTTTTGTATTTACTCAAGCAAATATAGGTTCTATCCCAATGTTCCCTGCATCTGAAGTAATATCAGATACTACAGTAACAGGTTCAGTAATTGATGGAAGAACAGCAGGAACAACTCTTGCCAATGCTACTATAGCATTTAGAAATGGTTATGATGTAAGAGTAGGTGATGCAATCCAAACTGTTCAGACTGATGCAAGTGGTGCTTACACAGCAACATTAGCAAATGGTGTTTATACAGCTGAAGTAACTCTTGATGGATATGCAACTGTATATAGAAATATAGAAGTATATGGAGATACTCTTACTTGGAATACAAGTATTTTAGCAGAGAATGTAGATGTTACTACAAATGCATTTGCAACTGTAAGCCTTAACTGGGATGAAAATCCTTCTGATTTAGACTCACATCTAACAGGTTTACTTGATGATAACACTACAAATCGTTTTCATATGTATTATAGTAACAGAACAATTTACTCATCTATTCCAGTGGTAGATACATCGGTTGCTGATGCTGCTACTGCTGATGCTGATTTTGTTGCTTATATAAGACCGTATCTTGAAGATATCTCTGGTCAGGATCTTTCTGCCTTGACTACAGGAGAAGAGTTATTTACATTTAGTTTAGAATTACCTTATGAAGATCAAGCAACTATTAATAATCTTGTTGAGGAATACTTTACTTCTTACAATAGTACTATAGTAAACCAAGTATGTTCAGATGGTGTTATTGCATCTTTAGATAGAGATAGAACATCAAGTTATGATGGACTCTTACCTGAAACGACAACACTTTGTGATGTACTTGAAGGTAGTGTGTATAAGTACTATGTTCATCATTACTCAGGAACTTCAACAATGAGTGGAGGAAATGCACAAGTAACTGTAACAACTGCCACAGGAATTACACAAACATTTAATGCACCAACTTTAGGTGAGACAGGATATAATGACATTTGGCATGTATTTGATATTGATTCTTATGGAAATATCTACCCTGTAAATGAGATAATTGGAAATGGTTCATCAAGTAGTGTACTTTTTGCATCACCATTATCAAGTAGTGCTTCAAATACTCCATTTGTAGCTGAAACAAACCTTGTAGCTGATTTACCTAGTAAATAGCTAATTCTTAAGGTAGTAAAAGAAGTTTTTCTTTTACTACTTTTAACTATCTTTTCAAATTACCTTCCTTTTTATAAAATCTTTGTTACAATCGTTAAAATTTATTATGGAGTACTTTGTATTGCTTAAGTATCACAAGTTTTTTCAGTTAAGTGCTCTTAGTAGTATTTTCTTTTTCTTTATTGCATGTGATGATACATCTTTTTTAAACGATGAGTTAGCAAGACAATCTACTAAAAGTATTACTAGTATTAATTATGTAGTTTTCCCAAATTTTCAAGAAGGTAATATATCGATTATTAGTGTTGAAGATAAGAGTGTAATATTTAAGACAAAGGTGAATAGTGATGGCTCTTTTTTAGTAGATATCAATAGCACAAGAGATAAAGATAGCCTTATATTAGTAAAAGTAGACACATTAACTTTACAAACATACACTAGCTTAGCTGATTTACAAGAAGGTATTACTATTAATGCTTTTACAAGTTTAGCGAGTCTAGTGATATCCCCAGAAGACAATAGCATAATCATAATGGATAAACTCTCTAGCTATGCAAAAAAGCTGTTTCGTTCTTCTCTTAATGGTGATGAACTTATAGATTATAGGGATTTAAATAGCTATAATCCAACAACCACTCCTAAGAATTCTCTTATAAACCCAAATATAAATACTCACATGCAAGAGAGTGCTTATTATGATGCTATTTTGAATGATGAAAATCTTAGCATTTTTATTACTCAAGATATAGATAATGATGGTTTAACTTGGGAAGATGAGATTTTAATAGGCTCTAGTTTAACAAGTAATGATACAGATAATGATGGCATATTTGATAAGGATGAAGTACTCTTAGGCTTAGATCCCACAAATAAGGATAGCGACTTTGATGGATTATTAGATAATGAAGAGTTGGCAGGAGTAACAAGTCCGCTCTTAAGTGACAGTGATGGGGATTTTTTTTCAGATTCTTATGAGTTACTTATAGGGAGTAACCCCTTAGAAGCAGATGAAAATGCTAATGGAATTTTAGATGGACTCGATGGTGATCCACTTTTTAAATATCAGTGGCATTTAAAAAGTAATGGTGATATTGTAAGTAACACAAGTAGAGTTGCAACGATAATTGGAAACGATTTAAATATTTTAGATGTTTATAGATACCAAAGAGGTGATGCAAGTACTATCATTCAAGTTGTAGATACAGGTGTAGAACTTATACATGAAGATTTAAATGTAGATACGGCTTATTCTAGAAACTCTATCAATGGCACCAATGACCCTAGTCCAACAAACCCAGTATCTAGAGTTAATAAAATATCTCCTACTGAAGTTGGGCATGGTACAGCTGTAGCAGGGATAATTGCTGCAAAAGCCAACAATGGTTTAGGGCTTAGAGGAGTAGTACCAAATGCAACTATAGCAGGGAGTAATTGGTTAGAAGAGCAATCAATTGAAGAGTTGGACATTCTCTGGTATAACTCTTTAAATGCTAACGAAATCCTTGTGAGTAATAATAGTTGGGGTACCTATATGTCAAAAGATAAAAATTTTGAAGATATTTTGAGACTTGCTTCAGAGCAATTGAGAGATGGAAAAGGAAGAATTTTTACTTTTGCTTCGGGTAATGATAGAGAAATTTATGGTAATGCAAATTTGTCATATATTGCTAACAACAGATATGCGATTACAGTAGCATCTTTAAATCATGAAAACAGATACTCTTACTACTCAAATCCTGGAAGTAATATACTTGTAAGTGCTTATGGGGGGTCATCGTATGAGCTGGCTCCAACAATAGCGACGACTCTTTTAACAGGTCAATCTTATTATGAAAATGAACTAGGTTCTTCTTTAGGTGCAATTACATTTGATGATGATTATGCTAGAAGTTATACCTTTGCGATGAATGGAACAAGTGCAGCAACTCCTATGGTCTCAGGTGCAATAGCATTAACACTGACATCATGTCCAAATTTAACATGGAGAGATGTCAGGTGGCTTCTTTCCTATACCTCTAAGATGATAGATATAGAAGATGAAAACTGGGTGAAAAATAGTGCTGGTAGAAGTCATAATATAAACTATGGATATGGACTTATTGATACGGATAGTATGATTCAAGAGTGTAGAAGCAAGTACTATACACTACTTACAGAGGAACTCTCAGCAGAAGTTCTCAAAAATAGTCTAAATTTGTATATACCAGATAATAATGTATCTCAAAATATTACTATTGACTTTGTTGAAGATTTTGTTATTGAGTGGGTTGAGTTAAATATTGACAGTAACCATCCATATGCAGGTGATTATGAGATAAGTTTAACTTCTTCAAGTGGAACAACAACACAAATAGTAGCACCAAATGAATTACGAAGTGATTATTATAATGGTGGCTTTAGATTTTCATCAGCTGCATTTATGGGTGAAAAAAGCAAGGGAGAATGGAAAGTGTCTATTACAGATAGACTGAGTTTAGATAGCGGAACTATAACTTCTGTAGGCTTAAAAATATATGGACATGGAGATAACTAATTATGAAAACATTACTATTTGTATTTTTGACAACGATACTTTATGCAAATTCTTATACTGATTTAAATAACTATAAAAAAAACCATCCATCAATCAAGGTAGAAGAGAAAAATGGTGACTTTATCCTCCGCTTTAAAGATATAAACAGATTTAATTTTGATGAATTTGAAAAAGAATATAATGTGGAATTTAAATTTTGTATAGCAGATGGCATCTGTATATTTTCTCCATTATTTAACGGGAACATCAGTGCAACACTTCTACAAATGCGTAAACGAGAAGATTTATTATCTGTTGAGATATACAAAAAATATAATATGCAAAGTTATTGATTAATGATGGAACCCTTTTTGCTTTATTTATAAAAAACCATCCAAAAAGGTAGGAGATATGAACATTGTATTGTGTAATAATCTGATTCTTATAACGACGGATTTTGCAACATTAAATACACCTTGGATGAATGACTTTTTAAATCATCATTCACGAGGTATGCTCTTTTTACCAAAAGCAGTGCTAGTGTTTCGTAATGAAACACTAACAGAGGTGAGAAAAGAGTTTTTACAGCAACTGAGTGAACATCATGCAAAAATACATGACTTTAATCATGAGTTTTTTCTTAGAAGTATGTTGAAGTTTGGAACACAGCCTATAAAAATAGAGTTAGAGAAACTACAAGAGCCAGAAGTTATAAAAGTAAACCTCTATGCATATGACAAAGATACGGTGCTGATTTCACTAAAGTCACCTAACTCATGGGTACTAAACTATATGCGTTCACAGTTAGAAGTTTATGTAGAACGAGGAACAGACCTATCTCTTGTTATAGATGTGTCAGACTTTAAAGCAAAAGCAAGGCTTGAGAGGGCACTCAATAAGCGTCATATTTTGCATTATGAAATTCAGTACACATATGATAATCATTTTATGTCTAAACTTTATAGTGATTTTGCTAGTTTTAGTTTTGGAGATTTATGTAAGGAAGAAGAAGAGGATGAGAACAAACTTTTTTATACTGTTTTAGAGTGTCCTGTAGGTGCGAGTCAAGATGCACTTAAAAAGTCATATAAGAAACTTACAAAAGTGTATCATCCTGATAAGATAATTCACGAGTCTCCACATATGGTAGAGCACTATACTCAAAAGTTTCAACTACTCCAAGAAGCATATACAGCTTTACGAATTGTAAGTTAAGGGTTTTAGAGTTAGCCCTAAATAAAGTTCTCTATAAGCTCATCTTTAGAGCTACTTTTTACTAATGCTTCAAAATCTTCACAACTATAAAGAGCAAGAGAACTTCCTTTGAGTTGTTGTAACTCTTTACTAAAACCCCGTTTAGAAAAGAGGATGATTTGAGAGGGAAGAATATCTAGCTTCACACACTTTTCGCGTAGTTTATGTAACTCTTTTTTGTTGATGATATGATTTGTCCATTTACATTCGCTTACATATATCTTGTTATCATCGGTAAGTGTTAGAATATCTATCTCTAAGTGTGCATCCCAGTAACTTCCAGAACTTATAATCTGTGCATCTCTGAGGTTGTAGTTAAGCAAAACCTCACTTAATTCCTCAAAAATGAGACTTGTATAACTATTTAAATGCGCTGCTATATTTGCATGTAGGGGCTCATAGTCTTTATTTTTGATATTTTTTATCTGAGGCGCTATGAAGTAAAACCAAAACCTTACAAAAGGATGAGAAAAAAGTACTTTGTGAGAAACTCTATGTCTTGCATCACGGCGTTTGAGTTTTGCACTTGGGTTTGCCTCTCTTGGATGGCGTTCACGAGAGTACTCCATCTGTATAAGACCGACATCTTGAAGGTAGTTGAGTGCTCCTCCACCATTGCCATTGTTGAGTCCAGCTCTCTTAAATGCAGAGAAAATTCTTCTATCACCTACTGCAAGCGCTTGAAGTAGGCGTTTATGAGTTGGTTCTGTATCTATTAACACATTTATTTTTTCGTTTAAAATGTCAAAATTTTCAACTATTAACTCTTGAATCAATTCATTGATAGGTTTAGAAGTATCTATATCCCATCCTAAACCACCAAAAATAGAGAAGTAGGAGATTTGAATCTCCATATCATCCGGATAGTTACGAAAATAAAAGGAGCGAAACTGCTCAAGAAGTTTAGAGTTTGTCATAGCAGATATTGTAGCACAATTAAGTAAGGGAGCATAACAAACTTCATTACATTTCACTCCCCCATTTTAATGTATCTATGCCATATCGCTCTCGTAAAATCTGTGTCTGTTCTGTAAGCTTTTTCATCTTTTGCTCCTCATGAAAACCGATGAGAGAGAGCTCTTTTTTTGAATCCCTTGTAAAACTAGAACAGTTGATACTGAGATTTATAATCTTAAGTCTTTTTTGTGTATCTGCTTCGTTAAAAAGTTTGAGACATAAAGAGTCAAACTTCTTTTCAGTGAAAAGCTCTGCAAGTGAGATGTTTTTATGAGATTTTTGATTCATTTCGTAACGTATACCTAAGTGAAAAACAGTTGGTATGACATTTAATTTTAAAACAGCATAGGAGAGATGGCGAGCAAGTATATGCACACGGCGTTTAAGCTCTACTCTATCATACAAAGGGTCCATGGTTCGGCTAATCCCAATGGACTTTCTTTTATGTGTTGTTTTTATGGGTGCATCTACTTCACCATTTATGCGCCTGTAGAGGTCTTTTGCATAAGGTCCCCATGACTCTAAAGTCCCTCTACGTTTACGAATATCACCAAGAGTATGAATCTGAGCTGAGTGAAGTTTATGTTTCATGCTTTTTCCGATTCCTGCAAACTTTCCAACAGCGATAGGATTTACAAATGCATCAAAGTTATACTTATCTATGACTCTACAGCCAAAAGGTTTGGCATAAGTAGTTGCAAGTTTTGCTATGTATCTTGTAGGAGCAGCACCTATAGAGACGGGAAGTTTTATAACGCGAAGAATCTCATGTCGAAGAGAATCAATAAAGGCAGGTATATCCTCATCTTCAACCCATCCGCTCAAATCTCCATAAAACTCATCTATACTTGCCTGTTCAACTAGCGGTATTTTAGAGCATAAAAACTCATGAAGTTCATGTGAAAGTTTTTGATAGAGGGACATATTGGGTGCTTTTATGATGAGATGAGGGCAGAGTTGTAATGCCTCACGAATAGTCATGGCAGTTTTTATGCCAAATGAGCGAGCTTCATATGAAGATGTAGTTAAAATACCTCGTATTTTCCCATCTTCATCTCTAAAAGAGGCTATATCATCGTCTTTCTTTTCATAAGCCTTGTAAAAGGTAGGCACAAAACTTCCAGAGTTAAGAAAGTTGACAGTCTGGTTTTTCGCATCTTTGTTAAATATTTTAGTATCACTTCTGCCACCTATTGCCACAGCCTTATGCTCTAACTCAGGCTCTTGTATGCGAGCAGCACTAACAAAAAAACAGTCTATATCTATGTGTATTTTCACTTTATTTACCTATGATGGAAGTTTAATTTGTTACTAATAGTAGCAGGCTAATTTTAAAAGTTTAAAAAACATGGCATTTTGCCAATTTTTTTCATAATAAGTTAAAAGAATATCTCTTAATGTGTAGTTTTGAAGCAGTAGACTCTTTTATGACTTAATTAGTAGATATTTTAATGAAAATACACTATAATTTCACAACTAAATTTTAGAGGATGTGTTACTAATTCACATTAACACTCTTAATTCAAAGGAAAAAAAATGATTCACGAAAATGGAAAGATAGTAGACATCGCAATAATCGGAGCAGGACCTGGTGGAATGGCATCAGCTATAGAAGCAAAACTTGCAGGTGTTGAAAATATCGTTGTAATAGATAAAGCACCACATCACAACGACATGATTCATAAGTTTTACAAAAAAGGTAAACGTGTAGACAAAGACTGGATGGGAATCAAGTTTGAGTTTACAGGTAATGTTTCATTTGAAGAGTGTTCTAAAGAAGAGTATATTCAACAAATGGATGATAAACTCAAAGCTGCAGGGGTACTTGATAAGTTCGAATATAACCATGACATTATTAGAGTAACTAAAAATGAAGATGGTCTTTTTGAGATGGTTTTTGGTCATGATAATGTAGCAGAAGGAATCGAAAGCCTTAAGGCTAAAAATGTAATTCTTTCAGTTGGACGCATGGGTAAACCAAATAAGCCAAAGTATAAATTTCCTAAAGATATTAGACCATTACTAAACTTTAACCTTTCAAAAGTTCAAAATGGCGAAAGAGTTATGATTGTTGGTGGTGGAGATACTGCTGGTGAGTATGCTTATGGTTTAGTTGAGATGGAAGGTATGGAAGATTGTGTTGTAACACTTAACTACCGTAAAGCTGAAATCACTCGAATGAACCCTCTAAACACTGAGATGTGTACAAAGTACTTAGATAATGGTAAAATACTTAATAAAATGGGTGTTGATATCGAGAGTGTTGAGCCATCTGAGAATGGAAAAATTCAAGTAAACTTTACTGATGGTACAAATGCTGAGTATGATAGAGCAGTATATGCACTTGGTGGAACTACTCCAAAAGATTTACTTGTAAACTCAGGTGTTAAAACTGGTGAGTGGGATGTTCCTGTTTATGATGAGAAAACATTTGAAACAAATGTTTCAGGTCTTTATACTATCGGTGATGTTGTTACTGATCAAGGTAGTATAGCTCTTGCATTCAACCATGCAAGTGAGGCTGTAAAAGATATTGCTTCTAAACTAAAATAACTACTTTATACTATGCCTTTTTGGCATAGTATCTATATGTTCTACAACTTCTTCATTCATGCTATAATTTCAAATATTTTTAAATAAAAACAAGGCAAGATTTATGCTTCATATAAAATACAGCATGTTTATATTACTCTTTTTTCTAAGTGCTTGTAGTATTAAAAACTATACACATTCAGCATCAAAACTCATAATTATTAAAACAGCTAAACTAAAATTTGCAGACTTAGGTTACATAAAACATACAAATGATGCTATAAGACTTGAACTTTTTGTAGCAGGAAACAATATGCAAAATATAGAAATAAACAATCTGATATGTCTTAATGAGGGCTGTATGGTTAAAAGTAGTTTTAATAGTGAGTATTTAAGTCAAAATTATCCTGATACAATTTTACAAAATATTGTTCTTGGACACACTATTTATGATAAGAAAAATTTTCAAAAAACTGCAGATGGGTTTGAGCAAAAGATACAAAATATAGATGTAAATATATACTATAAAGTAAGTGCAAATGAGATTTACTTTAAAGATAAAAAGAACAAGATACTATTTAAAATCAAGGATATAAAACAATGAGTAAATCAAACAAGTTTGTAGGGGCACACTGCTCTGCGAGTGGTGGTGTTTTTAATGCAGTTGCAAATGCGCAAGCAATAGGGGCAAAAGCATTTGCTCTTTTTACTAAGAACCAACGCCAATGGGTTGCAAAAGAGTTAGATACTGAAACTATCGATAAATTTAAAAATGCCTTAGATAAAAGTGGTATTCTTCCTAAGCATATACTTCCACACGACTCCTACCTTATAAACTTAGGACATCCCGAAGTTGAAAAGTTAGAGAAATCAAGAACGGCATTTATAGATGAGTTAGAGCGTTGTGCTTTACTTGGACTTGACCGACTGAACTTTCATCCTGGAAGCCATTTAGCGAAGGTGAAAAAGGCTGATAAAGAAAATATAGAGATTATGAAACCTATAGAAGATGTATGTTTAGATGTAATCGCAGAGTCTATAAACATAGCACTTGATAAAACAAGTGGAGTGAGTGCAGTACTTGAGAATACTGCAGGACAAGGAAGTAACCTTGGTTGGCGTTTTGAGCACTTAGCACACATAATTGATAAGGTAGAAGATAAGTCTCGTATAGGTGTTTGTATAGATACATGTCATATGTTTACAGCAGGGTATGACATAAGAACACGAGAGACTTATGATAAAACTTGGGAAGAGTTTGAGAAAGTTGTTGGATTTAAGTACCTTATGGGAATGCACATAAATGATTCTAAACCACCACTAGGTTCTCATGTAGACAGACACCACTCACTAGGAAAAGGTGAGATAGGACTTGATGCTTTTAAATTTTTAATGCAAGATGAGCGCATGGATGACATCCCTCTTATTTTAGAGACAATAGATGAGACAATTTGGAAAGAAGAGATAGAACTGCTCTATAGTTTTGAAAAATAATTTATTTTTATAGTTATTTTGGTTAAACTAAAGTTAATTTTTTTAAATAAGGGAGGAGTTAGATTTGAAAAATTCTATAAAACAGAGTTTAAAGTATCTAGTAGCTATATCTTTTAGTGCACTTATAAGTGGATGTGGAGTTGATGGTAATACGGGAGAGAATAGTGTAGAAGATGGTAGCGCACAATTTGTGAGTGCTATAGTACTTGATGATATAAATGCGTCAGTTATGTTACAGTATGTTCAAGGTGGCATTGATGAAAATGCTACAAATGCTTTTGCTTATAAAGCGGTGAAAATTACATATAATACTATTGGTGAGAATGATGAAAGTATTATTGCCTCTGGTTTACTTGTTATTCCAACTGCTACAGATGCTTATAAAGCTTATTTAGCTTCATTAGGTAAATCATTTTCTGTATCAATGTTATGTGACAATCATGGAACAATTTTTACAGATGCTGAAGCACCTTCAAATGTAGAAGTTGCTAATGATTTTAACCCTAACTATTCCTTAGGGCTCTTAACAACTGGTTATGCTGGTTTTGCAGGAGTATTCCCTGATTACATTGGATATGGAGCATCTAATTCTGTGTCTCATCCGTATATGCTTAAAAAATCTTCTGCAAGAGTTGCAGTTGATATGATAAAAGCAAGTTTGAAATATATGGAAGATAATAATGTGGTTGTAAATCGACAACTTTATGTTTCAGGATATTCTCAAGGTGGCTATAATGCAATGGCAACGGCTCAAAGTATTGAGAATGGTGCTATCACTAACCTTACTTTAAAAGGTGTAGCACCAATGGCAGGACCACATGATTTAGAGGCTCTCGCAAATATAGAGATAAATGCTAGTCATACCATGATTTATCCAGCATTTTTAGGTTATTTAGCTGATTCATATGCTTTTTATAATAACGATGTGAATTTAAGTGATTTAGTTGTTGAAACAAATACGACAAAATATCATGCACTATTTGATGGCTCCAATAGTAATGTAGCAATACATGCAGGATTAGGTTTAACAAACAATGGTGGTTTTGTTGCTTACACAGCAGATGCACTGTTTAAAACGAGTTTTATAACTGATTATCAAAATAATCTAAATAGCATAATGAGACAAAAATTTATAGAGAATAAGTCATACAACAACTGGGTACCAAAAACAAAAGTAAATTTAGTTCACTGTCTAGATGATGAAATTATACCTTTTTCTATGTCTCAAAATGCTTTTAATGAGTTAAATGCAACAGGTGCAGATATAACACTGAGTCCAATTCCTACAAGTGTCATATCAGCTGCAACAGCAACTAATCCATTTGTACATGGGAGATGTGCTGCAACAGCTTATGGCGCAACAGTGAAATGGTTTGATGATATTAGAGCAGGGAGAATATAAATGAAAACAAATTTATTAAAAATCACAACACTGTCAGTTTTAGCGAGTAGTGTTCTTATGGCAAGTGGATATAAAATCCCTGAAACTTCAACTAATTCTGTAGCTCTTAGTGGAGCGAATGTTGCACATGTCAGTAGTGCAGATGCAGCATATGACAACCCTGCAAATATGATTTTTATGGATGATAAAAATCATTTAGAAGTTGATTTAATGTATGTTGGACTTAGTGCTACTCAATATGATGGAAATGTAAATGGAGCAGGACCATATAGTTTGACTTCACAAGAGCAAACTTTTATAATTCCATCTGTGCATTATGTTTCTCCTAAGTTAGGGGAAAATGATGTGCGTATTGGACTTAGCATAGTTGTACCAGGTGGACTAACACGTGAGTGGCTAGAACAACCTGCGCAGAGTGTAGCAGAAGAGTTTACACTTCAAATCATTGAAGTAAACCCAACAGTAGCATATAAACTTACAAAAAACTTAGCTTTTGCTGTAGGTTTAAGATTTGTGCACTCTTCAGGAGTTGTAAAAAGTTCAGGACAAATTTCTCGTGATATGAATGGTAATAGTAATGATGTCGGATATAATTTTGCATTTGCATATAAACCTACTTCTGAAATAGACTTAGCAATTACCTATCGTTCAAAAGTTGATTTAGGTCAAGAAGGTAATGCAAAACTTTTTGTTGGTGATGCAAAGGTGTATGATGGTGGTGCTGCTGTATCAGTTCCTTTACCAGCAACATTAACAGTAGCTCTTGCGTATACTTTTTCAACTAAAACAACGGTAGAATTTATGTATGATAAAACATACTGGTCAGGATATGAAAATTTAACATTTACATATACAAGTCCTATCTCAAATATATTGCAACCATTTTTTGCTACTCCAATTGCTAAAAATTGGGAAGACACAGAGGCTTTTCGTTTAGGAATTACACAAAAGTTAGAAGATATGACACTTATGGCAGGTGCAGTGATAGATCATTCACCAACGCCAGAAGCTACACTTAACTTTGAATCACCGGGAAGTGACTCTCTCTCATTTTCGCTTGGTGGACGTTATAAACTGAATGATACTCTTGACATTGGCTTATCAGCACTCTACTCTATGAAAGAAGATAGAAAAGTTTCTGGTTCTGTTAATGTAAATGGAATAGATGGTGAGTTTACAAACTCAAATGCACTGCTTATATCAGCAGGTGTTGGATATAGATTTTAAGGAATAATTTGAAAAATTTAGTAAACTTTCTCTCAACAAAAAATGTAGAGAAAACGACAATTTTTGTACATCTTAAATGTAGTAAAATCGAAGCAGAAATGCTTCGATTTTTAGCACAAAAGTATATAACAGGTGAAGATGATTTTCTTGTTCTTGCTCTACTCCAAGAACTTTATAGTGTTCATAATTTTGAACACTTAGAGCACTTAAGTAAACTCAAAAATCTGCTTGAACTCGGCTGGATACATCAGCAGAGCTTTACTCCCATGAAAATCTCAGAAGTGACACCACTAGAACTTTTAAATACAGCCGTAGGTCTGACATCATCGTTTTTACGTCTACTTCAAGAGGGCTCATTAGAGGCTGATTTACCAGATGTTAAACCTTATGCAGATCACCTAGAGTATTTACAAGATCAGTTTTTTCGTATTGAGTTGTATCAAAAGATATCACTGATTCGTCAAAATGTACATGAACACTCACTTGGCATCGACAGACTTCAATCTAAACTGAAACTACTTGAAGTGCGAATAGACGAAAGAGTTGCACAGACTTCAGAAAATCTCGTACTCGATAAGTTTTTTAAAACTAAAAAGATGACCAATTTAGAGCAGGTTATATTTATAGCACTGCTACGCGAAGAGTATAGTGCGACAGATGCATCTCTACGTGAGATGAATGCTCTTATAGATTTAATCTCTCTAGATGACTATGACCGTATAAAAAATCGTTCTTTACTCGAAGATGGTGCAAATCTTTTAAGTAGTGAAATTATAGATTATGAAGAGATGTTAAACCCTTTTGGGGGAATATCGCGTGCATTTTATATAGTAGATGATGTACTTCAAAGTATCATCCATCCACAAAAAAGAAAAAAAGTAACACGCTTAAAACTTGGGGCCCTTATAGAAGAACAAGATATATTTGAGCTTATTGATAGTGACACTTCTTTAGATGATGTTGTATTAAACGATAAAACACGAGAGACACTTGATAATCTTATGCAACAAGTAGATAAAGAGGTTGTCGCTCGCCTTATAAAGTGGGGTATTAAAGAGAAAAAGAGTGGTATAGATGCTCGTATTATCTTTTATGGTGCTGCTGGAACGGGTAAAACTATGACAGCATATTCTCTTGCAAAATCTCTTAAACGCCAAGTACTTGCATTTGACTGCTCAAAAATTCTCTCTATGTATGTAGGTGAGAGTGAGAAAAATGTTCGTAAAATTTTTGATACTTTTTATGAGTTAAGTGAAAAGACAAAAACAGAGCCTATTTTACTGCTTAATGAAGCTGACCAGTTTTTGGGTGCAAGAAGTTCAGGAACTATCACCGGTGCAGATCAAATGCATAACCAGATGCAAAATATCTTTTTAGAACAGATAGAAAATTTTCGAGGAATGCTTATAGCCACTACAAATTTACTAGAGAATATAGATAAAGCATTTTCACGCCGTTTTAATTATAAGATAGAATTCAAAAAACCTGATAAAAAGCAGCGTTTAAAACTTTGGGAGTTAATGCTACCTGTAGATGCCCCTTATGAGAAAAACTTTGATATAAAAGAGTTGGCTACATATTCGCTTACTGGAGGACAGATAAGTTTAATCGTAAAAAATACAGCTTATAAAGTTGCAGTACGAAAAAAATCACTTTTTAAGACTCAAGATTTTGTTGATGAGATAAAAAGAGAAAAAGATGCAAACTTTGATAGTGAAAAGTCTATGGGATTTTTAACTAAGTAAGTTTTTGTAAGATGTATTACAAATTTACACACTACTCGATTCTTCCCCTCCATAAAATAAAAATTTAATACAGTTTTAGATATAGTGCATTAACTGTTTTTTCCTCAATATATTGATGGAAAACAAATATTTTAAAGAGTTATATTTATTATAAATATAGCTTTTGATTTTTAAAGGTAGGTTATATGGAGCATATAGTAACTGCAAACCCATATTTTGGTGTATTTGTACTATTTGTAATGACTTTTGGTGCATTTATAGCAACAACAGTAGTGGCACGTTTAGCAAGTCGTGCACTGGCACGTAAAGATAGCGAAAAAATTAAACTCTCAGTATATGAGTGTGGACCAGAAATTACTAAACAACCAAACAGAATTTCTCCACAGTTTTATCTTTTTGCATTACTTTTTTTACTCTTCGATGTTGAAATTGTTTTTATGTTTCCATGGGCAGTTGACTTTAAACTACTTGGGTGGTTTGGTTTTGCAGAGATGTTAATGTTTATATTACTTCTTGCTATCGGTTTCGTATACGCATGGAAAAAAGGAGCCCTTCAATGGCACAACATAAAGTAAATTATACACAAGATGGTGGACTTCCAGTTGCACTAACTTCGATTGATAAAATCGTAAACTGGGGACGTTCAAACTCTATTTGGGCACTGACTTATGGTCTTGCTTGTTGTGGTATTGAGATGATGGCATCTGGTGCTTCACGTTTTGACTTCGACCGTTACGGTACTATTTTCCGTGCTTCTCCGCGTCAAGCAGATGTTATGATAGTTGCAGGAACACTTACAAAAAAACATGCTGAGTTTATTAAACGTTTATATGATCAAATGACTGAGCCTCGATGGGTTATCTCAATGGGTTCATGTGCAAATACTGGTGGTATGTTTAACACTTATGCAACTGTTCAAGGTTGTGACAGAGTTATTCCTGTTGACTTATACCTTCCTGGTTGTGCTCCTCGTCCTGAGACACTTCAGTATGGTGTAATGTTACTACAGAAAAAAATTAGAGCTAACAAAGCTGGCAATGCACAAAAGCCAAAAAGGTTGATGTAATATGAGAGCATATACTCCCAAAGATGATGTACAAGCAAAATCTTATTATACAGACAGATATTATGTAGCACCACAGGTTCCTAAACAAGAAGTAGAGACTGATGAAGCTTTTGCAGCAGATTTAGCAGCCTTGAAAGAAAAGTTTGAAGTTAAAGAAGCCTTTATTCAAATGAAACAGATGATTGTTTATATTAATGCTAATGATATCTATGGTGTTTTAGAATTTTTAAGAGATGAGTTAACATATACACAACTAAGTGAAATGTCTGCTATCGATTGGTTAGCAAAAGATAATACTTTTGAGATTTTTTATCAAATGCTTTCTATGACTAAGCGTAAACGTCTTCGTATTAAGTTTTTCATTAACAATGGTGATGCTGTTGATAGTGTTGAAAAACTTTTCCGTTGTGCTGACTGGAGTGAGCGTGAGATGTTTGATATGTTTGGAATCGAAGCGAATAATCATCCGTTTATGAAACGTATTTTACTTCCTTACGATTGGCAAGGAAATCCACTGCTTAAGACTTACCCATTAGAGGGTGATGAGTTTGCTGCTTGGTATGAAGTAGATAAGATTTATGGTAAGGAAGCTCGTGATGTAATCGGACCTGAAATTCGTGATACTGCAAGAGTAGATAGATATGATTCTGAGCGTTTTGCTCGTCTTGGATTTGAAGTACCTAAGGGAACTGAAATTACGGGTAACGAAGAGCCAAACAATCAAGATTATCAAGAAGAGGGTGGCGTTTTCCTCATCAAAAAATTTACAAAAGAGTCATCAAAAATCATTGATGATCCACAAAGATAGGGCGGTAGATAATGGCACAGGTAAAAAATAGATTAACACCATTTTTTGAAAACATTACTTTTGATAGAGAAGATAATGAACTTATATTAAACTTTGGTCCTCAACACCCTTCTGCTCATGGGCAGTTGCGTTTAATGCTTCACCTTCAACAAGAACAAATAGTAAAAGCACATCCAGATGTTGGATATCTTCACCGTGGTATGGAAAAGATGGCTGAAAATATGATTTATAACGAGTTCATGCCTACTACTGACCGTATGGATTATATAGCTAGTTCTTCAAATAACTATGGTTTTGCTCTTGCAGTTGAAAAACTTATAGATGTAGAAGTTCCTCGTCGTGCGAAAGTTATTCGTATGATGCTTTTAGAGATTAACAGACTTATGTCTCACCTTTTTTGGTTAGCTACAACAGCGCTTGATATTGGTGCAATGACAGTTTTCCTTTATGCATTCCGTGAACGTGAATACCTAATGGACATTATCGAAGGATATTGTGGAGCTAGACTTACACATGCCGCTATCCGTATCGGTGGCGTTCCTTTAGATATCCAAGATAGTTTTCTATCTCAACTAAAAACTTTTCTTGATAAACTACCACAAAATATCAAAGATTATGAAGACTTACTTGATACAAACCGTATTTGGTTAATGAGAATGGAAGAGGTTGGTGTGGTTTCAAAAGAAATGGCACTTTCATGGGGTTGTACAGGTCCAATGCTTAGAGCATCTGGTGTACAGTGGGATATTCGTAAAGAAGAGCCATATGAGTTATATGACGAAATTGAGTTTAATGTACCTTACTCAGATAAGGGTGACAACTTTGCTCGTTACCGTATTTATATGGAAGAGATGAGAGAGACTGCAAAGATTTTGTATCAAACAATGGATATGTACGAAGAGACAGTTAAAAATGGTCAAACTGACCTGATGGCTCATGCACCAAAGTATATCTCTGCACCTAAGTTAGATATCATGACTCAAAACTATTCACTAATGCAACACTTTGTACTTGTAACACAAGGTATGAGACCACCAGTAGGAGAAGTCTATATCGCAACTGAGTCACCAAAAGGTGAGCTTGGTTTCTTTATAAACTCTCAAGGTGGACCGTATCCTTATAGACTTAAACTTCGTGCACCATCTTTTTGGCACACAGGTATTTTAACTGACCTTTTACCAGGTCACTATATTCCAGATGTTGTATCTATTATTGGTACTACAAACATCGTATTTGGTGAGGTTGATAGATAATGAAACGTTATGATTTAAGACATCTGAAAAATGATTTTGAGCCTCGTATGAAAGAGATTCTTGGTGAGACACATAAAGCAACTGAAACATTGATTTTTCTTTTTGAAATAGGTGATTTTACACCAGTTCAAAGAAGTGCTGATTTAGTCAAAGAGTGTGGTTATGAACTTTATAACTCACTTAAATTTAACGAAGTCGACTGGACTATCGTTGTGAAAAAAGACTAGGGATAATTGTGAATTCAGAATTAAATACTATTCATTCGACTTGTGTACACTGTTCAGCAGGATGCACACTAGAGTATGAAATGAAAGATGGTGCTATTAGTAGTGTTAAGAATAGTTCTGAATTCGCATCTCTTTGTCCTGCGGGAAATTTTGGTTTTGATTTTGACAATATAAATGAAAAAAACAAAATATCTCTGCAAAGTAGAGTCAATGCACTCAAAGATGTGCAAGCTATACGTTTTTCTTCAATGATAACAAACGAAGAAGTGCATATTTTACAACTGCTAAAAGAGAAGTTTGGCATTAAGTTATTTAACGAAGATGCAAGGTTGTATGGTGAGTTTATGAGTGCTTACAGTAGTGTAAGTGCTAAACTTTATCATAGTGCTTCATTAGATAGTATCTCTCAAGTAGAGGCTGCTATTGTAATTGGTGGTCGTATTAGTACTGATAACCCAGCTGTAAGGTATGCACTTTCTAGTGCATTAGATAAAAATAGCGCAAAGATTGTTTATGCACATCCAATTGAAGATGTGTTGATGCAAAATAGTACGACACAGTTTATAAAGTATGAGGCTGGTTCTGAAGAGGGTGTAATGGCTCTTTTAGCAAATGAACTACTTCGCAATAAAGAACTTAGTGATGCAGATAGAGCTTACTTTGATGACCTTGACCTCGGTTATATTGAAGCGGAAAGTAATGTTGGTGCAGATGAACTTGAGTTGATGAGTAAATCTTTTGGAGATACACCAAACTGTGTATTGATAATAGGTAGTGATGTTTTTGCACATAAACGTGCTAAAAATATTGCAAAACTTGCAGCAATTATAGAAAAATATACAAGTTTTTCTCTTCTTGTAATTCCAAGTGAAGTCAACACTGTTGGTGTGTCTCTTATCGCTGATTTAGATAAAGATGAAAAGGTGCAAAATGTTATCTCGTATAATAGCGATTTGACATTAGCAACTTTAAATCAGCAAAAGGGAACAGTAATAGGAATTGACAATAAAGTGTTGAGATTAAATATCACCTCAGAGTTTGATGGTTATACTCTTGAAGATGTAGTGAATGAACTTGGCTTGACTACACCTAAGAGTATAGATTACTCAAAGATAGATAGAGTAGATGATTTGAGAGTCTCAAAACCTATGAGTAGTTCTGATTTGTATTTAGAAGAAGTTGCAGAACTTCCAGAGTATAATGGGACAGTGATATATCACTCAAACCCAATAGAGCAGTTCAATGTATATACAAATGTAAGTTCAAGACTAAAAAAAGATAATAGTTTGAGAGGTTCAGCTCAATTTGCTGCTGCTGCGAGAATCTCTAACGGAGATCTTGTAGAAGTAGACTTTGGTTCACAAGTGATACAAAGAGTATTTAAACTTGATGAAGAGTTAAAAGGTACTATAGCCCTAAACCCAAGTTTTGACATAAAGATAGATAAAGGTCTTTATAAATTTTTAAAATCTAATATAATGAGAGTAGAAAAATGAGTAATGTAAGTATAAATATAGACGGAAAAGAGATTGTTACACAAGAGGGTGAGTTTATACTCAATGCAGCACGTGCAAATGATATTTTCATCCCTGCAATATGCTATCTGACAAGATGTAGTCCAACTTTAGCATGTCGTATTTGTCTTGTTGAAGCCGATGGTAAACAAGTGTATGCTTGTAACGCCAAAGCTAAAGATGGTATGAATATTACAACTACAACGGAAAATATTGAAAAAGAGCGTCGTGCAATCATGGAAGTATATGATGTAAATCATCCTCTTCAATGTGGTGTATGCGATCAATCAGGAGAGTGTGAACTTCAGAACTATACCCTAGAAATAGGTGTAGATTCACAATCTTATACAGTTGCTGATGTTGATCGTGCTTCACATGATTGGGGTCACTTACACTATGATCCGGGTCTTTGTATCGTTTGTGAGCGTTGTGTAACTGCTTGTAAAGATATGATTGGTGATAACTCTCTTACTACTATTGCTCGTGGTGGTGATCCATTGAATTTAGAGTATAAAGAGAGTATGCCAAAAGATTCATATGCAATGTGGAACAAACTTAATAAGTCAGTTATCGGTCTTACTAACGGTACAGATGTACTTGATTGTACATCTTGTGGTGAGTGTGCAGCTGTTTGTCCAGTTGGTGCTTTGGTAAATACACAGTTTATGTATAAGTCAAACTCATGGGAACTTAAAAGTATCCCTGCAACTTGTGGTCACTGTTCTGCTGGATGTCAAATATCTTATGATGTGAAACATACAAGTGTTCATAATCCAGATGAAAAAATTTACCGTGTTATGAATGAGTGGAACTATGTATCACTGTGTGGTGCTGGTCGTTATGGTTTTGACTATGAAAATAGAGATGTTGTTAAGGATGAAGTAGCATTTGCTGCAGCAGTTGAAGCCTTTAAGAAAGCGGATACGATTAAGTTTACTTCTACTATTACAAATGAAGAAGCATATATATTAGAAAAACTCAAAGATAAGTTTGGATACAAGCTTGTAAATGAAGAAGCAAGATCTTTTCAAACTTTTTTAAGTGACTACTCAAGTGTAAGTGGAACAACTCTTTATGGAAGTGATTTAAAAACTGCTATGAACTCTAACTTTATTGTTAGTATTGGTACAGCTATTAAAACTGACAATCCAAATGCGAGATATGCTTTAAATAATTCTCTTACTACAAACAAAGGTGCGGCACTTTATTTCCACCCTGTTGTAGATCCAATTATTGCAGGACTTAGTAAAAACATCGTTTGTGTAAACCATAAACCACTTCAAGAAGAGATAGCACTTTACTTAGTACTTGATCTTTTTGCAGATAAGTCAAAATTACCAACTGATATAGTTGACTACCTTGCATCATTTCACTCTACAAAAACTGTTACAGTAACTGAAAGTATTAAAGAAAAAGTTGTGACTATAGTTAAAGAGATGAAGGTAAACGAAGAGACTGGTGAAGAAGAGGAAATTGAAGTAGAAAAAACTAAAATGGTTCCTAAAAAAGTAAGTAAAGAAGTTGAAGTTGATGATAACAGACTTCTTAGTATGTTAGGAATGGCTGATAACTTCATGGAAACATTTACAAAACTTATGAAGAAAAAAGATAGTTTTTCTATGATCGTTGGTCCTGACCTTTATAATCATCCAAATTCAAAAAATATTGCTCGTTTAGTTGCTTTAGTAGAAAAATACTCAGCATTTGAGCTTATAATGATTCCAACACTTACAAATACACTAGGTGTTGCAATGATAAATGAGTTAAGTGAGACAGCTGGTTCTTATGCAGTTGGTTATAACACAGCGGCTGACTTCGTACTTAGTGGTTTAGGTGATGGCGATCTTGATATGCCAGCAATCAATCAACAAGAGGGAACACTGACAAGTATTAACAAGCGTGTTAATCCTACTAATGCGGCACTTCCTTATGGTGGTTATACACTTAATGACATTGCAAATGCTTTAGGACTTAATGCACAAAATACTATTGATTATACGGTTAAGTTAGGTAGTATTAATGGATTTAAAGCAGACAATTTTGATGATCTTCCTGATTATTATACGAATGCTGGAGAAGAGATACGTGGTTATAAACTTGAGAGTTTAAGTAAAACTACTTCAGGTGATGAAAGTGTAAGTAAGATTGATGAAGCATTTATGTTAGAAGGCTCTATTATTTACTTAGCAAACCCTGTAAGACAGTTTACTGACTTTACAAAGAACACGACAAATCTTGATGAGAAGAGTGGTGTTTATATGAGTGCTGAGTCGCTTGAAGACTCAGACTTCAGTGCAGGTGATAGTGTATCAGTTAAAACTGAATGTGGTGAGCTTACAGCTGCGATAGTTAGTGATAATAAAATTGCAGGTAATATAACTGTTTTACCAACATTTGATTCAAAATTAAACTCAGGAGCTTTAGTGAACGGTTATCGTTTTGCTAATGCTTCGATACAAAAGGTGTAGTATATGGATAACGCATATTTAATTGAAACGATTATAAAAGTCGTTGTAATTTTACTTGTATTCTCAGCATTAGCGGGAATTGGTACATACTTTGAGCGTAAGGTACTTGCATTTATGCAACGTCGTCTTGGGCCAATGAATGTTGGTCCCTTTGGACTTCTACAAGTTGGAGCAGATGGTATCAAACTTTTTACGAAAGAAGATATTATCCCTTCAGGTGTTGTAGCACCTATTTTTAAAATTGCACCAGTGATTACTGCTGCGACTGCATTTATGGCAGCAGCAGCTATTCCTTTTTTACCAGCATTTACTCTGTTTGGTTATGAAGTTCACCCAATAGTTGCAGATATCAACATCGGTATTCTTTATGTATTAGGTGTAATGGCTGTTGGTCTTTTTGGTCCGCTTCTTGGTGGTATGGCTTCTGCAAATAAGTTCGCACTACTTTCAGCAGCTCGTGCAGCTGCTGTTTTTATCTCATATGAGGTTGTAACAGGACTTGCTGCTTTGGCTCCAATTATGATGGTAGGTTCACTTTCACTGATTGATTTTAATAACTATCAGATTGAAAATGGTTGGATTGTATGGTCTCAACCACTAGCATTTATACTTTTTTGGATTGCTGCATTTGCTGAAACTGGTCGTACACCATTTCACTTAATCGCAAATGATCATGAAATTATTGATGGTTTTGGTACTGAGTACTCTGGTATGAGATGGGGTCTTTTCTTCATCGGTGAGTATGCAAATATGTTCTTTATCTCTTTTGTTATCCCTATCATCTTTCTTGGTGGTTTTGGTGATGGAACTGTTTTAGGTGCATTTGCATTACTTGGTAAGATGGCATTTTTCTTCTTCTTTTTCCTATGGACAAGAGCTGCATGGCCAGATGTTAGACCAGATCAATTGATGTGGTTATGTTGGAAAGTGCTTATGCCATTAGCAGTGATTAACGTTGTTATCACTGGTTTTGTGATGATGTTTTAAGGGATGATGATGGAACAATTTAATAATAGAAATGTAGCTGATAACGGCTACTTTATGGTTGACATTGAAGACTACCCAACTGATAGTATGGGAAGATTCAAGCGTATTATAAAAAGAACATTCAGACTAGAGCTTTTTGTTGGTTTATGGGTAGTTATGAGAGAGATGATTAAGTTTGACATTCATACTATCTCTTATCCTGAAGAAAAAATGCCAATTGGACCACGTTACCGTGCTGTTCATGAGATGAAACGTCTTTGGGAGTCTGATGCTGAGCGTTGTATCGGTTGTGGACTTTGTGAGAAGATTTGTATCTCTGATTGTATTCGTATGGATACAAAAATAGATGAAGAGTCTCGTAAAGAAGTAACTGAGTACACGATTAATCTTGGTCGTTGTATCTTTTGTGGATACTGTGCTGAAGTTTGTCCAGAACTTGCTATTACACACGGTGGAGAGTATGAGAATGCTTCTGAGCAACGTGAACATTATGTTGATTATGAGTATATGCTCACTCCAATTGATGTTATGAAAGCAAATGCTCAAAAAGAGTTCGAAGGTTTTGGTGCTATTACACCACATGAAGATGAGCGTGTTGCTAAAACACCTCTATCATATTAAGGAGATTGGACTATGTTTGAAGCAGTAGCATTTTACCTGTTTGCATTTTTAACAATTACAATGTTTTACATAACTGTAACTACAGCACAAGCGCTATATGCACTTAGTGCATTAGCAGCAGGAATGATTTTTATCTCAGCATTTTTCTTTATTTTGGGTGCTGATTTTTTAGGTGCGGTACAGATTATCGTTTACACTGGTGCAGTAATGGCACTCTATGCCTTTGGTATGATGTTTTTTGATACAACACGTGAAGTAAAAGAGAATCATGGTAACAAGTATATTGTTGTTGGTTTAAGTGTAGTAGCCGCGGTTATGGTAGTAGCTATCTTTTCAGCTCCAATTATTTCGACAAATATGCAGGCTTTTTACCCTATGGTAGAAGGTGCTGGTAATACTGAGCAAGTTGGTATGGTTCTTTTTACTAAGTACCTTGTTCCATTTGAAGTTGCCGCTATTATGCTTTTAGTAGCAATGGTTGCTGGAATTGTTTTAGCTGGTAAGAAAATGGATTTATCATTAACACTTATGAATGCTGAAGAGATACAAGCAGCTGAAGATGAAAAAAATAAGAAGGTACTCTCATGATGGAAATCGGTTTAAATCATTATTTAGTCCTATCTACAATACTGTTTTGTATAGGTCTGATAGGTGTAATGCGTAGAAAGAATCTTCTTATGCTCTTTTTTGCAACAGAAATTTTATTGAATGCTGTTAATGTAGGTTTTGCAGCAATTTCACACTACTACGGTGACCTAACAGGTCAGATGTTTGCATTTTTTGTAATTGCAATCGCTGCTTCTGAATTAGCTGTAGGACTAGGTTTATTAATTGTTTGGCATAAACGCCATGGTACAATTGACTTAGATACTATGTCAAGCATGAGAGGATAAACAGATGGAAAAATATTTATATATAGCACTTTTTGCACCATTAGTGAGTTCACTTTTTGCAGCACTTTTTACTACAACACCCAAAAAGAAGTTTGTAGGTATAGTAGCAAGTTTACTTATATTTACTGCATTTGTTTCAAGTTCTATACTTTTAACACATATTTTAGGTACGGGTGAGATTGTTCATCTTGAGTTAATGACTTGGATGGCTACAGGTAACCTTTACATACCATTTGGTTTTGTAGTTGATCAAATATCTGTAACTATGATGATGGTTGTTACTCTTGTTTCAACTATAGTTCATATTTATGCAATCGGTTATATGGATCACGATTCTGGATTTAATAGATTTTTCTCTTATCTTTCAGCATTTGTTTTCTCAATGATGATTCTTGTAATGAGTGATAACTTTGCAGGTCTTTTCATTGGTTGGGAAGGTGTTGGTCTGTGTTCTTGGTTACTTATTGGTTTCTGGTTTCACAAAGAGAGTGCTACTTGGGCTGCAAACGAAGCATTTATAATGAACCGTATTGCTGACCTTGGAATGTTAATCGGTATCTTCCTAGTTTACTGGAATACTGGAACACTTCAGTACGATGGTGCATTTGCAGCATTTGCTAACTTAGATCATGCAACACTTACTTGGATAGGAATCTTCCTTTTCATCGGTGCTATGGGTAAATCGGCTCAGTTCCCACTTCATACATGGTTAGCTGACGCGATGGAAGGTCCTACACCTGTTTCTGCACTTATTCATGCTGCTACAATGGTAACAGCTGGTGTTTATCTTGTTGTTCGTTCAAACGAGTTATATGCACTTATTCCAAATGTTGGTCTGTTTATCGCTAGCCTTGGAGCTTTTGTTGCGATTTTTGCAGCAACTATGGCACTTGTAAATCGTGATATAAAAAGAGTTATCGCTTACTCTACACTTTCGCAGCTTGGGTATATGTTTGCTGCTGCTGGACTTGGAGCTTACTGGGTTGCACTCTTTCACCTTATGGCTCATGCATTCTTTAAAGCACTTCTTTTCCTTGGTGCTGGTAATGTTATGCATGCAATGCATGATGAACTTGATCCGTTTAAAATGGGTGCACTTGGAAAGACTATGAAGGGTACGATGATTATGATGACATTAGCATCTGTTGCTCTTGCTGGTATCTTTCCACTTGCTGGTTTCTTCTCAAAAGATTTAATCTTAGAAGTTGCATTTGTTGATCATCACTTTATCATTTATACTGTTTTATTACTTACTGCTGGACTTACTGCATTTTATTCATTTAGAATTATTGCACTAATTTTTCATGGTGAAGATAGACATACAGCACTTGGTCACCATCCACATGAAGCATATAAGTTTATGTTAATTGCTATGAGTCCTCTTTTAATTTTAGCTATTATCGCTGGTTTTACTATGAAAATGCCATACTTTGAAATGGTTACAGAGCTTTTACCAGCTACTGAATATCATATTCATTCGCATCTTACATATTGGATTATGACTATTGGAACACAAGCTTTTGTTATTCTCTCAATCTTTTTCGCTTATAAAAAGTATATGAGTAGTGCTATAAAGATTCCTGATGGAACAAGTAAAATGGAAAATAGTTTTGCATATAAACTCCTTATTAATCAGTACTATATCCCTTATGCTTACGAAGAGTATCTAGTAAAACCATATAAAGAACTTTCAACTGTTCTGTGGGAAAAAGTAGATCAAAAAGTTGTTGATGCAAGTGTTGATGGTATTGCACATATCTTCTATAACACTGGTAAAAACACAAGACACATGCAGAGTGGAAATCTTTCTACAATGTTAAAATGGATGGTTGCAGGTACAGTTGCACTACTATCATTAGCTGTAGTTTTCGGACTAGCAGCTAGATATTCCGGTGAGATAACTACTATCTTATCCGGCTTAGGAGTTTAGTATATGTTAGATCATATTTTAAGTATTTTAATTTTCTTCCCAGCATTCGCAGGAGTTATGGGATTTATGATAAATAAAGAGAGCATGAGAGCTTATGGTACTGCTGTTGCGGCTATTGAGTTCGCACTCTCTTTATGGTTATGGTTTTCATTTGACAATAGTGTATCTGGTATGCAGTTTATGGAGCATATGGCTTTAATACCATCTTTTGGTATTAACTACATTTTAGGTGTTGATGGTATCTCTCTGTTTATTATTATTATGGCTTCTTTCTTTACTATGATTGGTATAGCTTCATTGTCACCTGCTCATAGTATTAAAAACATGATAATCACTCTTCTGTTTTTACAGATGACAATGATTGGTGTATTTGCTGCTCTTGATGCTATTGTATTTTATGTTTTCTGGGAACTTTCACTTGTGCCGATGCTTTATCTAATCGGTGCATGGGGTGGACCTCTTCGTATATACGCATCAGTGAAGTTTTTCCTTTACACTTTTACAGGTTCTCTTGTTATGCTTGTTGGTATGCTCTTTATGGCTTACTTCTTTTATCAAGCAACTGGCGTTTGGTCTTTTGCGATTTTAGATTGGTATAGACTTATCCTTCCTGAATCATTTCAGTTATGGTTATTTGCTGCATTCTTTTTTGGTTTTGCCATCAAGGTTCCAATGTTTCCATTTCATACATGGTTACCATATGCACACGGTCAAGCACCAACTATTGGTTCGGTTATACTAGCGGCAGTTTTACTTAAAATGGGTACATATGCATTTATCCGTTTTTCTCTACCACTATTTCCTGATGCTTCAGTGTTTTTCATGTATCCGATTGCAATTCTTGCAATTATTATGATTATCTACACGGCTATGGTTGCTTATGCACAAAAAGATATCAAGCAGGTTGTTGCTTACTCTTCAGTATCACATATGGGTGTTATCATTCTTGGTACATTCGCTTTAAATGTTGAAGGTATCTCTGGTTCAATCTTTTTAATGATTGCTCACGGTGTTGTTTCAGGAGCTCTCTTCTTACTTGTTGGTGTTATCTATGATAGACGTCATACAAAACTTATGAGTGAGTTTGGTGGTTTAGCACATGTTATGCCTAGATATGCAACTATCTTTGGTTTAATGTTAATGGCTTCAGTTGGTATGCCTTTAACGATTAACTTCGTAGGTGAGTTTTTAAGTCTTCTTGGATTTTATCAGCAGTCTCACATCTTAACACTTTTAGCGGGAATCGCTATTGTTGTTGGTGCGATTTATATGCTTACAGCATTTAAAAAGATATTTTTTGGTGAAGTTACAAATGAGAAAAATAGAAACTTACCAGATGTTAGCAAACGTGAGCTTTTAGCGCTTATACCTTTGTCAATAATTACAGTTTGGTTAGGTATTTATCCTAAACCAGTTCTGGGTCCAATTAACAACTCTGTTGAGGCTGTTGTGCAGTTGATGCATAACAAAGCTACTTCACATGAAGCAAAAATGAGAATACCTAATGTATCTGGTGTTGTTATTAGTAAAACTGCAATGAAGGAGGGACACTAATGTTAAGCCCAGTAAATGTTTCTTTAGAGTCTTTAAACCTTATAACACTTGCTCCAATGCTGATTCCAGTTATTGGTGCTTTACTTATTTTAGTTATAGATATCATCAAAGGTGGTCTTGATAAGTCACTCTATGTTGTCCTTTCTATCCTTTTTCTTGCACTTGATTTTGGTGCTCTTTTAGAGTCTGCAGGTGTATTTAGTAAAGAGGGAATTATGCTTGGTGTATTTGATGTTATGCTTATTGATGGTTTAGCGATTATCTCTCAGTTTATAATAGTTGTTACATCTATGCTATTTATCCCATTAGCACTTACAAATAAGCGTTTTCATGAATTTTCATATCCTGAATTTTTTGCACTCTTCTTATTTATGATTGCAGGATTCCAGTTTATGGTTGCGTCTGATAACCTAATCCTTATCTTTGTTGGTTTAGAGACAGCTTCTTTAGCTCTTTATACTCTCATCGCTATGCATAACCGTGACAAGTCATTTGAAGCAGCTGTTAAGTACTTTACTATGGGTGCATTAGCTGCTGGTTTTTACTCTTTTGGTTCAATGGTGTTTTATGCACTTACAGGTTCAATTGAGATAAACCAAATAGCTGCAGTTCTTGAAGCGAACAACTATGCTGACATAGGTTTTGTACTTGTTGGTGTAGTTATGATGCTTGGTTCTTTTGGGTTTAAACTTTCAGTTGTTCCTTTTCATACGTGGACACCAGATGTTTATGAGGGAAGTTCAGCTGCAATGGCTGGTTATATGTCAATCGTTCCAAAAATAGCTGCATTTGTTGTAGCTATGAGACTATTTGAATTCTTAATTCATGCACATATTGTTTGGTTAGAAGTAGTTCTGTATGCACTTGTTGTTATTACTATGACTGCGGCAAATATGTGGGCAATTGTTCAGACTGATGTGAAACGTATGCTTGCATACTCTTCAATATCTCATGCTGGTTTTGTAATGGCGGCTATTCTTATCGGAACTACACAGTCTAATTCAGCTCTATTTCTTTACTGGATTCTGTTTAGTTTTACTAACCTTGGAGCATTTTCTATGCTTTGGATTTCTCGTCAAAAAGAGCTTCCAGGATATCAAAAAACTGATCATAGTTTTGAGAAGTTTTCAGGTATGATTAAAACATCTCCAATGGCAGCTATAATTATGGGTCTCTTTATGTTAAGTCTTGCAGGTCTTCCTCCATTCGCTCTATTTTGGGGTAAGATTTATATGATTAGTTCTGCTGTTACTGGTGGCTACACAGTACTCGCTTTAATTATGGCACTCAACTCTGCTATTGCTGGATACTATTATCTTAAGCTCATTGTATTCATGTTTATGAAAGACCCTATTGAGTCAAATGTAGATAACAATGGCCAACTTTATGTAGCAAATGCTACAACTGCCTTAAAAACTATTATAGGATTTGCTATTATAGGAACTGTATTTGCTTTTGTAGCATTAGATTCATTACTTGAATTTGTTACTGCATTCGTTTATAACAGCGGGTATTAATTTATTAAAGCACAAAAGGGGCTGAGCATTTGTTTAAAACTATACTCTTAGCTCTTTTTTGTGTTCACTCTTTTGCACTTGATATCTCTATGGATAGTGCAAAAGATGACTTCACTCCATACTCTATTCTCAAAATTACTAACACACAAAAATTTATCTGTCAAAAAATCAAAGATGATTTTATGCTTACAACAGAAGTTATTTGTGCATTTCCAAAAAAACCATCAACAACTGTTAAACCCTTACAAAATGAATTTTTTAGAGTGCATACTTTTATACAAAAAGGTACTTTTTTTATAAGTATAAAGCCCATATATAAGCTAAAGCTTATTGCTGATGTATTTGACTTAACCATAGATGATAGTGTTTACCAAGCAGATGTAACTCTAAGTAATAGATGGAGTATCATAGGTTATAAAGAGAAATTGCCATTGATTAATAATAGAGTAAGACCAGATATAAGTTTAAACTTACCATTTTTTATGAATAAAGATAAACTACCTTATGTAGGTAGTTTAGACATTAAAGGTAATCCTGTACATATACAAAAAGTAGGGGATGTAAAAGAGTATCTCAAAGTTAAACGATACTATAAAGAGAAAAAGTATGAACAGTGCATGGATGTCGTTGATGATATTTTACAAGAGTATCCAAAGACACTTTTTAAAGCAGAGCTCATTTACTATAAAATCAAACTATTTGAAAAACTCAAAGATTATGATAATGTAATCAGTAATGCAAAGATTTATTTACGTGAGTACTCATCCAATGAAAACATTCCTGAAATTTTGGCATATACTGCAGAGGCTTATGCACAAATAGGTATGAGCAGTGATGCTGACTACTTTTTTGACAGACTTTTTAGTGAGCATGAAGATACAGTTTTTACACAATGGGGCTATATTTATAAGGGAGATATGTTAGTACTAAGTGGAGGATTAAAACCTGCTCTTAAGTTTTATAAAAAAGCACTTTATAGAACAAAAGACCTTGATGTAGCAGCAACAGCTGCATTTAGGATAGCAAAGCTCAAACAAGAAACCTCACTTAAAGAGTCTGCAAAATATATAGAAAAAATCATCGATGCAAAACCTGCTTATTTTCATGAAAAAGAGCGTGAGTCTAAAATTATGATGAATAACTTTGCAGATGAAGAGTATTATGAAACTGCATCTAAAATTGCAGGTGCACTTTTAGATGCGATTGATTACACATACGATGAGTATGAAGTACTTTTAAGTAAAAAAGCATTATGGCTTGCAAAAACAAAAAACAAAAAAGAGGCACTTGTCGCTATCAATAGATATATTAAAGAATTTCCTGATGGAGAGTATATTAACAAGATTGATATTGCAAAAGATGAACTCTTTTTTGAAATGCAAGATTCAAATACTACACATAGACTTGCAGAGTATGACAAACTCATACAAACATATGCAGATGATACGATAGGTAATCGTGCAGTGTATGAAAAAGCAAAACTCTTACTTAAAGAGGGGAAGTTTTCAACTGTTTTAGATATGAAAGAAGCGCTGCTAAACCTTGATGAACAGAAGTATAAAGATATACAAGAAATCATTCATGATGGAGCTGTAGGTGTGATGAAAGATGCTTTAAAAAATAAAGAGTGTAATCGTGTACTAACTATGTCAAATGAGTATAACATTACACTTTCAAATGAGTGGGATGATGGTATATATGAGTGTGCTATGCATGGTGGGGATTTTGTTTTAGCTAAAAATATAGCACTCAAGAACTTTAAAAGTGAAAACCTTGACCATAGAAAGAAGTGGCTCTTTAGATATATAAAAGTCGACTTTTCTACTGGAAATTATAGTGATGTAATAGATGCGAGTAAAGATTTGATTACACTTATCCAAGATGATAAAAATTCTGCTTATAAGGAAGTTTATAGGTATCTTTTTGATACATATGATCGTTTAGAGAAAAAAGATGAAATGATTAAAGTGATGGTTAAGATTGAAGAGCTATTTGGCTTAGACTATAAAGATATTGAACGTTATGTATCAGTTATGAGTATAGGGACTGCTCGTAAAGATGACACTATAGTTATTAAATATGGCACAAAAGTTATGAAGATTCAAAAGAGTTCTCACTCAAGTGCACAGAGTCCCTATGTAGAGTTTACACTCTATCAAGCATATATAAACAAGCTAGATTATAACAAAGCCCTAAGTGTTATAACATCTTTAGACACTGTTGATATTAGTAAGAGTGATAGGGCGAGGCAGCAGTACTTAAAAGGTACAGTACTGAATAAACTTTGGAGAGATGAAGAAGCACAAGCAGCATTTACAAAAGCTATAGAGGCCCAGCCAGATTCAGCATGGGCAAAACTTGCGGCTACTGCTAAGAGTATTTAAAAAAACTACTAGAGCTCTAAGCAGTCACTAATAGAGTAAAGACCAGTATCCTTATCTGCTAACCATCCACCTGCACGGATAGCACCTTTAGAAAAAGTACTTCTTGATGTTGCTGTGTGGTTTAGTTCTAAAAACTCACCATCATTATAAAAACCAACTGTATGACGACCGACAATGTCACCACCGCGAATAGCCATAACTGCGATTTCATTTTTACTACGCTCACCAATATTTCCATCTCTACCACTTACTCTGACTTTATCTAACTCTAAGCCACGCCCACGAGCAGCATGCTCACCAAGAGTTAGAGCAGTACCGCTAGGAGCATCTTTTTTATGTTTATGATGATGTTCTACTATTTCTATGTCAAAGCCCTCTAGTGCACTTGAAGCTTGTAAAACAAGCTTATTTAAAAGGGCAACTCCAAGACTCATATTTGTAGCATATAAAATAGGCATTACAAGGCTTGCTTCTTTGAGAAGATTAAGCTGATGTGTATTTAAACCTGTTGTCCCTATAACTAATGGTTTTGGCGTTAGCATTGCTGCTTCAAGAAGTGCTTCACAAGCATCAGGAAGTGAAAAGTCTATAACAATATCACAAGCATTTAAAAATGTTTTTAAATTTGTTGAAATGAGTACAGAGGGATCAACTGAAAAGTTTAAACTGTTTCTTACATACACACTACTCAAACTCATATCAGGAGTCTCTAAAAGATTTTCTATAAGTAATTTTCCAACACGGCCATTTGCCCCAAATATTCCAACTTTAATCATAATTGACCTTTATATATTTTTTCAAATGATAACATATTAAATAAGTTTTTTTATTATCCCTTTGATAACTTTGGAGCTAACCTGTGGGTTTCTTTCTAGAAAGTGTTTAAATTCTTTTTTTGTAATGGCAAGCAATACTGTGTCTTGTGTAACTTTTACTGATGCACTACGTTTAGTTCCTCCTAAAAGCTCCACTTCTCCAAAATAATCTCTATGGCTAAGAGATTTTATCTCAACTCCATTTACTTCAGTGACTGCACTCCCTCGAATGAGTATATATAGTGTATTACCAAGACCACCTTGTTTAATAATATATTCCCCATCCTTATACCTTAATACTTTAGTACTCTTCCCTAAAGAATAAAGGTCATCTAGTTTGAGATTGTTAAAGATAGATATATGGTTAAGGTACATCATCCTCTCATAGGTTGTAATCTTATGTGTTTGATAGACAAGTCTATATAAAAGAGCTCGAATCTCTATATCGTATACTGCATCAAATCTTTTTAACACATTTTTGGTGAGGTAGAATTTTGTATTGTCTTTTGTATTTAAAAGTGCGGCTGTCGCTATTTGAAGTGAATCATGGAGTAGTAATTTTTGGATGATTTCTTTATTGTTGTTTTTATCTGATTTAAGCTTGCTAAAACAAAAATTCTTATGGATAAATAGCATCTTTTGTGCAATATCATCATCTAAGAAGGATAAAGTATTCTCATCGAGTATAAAGAGCTCATCCTCCTCTTTTTCTTTAGATATGTTGAGTAAGGATTTTAATACTTTATGATGATTTTTATAGATAGTAAAAAGCATAGCAAAAAGTTCTTTAGAGGTATAGAGAAATTCATTTTTTATACAGTACTTTAAGAAGAGAATCTCACGACTTCCATCTTCATAAAGTGACTTTTGTAAGGAAATTAGAGTCTGAATTGACTCTAATAGTGTGAGTATATCAGTATGTATTTTGTCGTTCTTATTTACTAAGGTGAGCATAATTTTATGGTGAAGAGTATCTGAGATATTAAATTGAGTCTGTAATGATTTTAGGTGAGTTTCATCTATCTCTAAACGCTCATTAAGTGCATTTTGAATCAGTTTTTTATAAGAATTTTCTTGAAAAAGTTTCTCAGCCGATTTTTCAATAGTTTCATCAAATAAATCTGCATTTTTTTGTTTGATTTGGCTAATTACTCTTTTATGTTCAAAATCACTAATCCCAATCTGCTCTTTGAGTTTAGAAAGAATTTTCATACTTGATTCATTGAGTACTCCCTCTTGCATTAGCTCAGTGATACTCTCTTTATACATTTTGAGTCTCTCTTTTTTTGGTCTGTTATCATTTATGTATGTATAATAAATCTCTTTAAGATTTGAGGGTATAGTCTTGGTAGAATCCCAACTATTTATAAACTTCAAGGCAAAACGCTCTTGTATATAATAAGCCTCTTGTCTAAATATCTCTTTATAAAAGATGATAGATGAAAGAGATACAACAAAAAAGTAAAAGATACCATAGATAAAAGGATACTGCATATAAGAAGGTGCACCAGCAAAAATATAAAAAATGTTAAATGATATAAAAGAAGCAAGAGTTTTAACTCTATGAACGAGTGTCTCATAATTTATCTCTTTAAATATTCTTCTTTTCCATAGGTGGTCTTGTATAGTTTTAAAGATATAAAAACTAAAAAGTGAAAATAGTGCTAAAGTAAGTGGGGCAGCAATAAACAGCGGAATAAATGGTGCAAAGAAAAACCCGCTAGAGAGTAGAGATAAGTTATCTTCCGTCCATGTTCCTAAAAAGTAGTACTCATAAGAACCAGAGAGGAGATAAAAGTAGAGATAAAAACCTAAAATCATTCCAGGAAATGAGTAAAATACAAAACTTTTCTGTTTTGCAGCTCCCTCTTTCCAGTAGCTCGTTTCTAAGTCTATGTCTGGACAGTGTACTTTACATGCTGTACAAGTTCCACATTTTGAATCATACTTATAGTTTTTTGCATTTGAGATAGTATATATTTTTTCAACTACTCCTACAGGACAAAAGAAGTTACACCAACTCTTTCCAGTAAAAAAGAGGTTGCTAAAAAAGGCACTGAGAATGACTCCTATAAAAAAGATTGCTAAGAGGGTGTTGTCATAGTTTAAGCTTGTTAATCGCAGGCTTAAAGCTATAAAAAGGAGTGCATATTGAAAATACCAAAAATTATTTTCAAACCATACTGGCACTTTTCTTTTTTTAAATAGATTTATATTTTGTGATATTTTAGATATAAGAGCAAGAGGACAGACATCTCTCCAGCGAGAAAAACCGATAACTATAAGTCCAAGAGGAAGAAGAGGAATGAGAATAGTCCAAACTAAGCTAGTCCCAAAATCATAAAACCATAGAATGGGAACTAGTAAAACAAATATAATAGAAGTAATTACTTTTAATATATTTAAAAAAAGTGTATTCATAGTCTATATTTAAGACTATTTTTGCATAGGAGTAGAGTCTAGATTTCCCCATTCTTTCATAGAAGCATCATAAAGTTTAACATCTTTATAGTGTAAGTATTGTGTTAAAATATACCAGTTCATAGATGCTTCTAGCCCACCTGTACAGTATGTTATCACCTCTTTATCGGGACTTAGTTTATTAAGATCTACATAGATTTCATTTATCTCTTTTTTGCTTTTTAGAGAATCATCGATGTTAAACTTATCTCTCCAAAAACTACTAGTTGCCTCACTTATATGACCGAGTCGTCTTACACCATTAGATTTTCTCTGACCTGTATAAAAAGCTTTTGGACGAGCTTCTATCATAGGTACTTTACCAATATGAGCTTTGACATACTCTAAATCAACCAAAACATTTGGATTAAAGTTTGTAGTAAAATTTCCTCTCTTGATTTTATCTTTTTTTGTAGAGAACTTTTCTGGCATATCTTCAAACTCATAATCCCAATCAGCATAACCACCATTAAGTATAGAGATATGTTTAGCACCATTGACTATCAATGCGAGAGCGATATAACTTGTTTTTAAAAGCTCTTTACCTCTATTATGACCATAAAGAACAATATGTGAATCTTTATTTATTCCAAGACTACGAGCAACTTTTTGTATCTCTTGTGGTGAATTCATCAGTAGGTAAGTATTGTCTACCCAGTGTCTAAACTTTGAAATATCTACTTGATGTGCATGAGGGATATGCCCTTTATTATATGTTTTTAAATCTGCGGTATCAACTAAGACTAGATTTTTATCATTTAATATTTTATCGAGTTTGATAGCAGTTATAAAAGCATCTTGTGCATAAAGAGTAAGTGAAGCGAGTAGAATAATGAAAAAAGTTTTCATAATGTTTCCTTTTGTGATTTGTAGTGTATTTTACAAAACAAAGGAAACATAAGGGTTACAAAAAAGAGTTAGTTTAAGAGCTCATCCACATAAGATATAGCAGATAAAGCAGCAACTGCACCATCACCAGCCGCTGAGACAACTTGTTTAGGAGCATCTTGACGCATATCGCCAGTTGCAAAAAGACCAGCTACTGAAGTCCGCATACGTAGGTCAACTTTTACCTGTCCTAACTCATTTATCTCACATAAAAAAGTGCCATCCTTTTGTATGAGTGTTTCGTTGTTTATATCATTTCCAACAAAGGTAAAAACACCGGGTACTTCGATATCTCGTGTTTTTCCATCTTTATTGATGATTTTTATCCCTGTTACACCCATATTATCGCCATATACTTCATCTGGAGTAGAGTTGAGAATGAGTTCTATATTCTGAGTATTTTGTATACGTTTTATAGTGTTTGGAGCGGCACGAAAAGTATCACGACGATGTACTATGTATACTTTTGAGCAAATTTTTGCAAGGTAGAGAGCCTCTTCAAGTGCAGTATCACCACCACCAATTACAACAACCTCTTTATCCTTGTAGAAAAAGCCATCGCAAGTAGCACAAGTACTCACACCCTTACCAAAAAGTTCATCTTCACCCTTAAAGCCAACACGCCTGGGAGATGAACCTGTTCCTATGATAACACTATGCGCCTGAATGGTCTCCCCATCTTCTGTATGGATAGTAAAAATATCTCCCTCTTTAGAAACACAAGTTACATTTTTCATCTCATGAATAAGGCCAAATTTTTGACACTGTGCAGGCCATGGTAACATTAAATCCATTCCCGTTATCTCACCTGTGACACCTGGATAGTTTTCTATCTCAGATGAACCTGTAATCTGTCCGCCAGGCATACCTTTTTCAAACATAACTACATTCTCTAGTCCACCACGTGTTGTATAGAGCCCAGCAGTTAGACCAGCGGGCCCACCACCAATAATTGCACAATCTAAAATCAATTTCTTTCCTTTAAAGGGAGTTTACCTTTTTAGATAACTCTTGGAGATTATCTAGTTTATGTATCATACTATCTTGTTTATAAAGAGTATCTTTAGTTCTCTTGATAAAGAAAATAGAGGGAGATTCGTATATATTAAAGCGTTGTATAAATGCTAGTGAATTTTTTGTACCACCTCTTAAAAAAGTAGTATTTTTTGTATTTTCTCTTACTTTATTATAGTAGTCAATAGCTAAAACGGGTAGTGTTAAATTTATGTCAGCCAAGAGTTGCATGGTGTCTCGTTCGCGTGAAGAGTAAAAGACTACTATATACTTGTCTGCTTTAGGTCTGAAAAGGTCATTTTGCTCGTAAAAAGTCCACTCTTTAAAGTCAATAAACTTATACTCTGAAAACTTGTAGTTGAAGTAAGCAAAGGAGGCAGCAATCATTGCTGCTCCGAAGAAAGAGGCTAAAAGGGTAGATAAAGAAAAAAGAGATTTTCCTTTTCTTTTAGCCAAAATAGAATCCTTTAGAGATTACCCTAAAAGAGCGTTGATTTTGTCAGCTAAAGCTTGTTTGCTTTGTGCACCAACAACTTGATCAACCATCTCACCATCTTTAAAGAACATGATAGTTGGAATTGAACGAATACCAAACTTAACAGCAATTTCTTGCTCTTCATCAGTGTTTACTTTACAAACTTTTGCTTTACCATCAAAATCTTCTGCTAACTCTTCGATAATTGGAGCAATCATACGACATGGTCCACACCAAGGAGCCCAAAAGTCAACTAAAGATACACCCTCTGAAAGAGTTGCTTCGAAATCTGCACCAGTTAATTCTATATATTTACCCATTTGTAAATCCTTTTTCTAATATTTTGAAGCATTATACAATTTATTAGTAAATTATATCTTTACTTTAACTAAATTTAAAAAGATATAGAATATCTTTGGCGTTTTATAAAGTAAGAACATTCTGTGTAGCCGATATCTTTTGCTAGTTCTATAATGGCGTCGTTATACATAGCAACCTGCTCAGGCTTATGTGCATCAGAAGAGAAAGTGATAGGAATATTTAACTCATATGCCTTTTGTAGAAGTGCTTTAGAAGGATAAGGTTCTTGTACTTTTTTTCGGTATCCAGCCACATTTAACTCCAAAACCATACCTGATTCTTTTATGGCGATAAGTGCAGGTGTCGCCATCTTTACTATGTCAGATTTTGGCATAAATTTAAACACTTTTATAAGGTCTAAATGCCCTACAATGTCAAAAAGTTTCGTTTTTGCCATAGCTTCGATAGTGTTAAAATACTTTTGCCATATTTCATCTATATTTTGTTCATCCCACTTTCCAATAAACTCAGGATTATCAAAGCCCCAACCCTCTAAAAAATGGATAGAACCTATGAGATAATCAACATCAGCAGTGAGAACACGTTTGTCCATATGTCCAGGGAGATAATCAACCTCGTAACCTAGAAGTATTTGTATCTCATCAGCATACTTTTTTTGTGCTTGTAAAACATCTTTTTCATACTGCTTCATTTCATCAAATTTCATTCGGTACTGTGGATCAAAATCCATAGGAGCATGGTCAGAGAAGCCAAAAAACTGGGTTTTAGCGTCAATAGCACAAAGAACATACTCTTGTATACTTCCCTCTGCATGATTACATAATGGTGTGTGGTTGTGCATATCAACTATCATAGCTCTTCTCGTATTTATATATTTTATGCTATTATAGTGTAAAATATACAATATTTACCTCTGGAGACAAGAGAATGACACAAGAAGAACTAGACGCTTTAATGGGTGGAGAGATTGATTTAGATGAGCTAGAAGAAGATGCTGTAAGCGAAGAGAGTTCAGAGGTAGAAACTTTTGAAGAAACTACAGAAGAAGTCGCTGAAGCATCTTCAAAAAAAGATGATGAGCCAGCTGGATATGGTGAAGAAACAGCACATCATTGGCCCCTTCCTGCGACAGATGAGAACAAAATGGTACATCAACTTGATGATGTAACTAAAGAGAGTGAAGAAAAAGCGGGTGAGATATTTGATATTATTGAAAATATTTCTAACGAACTTATGGAAAAAGAGGAAGAGGCAAATATTACTATAGATACTCTGACAAGTAATATAGAACTCTTTAAAACTTTGACACAAAAGTTTCCTGATGTAGCTGTGTTTTCTACTAGTTTAACACAAAATGAAGAGGCATTAGTCGCAGCACAGACGATTATTGAGACAATGCAAAACAGTGGAGATGAGATTATGAATGTTATGGATATCATGCAGTATCAAGATATCCATCGACAAAAAATTGAGCGTGTTATTAATGTAATGCGTTCACTCGCAGGATATATGAACACTCTTTTTGAGGGTAAGATAGATGACTCTAAACGTGTATCATCGGCACAACATATCGTAGGTGATACTCATAATGATGTTGCATCTGCAGATGATATAGAAGCACTACTTGCACAGTTTGGTCAATAATGAGTAAAAAAGTAGAACTGCTCTCTCCAGCAGGATCATTAGAGAAGTTAAAAATAGCAATAGACTTTGGTGCAGACGCCGTGTATGGTGGTGTAAGTCACTTCTCCCTTCGCATAAGAAGTGGAAAAGAGTTTAGTATGGAAGATTTCGCTGAAGGTATTGAATATGCTCATGCAAGAGGTAAAAAAGTATATGTCACTATAAATGGCTTTCCTTTTAACTCTCAAATAGCACTTTTAAAAAAACATATAGTAGCTATGGGTGCATTAAACCCTGATGCTTTTATTGTTGCAACGCCAGGTGTTTTAAAACTGTGTCATGAGTTAGTTCCTGGTATGGCTCTACATCTCTCAACACAAGCAAATGTTATGAATGTACTTGATGCTCAGATTTACCATGACATGGGTGCTACTCGTATTATTACAGCACGTGAGATAAGTCTTAAAGATTTAGTAGCTATAAAAACGCAAATACCAAGCCTAGAGTTAGAAGTTTTTGTTCATGGAAGTATGTGTTTTGCATATAGTGGGCGTTGTCTTATCTCTACACTACAGTCTGGTCGTGTTCCTAACCGTGGTTCATGTGCAAATGATTGTCGTTTTGAGTATGAGATGTATGCTGCAAATCCTGAAACAGGAACACTCTTTCGTTTAGAAGAAGATGAGGGCGTTGGAACTTACATTATGAATGCAAAAGACCTTAACCTTGCTTCACATATGAAAGAGATTTTAGATGCTGGTGTTGTTGATAGTGTAAAAGTAGAAGGTCGTACTAAAACGGCTTACTATGCCGCTACAACTGCAAAAGCATATAGAATGGCGATAAACGACTACTATGATGGTGAGTTTAATGAAGATAAGTATCAGTACGAACTTCAATCACTCCAAAACCGTGGATATACAGATGCTTATCTAGTGTCACGCCCTTTTGAGCGAAATAATACGCAGAGTCTTGATTTTTCTATGCAACTCGGAACACATCAGGTAAGTGGTATAGTAAATCCTGATGGAACTCACTTTTTATGTAAGTTTAAAACAGAGCCAAATGATGAGATGGAAGTTGTTTTTCCTCTTGGAAGTGATGTGGCGATAGTCGATAATGATATTGGAACGACTTATGAAAAAGATGGAAGATTTTATATGAAACTCAAACAGATTAAGACTGAAAAAGGAAAGCTGTATGACGCTATTCATAGTGGAAACACAAATGAAATCATTCTTCCTACAACTTTTCCTGCATTTACATTTTTTAGAGTGCCTTCTAACTTAGATATGGGAACAAACCCACGATGAAGTTTGTATCAATCGTAATAGGGTCTAAAAGTGATTATGGAATTATGAAAGCATGTTCAGATACCTTTGAAGCCTTTGGTGTAAACTATGAACTCATCGTATCATCAGCTCACAGATCTCGAACGCGAACACTGAAGTATATTGAAGAGGCTGAGGCAAAGGGTGCACAAGTATTTATCGCTGCATCGGGAATGGCAGCTCACTTAGCAGGAGTTCTAAGCTCAAAAACAGTAAAGCCTATCATAGGTGTGCCTATGTCTGCTTCAGCACTAGCAGGTATAGATGCACTACTCTCTACGGTACAGATGCCAGCTGGAATGCCAGTTGCTACAGTTGCTATAGGTAAAGCAGGGGCGATTAACTCTGCGTTTCTTGCGATGCAAATTTTAGCTTTGAACAATGAAGAGTTAGCTATAAAACTCAAAGAAGATAGAATTGCAAAAGAGAAAAAAGTTGAGATGGATTCTTTAGAGATTGAGACCATTATTTCATAAGGAGCTTAGATGACATGGATGCGTGATGAAGAGTATTGTGAGTTAACTGGTTTAGAGATGTCTGCGGTTGAAGATTTAATTG
>NZ_JAEMVB010000012.1 GCF_029215995.1 Sulfurimonas sp. SAG-AH-194-L11
TTAGACGCGAGTCTATTACTATTTCTATGGAGTTTAGCATCTCTTCATTAAGAGAGGAGTTTTTTAGATGTTTTTGCATAGTGTCATTAAAGGCTTTAGAGTTTACTATTTTGATGACAGCAGTTCTCATTTTAGTTGAAAATGGCTCTTTGAGACTCTCTAGTGCTGCTTCTCCACCAAACATTCCTAGCATTCCACCAAAAGATGACTCCATAACTGTTTTTGAGAGTGCATCAAATGCAGGGCTAAAGTCTGTCTCTTCTATGATGGGTTCAAGCTTGATTTTTTGCTCTTCATTGACAAGGAAATTTTCCAACTGTTCACGAGTAAAAAATTCACTCATCATAAGGTTTTTAATAGATGTTTTAAAAGCTTCAAAACGCAGGGGAATAACCCCACTTCCATAAAGAAGCGGTACTTTTTCAAAGAGCATATGAATAGCTAGTTGGTTTGTAAGCGCACCAGACAGAGCAAAAAGTCCAGTGAAGAGTAGGGCATTATGCAACTCTAAAAAGAGAAAAGATAAGCCTATAAGTATGAGTGCGATAGTATTTGTTATTATGCTTTTATTTAAATTCATACGTGATTATATCAAAGTTTAATGTACAATATCTAATGATAAAATTTTTACAGTACTTTATAAATAACTCGCGTTTAAACTATGCACTTTTAGCTTTTTTACTTTTTATGGGAGTAAATGCATACATCAACATTCCAAAAGAGATGTTCCCTGTTGTTGAACTTGATAAAATAAGTGTTCGCGGTACTTATGTAGGAGCGAGTGCAGCAAATATGGATAGGATGGCTGTTCGTGATATAGAAGATGCTATGAGTAACATCAACGGCATAGACAAGACAGAAGCGACTATTGCTCCGGGTGCTTTTACTATCATTTTGACTCTTAATGAAAATGCAAATAAGATAAACATCTTAAACAATGTAAAAGACGCCATCAGTCTTTCAAAACAGTACTTACCCTCTGATATGCTTGAGCCTACAGCAACACTTATAGATAAAAATAAACCACTTATAAGAGTTGCTATCTCTTCAAAAACACTCTCTCAGGGTGACTTAACAGAGCTTGCACAAGATATAAAAAGTAAACTCTCAAAGATAAAGCATATTGCTGAAGTGGCTATTCGTGGTGATTCTAAAGAGGAGGTCTCCATCAAAGTGAACTCTGAGGCTATTCTTGCGTATGGACTCAAACCATCGAGTGTGGTAAACGCTATCTCAAACCTCTCATATATTTTTCCTATAGGAAACATTGAAGAGAAGGGAAGTTTTGCTTTTATATCTACTGTAAATGGTAAAACTGATGCTGCTGAGTGGGAGGAAAGTATCTTAAACATAGATGATAAATATGTGCGTTTAGGGGATTTGGCAGAGGTGGAGATACTCTACCCACAAACAGCAACACTTGCAACTTTTAACAACAACGAAACCCTAACTTTAGTTATCTCTAAAGGAGAAGAGGGTGATGCTCTTAAACTCTCAAAAATCATAATAGAAGAGGTGAAAAAGCTTCAAAAGAGTTATAAAAATGTAATATTAACTCCCTATAAAGATAGTTCAGTACCTATAAAAAAACGACTCGATACAGTTATATCTAACCTAATGTTTGGACTTATTCTCGTTTTTCTCTCCATGTATATTCTTATCAACCTTCGTATCGCATTTATTGTGGCGTTAGGGATTCCTTTTTCTTTTATTATAGGTCTTTTGTTTATATATTATCTTGGGTATTCTATCAACATAGTCTCCTTGTTAGGAGCACTCATAGTCATCGGAATCGTTGTGGATGATGCCATCGTTGTGAGTGAGAACATACAGAGGCATATAGATGAGGGGATGGATGCCAAAGAGGCTTCCATAGTAGGTGTACAAGAGATGATGCTACCCGTATCACTTGCAACACTGACAACAGCTGCTGCCTTTTTGCCTATGTTTTTGATGCATGGTGAAATCGCTCTTTTCCTAATCCTCGTGCCTATCGTTGTTGTACTCATACTTTTGGGCTCACTCATAGAGAGTTTTTTCTTTTTACCACTCCATGCAAGTGAACTGCTTAAAAAAAGTCATAACCTTGTAGACTGGACTCTCGCTCAAAACTTTTATGAGAGACTCCTCTCTTTTAACATACACTATAAAAAAACTTTTTTACTTACTTTTTTAGTTTTAGTGCCGCTTTTAACAGTTTTTACAGCAAACTCTATGAAGTTTCAGTTTTTTCCAAACTTTGATGGAAACAATCTTTATGTCTCAGCTAAAATAGATATAAACACACCCATAGAGGAGACTTTCGCACTCTCAAAAGAGATAGAAGCAGAGATAATGAAACATGCCGAGGAGTTCTCTTTGAAATCTACCTCTGCTACAACTGGTTACAGACGAAGTCTCTCAGGAGAAACAGAGTTTAACAACAATGTGTTCTACATCACACTTGAACTCTATGACACAAAAGATACAAACTTCATCAGTAAGTACATCAACCCCATACTCAACTTTCGTTTTGTTTTTAATGACCCTGATAAACGCCGTGAGAAAAAAACATACGAACTCGCACCTCGTCTTAAAGAGATTATAGAGCCATTTCGTGAGAAGTATTCTATGCTAGAACTTGGAGTGACAGCGGATAGACCCGGTCTTATACGAAGTGACATACAGATAAACCTCTCAGGAAGTGAGGATGCTATCTTAGAAAAAAGTATCAAAGAGTTAGAGTCTGCTTTATCAGTTATGCAGGGAGTTGCAAACTTTAGTGATAACATAAAATACGGAAAGATGGAGTATAAGATAAAAATTAACTCTTATGGAGAGAGTTTAGGTCTCAGTGAAGCTTCTATCTCAAAAGTTTTGAGTAACTTCTTTTTGGAAAAGCGACAATCTACAACTTTTAATAACCGTGGCGTTATGGAGATAAAAACAGAGGATAGTAACAAAGATAAAAAAGCGACACTTTTTAACTTTAACATTAGTCTCAATGATGGTCGTTATGTCAAACTTACAGATGTTGCAACTATTGAGACTATACGAGATTATGAGAGTATAAATAAACTCAATGGGGCCATCGTAAAAACAGTATTTGCTAACTTAGACAAAAGGGTGATAACACCCCAAGAGGTACTAGAAAAACTCCAACCTATCTTAGATAAAATTTCAGATATGGGGATAGAGGTTAATCTACTAGGAGAAAAAGAGAAGTCAAAACAGCTCAAAGGCGATATGAAATCTTCTCTTATTTTAGCGATGTTCCTTATCTTTATAACACTACTGCTTATCTTCTCAAAAGTGAAGTATGTTCTGATGGTTATGAGTGTTATCCCTTTTTCTGTTTTAGGAGCACTCTTTGGGCATAAACTATTAGGCATTCCTCTAACAATGCCCTCTATCATCGGTATATTAGGTTTAGCGGGTGTGGTTATAAATGATGGAATTATTATGTTAGATTTTTTACACGGAACGCGAAATAGCCAAGAGTTTTTTACTCGTGCGAAACATAGACTTAGACCTATTCTCATCACAAGTATCACAACATTTTTAGGACTTTTTACTCTTATATTTTATGCAAGTGGTCAAGCTGTTATCTTGCAACCTATCGCTATTTCTATCGGATTTGGACTGATTTGGGGAACTGTGTTAAATTTACTGTATCTACCAACATTATATGCGATGGTAAATAAAATCAAGCCGCTTTAATATACTTTGTTAAAAACATGAAAACGACACCTAAAGAGACTATAAACGCGGTGAGATAGAGGGTTGTGTGAAAGTCACCATACTCAGCTATAAGTGCTACACTGTAAAGGGGTGCTGCTACTTGACCTATACCATAAGCTGCTGTCATAGAGCCCATAAGTATGACAGGATTATCTTTAGAAATCTGTCCTGCTAGGTTCATAAACAGTGCAACAAGACCTATAAAAGTACTGCCATACAGAGCTGCACTTAAAAGATTTATGTATATGTTTGTACTAAGTGTTGGTAGGAGTATGCCTATGACTTGAAGTGAAAGTGCAAAGATGATGACATTTACACTGTTAAACCTATGAGCTAAACGCATCCAAAGTATAGAAGAGGGGATTCCTGCTATGCCGACTATAAGCCATGCTAAATTACCTCTTCCCTCTAAACCCTCAAGTGAATTTACTATCTCTGGTAGAAATGTACCTTGAACTACAAAGCCGACACCCTCTGTTAAGTAAGCGAGAATAAGTAATACAACATACAGAGAGAAAACAGACTTTGTACTCTCTTTATGTAGGGCGACTTTATGGCTCTTTTTGTCAAAGGAGAGGATATAAAAGATATAAAAAGAAAATACAAACGCCATGAATGCAAGCACTAACCAAGCATCACTCCATGAGTTGTTCTTTAAAACTAGTTGTGAGACTAACTCACTTATGACAATGGCAAAACCAATGCCACTAAAGTGAATTCCCATAGCCTTCGTTTTATTTTCAAGCTTGAGTTTGAGCATAACAAGTGAAGCACCTACTAAAAGTATCATAGCAGAGCCAAAACCAGCTAAAATACGTGAAATAATCCATAAAGTTTCGTTGTGTGTAGTACCAAGTATGATGGATGTTACTATACTTAGAACAATGCCTAAACGTAAATAAAAAACTTTTTTTTGTATGTTTTTAAGTGAAACAGAGAAGAGGGCTCCACTGAGGTAACCAACAAAGTTAAGTGAGGCTAAGACACCAGCCTGCGTTACAGTAAGATAATCATTAAGCATAGCGGGTAAAAGAGAGGTGAATGCGAAGCGTGCTACTCCAACACCGATGATAATAGCTAAAATCCCAGCTAAGAGTATGTTGGCATTTGAGTTTTTATTTAATAAAGAGAAGATAAAGTGCACCCCAAAGTAAAAAAATGATAATTCCTAGAAAACCAAAGACTATAACAAGTCTAAGCGTAAAGTGAAATAGGAATTTTACAAAGGGAGGTATTTTCATAACTACTTTTTGTAAGGGTATACTTTCATCTTAAGACCCTTTGTTGCATACTCCATTCCACCTAAGATATTTACTACTTTATAGTTTAACTTTTCTGACATCCATGGTGCTATCATAGATGTTCTACTTCCCGTATGGCAGATGATAGCAAAGGGTTTTGTAGTGTCAACTTTTGCATTTAACTCTTGTAAAAAAGCATTCAGGTCGTACTTACCTCTTTCGTTAAAAAACTCTATGGGAATTGCACCTTTTAAAAGACCTTCTTCTTTCCACTCGCCAACTGTTCTAACGTCGACTATAGGAAGACCTGAGTCTATCATCTGTTGCGAGAGGTAAGCATTTGTAAGCTCTGCAAAAAGTGAAGCAGATACTAGCATTAATAGTAAAATAATTTTTTTCAATTTGTTCTCCAAAATAAACTGTATAATTATAACAATTATATTTAAATAGGAATACAATGGCAGCATCTGTAAAAGCAATAAACAATGCAAATAGACTCAGATATATTAGAGCACTAGAGCGTTTTCACAAGAGTATGATTTCATTTTTGATGAATACTCCTGAGTTGACACACAAAAGTCTCAACAAAAAGATAGATAACTCTCTTAAACTACTCAAACGTATTGATGAGATTGATTTGTATAAGGGTGAGTTAAAAGATTTGCAACTTTTAGTGAAAAAAATGATAGGGTATAAAGACTCCGAGGATGATATAGATAGCATAAAAGAAGCTATCCTTTATGCCTCAAATCAGTTAGATAAGAGTAAAAATGCTAAACGCTATAAAAAAGACAAACATGCAAACTCGATGTTTGATGACTGGGAGTAGTACAAGAGCATGGCAAGAATACTCCTTTTAGAAGATGATATCACACTTGGTGATACTCTTGGTGAACTCTTAGAGTCAGAAGGATACGAAGTAGTTCTAGTAACACATGGTCAGGATGTCTTAGATTTAACTGCAAGTCAAAGTTTTGAGTTGATGCTTTTTGATGTGAATGTCCCAGATTTTAATGGTTTTGAGCTCTTAAAATTACTTAGAGATACTGATAACACTACTCCATGTATCTTCTTAACCTCTTTAAATGATATTGCCTCACTCTCTAAAGGTTTTGAAGTTGGTGCAGATGATTATCTAAAAAAACCTTTTGATTTTGATGAGTTGCTCGTTCGTATCAAAGCAGTACTTAGAAAGTATTTTCACACCTTAGATAATGAAGTGAAGTATAAAGAGTTACTTTACAAAATAACTACAAATGAGCTTTTTGATGGTACAAAGCTTATATCTTTAGCACCACAAGAACAAAAACTTTTAGCACTTTTTTTTAAAAATATAAATACAACCATCACTAAAACAGAACTTCTTTTTGAGTTAAATAGTGAAAATGAAGCGAGTGAGGGAGCACTTCGTGTTTACATCGCAAAACTGAGAAAAATTGGTTTAGAGATAGAGACTATAAAAGGTACAGGGTATAGACTTGTTAGAGTATGAAAAAACTGCCTTTTGGAAGTTCTTTAGTATATACTTTGGAAGTGTTGCACTACTGATTTTAGTTTCGGGATACTTTTACTTTGGTGAGCAAAAGAAGATACTACTCAAAAAAGAGCATTTTTCTATGATAGAGTATATACGAAAAATCAAGATGAACTTGTATGAGTTAGACACACATGGTATCACCCATACTGTAACTTATGAAGAGATTCCTGCGTTTACTATGAATAATTTTACTACTAAAGAGAACTATTTTGAAGCATATTTACCCTATAGTTGGGATGGTGGATACTATGTAGTTCGCAAAGAAAAAACGCTCTTTTATAAAGAGTTGTCTCATGTAAAAAACAAAATTATTATTGCACAAGTATTACTCTTAGCACTCTTTGCAATCATTAGTTTTATTCTTGCAAAACGAGCATTAAAACCTATGCAAGAGGCGATAACAAAGCTAGATAATTTTGCAAAAGATTTAATCCACGACTTAAATACCCCGGTAACCTCCATACTCTTAAACACAAAAATTTTAGAAAAGGGTTTAGATGAAGAATCTAAAGCAGTACAGAGAATCAAAACGAGTGCTAAAGAGATAGGTGAACTCCATAACAACCTCACTATTTTACTGCAAGAAGAGACTATGACAATGAAAGAGGAGAATCTTTTTGATTTACTTGAGAGTGTTATTAGTACACAAGAAGTTTTATATCCTAAGATAAAGATACATGTACAAAGAAGTGAACTGCTTGTGAAAGTAAATGCAGATGCCCTTAAACAAGTACTTTCAAATATTTTCTCAAATGCATGTAAATATAACAAAGTAGAGGGTTATATTAATGTATATCTTAAAGGAAGAACCCTCTATATTCAAGATAGTGGTGTGGGGATATTAAAACCTGAAAATATTTTTAAGAGGAACTATACCGAGCACAAAAGTGGACATGGTATAGGGCTTGATATTGTTAAAAGATTGTGCGATTTAATGGAGATAAATATCTCAGTCTCTTCTATAGTAGGAGAGGGGACACTGATTAAGATGGCATTTTAAACAGTCCCATAAGAACTCCTAAAAGAGGAGTTCCTTTAGCCCATTTGAACAGAATCTATCTCACCCTTAAACTCTTCAATAGAAAAAGTTACTTGATTAGCTATTGATTCAGGTGTATTTCTTCTTAACGCAGTATCTCTTAAACGTATTTTACGGGTTGGTTTATTGTATTCACTTATAACATAAGTTACTAAGATATAAGGGTCTATATGAATATCGCAACTCGAAGAGCTTTCTTTCTCATCAGGAATACAATACTCTATTTCAATATCGGGGTCGACCATTGCATTGTTTACAAGTTCTAAAACTTGTGTGAGTCTATCATGCAGCTTCTTTTTGTCTAGCTCAATCTCTTTTGGATCATTAAGAAGTGCTAGAATTTTTTCTAGTTTTTCTTTAATCTCATTTTCCATTACAGTCTCTTCTGTATCGTTGAGAAGTGCCACAACTTCTTCAAGTCTTACTTTTATTTCTCGTTCCATAATAATTCTCCTAAAATAATTAGTTAAGTATTTATATAAGCTTTTAGCCCATTCTTATATCGTCAGCTTCTTCTTTAAAGTTTTCAATAGATTGGAGTATATGCTGTGTTAAATCTTCAGGTGAGCTTTGCATAGCTGTTTTTCCTAAACTTACTTTTCTTGTTCGTGTTGTATATTGATCTTCACTATATGTTAATAATATATGTGGATTGTTAGAAATGTCACAACTTCCTTCTTCTGTTATAACATCTGGTATACAATAGTTAACTTCTACTTCTAGGTCAATCATCGCATCATTTACAAGTTCTACAATTTTTTCCATTCTTGATTTTAGGTCTTCTTTTTCTTTAGCTAATTTTTCTGGGTCATCTAGTAGTTCTAAAACTTTTTCAAGCTTCACTTTTACTTCTTTATCTAATACAACTGCATCGGAGTCATTGAGTAGTCTTACAACTTCTTCAAGTCTCTCTTTAATTTCAGTTTTCATAATGATTCTCCTAAATTTAATATAGCCAGCATAAAATCTCTACCTGTGCTTATTATAATTCTATCATAAAAGAGGATTAAAGTTTTAATTAATTATAATAAATTTTAATATTATGATTACATATTAAGAAAACTTTTAAGTTCAGTTTTTTAAAAACTATATGTGATGTCTAAAAAGATTTTGTCATTGTTTCTTATGGCATGTATAAAAGGTTTATCCTCTTTTATGCTTGTATCGAGATAGTCAATAAGTCCAAAGTTCATAACTAGAGCATCCATTAGATCATACTCTAAAGAGGCTCTGAAAAATCCACCATATTGCCAATTATGACCAAATGTACTGAGTAGAAGAGTGGCATTAAGTGTGTCATTTTGCATGGAGTGTGTGACACGAATAGCAGTTTGCATCTCATTCTCTTCTACATAGTCAGGTACTAGTCCAGCTGTGAGACCTGACATCTGACTCTCATAGTTAAGTATATGTCTCAAAGCTACTTCTAAAGAGAGAACAGTGTTTATAACACCCATATAATCTACTCCTATGAGTGTATCAACTCTTCTCTTTTCATTCTTTGTAGAGTTATATTTGAGTCCATTGAGATATGCCAGTTCACTTTTAAATAACCAACTCCCTTTGACTATGTTAAACGCAGAGCCTAACATTTGTACTTTTGAGACAACACGAGAGGCATTTGGTAAAGCACCCTCTAAATGCCATCTTGTGTCAAGAACATCAGCCCCATAAAAAGATAAGTCCCAACCTGAGAAGACTCCATTTGCTGCGAAAGCATACTGTACATTGTTCAAGTCACTTTTTGGTTGTTGGAGTTGTATAAATGGATCAGGTGCAAAACCTGGAAAAACTACATCGACAGGGAAAAATTCTCCACGAGGGGCAGCTTCGAGAAATATACGACTCTCAAAAATAGCCATAGCAGAAAAACTCCAGTCGCCTACATAGTAATCAAACTTCGCCATAGTAGTACTCAAACGCAAATCTTCTATATCTGTTAAACCTGGCAGTCTATTGTCAAGTGGGTTTATCACATCTGTGATTCTAATGTTATCAGACTTTCCCCAAACAACTATCTGACGACCAACTTTGACATCTATATCCTTAGAGACACTCCCTTGAATATATGTGTCATCAAAACGTAACTGCGTTTGGTATGCATCTAAAATCGCTTGATTATAGTTGTTTTGAGTGTTTATATCATAGGTAAAATCATAAAAAGCATCACCACTGATTCGGATTTTCCAAGTGTTTGAAAGTTTTGTATCAAACTGTAAGTAGCTACTTACCTGCATTTGGTTAAATCCTGCATACTCAATGCCAACACTATCTGCCTTATAGGCTTTTACTTTATGATCTGTATACCCATAGTTAGTTTTAAAGGCAATATTTCCTAAGAGAGTATAAGGAGTTGTTTTTTCTTCTACTTTGGCTAGCTCGTTTAGCTCTATACTCTCACTTTCACCAAATCCATCTAAGTCCTCACCAAAACCATTTAAATCACTCTCATCATTATCTTGCTCCTCTATGTCAAAACCACTGAGGTCTATCTCTATAGATTCCTCTGCATGAAGTGTTGAGAGTAGTAGCAAACAAGTAAAGAGAAGTTTAATACTTGTACTATTCACCTTAGATACCGCGTTGGAGTGTTCTTGTAGTAAAGAGAGACTCATCTAAATCTTGGTTGTACTTAATATTTGAAAATTTAAATACAGACTTATGGAGTGTTTTTTTACCCTTTTTTGTAACCATCTGCATCTCTTTCACTGTCCAAATACCATCTATGAGCTCTAAGTCTTTTACCATCATATACTTGAGTTTATTTCCTGCTTTTATATAGTTAAGTGCTTGAATCACAACAAAATTGTCTTGTCTTACGAACATGATACTCTTTGTGTAACCCGTTTCATCTACTATTTTTTGACTCTTTGGTGTTACAAGCAGTTGCCATACTTTGTGACCTTGTGCCTTTGTCTCTTTCATAATTTTATAGCTATAATCTTGCACATTTCTACTTGTCATATCAGAGTAAGTAAAATCACTGCCCATAAAAGATGAACTTTTGTCACTCGAAGCGATACGTTTTACTTTTTGAAGTGCTGGAAGATAGAGCCACTGGTCATCATCAAGATTTGAGTCTTCATAGTCATATGTTAAAAAAGCAGTATCTTTTACATCAGCAGGTGTTAAAAAAAACATCAGTTTAAGTGTGTCTGTTCCTCTGTTTTTAGTATAAACTTTAAGATCACGAACCCGTATCTTTTTAGACTTGTCAACTAAAATCATTTTCATATTTGATGTTATGTTGTCTCCCTCATCTCTATCACTCACTCTCTGAGCTATCTCTTGTGCACTCAGTGCGAAAAGTGATGTTACTAGAAGTGTTGTTGTTAGTAGTGATTTAAAAATCATTGTGTATCCTTTATTTTGCATCTTTAGTTATAAGTGTAAGGAGTGCAGGTCCGAGTATAACATTTGCTATAAGAGCGATGATGATTGCCCCACCTGCTAATATACCAAAGTTGACAAGGTTACTTAAACTTGCAAACATATAGACAAAAAATCCTAAACTAAGGACTACTGATGTCGCTACAAGTGCACGACCAGTTCCTAACATAGTCATCTCAACAGACTCTTTTGTAGAATAGCCTTGATGATGATACTTTGAGAAGTTATGAAAAAAGTGTACTGTATCATCGACACTTAGACCGATAACGATAGCACCAACAAGCATAGTAAAGAGGTCAAGTGGCATATCCACAAGTGCCATAAATCCAAGTGCTATGATGATAGGCAAGACATTTGGTATCATACTCGTAAGCCCTATCTTTACACTTCCTAAGAGTAGCATCATCATAATCGCTATGAGAATGAATGCCATTACATACGATGTAGCCATCGAGTCCATAGCTGCTACTAGTGTGCGTTGAAAAAGTGGTACCATTCCTGTTACGGTTATCTCAACACTATTCCCAAGCTTTTTATGAAGTATACTTTGAATCTTATCGCTTATCTGCGTATACTCACTCGCTTCCATCCATGGGAGTTTAAAGGTGAGTCTTGCCTTACTCATACTCGTATCTACAAAGTCCTCTAAGTCATCACTTCCAGAGTTTTCAAAAAGCAAAAATTCTTGAGGGATGAGTGCATCATTTGTTGTTATGCGGTAGTACTCAGGGTTGTTTTCATGGAGTGCACGATGAATCTCTTTTAAAACATCACCAACACTCCAACCTTTTCCTATAAAGTGAGTGTCAGTATGAAACTGTTCTACCTCATGTACTGCATCATCTAGTGTTTGTAAGAGTTTTGCATTGTAAAGACCATTCTCTTTTTTTGTATCTACAATCACCTCCATAGTTACAGAACCACGAAGTGCTTCATCTACTTTATATGTAGAGATTTTAATTGGCGAATCATCTGGCTGCCATGAGAGAGTATCATGTTTAAACGCGACCTGTGTTGCAAGGTAGATAAATACTACTGCTATACCTAAACTCACGACTATAATTTTTTTAGCATGTGTAAAACTAAAGTCTGCTACAGCTAAGAGGAGTCTATCCATCTTTTGAGATTTTGCAACTGCTGCGGCTTTTGGCTTAAGAGGTAAAACAGCTAAGAGTGCAGGAAGTAAAACTATAGTATTAATGAGGGCGACTATAACACCTAGTGCTCCAAATATTCCAAGTGCTGCTATAGGCTCAATCGCAGCAGTAGAAAAAGAGAAGAGTCCTGCCGCAGTTGTAAGTGAAGTCATGATGATTGCAAGACCTGAGTGACCAAGGGAGTAACTAATAGCCTTGTCTTTATCTTCATGCTCATTAAAGTGTTTAAAAAACATAGAGAGGAGGTGAACAACTGCACCGATACCAACGGCTAAAAGAAATGAGGGTAAAATTTGAGTTGGGATGGTTATAGGAGTTCCAACTATAGCCATAAACCCTATGGTTGTGAGTAGAGATATAAGTACGATAAAAATTGGTAAAAAGATAGCACTGATACGGCGAAAAACAACAAAAAGAAAAATCATCATCATAAGTAGTACAAGTTTTACAAACTTCTGCATATCTTTTTGAACTGATTGTTTGTTATAGTCATTTACAGCTAAAGAACCTGCTACAAAAACATTAAAGTCATCACTGTTAAATGTAGCAGCTATCTTGTCAGCAGCACGAACCATTTCACTTTTTGATGGGTCACTTAGAAACTCAGCATCGTTATCACTAGCACTTGATTCACCAAAGCCATCTAAATCATCAGCACCCTCTACACTCTCATAAGCACTAGGCTCTAAAATAATAGTCGTAAAAGTATGTGCATCATTGTAGAGTAGGTTTTTATACATAGCATTGTTGAGTGCCGTTTTTTTGATTGCTTCTAATGCACTTTGTGTAGTAGGAAAGTTTGCAAAGAGATCCTCAACTATGAGTCTATCTCCCTCTCCTCTAGTGTTTCGTGCATTTATGATAGATGTGATGTCATTTAAATGAGGGACATTTTCCTCTAGTGCATTATGTAACTTTTGTAGTTTACTAAGAGTAGCCATAGAAAAAATATCTTTAGCCTCAACAATAACCATAATTTTTTCATCTTGCCCAAACTGCTCTTTAAATGCTTCATAACGAATGAGGGCAGGGTCATTTACCTTTAAAAACCCCTCTGTAGAAGTGTCTATGGTGATAAATCTAAGATTTGAGATTATGAGGATACTTACAAGAAGCATAAGTAAAATAATTTTTTTAGGATGTTTTGTGATGGTGACACCCATCACTCTCAAGCGGTTTTCACTTTTAGTGCGCCAGTTCATGTAGAGACCTTTATATATAGATAGTGCTATATTACACTATCTATATTAGGCTAATGTTAAGAGGGATATATTTATTATCCTTGATACTCTTCTTCTAACATATTGTCCATAAGTATAAAGAGTTCTTGGGATGCTGTTTCCATTTTTTCAAAGTTTGTGATAATTGTATCAGCATTTATAAGTGTATCTTTTTCTGGATCATTATGTAAAAATGCAAGGTTATTGTTAGCATTAACATGAACAGTATTATGTGGTGCAGCAATTTTAGAGTATGAATTAGAACTAGAGAATCTAGCTTTTCCTTCTCCATCGTACCACATTCCAAGATTACATTGATGAGAGTTAACCTCTTTAAGAATTGGCTCTAATGACATAATAGAATTATAAGCACGTGACTTGTAGAGGATATGGTCGATTTTAGCAAGTACTATAAAGATACTATTTTCCATATGGTAAGAACGATCTACTATGTTAGTAGATCCATCACTAAGTTCTACTAAAGTATGCTCAAACTCTTCTATTTTTTGAGTTGTCGTATCAACTGTATCTTTCATGTTCTCAGATGAACCTTGAATCTCACTCATCCCTTGCTGAAGTGATTTTATACTCACAGAAATTTCACTTGTTGCTTTATGTGTTCTCTCTGCAAGTTTACGAACTTCATCCGCAACAACAGCAAAACCACGACCATGCTCACCTGCACGAGCCGCTTCAATAGCTGCGTTTAGTGCAAGTAAGTTTGTTTGATCTGCGATGTCTGTAATAAGCTCAATTACAGAAGTAATACTATTTGTCTGATTTGCTAACTCTTCAACACTAGAGTTGTTCATACTCACTTGCTCATTAAGGTTATGAAGTTCTTGGACTGCTTGTACGATGTTTTCACGAGAGTTAGTTGATAAGTCCGCTGCAGATTTTGTAGCTGCTGTGACATCTTTAAGGTTTTGTATATTTGTTTTAAGATTGTCTTGAATAACTGTTAATGATTCTGAAACATTTCTGCTACTTTCACTAAGCCGTGCATTAAAAGTATCACGTTGTACTTTTGTATGTTGTTCTTGCATAAAATGTATACTGCTCATTACACTATTAACAGCAACTACAAACTCACCATCCATACCCTCAGATGAGATAGGGTTTGAAAACTCTCCATGTGTAGCATCTGTAATAGCACGGTTTATCTCTTGGATGAGTGTACTCATATGATTAATTAAGATACTTAAGTTCATCCCCATTTGACCAAGCTCTGTATTTTCATCATTCTCATTAGAGTTCTGTGAAAAGTCACCCTGTGCAGCAAGGGAAATTTGATGTGTAAATTTAGCAATACCATTTGTGATAGATTTTCTAATAATAGTAGCAAATAATAAAACAAGAATACCAACAACTATTCCAGCTACAAGTACTAAGTACTTATAAAAAGATATTTCAGTTTCAAGTTCTTCAGAGTCTGATTTGAGTTCTGCTTGTTTAAGGCTGACTAGTTTTTTAAAAGCTTTACGAGATGCATTTGCATAAGGTGTAAGGTCTGTTTTGTATTTAGCATATAGTGAGGCTGTTTCATTTCGTATCTGTTCTTTTGAAAATCCAAGCATCATACTTAAAGAGTTTTCTAAAAATATCATAGTAGAAGACTTAGCATCTTTAACCATAGTTAAAGATGTGGCATCTTCAGCCATAAGTTTTTGCAAACTGTTAAACTCTTTACGAATAGAGTCAATACTTGACTTGAGTTTAGAAATATCTTTTTGATAATCTCCACCAAGCATAATATCTCTAGTTGTTCTACTAACATAATTCATATTTTTTTCAATTTTTAGGACACTAAAACCAGCACTCATTGAACTGTGACGAAGGTGTTTGTACTCAGTTTCTATGTTGGACATTGCCCAAAAAACAAAAATTGTTGCTGAAAAAATAGCAAAGCTTGTCATTGTGATTAGATAGTTCATCTTCTTCTGGATACTCATGTTCTCAAACATATAACTTCCTTAGGGTGTATTAAATTGATTTTATTATAACTTAAAACAGAGTCAAAGTGCATTAGAAGCAGTTATAATATGAGATTTTTAAAAAAGAGGGATTAAGTGTAACAATATGCTGATACGATATAATACAGCATATTTAATTTAGTTAATTTAGGATTGTAAATGTCAATAGCAGAAGATAAAATAAAAAAATATGAGAAGAGTGATTGCAAACAAGATGATGTATTTTACCAAGCAATGGAAGAGGTAATATGCTCAATTGGACCACTACTTGAGTCTGACTCTAAGTATAAGAGGTATGCAATACTTGATAGATTAGTTGTTCCTGATAGAATTATTAAGTTTAAAGTTACATGGTTGAATGATGCAAATGAGATACAGGTAAATACTGGTTATCGTGTTCAGTTTAACAATGCACTAGGGCCATATAAAGGAGGGCTTCGTTTTCATCCAACTGTAAATGAGGGAATTTTAAAGTTTTTAGGTTTTGAGCAAATTTTGAAAAATTCTTTAACGGGACTTCCTATAGGTGGTGGTAAAGGTGGAAGTGACTTTGACCCTAAAGGAAAAAGTGATTTTGAGATTATGAAGTTTTGTTCTGCATTTATGACTGAACTTCATAAATACATAGGCCCTCGTATAGATGTCCCTGCGGGTGATATCGGTGTTGGTGGACGCGAAATTGGCTTTTTATTTGGTGAGTATAAAAAGATTACCTCTTCTTATGAGGGTGTACTTACTGGAAAGCCTTTTGTCTTTGGTGGTTCACTTATGCGTCCTGAAGCTACAGGGTATGGAGCAGTCTATTTTACACAACAGATGCTTGAGATAGAGGGTAAAGAATCTCTTGAAGGAAAAATTTGTACTGTAAGTGGTGCAGGAAATGTAGCACTTCATGCCATAGAAAAGCTACAACAGATTGGTGCTATTCCTGTAAGTTGCAGTGATTCAAGAGGAACTTTATATGATTCAAGGGGTGTTGATTTAGCACTTTTAAAAGAGCTCAAACTTGAACGTCGTGTCTCTTTAGAGGAGTATGTCTCAATACATGAAAGTGCAAAGTATATACCTCTCTCCGAGTACCCAGAGCATGCTCATGCAGTTTGGGATATTCCCTGCTATGCAGCATTCCCCTGTGCAACACAAAATGAGTTAAATGAGACAGATGCTCATAACCTAATCACAAATGGTTGTGAGAGTGTAACAGAAGGTGCAAATATGCCATCAACTCCTGATGCTATAGCTGCTATACAATCACATGGATTATGTTTTGCACCTGCAAAAGCAGCAAATGCAGGTGGTGTAGCTGTGAGTTCTTTTGAAATGTCTCAAAATGCCGCTATGAGTAAATGGACTTTTGAGGAGGTAGATGAAAAACTAAAAACTGTAATGCAACAGATTTGTACTCGAGTGGCACTTACTGCTAAAGATTATGGAGTAGAAGGAAACTATGTAGATGGTGCAAATATTGCAGGGTTTAAAAAAGTTGCTGATGCTATGATTGCTGAGGGTATTTAGAAGACTTATAGGAGTTATGCAAGAAGTCTACTGTTTAAGCTATAATTGCAAATGCAAAAAATAATATTTACTGATTTAGATGGGACACTTACACTTAAAGATACCTACACTAAGTTTGTGTTACAAAATTTACGAGTAGGAGTTGTCTTAAAAAATCTCTTTCCTCTCCTTAGTATGGTTGTAAAACATAGACTCAAAATTTATAATGATGATGATGTTAAAATGACAACATTTAAGATGTTTTTTACAGGGTATGATAGAGAAAACTCTTTAGATGGATTTGCTCAGAGTATTCCATGGAACACCAAAGTACTCCAACTCATAGAGACAAAACGCCAAGAGGGTTATAAGGTCATTCTTGTAACAGCTTCTCCTGATATATATGTGAAGTATATTTGTGAGTACTTAGGATATGATGGTTTTATCTCTACAAAAACTGTAGATACAGGTCGTTATCTTGATGGAAATTTCGATGGTAAGGTTTGTAACTTTCTTCAAAAGCCAAAACGTATACTAGAGTTTTTAGATGGTGTTGAGACAGAACATACTATTTCATATGGAAATTCATCAGGTGATACAGCGATGTTAGAGTTTTGTGATGAGAGTTATTTTGTAAAAAAGAAAAATATAAAAAGGTTTGAGAAATAATGCAAAAAGAGAAGATTTTTAACATTGCTAACAACATAACATTTATGAGAATTATAGTCTCATTTATCGCGTTTGCTTTAGTGCTTAGTGGAGATATAAAACTCCTTTTAGTGGGGATTATCCTTATCGCATACTCAGAACTCACAGATATGCTTGATGGTTACTTAGCACGTCGTGACAACTGTGTAACAAGTCTTGGAAAACTCCTCGATCCACTCTCTGATAGTATCTCGCGTTTTATGTACTTTTTTGCCTTTGGATATATGGGGCTTTTTCCTTTATGGCTTGTAGTTGTGCTTTTTGTTCGCGACATCATAGTTGCTTACATAAGAACATATATGTCCTTGATGGGCATAGCGATGGGAGCTCGTTTTAGTGGCAAGGCAAAAGCACTTGTACAGTTTGGCGGGCAGTATCTCCTTCTTTTTATGCTTTTAGTCTTATATATGAACAATGGTCAGACTTATAGTGAAGAGTATCTTATGATGATGACTATTATTGGAACAGTGTCAACATTTCTTATTCTGTTTGCACTCAAAGTAAAAGGTGCATATTATTGGTACTCACTTCTTGGATATGTCGCATTCCTTATCCCTTTTTACACTATAAATAAGTTTGATATTACCCTTGATATCTCTTACTCTATTGGTGTGATGGTTGTTGTTGCTCTTGTAACTTTATGGTCTTTACTAGATTATATATCTGCACTTGTTACAGCTATGAAAGGTGAGCAGTAATGGACAAAGAAGTTCTTGAAGTTATTTCAAAAATTGATGTTTTTTATAAAGAGTTGTATGAGAGAACAAACGATTCAGTGCAAGTAAGTCTTAAAGATAATGGAACTTCTGTAAGTCAGTTCGACCTTGATGCAACTGCATTTTGTATAAAAATTATTAAGGAAATCTTTCCAAATGCCAACATCTGGATAGAAGAGGATGCTGCGATACTCAAAGTCGATGATAGTGAGTATACTTTTGTTATCGACCCACTTGATGGTACCGCTTCTTTTTTGCGTGGGTATCCTATTTGGGGTATTGGTATTGGAGTATTAAAAGCAGATAAGCCTCTTTTGTCTTACTTTTATGGACCCGCTTGTAATCAAAAGTATTTAGCATATGAGAATAAAATTTTTGTCAATGACAAAGAACTTGACAATCAAAACAATGTGGTAAATGCGGACACAAAGACTATCTTTATAAGCTCGCGTTTACATAAAAAGATAGACTTTAAAGAGTTTGAAGAACTTAAACTCAGAAACTTTGGCTCAACACTCTACCATGTAGTTATGGTTGCTTTAGGAAAGGCAGAAGCAGTGCTTATCGGTTCTTGTTATATTTGGGACTTAGCAGCTGCATTTTATCTAGGAGAGAAGCATGGGTATGCTTTTTATGATTTTAAAGAGAAACAAGAGCTCTCTCTAGAAGAACTGATGTCTTATAAAGATAAGAAAATTGATTGTATCTTAGAGTTTAAAAAAGTGTAGTAGAGACACGAGGAGAAAGATGAAACCTAAGCTAGAAAATAAAAAATATGTTTACCACCGTGCATTAAATACAATAAGTGCATTTGAAGAGTTTTTAGAGTTAAATGCAGAGTCAAAAGTAGAACTCGCAGCTGAGGGAGATATATGTTGGGCATATATAAATGGTGCATTTACTATATATATTCACCATCCTGATGTGCAAGGTAAGTCTCTCTCAAATGAACAAGTCTCAGAACTTTTAGAAAAAGATGAACTCCTTACTTTAGATAAACTACTCTGTATAAATAGTGAAGTGAACTTCATTTTAGAGTTAAAGACAGGAAATGGTGCACTAGAAGATTTCTTTTTTGCATTTAAAGAGATACTCCAAAAATATAAGCTTAAAAATGTTGTTGTAGATGCCTTTAGTGTAGAGCAGTTAAAAGCTTTAAAAAAAGTGATGCCTGAGATACAAACAAGTCTGCATACAAAGTTCGTAATGGGTAAGTATGTTTTAGAAACAAGCTTTGAGAAACCCTATGTGCGTTTACACAATATGTATGATTTGAGCTTTATAGACTACATCACTATCTCTTACACTTCAACACATGTAAACCTTTTTAATCTCGATATTGACAGAAGTTATAGAGATGTTTTTGCAGCAAACAAGAAGTTAAATCTAGGCTCGGTAAAATCACTAGAAACATTTGATAAAGTTATAAATTCTAAAACTGAGTATATATATTTACGAAGTAAGGAAGTAGTTATGAACTATGAAAAAGTACTACAAGAGTATGAAAATAAAAGGAAAACTGTATGAAGAAAAGAGTATTTGTAGTTCTGTTTATATTGTTAAGTTCATTGTTGAGTAGAGCAAGTATACACTACCCTGAATTTGTTGTAAATCAGATGAGTATAGTTGAGAAGATGGATGAGAGTAATACTACTAGTGAAAGTATAGGAGAATTACTTCAAGAACAAAATAGACTCTATGAAGAGTCTATGAACTTTATAATGTCAAATAAAAAGAAGTTTATAGAAAATGTAGAGCAGTATGAAGATGAAATATTTTCCTTAAATAAAGTCATGACTATAAATAGAAGAGCAGGTAATACTTTTGCTGTCTTACGTGATGAGGTCGCTTTAAAAATTTACCTCATTTTACGTAGTCAAAACAGAATGGTAAAATCTATACTCATTGCCTTGGATTCTGATACACTTCAAGCATATGAAACTAAGTTAAATGATATTGTAAACAGTAATCAAGAAGAGGTACAAAAGTACTTTACAAAAGATTATGCACAAGTTTTAGCACTTAATGAAGAGAGCAAAATTTTAGCAATAGCTAAAAAAAATATACATGAGTTACGACTGCTTGAGACTGTGAATGCTGACTTGATTGCTTATATTTATAAGTTTAGTCCAAAAATGTATAGGTTAAATAAGTACTCAAAGTATCATCTAATCTCAGTAGCAATATATATAAACTCTCTATCCCTTGTAGAAGTACTTAATCCTATTTTAGCATCGTATGGTTTGAGTGTAATTAAACTTATCTCTATGTTACTACTGATACTTCTTATATACTTTTTTAGAAAAGTAGTCTATGTTTCTATAGAACGCTATATATTTAAAATAGATTTACTTAACAAGTACTCAGTAGAAATATCGCAGAAGATAAAAAGTTCTCTTGAAGCTCTTATCATTGTTATAAATATAAATATGCTTATATATGTTTATCTAGACTTTAGTTCTGTAGAAGTTATAACAAGGTTTTTTAATATAGTCTATGGATTTTTCTTTACACTCATTTTATATAAAGTAGTAAATACTATAGCAAAAGTTAAACTTTATAGTGAAAATATTAATAAGTCTAATATTAAAAATGATTTAGTGAATGTCGGAATTAAAATAGTAAACTTTATTATCATAATGATAGGAGTTTTAATTATGCTCTTTTTTGCCGGAGTAAACTTAACAGCAGTTCTCTCTGGTCTTGGTATTGGTGGTTTTGCTGTTGCTTTTGCTGCAAAAGATACCATAAGTAACTTTTTTGGAACTTTGTCTATTTTGTTTAGCGATGTTTTTTCTCAAGGTGATTGGATAGAGATAGATGGGCATCAAGGGGTGGTTGTAGAGATAGGTCTGAGGGTAACAACTATACGAACATTTGATAATGCACTTATCGCAATTCCAAATGGAACCTTTGCTTCTAATGATGTGAAAAACTGGGATAAACGCATACTAGGTCGTCGAATAAAAATGCATATAGGTGTAAAGTATGACTCAAAAAGTGAAGATATAAAGTCTGCTATACAAGCTATACGTGTAATGCTTGATGCTCATCCTGGTATAGCAACAAAAGCAACAAAGTACTCACATCATAATGAAAAATCACATACTGCTAAGCTTGTCTCTAAAGATGACTTAGAGGGTGTAAAGAATAACCTCTTAGTGTATCTTGATAATTTTGGAGATTCAAGTATTAATATCTTAATTTATTGTTTTTCTAAATCTGTAAGATGGGTAGACTGGCTTGAAACAAAAGAGGATGTTATGCACAAAATCATGGCTATTTTAGAAGCTAATAATTTAGAATTTGCTTTTCCATCACTCTCTATTTATAATGAAACACAGGAGAGCTAAACTAAGGGCATAAAGCTAGTTTCAGTCTATTTGGATAAAATCACTTCTAAAATCCATATAAAGAATGTTTATGCAACAGACACAATCAAGAATCAACCTTTATGCACTTCTCTCTCGCATCATGCTTCAAGAGTTAGATGTAGAGATGCTCAAGATGATAAAAAACGATGAAACTATTTTAGACTTTTTCCCAACTTTTAAAAAGTGGGCACCGCTTAGCGAAATGGCTGAACAAAAACTTTTAGAAGAAGTTATAAATCCTGACTTCGTAAACCTTTCAGTTCTTCACCTCATTCCGTATGAAACTTTTTACACACGAGAAGATCAAATGATAGAGACAGGCGGAGCAAATCCTGTAACTGACATCTACTCGGCTTATGATTTTATGGTTGACTATGAAGTGGCTCGTACACTTTCATCTGATCATATCGGTGTTGAGTTAGAGTTTATGCATCATCTAGCAAATGCAGAGCTACAAGCACTCAAAGATGGAAACACAGATGCCGTAAAAGAGTTACGTGAAACACAGCATGAGTTTTTAAACAAGCACCTTTTACAATGGGCACCAATGTATCTTATAAACATGAAATATGAAGCAAGAACACCTCTTTATTATGATGGTGCAGAGATGGCGTTAGAGTTTATCTTAAGTGATAATGAGTATCTTACAAAAGAGATTAGTGCATAAATGTTACACTTAAATGCAGGCTTATGTGTACGTTCACTGAGTGTAGAGAGTGAATGTAACAAGTGTGAGTTAGTATGCCCTACAACTGCTATTGCAATAGGGGAGAGTAACCTTCCTGCTATTAACTTTTCAGAGTGTGTAACATGTGGAGCCTGCAACGCAGTTTGTCCAACTGAAGCACTTACTTTGGATGAGTTTGATGCTACTAACTTCTTTTTTGACTTTGTAGAAGATGAAGAGAATCTACTTTCATGTCGTAAAAATGTGCCTTGTATATCGGCTCTGAGTATTGAGCATATTATCTCTTTAGCAGTACTCAAAAAAGAGATAGTTTTTGATATGGGTTATTGTGGGGAGTGTGACATCGCACACACTTGTCATAAACAGATACTTCAAAACTATGAAGAGGCGTCATACCTTTTAGAAGCTATGGAAAATGAAGCAGTTATAAAGTTAGAAAATATCTGTTATGAAGATGAGTCAAAAAACTCAAATCGTCGAGACTTTTTAAATGCGGCTAATCTTAAAACTATAGCTAAAGTGAAAAAAAGTTTTGAAGATGAAGTGCAAAAAGCGAGTGATGAACTTACAGAACATACTTTAGAAAAAACAGATATAGCACTTCTGCGAAGAAAAACGATTCCAAATCGCCGTAAAATATTTTTTACAGCTATTAAAAGAGTTACTACACCCTCAGAGTTTCATATAGTAGATGCGACAGAGGTGAGTTTTACTTCCCAAAAGTTAATGAATGAAGAGGCTTGTACTGCATGTCAAATGTGCTACCGTGTCTGTCCAACAGGAGCTTTAGTTTCTGATGTAAAAAACTCTAAGATAGACTTTGACCCTTTTCTTTGCATAAAGTGTCATATCTGTCATGATGTGTGTGAACCAAATGCCATTACACTCTCTACTTCATATAATGTAAAAGAGTTTTTTGAACCAACTGTTCAAAACCTTATGAGCTTTAATGTACGGCGTTGTGATGAGTGTGACATGGTATTTAGCACAAACAGTGCTGATAGAATGTGTTACAGATGTAAGTGTGAAGATGAAGAAGCAAGAGAGCTTTGGGGAATTACCGATGATATGTAAAGAAGGAGAGAAGATATGATGAATGATGACAACCAGATTTCTCGCCAAACAAAACTTTTTGGTTTTATAGGTGTAGAGGCTGGAGTAAGTAGATTCTCAGCGATTATGAACAAGAAGTTCAAAGCTAATGATGATGATACAATGATAATACCTATGAACATTCGTGAGGATGACCTATACTTTACAGTAAGTAATATGAAAAAGTCACAAGTAAATGGAGCTGTTATATCAAGTGAGTTTGTCACTGATGTTGTAGATATACTAGATAATGCATCAGAAATGGTAAAACGCAGTGGTATGTGTGACATACTTTATCGTGAGGGTGAAACACTTCGTGGTGATCTCTTTAGTGTACGAGTTTTAACTGAGTATCTAAAAGATATGATGGTAAATAAAGTAGCTATTATCGGAACCAACCATTATGCAAAAGCATTTTCACTCTTAGCATGTGGATTTAATGTAAGTTATTTTAATGATTCACTTGAAGAGTTGATGGCGTTTAGTGTTGAGATGGATTTAAAAGATGCAGATATTAACCGTATTGCAAATGATATATCTGTAGATTTTTCAACTTTTGATCTTGTACTTGATTTTTCAAATCTTGAATCTTTAAGTATGATAGAGAAACTACCAAAACTTTCAATGGATATGAAAAATGATAAACAGTTTTCTGTTTTAAAAATGAGAGCCTTAGAATTAAATACAGAGTATGTGAGTTATGATGGTATTATCGAAAAATTAACAGCAACAGCATATAGAGAAATTAAAAAATAGAGGAGATAAAGATATGAATGAAGATTTAAGTGATTTAAGAGCAGAGTTTGATAAGTTTGTAAAACAAGAGTGTGCTATCGGTGAAGATGGACAGATTCAACAAAACAAAGATGGTGGTGATCAGGTTGATGAAGAGCCTGTACCTCAGTTTGTTGATGCTCTTACAGAGAGATTGCTTGCTCCTGCTATAAGTGGTGTATATCTCTCTCGCATAGACATCAAACGTGTTGCAGAAGCTATAGATGAGTCTATTCCTATTAAAGAGCGTACAAAGATGGTACGAGCACTCTTTCGTCATACGACTAAAAAAGAGTATCTCGCTGGTGCATTTAAAGAGATAACAAAACATATCAACGGTCGTGTGTTGATTTACAAAGAACTCGGTGAAGCTTTTCCTGCCTCAAAGTCTATTTTTGATGAAAATATTGCTAAAGCAAATAAGATGGCAAAAATGTTTGAAACAATCATAAATGACTTTGAAGAGATAGAACCTACTTCTGATCCATTAATGGTATAATAACTAGATATGTTAGATAATACTAAACGAGCAAATATTAAACATGGTGATTCTGTGGCGATTGTTTTAAAACAAGACCAAGATACAGGACACCTCACTGATGGTATAGTTCGTGATCTTTTAACTAAGTCTGTGTCTCATCCTCACGGAATAAAAGTAAGACTAATGAGCGGTGAAGTAGGGCGAGTTAAAGAAATATACTAACTGTAAAGGTATTTCTTATGAAAAAACGCACGAAAATTTTAGCGACAGTTGGTCCTGCTTCAGACTCCTTAGAGATGCTCGTTGCACTTATAAAAACAGGTGTCAATGTCTTTCGTCTTAACTTCTCACATGGCACACACTCTCAACATCTTGTAGTTTTAAAGCGTATTCGTGAGGCTATGAAAATTACAGGTCTTGTTGTAGGAGTACTTCAAGATATCAGTGGTCCTAAAATTCGTATAGGAGAACTCAAAGAGGATTTTTTCTTAGAAGAAGAGGATACTCTAATCTTTACTACGCAAGAGGTAGTAGGTGAACAACTCTCAAGTTCATCTTATCAGGTCAGCATAAATTACCCACAGATTTTAAAACAGTTACATGTAGGTGATTATATCTATCTTTATGATGGTATTATCCGTACAAAAGTCATCCAAGTAGATGAAACACATGTAAAAGTTCAAGTAGAAAATCGTGGTATTTTATCTTCTAAAAAAGGTGTTAATTTCCCCAATACTAGACTTGGAGTGGATGTTTTAACAAGTAAAGATAAGAAAGATATAGAGTGGGGTGTCAAAAATGGAGTAGACTTTATGGCTATCTCCTTTGTTCAGACTGCACAAGATATGATAAATGCAAGAGCTATAGTTAAGAGTCATGGAGGCGAGCAAAACCTTATAGCAAAGATAGAAAAATTTGATGCAATAGAAAATATAGATAGGATTATACAAGAGAGTGATGGTTTAATGGTTGCTCGTGGAGACTTAGGTATCGAGGTACCATACTATGAAGTGCCAAATCTTCAAAAGATGCTTATAAATAAAGCAAATGCAGCAAGTATCCCTGTCATAACAGCTACTCAGATGCTTCTCTCAATGACAAAAAATGAGAGAGCAACTCGTGCGGAGATAAGTGACATAGCAAATGCAGTCATGGATGGAACAGATGCAGTTATGCTCTCTGAGGAGAGTGCTATAGGGGAGCATCCTATTCTTGCAGTTGAGACAATGTCAAACACAATCTGTGAGACAGAAAAACTATATAAATACTATCGTTATGAAGGGTATACAAATAAGGATATGGGAGATACTATCAGTGAGTCAGCAGTAAGACTTGCAAGTGATTTAGATGCAAAAGGTATTTTTGCTATAACTTCTTCAGGTTCTAGTGTAAGAAAGCTTATACGTTATAAGCCTAAAAAGAGTATTTATGCTATTACACATAATGAACAAGTACGAGGTCAGATGAGTCTTATTTGGGGTGTAATACCTTTGATGTCAGTAGAAGAAGTATCTTTAGAAAAAATAGTAAACTCATTTATGAAACGTGGTTTAAAAGAGGGTTCTATAAAAAAAGAGCACTCATACATACTTACCGCAGGAGACCCAATAGGAAAAGCAGGCTCTACAAATATGATAAGAGTTATTTCTAGTGCAGATATGCAACACTTTAGTTAAAAAGTGTAAGGTATCCTTGCCATAGAAGTGAACTTGATATTCCACCTGCTGCACCACTAATCATACTTGACGCAACTACACCTATAGAACCAGCTTTTGTAATTCTACCTATAATTGATATTTTACTCATATAAAAAGCTACAAAAAAGAGAAGAGAAGAGATAGTTTGTACTAAAAAACCATTTTGAAGATTTAAAATTGTGTTCATCTCTACTCCAACTGAGGGAGCGATGCTGAGTGCAAATCCTACACCAGCAAAGATAGAGAGAGTGAGAGTTCTCTCCTTTACTTTTGTGGCAATAATTGCTAAAAGGAGCGTTCCAAGTAAGAGTGTTCCATCATCAAAGTAAATAAGTGTAGCTATGGAGAGGAGCATAGCTATGAAAACATTAAAAAATAGTTGTAAATTTGATTGCATTGTAGTCCTAAGTTAGAGAAGATGTTTGGTAAAGTTTCATAAGCTCAAGATAAAAATCTCTCTCAGTATGTTCTTCAAGTAGACCTTTTGCAGCAAAGGTGTCGTAGTATAGTTTTTCTAAGTTTTTAAATCTGTTAGGATAAAGCTTTGAGAGTAAAAAAGAACTAATCTCTTTTCTAATGAGAACCGCTGGAGGTAAAATACCTGCTTCGAGTAGTTGCAGTATGGAGTCAGCATGATAAGAGATTTGATGATGTTGTCCATGTGGACATGTGTTTTTACTCACAAGTGTTGTACATTGATCACAGTAAACATACTCACTAGCAATCTCTATCTCTATATCTATACCAACAACACGATCCACTATAGACTTGTTTGAGTTACAGTCATAAAACATTCCAAGTCCTGCATGGTTACGACCAACTGTGAGTCTATCACAACCATAATTATTTGCAACAATAGCATCAAGAATGATTTCATTATAACCGGCGAAGATATATGAGTTTTCTAAGGGAACAACTACCACACGATTTTTTGGTAAAAAGTTGTTTAGGTAGTACTCTAAGGCCTCTTTTCTAATCTCATAACTTATGTTAGCACTATCATACGGTTTAAGAAGAAAAATAACAAGTAAATCAGTGCTATCAAGAGTTTGGCGAATAAGACGTTCATGTCCACGATGCAAAGGATTTGCTGCCATTACTAAAGAGCTTGTATGTTTAGCATCAACTCTTTTTTTAGCATTTAATATATCTATTTTACCCTTGTTTGGTTTGGTCTTTAGTATAGTATAGTCACCACTAAGTGCCCATGAACCAAGTCTTTTCATAGTAGCTTGAACACCAGGGTGTGTAGAATCATCGGTACCATAGATATGCTTAACTCTTTCATGTGCGTCTATCTGAAAAGTCTCTTCTACATGTAAACTCGCAAACTCAACTCCATTACAGAGTAAAATAATCTCTTCTCCCACTTTTAAAGAACTAATAACTTCTTCATTCTTTTTGCCAGATGGTGCTAGTATAAAAGGGAAAGGAAATGATTTGTTATCTATGAGTCCAGTTTCAAGAACTTGTTTAGACTCTGCTTCACACATGAGTTTACTAACAGGAGAAAGAAGACCATCTGCTACAAGTTCAAGTACTGATGCTGCTTCTTTATCTATAAAAAGTGTTTTATTTTTTCTTGATGATGTCATATTTTTTACGTTTTTCCCATAAGCTTTTACGACTGATACCGAGCTTTTTTGAAAGTTCTGTATCAGGGTATTTATCTTGGTAATTGAGTACTATAAATTTTACATAATCTTCAATAGGTAAAATTTCACCCTTGTCAAAAACATTGTTATCATTTTTTATCTCTAAAATAGGATGAGCAATTTCTTCATTATCTATCTTGTCAGTACTTGAGATGATAACTTGTTTTTTAGCGATAAGATCACAAAAATGTTTTTTATCACCTTTTTTAAGTACTTGAAAGTCTATGATATATATAAGAGTGTTTTGTGGTAAAAGTTCAACTTCAGCTAAAGATTTAGAGTTACTTAGTGTGATGAAGTGTATAGGTAGATCATTTTTTTGTGCATATTCAAAAGCGAAAGCATCAGAGTACTTCTGAAAACTTGAACTTACAAATAGGGGGAGTTCTACATTGTCAAGAGATTTTTCATGCTGTGTATTGAGAAAAGTATGTGTAAGGTATTTCTCATAAGCAGCAGTACGGCGTTTGAGTTTTTCATAATCTTGATAGTGATTTATCTTACGAATAAGCTCTTCTATCATAAAAGGTTTAAGTATATAATCCTTTGCCCCAGCTGCTAAAGGTTTAGAGACTGTATCGTTACTAATATATGAAATCATTAGTATTATGATAGAGCTTTTAAATGTTTCTATTACAGGAATAAAATCTTGACCATTTATATTTGTTGAGAGTAGTACAACATCGTAGTTGTTACTTCTAATAGCATCCTTTGTGGAGGTACACATTTCACAAACATGTCCTATCTCACCTAATTTTGTTGCTATACTCTGTGCTAAATAAACTTCGTTTTCTATTATTAGTATCTTCATGTTATCCTATGTCTTCCAGTTAAAATATTTTAAATTTGCATTTGAGGTGACGCCAACACCCTCTTCTCTTCCAATAAACCCAAGCTTTTCAGTTGTTGTAGCCTTGACATTTACTCTAGCTCTATCTATACCTAGTATTTCAGCTATAACTGCTCTCATTTGAGTTTTATATTTTCCAATACGAGGTTTTTGTGCAGCAATAGTTATGTCTACATTTATGATTACAAAACCAAAGCTGTTTAGTTTTGTAACAACTACTTTTAGTAACTCTTTGGAGTCTATACCCTTGTATCTTTCATCATTATCAGGAAAAAGCATACCAATATCACCCATGCCAGCTGCACCTAAAAGTGCATCTATGAGAGAGTGCAGGGCAACATCTCCATCACTATGTGCTAAAAAGCCGTAGTCTGACTCAATCTTTACACCACCAAGCCACATTTCACCTTTGGTATCAAAAGCATGCACATCAAAACCATTGCCACTTAAAGTATCACTTGAAGGTGCTTCAAGACAAGAGATCTTATTTAAATCATTGATATAAGTAATTTTATGAGCATCCGTGTCACCTAAGATAAAAGAACGCTCTCCACCATTTGCAACAATAGCACTACTCTCATCAGTAAACTCTTGCGTCGTATTAAGAGCATCTCTTAAAACATCAGTTCTTGAGAGCTGTGGTGTTTGAATCCGTTTTACTTTATCTCTATCTATAGTTTCATTCTCATACACTATAGTATCAGTGACATTAAGATAGGGGACAATACAATCACTTTTACCTTTATGTGAAACTATGCGTTGTAAAAAATCTTCACTAATACAAGACCTAGCAATATCACTTACTAAGATATATTTACTCTCAACGATAGTAAGTGCATTTTTTAAAGATTGCTGTCTTGAAGCGCCACCTTTTATAAAAGTGAAATTTGCATAGTTTTTCATAAAAGCTATATCTTCATCGGATGAGACAATAATTATTTTAGAAAATTGACCTGTATTTTGGAGGCGAAGTGCTACAAACTGCCACAGTGGTTGATGATTTATGCGTAACCAATGCTTTTTTACATCCATTGAAAAACGGCTTGAACTACCAGCAGACAGTAAGATTAAAGATAAATCAGACAATAAAGCACTCCAAAATTTAATGTGTTACGAAATTATACACTCTCTAAACTTTTTGTATCTTAAGGCAAGATTATTTATGCATATGTTTGTATAAAATATTTACATAAACTTGTAACTTTAGCTTAGATTAACTTTATTTGATTATATTACGATTATTATATAATTTTATTAGGAGATATTATGAGAAGTGCATGGTTAAAAGAGCGTGAAAACGACCCGGTTAGAACACAGATGTTTTATGCAAAAAAAGGCATTATTACAGGCGAGATGGAGTATATTGCTAAAATTGAAGATTTATCTCCAGAATTAGTACGTAGTGAAGTTGCTCGTGGACGTATGATTATCCCTGCAAATGTAATGCACGAAACATTAGAACCTATGGCTATTGGTATCGCAAGTAAGTGTAAGATAAATGCGAACATCGGTTCATCTGCAATTGCAGCTGACATTGAGGATGAAGTTGAGAAGATGAAAGTTTCTCAAAAATATAAGGCAGATACAGCGATGGACCTTTCAACTGGTGGAGATCTTGATGAAATCCGTAAAGCAGTTATTGGTGCATCTAAGATTCCTATTGGAACCGTGCCTATTTATCAAATCCTTCATGATGTTGGAAACAAAATCGAAGACCTTACTATAGAAGTAATGTTAGATGTTTTAGAGCGTCAAGCAAAACAGGGTGTTTCTTACTTTACAATTCATGCTGGGTTCCTTTTAGAGACTATGCCAAACATTGCAAAGCGTAAGATGGGTATCGTTTCTCGTGGTGGTTCTTTAATGGCTGCATGGATGATGCACTACCATAGAGAAAATCCTTTTTATACTGCATTTGATGAGATTCTTGATATCTGTGCTAAGTATGATGTTTCTTTATCTCTTGGAGATTCACTTCGTCCAGGTTGTTTAGCAGATGCAAGTGATGCTGCACAACTAGGTGAGCTTAAAGTTCTTGGTGAGCTTACATTAAGAGCATGGGAAAAAGATGTTCAGGTAATGATTGAAGGTCCAGGGCATGTGCCTATCAACCAAATCGAACGTAACATGAAGATACAAAGAGAACTTTGTCATGAAGCTCCTTTTTATATTCTCGGGCCACTCGTTACTGATATCGCAGCTGGATATGATCATATCTCTTCTGCTATTGGTGCAGCTGTTGGTGGATGGCACGGTGCTTCAATGTTATGTTATGTAACTCCAAAAGAGCACTTAGGTCTTCCAAATGCTGATGATGTTCGTGAAGGTATCATCGCTTACAAAATTGCGGCTCACGCAGCTGACATTGCTAGAGGTCGTAAAGGTGCTAGAGATGTTGATGATGCGATGAGTGATGCACGTTATACATTTGACTGGGAAAAGCAGTTTGAACTCTCTTTAGATGGCGATCGTGCTCGTGAGTACCATGATGAGACTCTTCCTCAAGATGTATTTAAAGAAGCAGAATTTTGTTCTATGTGTGGACCTAAATTTTGTTCTTACAAAATTACTCAAGAAATTATGGATAATCCTGAAGGAATTCAGAGAATTATCGATGAGTCTAAGGCTAAAGAAGAGGCAGAAGAAGCTGCTGCTCTAGCATAAATTAAAACTTAAAAACTAAAACTTTTTAAATAAGACAATATTTGTCTTATTTAAATATGATATAGTTCAAAAATATAAATTAAAGGAGTTTTGAATGACCCAAGAAGTTGTAAAAACAGCACTCTCAAAAGTAATGTATCCAGGTTTTACTAAAGATATCGTAACTTTTGGTTTTGTTAAAGATATAAATATTGATGGCACAGCAGTAAGTTTTACTGTAGACATTACATCAAATGCACCAGAGGTAGCTGAGCAGATTAAAACTGAAGCTACTGCAGCACTTAAAGATGCAGGTGCAACGGCAGTTAATTGTCATGTACAAGCACCTGTAATACCTAAAGAGTCTTCATCTCAAGGTAAGAACATTGCACCACAAGTTAAAAACTTCTTGATGGTAAGTTCAGGTAAAGGTGGAGTTGGAAAGTCAACTTCATCAGTAAATATTGCTATTGCTCTTGCAGCACAAGGACTTAAAGTAGGTCTTCTTGATGCAGATATTTATGGTCCAAATATTCCTCGTATGATGGGTTTAAATGGTATTAAACCAGAAGTTACTGGAAATAAAGTTATGCCTCTTAAAGCATATGGTATCGAGATGATGTCAATGGGTGCACTTATGGATGAAGGTCAAGCTTTAATCTGGCGTGGATCTATGATAATGAAAGCAATTGAGCAATTCTTACGTGACATTTTATGGTCAGAGTTAGATGTTCTAGTTATCGATATGCCACCTGGTACTGGTGATGCTCAGCTTACTCTTGCTCAGTCTGTACCTGTTACAGCTGGTATTACAGTAACTACACCACAAAGTGTTTCTTTAGATGACTCGCGTCGTTCACTGAGCATGTTCAAAAAACTTGATATTCCAATTGCTGGAGTTATTGAGAATATGAGTGGATTTATTGCTCCAGATACTGGTGTTGAGTATGATATCTTTGGTAAAGGAACATCTAAGCCAATGGCAGAAGAATTTAATACTGAAGTTATCGCTGAAATTCCAATAGAGCCATCAATCAGAACTGGTGGAGATGAAGGTAAGCCTATCGTTTTTGCTAACCCATCTTCTGAGTCTGCTAAGCGTTTTATCGCGGCTGCTGCTTCAATTTGGGCAACAATCGAAGAGATTAATGCAAATGGTGGAGTTGATAACAAAGGTGTTCAGCCTACAACTCCTCCAGGAGTATCTGCTTGTTCAACTGGTTCTGCACCAGCAGCTGCAGCACCTGCACCTAAGAGTGAAGGCGAAAGCTGTGGAACAGGATGTGGTTGTCATTAAGTGACAGCTAGTCTTTAATTTAAAAAGCCGGTGACTACTTTTTGTAGTTACTGGCTTTTTTTATGCCAAAAAATCTGCTTTAGCGAAGGTCGCTGTTTTCACTCATCTCTTTTGTATACTCTACTATTTTATTTCTACCCGTAGTTTTAGCAACATATAGAGCAGTATCGGCAAACTTAATACACTTCCAGATAGTATCACCATCCTCAGGAAATCTTGCTATACCAATACTCATGGTCTTTTTCATAGTCTCGCCATTGCCTACTTCAAATTCAAGTGCTCCAAATGCATCATGAACTTTTTTTGCAACTTTGAGAGCCCCTTCCTTATCTGCATTATGAAGCATTATTATAAACTCTTCTCCACCATAGCGGATGGCTAAATCGGCTTCTCTGATATTTTCTTGTAAAACTTTACCAATCTCCACTATTACTTTATCACCTATATCATGTCCATAAGTATCATTTACCATTTTAAAGAAATCAACATCAAGCATCATAATGCTGTATGTACTCTGATCACGAGTAGCTTGACCCATAAGAGTCTCTATAAACTCTTCTAAAAATCTTCTATTGTAGAGACCTGTCATTGCGTCACGAAGTGAGGTGTCCCTAAGTTTTGACATCAATATTTTACTCTCTATCACAGGTTTAGCTGCTTCAAGGTAGTTACGTATACTTGATATTTTAGTTGTGATTACATTTATCTTATCTTCTGAATTACTTGTTATAGAAATTGCAATTGAGTTCTCTTTGTTAATTGTAAAAGGAATACATGTATAGTAAGTGTCGTTTACACTACAATGTTGACAAAGATTAACAAATTCAGTGGATATTACATCAGATTTAGTTCTATATGCACGACATAAGTTAGCTTTCTTATCTACTTCATCGTGACAAATACTTGTCTCTTTAGTTATATATATTAGCTTTCTACTATTTTTAACAGTATCAACCTCATAAAAAGCGAACTGTTCAATTTCAAACTTATTTAAAAGGATATCTATAATTCTCGTATAGACAACTTCTTTTGAAGTATCTCTTTCGATTGTTTTTTTGAATTTATATATGTCTGATAATTCACCAATAATTGTTTTAGCTTCGTGAAGTGGATCAGCTGATGCGACACAACCTTGAGGGATAAAAGTTGCTAAATTGTATTTTATATCACCAAAGGTTTCTTGCATCTTTTTAAAAAGGGTATTAAGCTGAGAGACTATCTGTTTACCATCTCCACCAACTGTTGTAGTAAAGTTATGTGTAAAGTCACCACTATATGCCTTAGTAATTCCATCTTGCATATTTGAGAAAAGTTTCATATATGGTGTAATATAATGGTTAATTAGGATTAAAACTATAATAATAAATATAATATTAAGTCCAAGAATTTTTAAAATAGTAAAGAATCCAGCACTACGCATATCTGTAATATCAAATTCCATACTTATTGCACCGAGAGTATCTCCGTTTTGTACATCATGGCAACCTAAACAATTCGTTCCATTGTTGTTCATCTCTGCTTTATATGGAATAGTAACACGAAGCAGGATTTTATCTGTCATCTCGTTTATCTCGGTAAGCATTTTTCCAGTTTTTAATACTTTTGTATCAATAGCATCTCGAAGTGTTTCATTTCCATAACCAGTACCATACTGTTTAATTACATTATCAGAACGTACTATCCATAAAGCATGCACATCATCATGATTATTTGATATTTGATATTTGGTTTAAAAAGTATTGGCGTTTATCCATTATGCCATTTACCATGTGTGCTGTGAGACCATCTTTTACAATAACAGCAGTCATTGTAGCTTTTTCAACTGCTCCTTTGATGCTGTAATCTCTAAAGTTTAAAGAGACATTGATTATTATTGCCCCACCAAGGGCTAAAAGCATAAGAGTTACGATAAAGAGTAGTTTGAATTTTGTTTGCATGGAACTCACTTTGTGTAATATTAATTACTTATAGTAACCAAGCGAATCTAAATATTAAATGAAATTTAATTAAAATAAGTAAATATTATTCTACTGTCACGCTTTTTGCTAAATTTCGTGGCATATCTACATCATTACCAAGTCTAATAGAAATTTCTAAAGAGAATACTTGAAGGACAACCATCATCTCAAAAAACTCTAACATATAATGGCTACATTTCTTTATGGGTATAAAGTCATCAGCTTTATCAAAATTCACAGAACTTATAGCACATATAGTACTATCTCTTGCACTCAGTTCCTCTACATTAGATTTTGCTTTTTCATATAAAAGATGTTGTGGAAGCAGGGCTATAGTAAAAAGTTCAGGGTCAGCTAAGGCAATAGGCCCATGTTTCATCTCTCCACTAGGATAACCCTCAGCATGAAGGTAAGAAATCTCTTTGAGTTTGAGTGCACCTTCAAGTGCTAAAGGATAAAATACATCACGACCTATAAAGAAAAAACCATGCCCATGTAAGTAGCGTTTAGAGAGTCTTTTTATTCTCTCATGCATCTCATCATCTACTTTAACACTTTTAGGTATCTCTCGAAGTAGTTTAATCTGTGAAACTATATCTTGCGATGAGAGAGCATTGTTACGTTTAGCAAGGTAGAGTGACATCATCCAAAAAACAGTTACCTGAGTAGCAAAGGCCTTTGTTGAGGCAACACCTTTTTCAACTCCTGCTCGAGTTAAAACACAAGCATCAGCTAAACGAACCATAGAAGAGTTGTCAACATTACAGATAACGAGTGTCTTTAGACCAGCAGCCTTTGCCATTTTAAGCGTCTCTAGTGTATCAGCAGTCTCTCCACTTTGTGAAATTACAACAAAAAGAGTATCTTTAGTCATGATAGGCTGACGGTATCTAAACTCAGAAGCTACTTCAATCGTAGTTTTGATTTTTGCATAACGTTCAAAAAGGTAAGAAGCTGTAAGTGCTGAGTGATAAGAAGTTCCACAAGCACATAATTTTATCTCATTTATACCCTCAAGCAGTGCATCATCAAGTTCATCAAAAAGAACTTCATCATCACAAAGTCTTCCAAGCAGTGTATCTGCGATAACACTACTCTGCTCATAAATCTCTTTTTCCATAAAAAATCTATATCCATCTTTTTGAGCTGAGAGTTTATTTGTAGAGAGTTTTGTAAAGAGTGGCTCTTTTTTGACATCTTCATTAGTAAATATAGTTAACTCATCAGGTGTTACATAGCCATAGTCTCCATCTTCAAAGTAGTTTACATCAGTGCACTTTCCGATAAGAGGAGTGTCTGAAGAAGCAAAATACTTTTCGTTTTCATCATTAATACCTACAAGCATAGGTGAACCATTTTTAGCAAAGAAGATAGTTTCCTTTTCACTTTTTGTTACGAGAAGTGTTGCATAAGCACCTTGAATCTCTGAGATTGTTTTTTTAAAGGCTTCAAATGCAGAAGTAGAAGTTTTAAGATTCTTCTCAAACTGATGGACAATTACCTCTGTATCAGTTTGGCTTAAAAAAGTAACACCATCTGCAATGAGTTCTTTTTTTAATTCAGCATAGTTTTCAATGATACCGTTATGAACAACGTAAGATTCACTTCCTACATGTGGATGTGCATTGAGTTCAGTTGGTTTACCATGTGTTGCCCATCGTGTATGACCAATACCTATAGAAAAACCTTGTGTTACAAACTCTTTTGTCTTTTCTTCTAAGTTAATTAGTTTTCCAATAGCTTTAAAACTGTCAAATTTATCGTTTTGAAGTACAGCTATTCCTGCGGAATCATAACCACGATATTCGAGCTCTTTAAGTCCACTAAGTAGTATCTCTTTAGAGTTCTTTTTCCCTAAGTAACCAACGATTCCGCACATATATATTCCTTATTTTGTTAACATTTCATAAATTAGTTCAGCATTATTGCATATATCACTACTTTTGTCCATTAAAAAACTATCTCTAACCTTATATTTACTAGAGTGAATCTTTGCAGTTACGATATTTATATTTAACGTATCAAAGCAATGCATAACATAAGCAAGTAGTCCTTTTTGGTTTTTTGTATGTATTAATATTTCTGCATGTGTTAAAGAGTGCTCGAAATCTATACTAATTTCCTCTCTTTTTATCACTACATCTCTGAATTTAGTCTCTTTACTCATATCAAATGCAGCATCTATTTTATCTTCTACTAAAGAGAGTTCACCCTCATCGACTTTTTGAATAAACTCTATTTTAAAATATTTTATATCATCAAAGAGAGTAAAAATTTCCATACTTGCGACACTAATATGTGAGAGGGATGCAAGTAAAAATCCAAGGTTAAGTGGAATTTTTCTGTAAATTTCAATAGTTAAAGAGTCTCTATTTTTGAGTGTAAAGCTATACTCTTGAGTCTCGCGTGCTTTTTGTGCAACTTCTATGATGTTTTGCGGAGAACGTTTAAAAAAGAAAAGGTTTGACTCAATGTGGAGTATCTTTTTTTGTAGTGTTCGGGGTAGTTGTTTGAATGCTAAAAGGTTTTGAACACGTTTTTCAATTATGAGTCGTTTTTTTGCATCGGTAATTCTATGCCTGTTTTGAGCAACTTCTAAAGCACTTTTATATAAGTCACCCAAAAGTTTAGAGTTAAAAGAGTTATAAGTTCCGCCCCCAACACCATTAATATCTGCATAGGTAAGTACATATAACATATTAAGATTTTTTACATCTCCTACCTTAGACATAAACTTGTAGAGTGTTTTTTCATTATAGATATTTTCTTTAAAAGCAACACTGCTCATAAGTATATGATGTTTGACAAGCACAACCGCTCTATCTTGCATCTCTTGACTCATCTTTAGTTGACGGAGAAAAGGTAAAATGAGTTTAGCACCAACTTCTGAGTGATCTTGTTTTCGTCCTTTTCCAGTATCGTGAAAAAGTGTCGCGATTTTAACAATAAGCTTTTCATCCTCACTGAGTGCATCATGAAGCGATTGGATAAAGGGTTCTTTTATATTTTCTAGTGCTTTAACACACTCTACTGAGTGTATATCAACAGGATAATGATGATAGCCATCAAACTGAGGCATATGACGAACTTTTCTAAAGTTACCAAAAAGTTCATGAAGAATCCCAGCATCATAAAACAGCTCCAAAAAACAGTATGTATGTTTTCTTTGGAGTAGTTTTTGAAGTAAGGAGTATGTATGCTTGTTTAAGGGGTGTGAAATCTTAGTATAGGTAAGGCATGATAAAACTCCTGAATCAAATTTATAATCTTTATCTTCAAGTGAGAAGAGCAGTTCTAAAAGTTGAGTATTATCGTTAATTTTTTGATTATAAGAGATGTATACACGACCCTTAAATTCATAGAGACCTTTACTGATACGACTATGTCGAAGTTGAGATAGCATTTTTACATCATAAAGGTAAGGTCGTATCATCTTTTTTGTAAAGATACGTGTGAAGTTGTCTATCCTCCATCCGGCAGCTATAACTTTTGTAGCAAGTTTTATCTGATTATTAAATCCAAGCATCTTTGCGACACTAGGTATATACTCTAAACGCAGTGTATCTTCTTGTTTATTCGTTATGAGGTGAAGAGCACTCCTTACACGGTACATTAACTCTAAAGCTACTCTAAACTCTTTATAGGACTCTTCATTAAAAACTGTTCCCACTAGATCTTTAATATTGTTTACTCCATAAATCGTATGTGCAATCCAAAAAAGTAGTTGTGTGTCCCGAAGTCCACCAACACTCTCTTTGATATTTGGCTCCATGGAGACAGGATACTTCTTTCTACGCATTTGAGCCTCTTGTACTTTGGCGATCAAAAACTCTTTTTGCTCATGGAGTCGTATACGGGTGAGTTGGCGCTGTGTCTCTTGCCAAGTAAAAGGGGAGCCGATGATGAGACGTGATTCCATTAAGGAAGTTCGTATGGTTAAGTCTTCATTTGCTGCACGAAAAAGGTCACTCGTTTCATGTACACGATGCCCTAGTTTTAGTCCTGCATCAAGTGCGAGATAAAAAAGTTTTTCTATTATGAGTGTAGTATTGTAACCCTCTACATCTTCATAGACAATAAGTAGGTCGATATCACTATGGACACAGAGCTGTTCACGACCATAACTCCCTAGTGCAACTATAGCTATTGGTACAGAACTTCTCATAGGAAGATAGTCTCCAAAAAGACGGCGAAGAACAGTTTTATACATAAGTGACATAATAGAGTCTAGTTTCTTTGTATGTAGAACTAAAAAGTCCTTACCCTGATTTTTCTCAAACAAAAAGGGAAGCGATTCTTTATACTCATGTATGTAGCGTTTAAAAAGCTTACTGAGTTCAAAATCACTCCCATTATTGTCTATCACATCTTCTATTTCAAATAATAGGTTCATAGCTTAATTCTCTTATATATATTTTACCTATTATAGTGTAGTTATTATAAACACGATATAATTTGAGTAATTTAACTAATATAATTGATAGGAAAAAATATGACAATAACAAAAAGTGTAACCTTTATAGCAAAAAAAGGCAGTGAAGCCAAAATGAAAGAACTTTTATCTGCGATGGTAGTCCCAAGTAAGGCAGAAAAGGGGTGCCTTTTTTATGAAATACTTCAGTACATTAACGAACCACAGCGTTTTATGGCTGTTGAGACATGGGAGAATGAAGCTGCACTTGATGGGCATAAAGCTTCAGCACACTATAAAGTATATAAGTCAAGTTATGAGCCATACTGTGATGATAAATATAGTGATGAATTAGAAGTACTGGGATAAGCGGATGAAAAATTTATATGATGCAAAAAAAGCGGCAGTTTGTGAGAGTGATTTAGACCTTAGAGTATATACTTCAAACCTTTTAGGTCAAAGCGATGAGTTAGTACTTCATGGTGGTGGAAATACTTCTGTAAAAACTATGATAGATGATGAAGAGATACTTCTTGTAAAGGGGAGTGGTTGGGACTTAGTAAGTATTAAGGCTAAGGGCTTTGCTCCTGTGAAGATGAAAACTCTTTTAGAGATGGCTACGTTAGATAAGCTAAGTGATAGTGAGATGGTAAGTGGACAAAAAGCAGCGATGATAGATAAGAGTGCTCCAAACCCTTCAGTAGAAGCGATACTTCATGCACTTATCCCTTACAAGTTTGTTGATCATACTCATGCGGATGCTGTTGTGACTATCTCAAACTCTGTAAATGGTTTGAGAGACATTAAAAAAGTGTTTCCTAACTTTTTAGTTATTGATTATGTAATGCCTGGATTTCTTTTAGCACACACTATTTATGAAATTACAAAAGATTTAGACTACTCAAGTATAGATGGAATCATTTTACACAATCATGGAATATTTACTTTTGATAATGATGCTCGTGAGTCATATGAGAAGATGATAGATGCAGTATCTCAAGCAGAAGTATTTTTAGCACAAAACGCGACACTTCAGATATCAACTACCTATAAGTCAAGTGAATGTGATATGCAAAAGATTGTAGAAGTACTCTCTAAGGCAAAAGGCTATAAGGTTTCACTTAATATAAACCAGTCACCATTAGCAAGTCATTATGCTTCACATGAGAACTTACGTGAGTTTGCAAGTCGTGGAGTTTTAACTCCTGAGCATATTATTCGTACGAAAAGAGTCCCTTTAATCATGGAAGATACTAACCTAGAAGCGGGTGTTGCGAAATACATGAAAGAGTATGAGGAGTATTTTAAAGAGTATGCAAAAGATGAAGTGATGTTAAATGCAGCTCCAAATTATATGGTTATTAAAGACCTTGCTGTGATTAGTTTTGGTAAAACACCAAAAGAAGCGGCTGTAGTAAATGATATAGTCACACACACTATGAAAGCTGTTCTTCAGGCTGATAAACTTGGTGGATACAAGAGTATAAGCATAGCAGATAGTTTTGCTATGGAGTACTGGGAACTAGAACAAGCGAAACTAAAAAAATAAGTCTGCATTGTTGTAACAACATTTCACCTGCATAAAATCTTTTTGAGAGGACAAATCCTCCTTTCAGTCTGAGCCTCTAAAAAAGATTTTATTTCGGTTGCATTTTCGACAATAATCCAAACATTACGAAACCACATTAAAATTGGATGGAAATATGAATCAACAAAAATACCTAATGGCAATAGACGCAGGAACAGGAAGTGTTCGTGCTGTTATCTTTGATACTAAGGGTAATCAAATCTCTGTTTCTCAAGCTGAATGGACACACCTAGAAGAAGAGGGTGTTGCTAATTCTATGAGTTTTGACTTTGTGAAGAACTGGAACTTGGTCTGTGTGTGTATTAAAGAGTCCATAAAAAAAGCAAAGATAAACGCAGATGATATTTTAGCTCTTTCAGCTACGAGTATGCGTGAGGGAATTGTTCTTTATGATAAAGATGGAAAAGAACTTTGGGCTGTTGCAAATGTTGATGCAAGGGCTAGTGATGAGGTTAAGTATTTAAAAGAAAATTTTAAAGGTATTGAAGAAGAATTCTATGCCAAGAGTGGTCAGACTTTTGCCCTTGGGGGTCTTCCTCGTATTATGTGGCTTAAAAATAATCGTCCTAAAATTTACGAAAAAGTGGCGAATATCTCAATGATAGGGGATTGGATTTTAGGAAAACTCTCTGGTGTTATTGCAACTGATCCTAGTAATGGGGGAACAACTGGTGTCTTTTCTTTGTCTAAACGTATTTGGGATAAAGAGATGGCTACAAAAGTTGGGCTGAAAGATGATATTTTCCCTAGTGTTTTAGAAGTTGGGGAAGTTATGGGTCTTGTATCTCAAAGTGCATCTTCAGAGACAGGTCTAAGTACTTCTACACAAGTCGTTATGGGTGGTGGTGATGTACAACTCGGTTCTGCTGGACTTGGCGTTGTAGAAGCTGGTGACGTTGCAGTTTTAGGTGGTTCTTTTTGGCAGCAGGTTGTAAACATACCTAAAGAGACAAAGCCTCCTAAAGACATGGCTATCCGTGTGAACCCTCATGTTGTAAGTGCTCTCTCTCAAGCAGAAGGCATAACTTTTTTTAGCGGTTTAGTTATGCGATGGTTTCGGGATGCATTTTGTGATATGGAGAAACTTGAAGCACAAAAAAGAGGCATTGATGTTTATACTCTTTTAGAAGAAAAAGCGAAAGAAGTTCCTGTGGGATCTTATGACATCATGCCGATATTTTCAGACACTATGAAATATGGAAAATGGTATCATGCAGCCCCTAGTTTTTTAAATCTCAGTATCGATGCAAACATCTGTAATCGTGCGAGCATGTTTAGAAGTTTAGAAGAAAATGCAGCGATCGTTTCAAGTATAAATTTAGAGAAGATTAAAGAGTTTAGTGGGATAGAGATAGAGGAGATAGTCTTTGCGGGTGGTGCTAGTCGAGGAGAGTTATGGTCTCAGATATTAGCAGATGTGACGGGGTACAGGGTAAAAATCCCTAAGGTTACAGAAGCTACTGCTTTAGGTGCTGCCATGGCTGCAGGAGTAGGGTGTGGTATATATAAAGACTTAGTGAGTGCTGCAAAAGAGTTAGTGGTTTGGGATAAAACGTACGAGCCAAATAGAGAAAATAAAAAGATATACGATGTCATAAAGATAAAATGGCAAAAAGCATACCAAGCACAGTTAAAACTTGTAGATGAAAACATCACAACAAGTATGTGGAAGGCACCTGGGATATAGATATGGAATATACTATTCTTTTAGACATCATCGGAACTATAGCGTTTAGTCTCTCTGGTTATATTTTAGCAGCAAAGGCAAGATATGATATATTGGGTATATTAGTAGTCTCTTTTATTACTGCATTTGGGGGTGGTGTTGTACGAGATTTACTCACTAACAGAGTCCCTTTTATCTTTCATGAAACATATCCTATTAGTATAGTTTTACTTACTGTAGCGATTGCCTATCTTCTGAAACTTCATAAACATACTAGACTAACAGATAACTTAGTCTTTCATATTAGCGATAGTATAGGTCTAAGCATGTTTGCTTTTACAGGTGCTGTAGTTGGTTTAGAGGCTGAGTTTAATCTTGCCGGTGTTATATTTTTATCTTTTTTAACAGCAGTAGGTGGGGGTATCATCCGTGATATGATGATGAACAAAGTACCTTTTGTTTTAACAAATGACTTTTATGGAACGATAGCTATCTTACTTGGTTTTTTGATTTGGTTTATAGACAAACTTTTTGTGATTAACAGTGTGGTCTCAGTACTACTCTTAGTCTTTGGAACAGCTATGCGACTCTTAGCTATCAAGTACCAGTGGAAGCTACCAAAACTTATATAACTGACCTTACAGACTAAGCATAGTTTGAACAAAATCCAAAGAGGGTATATTGCAAGGCAGATTTATCTAGGACTAACTGGTTAATCCAAATAAATCTAACGATGTCAAGATGCCCCTTTGAATTTTACCCTGTGGGTGGCTTTATGGGTAAGCATTTAAGCTATGCTTAGTTCGTAAGGTCAGTTATTGAGAGCTAATCAGCTTTAGGAAGTCCAAATTTTTGAGTAACCATCTCGCCATCTTGGTTAAAAAAAAGATAATATAACATATCTTTTTTTACACTAAGCCCCGCTAAAAAACGCAAGGCAAGGTTAGCTTGAAGAGATGCTATATGCATAACTATAGGAGCGGCAATTCCTGCAGGTGTTTTTGTGACAATTTTAAAAGCATCATTAAAAGAGGACTTATCTATAAAACAGACCTGACCATGAAAGGCTTCAACACTTCCATATAACCATGGCATATTGATAGATTTTGCATATGTGTTTATATCTCCACGAGTTGGAAGATTATCAGTTGCATCTATGATTAAATCAACTTCTATGTTCTTCTCACTCCAAGTTTTGAAGTCACACTCATGAGCAATAGCTTTAGCATAAGGACATCTCTTTTCTATGATTTTAGCATTGAGAGTAGCTTTGTTCTTACCCTCATCACCCATAGTAAAAGCAATTTGACGGTGGATATTATGTAGGCTTACTTCATCAAAGTCTATCATATGTATTTCACCAATACCGCTTGCACCGAGTGCAAATGCGAGAGAAGAGCCTAGTCCACCCGCACCTACAATAGCGATTTTTTTATTTTGAAGTGATTTTTGTGTCTCTTCACCCCAAAGTTGTACCTGTCTGTGAAAATATTGCATCATGGTTTAATCCTTTTGTTTATTGCATCCCTAAAGCCCCAAGCACGCCGCGCTCCAACAGCTTCTGTATGAGTCATATCAACTATCATCAACTCCTCTTTATTCCCTAGGTGAGAGAGTATCTCTCCATGAGGAGACGCGAGCACTGAGTCTCCATAAAACTTCCATGAGTAATCTTTATCCTGATACTCACCAATTCTATTGGCTCTTAAAATATAGCAGTTATTGACAAATGCACGGGCACTTATAAGTGCTTTCCATCTTTCGTAAGAATCAAAAGTTGCTACACTTGGAACTAAAATAGCATCAACTTTTTTTTCTTTTAAAGAGTCAAATATCTCATCAAAGTGTAGCTCAAAACCACTTATAACACCAAATTTAAAACCATCAATTTTAAATATCATTGGTGTTTGTATGCTATTTACACTGTTTGAGAAAAACTTCTCTTCATTCCAATGAGAATAATTTATCAAAATTTGCTGTTGATAGTAGGAAGTAGAAGCAGGTGAAAACTTTGCTACTGTTTTATAAAGTGCATTTTTTTTGACAATGATTAAGGGAGCTATTATGGTTATAGAGTAAGTAGATGAGAGCTCTTTGAGTATCTTTATCTGATGGCTTGCCTGCTCTTTTATCATGCTTAAGGACATGTTTTGTAACTCTTTAAAAAAAGGGTTTAAAACATACTCACCAAGAAGGAGTACTTTTACACCTTTTTTATGTGCTACACGAATGTTATTGTAGAGTTTTGTGGAACTCATTCCTTGTGCATTTAACTGAAGAACAGCTGCTCTCATCTAAGAGACTTTAATCTCTTGAATTTTTATCTTAGCATCTTCTAGAATTTTTTGTGCATCTTGCAACTCTTTCATTCCACTTTGATATGCTTTAACACTATTTTGAAGTGTTGTCTCCGGACTCATTAATGTCTCTAGTGTCTTTTTAGCATTCTCTAGTTTTGTTTCAAAGTCTGTTTTAGCCATTGAGTATATCCTTTATGTGAGTGTCAAATTTATCTAGTTCTACAAGAAATGCATCATGCCCATAATCACTGTCTATATCTATATATGTATGATTTGTATTCCCAATTGATGTAAGTTCTTGTGCTAACTCTTGCATCTCAAAGTTTTTAAACAGAACATCATTTTTAAAACTAATGAGGTGTAGGTTTGCAGTAACACGTTTGAGTGCTTCACCTAAGGAGTCAAACCCACGTGCTAGGTCATAAATATTAATAGCTTTTGTGATGTAAAGATATGTTAAAGGATCAAACCATTTTGAAAAGTTATAGCCATTGTACTCTAAATATGATTCAACTTGGAACTTTCCAAAAAGCTCATATAAACCATCTGTAAGTTTGTATTCTCGACCAAATTTTTCGCGCATTGATTCAGGAGACAAAAAACTTATATGTCCAGCCATACGACCAACTGCCATTCCTGATAAACCCTGCTCTTTAATAATCTCAGGATCATAATAACCCTGCTTAAAATCAGGGTCTTTGAGTATAGACTCTTGTGCGACCTTGTTAAAAGCGATAGCCCAAGCCTGTGTGGCATGAGTGGCTGCTAGAGAGATGATTTTGTTTGCAAAGTTTGGATAGTGAATGGCGAACTGAAGAGCTTGCATTCCACCCATACTCCCACCAATAATAGCCTCAACTCTATGAATATCAAGTCTGTCAAATAAAATACGTTGCGCTTTTACCATGTCTTTTATACTAACAACTGGAAATTTATAACGGTAGGGCTCATGATGTGAATGTTGCATGCTCATGGGACCCGTTGATCCAAAGCAAGAGCCTATAACATTTGAGCAGATAACAAAGTACTTATCCGTGTCAATTGCTTTTCCCCTACCAATAAGACCATCCCACCAACCTGATTTATTGTCATCCTCATACATACCAGCAGCATGATGACTTCCTGTGAGGGCATGACAAACTACTATGACATTACTTTTATCATCATTGAGGGTACCGTATGTTTCATATATAATATCATAAGGCTCTAAAATACGTCCACTTTCTAGGTAGAGAGGGTTAGTAAAATGTTGGGTATGAGTTTGTAGGTTTAACGACAAGTTATAGTGCTCCGTAAAATAATAATGTTATTTTACCATTAATGACTTAATTAAGCTTCAATAGTTGGCTTATTTAGGATGTCTTCTTTGGTATTTTGTAGAAATTCTAAAATATTTTCTTGATAAGAAATGGTGTCTGGGTCATGTGAAAGCAATAATAGAGGTCTAAGAGCCTGTATATCTATCTTTTTGGCATACCTTGGAATAACTCTGAGTTCTTTTAATATACTATGGACAAGATAGTCTATATCAAAACGATTTTCTTTAGCTTTTTGTATAAGTTCTTTTGTTGAAATCATAAGCAAGTCGGATCTCTCTTCATCCCCATTATAAATATTCATCCCAATACTTTTAACTACTATATAGGATTCAACAGGTGGTTTTTCATTTGCAGAGATGACAAGTGCAAATATTTTAGCGCGAAACTCTAAAGAGCCATGGTGATGCACAAAAAACTCACGAAAAGCACTAAAAAAATGATGTTTAAGACGAAATCCTAGTCGCATGTATATTCCTTAAACATTATTATACAATGAAACGCTATAATTGCAATAATATAATACGAGGAATTTTTATGGGTAGAGCGTTTGAATATAGAAAAGCATCAAAATTAAAAAGATGGGGAGCAATGTCGAAGCTTTTTCCTAAGCTTGGTAAAGTTATCACTATGGCTGCAAAAGATGGCGGAGGGGACCCTGATATGAACCCTAAGCTTCGTACGGCAATACTCAATGCAAAAGCTGAAAATATGCCAAAAGACAATATTGATGCGGCTATTAAACGGGCTACTGCAAAAGATTTAAAAGATATGACTGAGGTAAACTTTGAGGGTAAAGCATCACATGGTGTTTTAATTTTCATAGAGTGTGCTACAGATAATAATACACGTACAGTTGCTAATGTTAAAAATATTTTGACAAAAAATGGTGCGGAGATGTTAAATAAAGGCTCTTTAGAGTTTATGTTTAGCCGTAAAGCACTTTTTGAGTTTGATTTAAAAGATGGGATGGATATTGAAGAGTTAGAACTTGAACTTATCGATGCAGGGCTTGAAGAGATTGAAGAGGAGGGTGGAGAGTGTTTAGTGACAGCTGATTATACTAGTTTTGGTACATTAAACACTGCACTCGAAGCGATGGGAATAGAGATAAAAAAAGCAACATTAGAGCGCATTGCAAATACTCCAATAGAGATTAATGAAGAGCAGCAAGAAGAAATTGATAAAATTTTAGAACGTCTAGAAGATGATGAAGATGTACAAAAAATATATACAAATTTAGCATAATTTCTTTATGAAATATGTAAAAGATATTTCAACCTACACACTTGAAGTCAAGCAGTCAAAATTTATTGCTTGGCTTACCCCTTATGATAGCTATACAACAACATTAGAAAAATTAAAAGAACAACATCCAAAAGCGAGACACTTTGTGAGTGCTTATCGTTATTTAAATGAGTATGAACAGATAGTTGAGCACTCTAGTGATGATGGTGAGCCTAAAGGTACATCAGGAAGACCTTCACTTATGGTACTTCAAGGACAAAATCTTATAAATGCAGCTGTAATTATTGTACGTTATTTTGGTGGAACGAAACTAGGTACAGGCGGTTTAGTAAGGGCATATAGTGATAGTGTAAATCTTGTTATAAATGAAGCAAAGATAGAAGAATATAAAAAAGAGATTCTTATGACTATAGAACTAGAGTATAGTGATATTCGTTTTGTTGAATATGAGTGTAAAATTTTTGGTATAAACATTTTAGAAAAAAGTTTTGATAAAAAGAGTATTTATAAGATAAAAGTAGATGTAGAGAAAAGGGACGAGTTTTTAAAAAAAGTCCAAAGAGTGATAAAGCTTGTGCAATAGCACAAACTTTAGGAACGGCCTTGAACAGCATTTCCCATATCCCACATAGGTAAGAAAATACCAAGAGCAAGTAAAATAACCATAGCCGCAATAAAGAAAAGCATAATAGGTTCAATAGCCTCACTTAAACCATCAATAATCGCATCAAAACGCATTTTATAATACTCCGCGACTTTTTGAATCATGGCATCAAGAGTACCACTATCTTCACCAGCACGAACCATTTGTAAAATCATATTTTCAAAAAGTTCTGTCTCTTTGAGACCTTTATTGAGTGTTCCACCCTTTTCTACTGTCATTCTAACAGACTGAAGTTTCTGTTTGAGGGGAAGACTATCTATCATTTCTATTGAAGTATCGAGTGCTTCAGCAATAGGAATACCAGCACGAACTAACTCGGAAAATACAAGAGTAAATCTACTAAGTGTTGAAAACTTAATAATATTTTTCATAATGATTAATCGTAGTAAAACTTGGTGCCATCCAAATTTAAATTTTTTATTGTTGTTGAGCATATATTTAAATGTAAAAACAACGATAATAATAGTTGCAACTACATATAAACCATAATGAACTAATAAATCAGAAAGTGTCATAAGTATAATAGTTGGTAGGGGTAAATTTGCTCCAAGTTGATCAAAAATATCTTTAAATTGTGGTACAACATAGGTAAGTAGAACACTAAATGCGACAGCCATCGCTATCATAACATTTCGTGGATATGCCATAGCTTTTTTAAACTTAATAATATTAGCTCGTATCTCTTCAAGCATATCAGCGAGTGCATAGAGTGACTCATCAAGGTTACCTGTTTTTTCTCCAAGTTGGACCATAGCGATAGTGAGATTTCCAAGTTCATAGCGAAAGTTTTCCATTGAAGCAGACATAGAATGACCAGCATTTATATCATCAGCAAGTTTTGAAAAGACTGTCTTTAATGCTTCATCATCTGTCGCCTCTGCAATCTCAGTTAAAGAATCATGAATGGAAATACCAGCATTTGTCATTACAGCTAATTGTCTAATAGCAGAAATAAGTCCATCTTGTTTTATTTTTTTCTTTTTAAAGTTTTTTAAAAGGTCATTTTTAAAACGTTTAAATTGATCTTCAAGAGGTTCTTTATCCTCTACAACTTTAATGATAATACCATTAAACTTTAGCTTAGCAATACTATTCGCTTCTTTTTTATTTTCAGCATAAAATCCAAAATGCTCTTTTTTACCCTTAGTTAATACTGTTGCTTTAAAATACATCATCCCTTCGCTACCTTTAGTATCTCTTCAATACTCGTTATCCCATCTAAGGCTTTTTGAATACCATTAGCAAAGATATCTATAAAACCATCTTTTTGTGCTTGTTTAAGCATAGCATCTTTACCTGCACCTTTAGCAATAATAGTTTTGAGTTCATCTGTTATAGTAAGTACCTCACAAATCATCTCCCTCCCCATATAACCACTGTCACTACACTCTTTACAACCAGTTCCTTTAAAAAACTTAGAACCTTCAGGAAATACCCCATCAAGTTCTTCTAAAACACTTGAGGAGAGAACATCCTCAGTTTTACAGTGTACACATATTTTTCTAACAAGTCTTTGTGCTTGAATCGCTACAAGGGCACCGGAAATCAAGTAATGCTCAATTCCCATATCTGACATACGGGGAATAGCAGAGAGAGCATCATTTGTGTGTAGAGTAGAGATTACCATATGTCCTGTTAATGCTGCTTTTATAGCAATTTCAAGTGTTTCTTGATCTCGAATCTCTCCAATCATTATTTTATCTGGATCTTGACGTAAAATAGAGCGAAGTGCATCAGCAAAAGAGAGACCTACTTTAGCATTTACTTGAACTTGTTGGATTAGGTTCATTCTATACTCTACTGGGTCTTCAACTGTTATAACCTTGTCTTCAACATTTCTAAGCTCATTAAGTGCACCATAAAGAGTAGTTGTTTTACCAGAACCAGTAGGTCCTGTTACGAGGATAATACCATAGGGTGCACTAAGACCTTTAAGAAGTTTTTGATAACTAACAGAATCCATTCCAGCGTCTTCAAGTCGTACAAGTGCTTTTTCTTTGTCTAAAACACGCATTACAATAGACTCACCATAAAGGATAGGGAGTGTAGAGATACGGAAATCGTATTCCCTTACTCCAACAGCAGTTGAAAAACGACCATCTTGAGGTTTTCTTTTTTCTGCAATATCAAGATTGGCTAAAAGTTTAAGTCTTGAAGCTAAAGGTGGATAAATTTCTTTTTCAAAGATGAAAGTTTCTACAAGCTTGCCATCTATACGGGAACGTACAACACAATTTTTTTCTGTTGGTTCTATATGTATATCACTACCACGGCTATTAATACATGTTTTGAGTATTACATCGATGAGTAATAAAATAGAAGAAGCTTCTTGTTGTTCCTCTATAGAACTAATAGAATTAAGTTCATCTTTTATCTTTTTTACTAAGTCTTTAACACTATCTTTGAGTGCAATCTTATGTAAATAAGAAGCAATTTGCTTTTTTGTACTCAGTGCAATTTTTACAATTTTTTTTGGAAAAATTCTTTGAATAGATTCTTCTGCTTCTATATTTAGAGGATCATTAAAGGCGATAGTTATACTCATATCATCTTGATAAACAGGGATAACATTATATTTTTGGAGTTGTGCTAAGGGTACTTTAGCAGTTAAATGATAGTCCATATCTAAAGAATCTAAGTCAATAAAAGCTAAGTCTAGCTCATTGGCTAGTTTTTCTAGAACTACTTTTTCATAGATATAGTCGTAATTGTCAATAATAGAGAGATTGTATATACCATCACGTACTTTTTGAACAATAAATCGTACAAGTCTATCCATAGTCATAAAACCTGAGAGTGTAATATCTCGAAGAATTAAATTTTCATTGATGCCTTTTGCTAAAAGTCTATCAACTTGGCCTTTCATGATAGAGCCTTCTGCTAGTAAGTCTGTTGTAATTCTATCCACAGTGTCTCCTACCAGTAAACATGGCGTTTTATAGTTATTGTATCATAAAACTCTTCTATAACTATTTTATTAAGTTTGTAGTCACGAACAAGGTAAAGCTTATATGTTAATTTAACATCATTGGGATCTTCAAAAAGATAAAATGCTCTTGGTTTATGTTTTCCAATTTTAGAGTAAAGATCAAAAACACGAGAGAGAACATAATCAGTGGTTGGCAAAGAAAACTCAGAGAGATCATAGTTGTCTACTAAAGCATGATAGAGAAGCTTTTTCTGCATTAATATCACAGAAAAGTATGCAGAATTGGCACGTGCTTCGCGAGAGAACTTGAGTACAGCAGTAGGTACTGCTAGTCTATCAATATAGTCTGAATTTAGGCATGAAAAAGCATAGAGCGATACAAACTCTTCATCTCGTTTGTTTTTTTTAAAATTATCAAATCCAATTTGACAAACTTTTTCATATTTATGGTTTTGATAGAGATTAAACATATTTTGTTTTGTATTAGCATAAATATTTAGTGCTAATACAAGTATTAATAATAACTTCATTTGAATTTTCCTGCATAAATTTCATCAAGTAATATTTGAGCACTACTTGAATGTGACTGTTTTATATATTTTTTTAATGTTTTAATAGCTTGTGCTCTTTTACCAAGTTTTACAAGTGATTTTGTGAATATAATCCAACTTGATTCTATCTCTTTATTTATTTTATTTGTTATTAGTGCATAGTTGTAAGCTTGTTCATAGTTACCAAGTTCATAATACTTTTTTGCAACAAAAAGGCTTAAGGCTGGATTATTATTTTTTTTAAACCTAGTAATAATTTCAAATATATCATTTTGAGTATTTTGTCTTTTTATCATGATTTTTTTGACTTGAACCTCTGGTATATACTCTACTACTACATTAGCTTTTTTAGCTTGTATGATTTCGACTTCAGGTTCTGGTGCTTTGTATATTGTGTGCCTATTGTCTTTTATGTCATTTTGGTAATATGGTTGTATTGAGTTTTGCATTTTTTTCATAAAGTCTAGAGATGGAGAGAGCTTTACACCTTTAGTAGAGTTTATCACTATAGGTTCTTTTTTGATCATAGGGATAGGAGTATCTTTTACTGGAGCTTCTTTAGTAGTCTCTTTGCGCTCTTGAGTTTTTACAATATCTTTAGAAATAACTGGAATTGTTATGCTTTTTGTCTTCGTGATAGTAAGCTCTGGAGTAGTATCTAAAAAAGTTATAGTAACAGATGCAATTACAACTACACTGACAAATATACTAATGTGTGGAATATATGATTTAAGTTTGCTTATGTCAAAAAAGGGGATCAAGATAAAGAGATAATTGATGAGATTAAAAAGACTATTCTCTCACCACAAGTATCTTTAGTTTTAAACCTACACGATGGGCATGGTTTTTATAGAAAAAAAAATCAAGGACGTATTTTCAATCCTAATGCATGGGGACAGACCTGTGTAATAGATCAATGTGATTTAAAAATTGACCAAGCTTTTGGAAACTTAAATGATATTGCGATGGAAGTAAAAAGTAGTGTCAATAAAAAACTTCTAAAACAACACCATAGTTTTGATGTAAAAAACACAAATACCAAGTATGATGATGAGGCTATGCAGCTCTCTCTCACATACTTCAGTGTAACAAATCAAAAGCCTGCATTTGCAATTGAAACAAGTAAGAATCTCTCTAATTTAAGTCAAAAAGTCTTCTACCAGCTCCTAGCAATCGAGGAATATATGAAGATTATGGACATTCATTATGAACGAAATTTTGAATTAAATGAGCAAGAAATAGCAAAAATACTCAATAATCACGGTAGTTTGGGTATAAATAGTAACATTTTGTTAGATTTGACTGATATAAAAAAATATTTAAGCTATATTCCGATAAAATCGAAGAGTAATGAATTTAAGTTTTCTCATCCATTGGGAAAAATTAAAAAAATCAAAGGTAGATACTCAGTTTTTATCGGCAATAGACAGGTGACACAGTTAAAGCCTCAGTACTTTAACTTAACAAATGATTGTCAAGATAAATTAGATTTTGTAATAGACGGGAAGAAAGTTTCTCTCTCAAACACTTCAGATTTTTATGTAAATGCCGATTTTAAAGTTATTAAAAATAAAAAACAACGTGTAAATATTATTGGTTATCAACCAAAAGGTCATATTGACGAAAGTGATGTCACTATCTCCTTAAAGAATTTAAATAAAAATTATTCAGTTGATAAGAAACATAAAGTTTATAGAATTGAATTTTATAAAAAAGAAGAATTTTGTTCCATGTTAATGGTTCATTTTAAATAGGAAAATAGTTAATGAGCACCAAAATACAGCACTCTTTTTCAAATGTACTATCAGTCAACCCCTATAACAACACCTATATAAATAGTGTCTCAAGTTTTTTAAATATTGAAACTTCGCCAGAATTTTCAAAAGATCAGTTTGTAATTTCTTATTTAAATACAAAAGAATTTATCAATGCTCAAATTGAGATAAGTAAAAACATACCTGATGAGGACCTATTTGATGCTATCAATTCTAAAGCATATGATGAGTTAGCACTTGACAATGCAGTTGAATATCAAATTCAGTATATTGAAACATTTAACAACCTTGATGAAGATAATAGACATTTTCATGTTTTTATAGTTGACCCACTAGAAGTAACACAAACATATATAAACACTATAGAAAGAATCAAATATATTGATATAATTATTCCTGCTCCACTTCTTCTTAAATCTCTATACTCTAAAGATATTATAGATAGTGGAGGAGTACACTGTTTTATCTATTTTCAAGAAAATGATGCATTTATCACTATTTATGGTGATAAAGAGTTTATTTATACGAAGTCTATTAAATATTCACTTATTGAGATGCATGAACGCTTTTGTGAACTATATGGTGAGAGAGTGGAATACTCCACATTTTTAGACTTTTATACAAAAGAAAGCCTAAAAGAGACTACAAGTGACTACAAAGAGTATTTTATTAAATTATACAAAGAGCTCTTTGCAAATATAAACGATATATTGACATATGCTAAACGTGCTTTTGAGATAGAAAATTTTGAGCACCTTTACATCGGTTCACAACTTGAAACAGTAACAAAACTCGATGAGATGCTTGCTACAGAGCTTAATATTAAATCTAGCGAATTTTGCTTTGACTATGGTTTTGAAAGTAATGGTGTTTATGTTGATCAGCTTCATGCATTAATGCACACATATACTACTCTTTCTGAATCACAGAGATATGAATCAAACTTTACACTATATCATCGTCCACCTGCATTTATAAAACGAGAAAGTGGTAGGCTTATACTATTGACCGCAGCTTCTTTTGCTTTAGCTTTTGCATATCCTATCACATATTGGATTCTTACATATGCACAAGTTCTTCAAGAAGACATTTTAAAACAAGAGTACAAAGAAGTTCACAATATAAAAATAACAAGAGAATCTACTATTAAAAACAAAGAAGCAGATAAGGTAAAATCTCTTGCTCTTTTAGATGTCGAAAAGAAAGAATATATAACTAAAAAAAATACTCTTATTAAGATACATGATGTTAAAGTCAACTATCCAATGAAAGCAACACTTCTAGCTAAGTTAACAAAAGATTTGAATAAGTTTTCTGTTAAAATGGAATCACTCTCATATAGTGAGAGTAATACAACAAAAACATTTCAACTAGACCTCGTTTCAGCTAAGGATAGAAAAATAACAAGATTGGTCGAGCATCTTACTAAAGTATATGAGAATAAATTTAAATTTGAACTCGAGAGCATTGACTATGATGATGAGAGTAAAGTTTACTTCTCTCAACTAAAGGTAAATCTACTATGAAAAACTTTCTACCAAAAATCAATATAGAAGACTACCTACATAATATAGATAAAGCATTTTCCCAAAAAACACAAAAAGATACATATATGATTTATATGATGAT
>NZ_JAEMVB010000013.1 GCF_029215995.1 Sulfurimonas sp. SAG-AH-194-L11
TGAAGCTATGTATCAAATCTGAAAGCTTTTAGTAAGACTCAAAAAGGATAACTTATGAGTATTACAGAACAATCCAACTTAAACAAACAATATGATGCCCGTAAGAAGTATTTACGAGCCAAAGAAGTAGCTGAGTATATGGGGATAGGTTTATCCACGGTATGGCTTTATGCAAGTAATGGAACACTAACACCAAAAAAGATAAGTGCGAGAGTAACTGTTTTTAGTATAGATGAGATAAATAACCTCATCAATAGTGTTGAGGTTGTATAGATGGCTAAGAAGAAATTATCTCATACAGCTAAGATACTAAAGAAGCTGCTTAATAGTGAGACTGTAATAAGTAGTGATGTTTTTGCAAGTAATACTAATCAGTATTTCGGACATATTAAAGACCAGGGCATAGAACTTATAGAATGGAATGATCCTGCAGATGGTAGACACTTAAAAAGAAAACTCAATATGACTGATGAGAACATAGACAAAGCGGAAAATTATCTCAAAAGAATTATGGGAAAATCACATGAGCTTGACTAAAGAAGATATTGACAAGCTGTCAGAGAAAAATTCTTTTTTAGTTCAAAAATCTATGTATGAAGATTTAAAACTTATGAATGCAAGTGAGTCACATTATATTTTAAATGCTATTTTTGAATATGTTATTAGTGGTGTTATTCCTACATTAGATAAACAAGAGCATAGGTTTGTAAAAAGTGTTTTTAATCGCTTTAAATTAGCTTATGACAATGACTCATCTAAGTGGCTAAAAGCCTGTAAAAAAAAGAGTTCTAATAAAAAGCAAGAGTGGCTTAAAAGAAAAACTGATGTAAGTGGAAATCCATTAGAACACCCGACTTACAGTTAGCTTTTATACAAGTGTATACAACTGTATAGAGCTTTAGAAGTTGTATACAGTTTGTACAGATAGGAACGGAACGGAGTGGAGTGGACTATTCTTCTCTCTTATAGGGAAAGTATTATTTTTATTCTAAAAAAAGAAACAACTTAGGAACTGTTAATAAGTTTTAATAGGAAGTAAGTATAACAGATGGGAGTATTTATAATGAGAATAAAAGAACAAAATAAAAACATAGATTTTGGAAAGGTTGTATCGGCTGATGATATTGACATGAGCTTAGATATTATCAAGGGTGTATCGTACCTTTTAGGAGCGATGGAACAGATAGAAAGAAATACATGACAAAAGGTTTATATGCCTTACAGGTAATTTAGATAGCAGCAATTAAGCCGAACATAGAGTATATGGATGATTTTATGCGATATAAGACAATAGCAAAGGATATGCAAAGGTTTTAATGTAGGGGTTGGTGTAATTACTACAAGTGATGGGCTTATCAGTAATCGACTCTCAGTCATTATTTTATGTACACCACTTTTCAAATTTTTAAAATAGGTAACAGTTAAAAGTTATGTACTATTGAGTATAAAATCTCTATAAATGAAACTATGTTATAATCACTTAGATTAAAAAAGAGGTTTATTATGTCTAATGATAAGAAGAGCATATTAACAACACTAAAGGAACTTAAGCCCACTTATGAGAAAGAGGGTTTAATACTTTTAGGACTCTTTGGAAGCTATGCAAGAGATACACAAACTAAGCATAGTGATATTGATCTAGCCTATAAACTTGATTATGATAAGTTCTCCTTAAAATATAAGGGTGGTTTTGCAAAACTGCTTAGAATAGATGAGGTTAAAAAAGAGCTACAAACGATTTTTAATACTCGTATAGACTTAGTGCCTGATACAAACAAATCAATCCTCAAAGAGCTTATAAATGTCTAATGCTATGAATAGATTAAAGAAAATTTACGAGTGTATAGAGAACATTGAATTTATTATCAGTACAAACGACTTGAAAATAACTCGTGCTATTGAAGATAAGCTTATTAAACCCGCAATTAGAATGAACATAGTACGAATAGCTGAACAGTTCTCAAAACTCAAAGATGATAATGAGTTCAAAATCCTTGAAGCATTTACGAGTGAAGATTTAAAAGGTATTAGTGCAGTTAGAAACTACATAGCACATGATTATGATAGCACAGATGATAATATCATTGAAGAGGTAGTTAGATATAACCTACCTACATTTAAAGAAACTGTTCAAAAGCTTTTAAAGTAAGAGTGACATTGCTTTTTAGGGGTATATTAAGGGGTATAATTTTAAAGTAAATTATTAAACCCCTATAAATAGCCTTGAAATAGACATCTATGGTTTCTCGTGGGGAGACCAGCTTTGAGCTTTAGTTTATTTCATTCTTAATTATTTTTGCCAATTCACAGCAGTTAGATATTTTTTGTGTGTAAGAGAGAGAATCTTTTAATAGTATGTCAATAAAGGCACTTCCTACTATAACGCCATCAGCTCCAAGAACTTTATCTTTAGCCGTTTTCGCATTTACTCCAAAACCTACATAGACTGGAGTTTGAGTGTACTTTTTAATATCACTTAAAAAAGCTTGTAAATTTTCAGCTTTACCTGAACCTGTTATACCAGTGTATGCCACCATGTAAATAAACTTTTGTGCATCAGTTACAACTTCTTTGATACGTGCTTCACTATCTGTTGGGGCTACAAATGAGATGTTAGCGATACTATTTTCATTAAAAAGTCCTTCATATAGTAAAGCCTCTTCGTGTGGTAGGTCAGGAATGATAAGCCCGTTAACTTGTATTTTTTTTGCAAGAGGTATTAACTCCTGTAAGTTTTGCTGATAAAAACTATTAAAATAACCCATCCATAAAGTATCTACTTGAGGAGCAACTACTTCTGAAATCTCTAAAAGGTCTTTAAATTTAAATCCATCTTCAAGTGCCTTATGGTTTGCTTTTTCTATAAGTGGACCATCAGCAACGGGGTCTGAGAATGGTACACCAAACTCTAGGGTATCTACACCACTTTGACCAAGTGCTAAGGCTAAGTCAATACTAAATAATTTTTCTGGGTATCCAGAGGTAATATATGCTACAAGTTTTTTCAATCTATTTTTCCAAGTCGGGTATTTTGAGTAAGGAGTATCTAATCTTACTCAATTTGTTATCAAGTTTAAAGTCATCTTGCCAAGTGGCAAACATATCACTTATGTCTAAAAGCCATGTTGTTGTCTCTTCGCTAACGGGAGGTTTTGCCTTTCGTAGAGCTTCAAGTTCATCTTCAACAAAAGAGGCAAGCTTCGCCATAGGAGTTATTTGAAGATAACCTGAAGCAGATTTTATATTATGAAAGACACGAAAAAGTTCATTTACACTTCTATCATAACTATTGGGTTTGGAGAGATCAATTATCATGACTTCCATACTCTCAACCATCATAGAATAGTGATCTAGAAACTCATCAACAATTTCAAAATCAAAGTTTGCATCTAAATCACTTCTTATGCCCATAAACAAATTCTCCTATATAGTCCAAATTATAGCAATTTTTAGTTAAAATACTTTAATTAATATATAAAGAGTAATCAAATGAGTAAAAAACTAACAATTTCTTCAATCAAAAAGAGTAAAGGGTCTAAGCCTTTAGTGATGATAACGGCATATGATGCTCTTTTTGCAAGACTTCTAGCTGATAGTGCAGATATGCTTTTAGTAGGAGATTCTTTAAATATGTCTTTTGCAGGTAAAAGTGATACTATAAGTGCAACTTTAGAGCAGATGATTTATCATACAAATGCTGTATGTGCAGGTGCACCAAATAGTTTTGTAGTAGCAGATATGCCTTTTGGTACATATGTCAATAAAGAGAGTGCATTAGAAAACGCGATTAAAGTGTTTCAGCAAACACAAGCGGATTGTGTAAAGATTGAAGGGGGTGCAGATAAGGCTGAGACTGTAAAGTACCTGACAGATAATGGTATTGCAGTTTGTGGTCATATAGGATTATTACCTCAGTCTGTTCGTAGTGAGGGTGGCTATAAGGTTAAAGGAAAAACACAAGAAGAAGCAAGACAGCTAATCGAAGATGCTAAAGCAATAGAAGCAGCAGGAGCTTTTTGTTTAGTTATAGAGGGTGTTAAAGCAGATGTGGCTAAAAATGTTGCTGCATCAGTTAGTGTTCCCGTTATTGGAATAGGAGCGGGTAGTGATGTTGATGGACAAGTACTCGTTTTCTCAGATATGTTAGGACTTTTTGAAGCGTTTACTCCTAAGTTTGTAAAAAAGTATATCAATGGAGCATCAATAGTACGCGATGCAGTTGCAACTTACGCAGATGAGGTTCAAAAGAGAGAATTTCCACAAGAGGAACATACCTATTAATGAGAGATTTTGCTAATGAGTGACTTTATGGATGATAGACTCGTTGAAATCGAGACTTTTAGTATGGAAGAAGAGAGTAGTGAAGTTACACTTCGTCCTGATGCTTGGAGTGAGTATATCGGTCAAGAGCAGATAAAGAAAAATTTAGGTGTTTTTATAGAGGCTAGTAAGAAACGCGGTGAGGCACTAGACCATGTTCTTTTTTATGGACCTCCTGGACTTGGTAAAACTACACTGGCACTTATAATCGCAAACGAGATGAATACTAACATTAAAGTAACAGCTGCTCCTATGATAGAAAAGAGTGGTGATTTAGCAGCGATACTTACAAACCTAGAAGAGGGAGATATCCTTTTTATAGATGAGATTCATCGTCTCTCCCCAGCAGTTGAAGAGATTCTTTACTCTTCTATGGAAGATTATCGTATTGATATTATCATTGGAAGTGGTCCCGCTGCCCAAACAGTTAAAATTGACCTTCCGCGTTTTACTCTCATCGGTGCAACAACCCGTGCCGGTATGCTCTCAAATCCTCTTCGTGATAGATTTGGGATGAGTTTTCGTATGCAGTTTTATAGCTCTGATGAACTCGCACAAATCATTGTACAAGCCTCAAATAAACTTGAACGTGAAATAGTAAAAGAGGCATCATTTGAAATAGCAAAACGCAGCCGTGGAACTCCTCGTATAGCCTTACGTTTACTGCGTCGTGTAAGAGATTTCGCTGAGGTGGCAGATGAAGAGCATATAAATCAAAAACGAACAGAGTATGCTTTAAATGAACTTGGAATTAACTCACATGGGTTTGATGAGATGGATCTGCGTTTACTCAATCTTCTAGTAGCAGCAAAAGGTAGAGCTATGGGTCTTAGCTCAATTGCGGCATCACTTAGCGAGGATGAGGGAACTGTTGAAGATGTCTTAGAACCTTACTTAATAGCAAATGGTTACCTAGAGAGAACAGCAAAAGGCCGAAGAGCAACACGAGCCACATATGATGTCCTAAACATGGACTGGGTTAATGAAGAAGGAACATTATTTTGAAAAGGATCCAAATATTATGAAACCTCAGTTTTTTATAGCAGCACTTTTTGCAGTATCTTTATATGGGATGTATTATCTCTACTCTCCATTTTTACTTGTAATTTTGATAGCAGGACTTTTAGCAATTTCAACTTCAAATATTCAGAATTTTTTTGAGCATTATTTAAAAAACAAACTGCTTGCATCTTTAGTTTCTAGTCTTCTTTTAGCTGTACTGTTTTTTGCTCCTCTTGGCTACTTCTTAACTACTTTAACTATAGAGTTAAACAACCTCTCAGCAGAGACGATTCATCAAGTTGAAGCTAGTATTAGAGCATTTGTGAATAATCCACCCTCTTATTTACTTTTTTTAAAACCCTATTTACAGGATACTTTAAAAGAGTTGGATATCAATTCATTGACTTCAAATGCACTTGGAATCGCTGGATATATTGGCGCTTTTAGTGCAGGCTTTTTGAAAAATGCTTTTCTTGTTATCATCTTTTATTTTTTCGCACTCTATAATGGAAGTGTGATGATAAACTTTTTAAAAAGAATAGTGCAGATGTCGGTAGAGGAGAGCACTCTTTTAGCAAGAGAACTCTCTGATGTTATGAGTGTAGTTTTTTACTCTATTATAGCAACTGCTATGTTTCAGGGTATACTCTTTGGAGCGGCTATCTCCTACATGGGGTATAATGGTTTACTCTTTGGTATCATGTATGGTTTTGCCTCTTTGATTCCTGTTATAGGTGGTATTTTAATGTGGTTACCATTTATGATATATGAGTTTTCAATTGGTAATAATACAAATGCAATTTTTATCGCGATTTATTCTATCATAATGATTTCTATTATTGCCGATACTTTTATCAAACCTATCATCATAAGAGAGATAAATCAGCGTTTGCTCAACGAGGGTGATACTAAAATGAATGAGTTGGTGATTTTCTTTGCAATCATTGCTGGACTTACTACTTTTGGGTTTTGGGGAATGATTTTAGGGCCTGCAATTACTGCATTTTTCTTTACTATATTGAAACTTTTTGAAGCAAGAAGTCAAGAGTGTTTAGACAAAAATCTAAATATTTAGTCCGTAAGGTCAGTTATAAATCTCGGGATGATCATTTTTAAAACGTCTATGTAACCAAAACCAAAATTTTGGCTCTTTTTTAATTAGGTCTTGAAGCCAATCAGCTTGAAGTTGTGTAGCTTTTAGAATATCTGCTTGTTCATCATCAGTATGCTCAACGGGTATCTCATCAAAAAGCATTAAAGTATAGTTCTCTTCATCATCTGTTTTGATAGTAACGGGAATAACCGCAGCATTAAACTTTCTTGCTAGGTAAGCTGGAGTATATGTCTGACGCAGTTGTTTTCCAAAGAAGTCTATCATGATTCCCTCTTTAGGGTTTATATTTGTATCGATTAAAATCCCACTCGCTTTTTTTGCTCGTATGAGTTTTATGAGTGCTTTGGCTACACGTGTTTTTTCTAGGTTTGTATTTCCAAATCGTGCGCGACCTTCAAGCAACCACTCTTCGTAGACCTCATTCTTCATCTTTTTATAGACTCCGGCAACAGGCTCTACAAAAGCACCAAGAGAAGCACCACCAAACTCCCAAGAGGAGTAGTGTGATGTGATATATATAACAGCACGACCCTCATCATGCACTTTTTTTACAACTTCTGCATTTTGGACTGTAATAATCTCTTTGAGTTCATCAAGTGACATATTTCGCAGTTCCATGATATGTTTAAAGTTAAAGATGAGGTTTTTAAAACTATAACGGACTATCTCTTCTATCTCTTTTTCACTTTTTTCATTACCAAATACAAAACGAATATTTGTTCGTGCGATATTTCTATATTTTTTAGAAAGATAGTATGCTAATGTAGCTAGCGAAGAGAAGAAAGCTTTTCTAAAACTTTTAGGTAAAAACATCAATATTTTTTCGAAAATTAATAGTAGTTTATAACCCATATAAAAGTTCCTTTGCTTTAGTAATAATCTGCTCACTCTTTATCTCTTGTATAGAGTAGTCATTTTTATTAATTTTTAAAATATCTACCTTTGAGGGTGATTTGAGACCTATATTTTTTGGTGTTTCATAAATCATACGAGTAGTTGTTGGTCCAAGTAGTGTAATAGAGGCTATGTTTTGTGCCCAAGCAATATGTGTAGGACCAGTATCGTTACCTATGAGTAAATCCATAGCAGAGATGTAGGATACAAGTTCTGTTAGTTCAAGTGAAGGTGCTAAAGTTGCATATTTACTATTGTCCACTATCCACTCAGCACTTCTTTTCTCTTCTTCACTTCCCCAAATTATATAAGCATTTTCTTTGAGTGAATTGCATATATTTACTATCAACTCTTTAGGATAAATTTTCGATTGCCAAGATGCCCCAATTACAAAAGCGATATTTTTCTTCTCTTGAGGTAATTCATACTTTTTACTAACTGCAAAAACTGCCTTTTTTTTGAGGAGCATCTTATCACTTATATTAAATCCTAAAACATCTGAAACAATAAAAGTATTGCGTTTTACAACATTACTCTCATAAGATATATGTGAAGTGGACTTATAAAAAAGAGTTGCTAATGATTCTCTTGTTGAAGATTTATCAAAGCCATGTGTATTTTTACCAATTAAACGCGAGACTATTGCTGACTTTATTAAACCCTGCATATCTATGATAATGTCAAAATTATTGAGTTGCTTGAGTGTTTGAAGTGTCTCTTTAAATAGTTGAAAACTCTTCTCTTTTTTTACACGTTTGAGATTAATGGTATGAATACAACTGAGTTGTGGAAGCAGAGTTAAAATAGGCGAAAATACTTCTTCAGTAACCCACTCTATATCTGCTTGAGGATAAGCCTCTTTTATAAACTGTAAGACTACAGCACTATTGATTATGTCGCCGAGTGCTGAGAGTCTTACTATTGCAATTTTTTTAATATCTTTATTCATTAATGATATTATATCTAAGAAGTATAAATTAATTTCTCGTCTATTTTATTTCCTTTTATCTCAACATAACGCATTGGGTACATGTCAAGGTCAAGCGGTCTGACAAAACCACGAGTAACAATCATTTTTGTATGGTCTAACTCTTTTACTGAGTCTATATGTTTATGACCTGAGAGTGTAAGGATGAGGTTGTGGTAGCGAAAGAGTCTTTTTTGTACTTCCTTGGAGTTGTTGAGTACATACTTGTGTATATCTTTTTGCTCAGTACCACCCCAGTAGTTTGTGTATGGATGGTGATTTAAGATAACTGTAGGTTTTTTATTTTGTAAGGCTCTCTCAGCAAACGCCATTGTGTGCTCAGTATAAAGACCATTATTAGCATCTTTTATGCAGCTATCAAGACCTAATATATTAAACCCTTTTATCTCTAAGAGCCAGTCGTTTTTATTTACACTAAGACCTTTTCCATTTACGAACATATTTTTAAATTCCTCTTCATATATACCGTCTTTAGGTTTAGGGCTTGATTCTTTATTCCCACGAACTACAAGTGATGGACAGTGAAGTGTTTGGATTATCTCTTTAAAAACTTTTGCATCTTGATCTCCTGATACATTATTGTTAAAGTTGTCACCACCAAACATTACAAAGTCTAAGTCTTTATAGTTCTCATTGATAAAACTCGCCATAAGTTTCATTGAATCAACACTATCACTATCACTTAAATCCATATGAGAGTCAGTCACATGAATAAACTTGAGTGTTTCCTCTTTTGGCGAGCTTGCTTGTCCTGTAAGTGGTATAGCACCTAGTGCAAGTGCCCCCTTTATAAAACCTCTTCTTGATATTTCTGACATACAAAACCTTTATAATATGGAATATTTTAAGATATTATATCGAGCTATGGTTAATTATTAACTCAATTTTGTTACACTATTCTTATAAAAGGAATTAAATATGGCATTAAGTTTTGAAATCATTTTATATATTATCGGTGGGATTGTAGTTGGATGGATCTTAAGTTTTATTAAGTCAAGATTTGAAGTGGCAAAATATAAAAAAGAGTTAAAAGAGTATAAAGAGCATTTAAATAGGCAGATGAAGATTACTAATGAGGGGAGTAAGGCTCAAGAAGATGAACTTCAAAAACTCAAAAAAGAGAATGAGAACCTTCGTATTAGTGTGCAAACCTTAGGACAAAAACCAGGTCGTGCAGAAATAAGACTTTTAAATATTTATGATTCTGCCTTGCGTAAGATGCAGATGAATGCTCCAGGTTTTTCAACTGCTTGGGAAATGTCACTACAAGAGGCTGAGAGTGAATATGAAGCAAACGAAAGAGGTTTAAAGTCTATTATTAAAAGAGTGTTTAAACCAAGCCTTTCTCAGAGTACAGAACCACAAGTCAAAGAAATCAAAGATTTATCATAAATTTGATATGATTCGCATAATTTTAATTTCAAGGGGTGTGTGATGGTTGCAGCAGATATAGAACTCTTTAGCAGAGGTCGAACAAAGGCTAGAGCTTATTTTTGTTATCTATTTGAAAAAAATATTCCAAATAGATTACCTTCTTTAAGCGAAGAGATGATTCTTCCTCGTCTACGTAAAATTAAAGCAGATTTAGAAAACTGTGAGGGTGTTTATCTATTAGATGCTCAAGGTGTTCAGGTTACTCCTACATATACAGAAAATAAAGAGATTCCTGAAGATATAGGAAAAATTCGTGCAAATCGTGCATACTATTATCGTGCAGTACGAGAAGAGCGTTGTACAATTACCGACCCTTACCCATCTCTGATTACAGGTACACTTACAGTTACAGCGTCAGTACCAATCTTTTCTGAGACAGGTGAACTTAAATATGTAGCCTGTTTAGACATGCCTTTTGAAGCAGTATTAAAAATTTCTCATATGAACACAAAAGATATGTTTTTTGCGAAACTATTTAAGTTTTCATATGCTGTTTTTGCATTTGCTTTAATGGCAGTTTCTGTTTTACTTTTTACACATGCAATCCAAGACTTTTTTACACAAAATATAGGTCTACACATATTATCAATAGATGCAATGTTCAAAGCAACGATTTTACTAACCCTCTCCTTGGCTATATTTGATCTTGCCAAAACACTTGTTGAAGAAGAAGTCCTAGGGCAACATAAGGAACATAATATTTCCGGTCCACATAAGACTATGGTGAAGTTTTTAGGAAGTATTATTATTGCTCTGTCTATTGAGGCACTTATGCTCGTCTTTAAGTTTGCTCTTACTGATCCAAACAAACTGATGTATGCTATTTATATTATTGGTGGCGTTTCACTTCTTATAATGAGTTTAGCGGTCTATATCAAGTTTACGAAAAGTAAACAGTTTAGAGAGGAATCATGATAGGAATTGTTGACTATAAGATGGGTAATCTTGCGAGTGTACAAAATGCTTTTGCTAAACTTGGTACCGAGACAGTTGTTGTGAGTGATCCAGATAAGTTTAAAGAGTATGATAAATTAATCCTTCCAGGAGTTGGCGCTTTTGGTGATGCGATGGATCATTTAAAAGAGCGAAATATGATTGCTGCGATTAAGGAGTTTTCTCAAAGCAAAAAGCCTATTTTAGGTATTTGCCTTGGTATGCAACTTCTATTTGAGAGTAGTGAAGAGTTCGGAAAGCATGAAGGACTTGGACTTATAAAAGGCCATATAAAAGCTTTTGATGAACAGAAGTTTTCTATGCCATTAAAAGTGCCACATATGGGATGGAATAGAATGTTTACAACAAATCATCCACTTTTTGATGGTTTAGATGAAAATCATTATCTTTATTTTGTGCATACTTTTCATATTGTAGGTGCTGATAAAAATGATATTATAGGTGAAACAGAGTATGGGTATAGGTTTACTTCTGCTGTTGCACATGAAAATATTATGGGAATACAACCACACCCAGAAAAAAGCCATGAGAATGGACTTAAAATTCTTGAAAATTTTATAAAACTATAGGAAATATATATAATGACTTTATACCCCGCAATTGACTTAAAAGATGGACAGGCAGTAAGACTTACAAAAGGTCTTATGGATAGTGCAAAAGTATACTCAAATGAGCCATACGAACTTGTAAAAAAGTTTGAAGAGATGGGTGCAGAGTGGGTACATTTAGTGGACTTAAATGGTGCCTTTGCTGGAGAACCTAAGAACCTTGAGTCTATCATTAAAATCCGTGCAAATTGTAATGTTAAACTTGAGCTCGGTGGTGGTATTCGTGATGAAGCGACAATCGTAAAAATGTTAGAAATTGGAATCGATAGAATTATTTTAGGAAGTATCGCAGTTAAAAATCCACAGTTTGTCCGTGATATGGCAGCTAAGTATCCCATAGCAGTTGGAATAGATGCAATAGATGGTTATGTGGCAGTTGAAGGTTGGGGTGAAGTCTCGACTATGAAAGCAACTGACTTAGCTAAAGAGTTCGCAAATGCAGGTGTTGAAGCTATCATCTGTACTGATGTTGGAAAAGATGGAACACTAAGTGGTGTTAATGTAGACTTTACCTTAGATATCGCACGTGCATCAGGTGTAAGTACTATAGCAAGTGGTGGCGTTAAAGATGCAAGTGATATAGAGGCTCTTATCGCTACAAAAGAAGTTGATGGCGTTATCATAGGAAAAGCTTACTATGAGGGAAGACTTGACTTAGAAAAGATGTTTAAATTACTTGATTAATTGTAATCAAATGAAAATTTTGGTATTATTGTCATTAAAATTTGTAAATTATTATAAAAAGGATTGCAGTTGAAATTACTTGTTGTTGATGACAGTTCTACAATGCGTCGTATTATTAAAAACACTCTTGCTCGTTTAGGTTATAAAGATATTTTAGAGGGTGCTGATGGTGTCGAAGGTTGGGCACAAATGGATGCCAATCCAGATATTGATATGCTCATTACTGACTGGAATATGCCAGAGATGAATGGTCTTGAACTAGTATTAAAAGTTCGTGCTGATGCTCGCTTTAAAGACACTCCTATTATTATGGTTACAACAGAAGGTGGTAAGGCTGAGGTTATTACTGCTCTTAAAGCTGGTGTAAACAACTATATTGTAAAACCTTTTACACCTGCGGTACTAAAAGAAAAACTTGGTGCTGTTATGGGTATTGCTTAGTAATGCCTGAGCACTACTATCAGTTAGTAGTTAAACTTTCTTCTCATCATTCACTTTTTTCTGATTTTTTATCTGACACATTACCTGTAGGTTTTGAAGAGACAGATACGGGATTCATTATAAGAAGTGAAGAAAATCTAGATACTATTATTTGGGGACTAGAACAGTTTACTGAAGCACTTCAAAAAGCACTTGGTGAGACTATTGAACTTGAGTGCGAACAGACAAAACTTCAAAATAGTGACTGGGTAAAAAACTATCAAGATAGTATACAACCCTTAGCAATTGAGAAGTTTTATATCTACCCGACATGGGAAAAACCTAATCCAGACTTACTTAACATCGTTATAGACCCTGCTTTAGCTTTCGGAACTGGGCATCATCCGACAACTGCTTCTGCATTAAGAGCAATATCAAAGTATGTAAATGCAGGTGACAGAGTTTTAGATGTTGGTTGTGGTAGTGGTATTTTAAGTATGGCTGCTATGAAACTTGGTGCAATAGTGGATGCTTGTGATACAGACCCTATATCGGTTGAAAACTCAGAAGTAAATGCCAAACTTAATGGTCTTGTTTTTAACAAAATTTGGGAAGGCTCCTCTTCTTTAGTAGATAAAAAGTATAATTTTGTTGTGGCAAATATAGTTGCTGATGTTTTAACATTTATAGCGAATGATTTAAAAAAGGCATTAGAAGATGACGGAATTTTAGTTTTATCTGGTATTTTAGACAAGTATGAAGATAAAGTGTTACGCTTCTATAAAGATTGTGAAGTGATAGAAAAGATAGCCCAAGATGAATGGGTTACATTAATTTTAAAAAGAAAATAAAAAGAGATAATAATGGCTGAGAACGATAATAAAAACGATAATAATAATTTTTTTAATAAAAACCCACTGATAACATTTGCAGTTTTTTCAATTGTAATAATAGGTGTATTTAAAATGCTAGTAGGCGACGGTGCAAGTGCAAATGGAGCCTTAGGAAATACTAGTAAGCGTGTTCAGCAGGTAAGTTACTCAAAAATGAAGTCACTTGTTGACTCTAAAAGTGTAAGTAAGGTAGAAATAGGACAGAGTTACATTAAAGCAACATCCTCGACAGGTTCTACAATTTATACTACACGTATTGTTAAAGGTGACACTAAACTTGTAGAAGCACTTGATAAGAATGGCATAGAGTACGAAGGTTTTTCAGAGACAAACTGGTTTACTGAGATGTTTGGATGGCTATTTCCATTTTTACTTATCATTGGTATTTGGATGTTTTTTGCAGGTCGTATGCAAAAAAGTATGGGTGGTGGTCTTCTTGGTATGGGTAACTCTAAAAAGATGGTTAACTCAGAAAAACCAGATACAAAATTTGATGATGTTGCAGGTGTAGAAGAGGCAAAAGAAGAAGTTCAAGAGATTGTAGATTTTTTAAAGTATCCTGCTCGTTATGTTGAGATAGGAGCTAAAATTCCTAAGGGAGTACTTCTTGTAGGTAGCCCAGGTACTGGTAAAACTCTTCTTGCTAAAGCAGTAGCGGGTGAAGCTGAAGTGCCTTTTTTCTCTGTAACGGGATCTAGTTTTATAGAGATGTTTGTTGGTGTTGGTGCAGCACGTGTTCGCGATCTGTTTGAGCAGGCTAAAAAAGATGCTCCGAGTATTATATTTATCGATGAAATAGATGCTATCGGTAAGAGTCGTGCGAGTGGTGCTAATATGGGTGGAAATGATGAGCGAGAACAGACACTAAATCAACTTTTAGCAGAGATGGATGGTTTTGGTACTGACACACCTGTTATTATTTTAGCAGCTACAAATAGACCAGAGATACTAGATCAAGCACTACTTCGTCCTGGACGTTTTGACAGACAAGTTCTTGTTGATAAGCCTGACTTTGAGGGACGTGTGAAAATCCTTCATGTACATATGAAAAATGTAAAAATGGATAAAGATGTAGATGTTGAAGAAGTAGCTCGTTTGACTGCTGGTTTAGCAGGTGCAGACTTAGCTAATATTATCAATGAAGGTGCACTACTTGCAGGACGAAAAAGTCAAAAAACTGTAAAGCAAAAAGATCTTTTTGAGTCAGTTGAGCGTGCTTTAGCTGGTCTTGCTAAAAAGTCTCGTCGTATTAATCCAAAAGAGAAGAAGATAGTTGCTTACCATGAGAGTGGTCATGCACTTTTAGCTGAAACAACTGTTGGTGCTAAAAAAGTATCTAAGGTTTCTATCGTTCCTCGTGGTCTTGCAGCTCTTGGATATACTCTGAATAAACCAGAAGAAAATAGATTTATGATGCAAAAGCATGAGTTGTGGGCAGAAGTAGATGTTCTTTTAGGTGGACGTGCAGCTGAGCAAGTATTCATAGGTGAAATCTCAACAGGTGCAGGAAATGACCTAGAACGTGCAACTGACATCATCAAGTCAATGGTGCAAACATACGGTATGAGTGATATCGCAGGACTAATGGTTCTAGAAAAATCACGCCAGTCATTTTTAGGTGGACCACAACAAGCAATGCGTGAGTACAGTGAGAAAATGGCTGAGGATATGGATGAGTTCATTAAAACATCACTTCAAGAACGCTATGAGGTTGTTGTAGCTAGACTAGAAGAGTATAAAGATGCTATTGAAGATATGGTTGCATTACTTTATAAAAAAGAGAATATCACAGGTGATGAAGTTCGTGATATTCTTATTAGTTTTGAGAAAAAGAATAACATGGAGTCTAAGGTAGATAGCGAATTTGATGAAATCACAGAAGAGTTAAAAATTGATGCTTCTATGATAGATAAGTCTCAAGCGAAGAGTAATGAAGACTAACTTACTTCCTCTTGCTAAAGAAGGTCTAAGCTATTTTATTTATAGTTTAGCCTCTGTAGTATTGTTTTTATTTTTAGATTTTGACCTCTTAGCTTTTTTCACATCTCTTATTACACTTTTTATTGCTTACTCATTTAGAAACCCTGAACGCGAACTGAAGCTATTTGAACCTACTAGTTTTCTCTCTCCTGTTGATGGTATTATCCAAAGTATAGAAGAGTTACAGAGTGATAAGTATGCATATAAAATAGTAATACAGAGCTCTTTGAGTGATGTGTCAGTTTTACGTTCTCCAGCAAATGCAAGTGTAAGTAAAGTGCTAAAAAAGAATGGAACCAGAGTCTCTGTAAACTCTAAACTTTTCAGATCACTCAATGAAAATACAGAAATATCTTTTATAACACAAGAGAAGAATATATTTAAGCTCATCCATCGTTTAGGAAAAAGCTTTGCACCTCTTGTTATAGAGTTATATGAGGGACAAAAACTTGTTCAAACTGCAAGATATGGACTTATGTTAAACGGACAAACAAGTATCTATTTACCTCAAAATTTTAGAGTTAATATTAATGTTGGCTCAGAAGTAAAAGCTTCAGAATCACTTATTGGTTATTTTTCTTAAAGAGTAACTCATCTGTATCTATGTCAAAATCAAAGTAATTTGATATAAACTCATCCTTCTCTATTCTTGAGAGTTGAATCACAGCACCTTTATTATTTTTAGCTTCTAAATATAATAGGGCAAGTGCATAGCGACTTTCATAAAAGTTACCATTTTTAAGTTTTGATAACTCTAGTAGTGCAATAGCATTTTCATGATGCGATGCAACTGTTGATGCTAGAGCACCAAGAAAGAGTGTATATGCATCTTGAACCTTTAGTTCATCTATAAGGTGGTTATAAAGGGTGTAGGACTCTTCAAACTGTTTATCATAGAGCGACGCCAAGGCTAATGCACTCTCTATCTCATACGTTTCATCACTAGTAGTCGCAAGTACTTGTTTAAGTTGTTGACGTAAAAAATAAAGTCGTCCGATAATGAGATTTTCTTGTATATATAAGTATCGAGTGATGTAAGGTCCATAATACAAATCATTAAAACTGAACTTAATATTCTTTAGATAGTTTAATACACTAAAAGCATACTCTTTTGTTTTGAGTTTAGAAAAATGGGAGTCTATATATAAGAGATGTGGTAGTATCTCATCAGGAAGTAATATAGTGAGTGTGGTACTGGCTTTTTTTGCTACTTCTAATTTGTTAAGTTTTAAGGCAATAATTGTATTTAATAAAAGGTATAGGGGTCTTTTTTTATAATTATGATCTAGCCAATCAACAGCAGAAAGATAGTTGTTGTCACTAAGAAAAAGGAGTGTTTTATATAACTCTTTTTCTTCACTCATCTCTTCATCATTTATAGCACTTGTAATTATAGAACGAATTTTCTTAGAGTCTTTGTTCATAAGCTGACTAGTCATTATTGCATAAATTCCAGAAAGATAGTTTTTTGCATCTAGGTAGTAAGAGCGTAGAAAGTGCTCATTAGCTTTTTTCATATCTCCCATCTGAGCATATGTTAAAGCTAGGTTATACTGCAATATAGAGTGTTTTGGTTGTATCTTAACCAATGCGAGTAACTCATGATTTGCATTTCGTATTTTTAAGTTTAGCGCTTTTTTAATAGCTTTAGTTATTCCCATATTTACATTTGATGCTGCAGAACTCGTTTGAAGATACTCTTTTGCAGATTGTATATTGTCTATATATATATTTGCATTTCCCTTGCGGATGTAACTAATTGTTTGATTCGCATTAAATATTTTATAGGGAGAAAATGCAAATATCTTTTGGTAAATGGTATTTTTTGCATTTAAAACATTTTTTCTATAGTGCTTTTGTGCTTTTTCCACATTAAAAAGTGAAGACTTCAGTTTTACTTTTATGGGGTAGTGAGTATAAACTTCATCCGGATACATATCAGTAATATTTTTTATTTTATTCGCTGCTTTTTGTAAGTTACCTAGTTTTATGTTTATAAGTCCAAGTGCAAGTTGTGATTTAACAGGTTGAATATTTTTAATGATTGCATCATCAAAATGGCTGAGTGCTAGAGGGAAGTCACCTACTCGTGCATATAAGAGCCCGAGACTAAAGTCATCTAAGTCATCAAAATTCTGCTCCATAACTTCAATAGCTGCATAATCATTCTCATAGAGTGCATTTATTTTAGCACTGAGATTTTTTTGAATATTTGGATACTCTTGTGAGCTAGAGTTTTTAAGAGAGTTAAGAGCATGAAGATAATCTTTCTTATAGTAACTTATAAGTGTGAAGTAGTATGAGTATAGAGGAGAGTTTACTTCATAGGGTAGATATGCATAAGCAAGACCGATATAGTACTTAAAACTCTCTTCATCATTTAAATGAAGTGCACATACCGCAGCATTGATAGCACTTACACATCTCTTTTCATCATTTTTTATAGCTCCTGAAAAGGTGTTAAATGCTTGTTTGTATTGTTTGTTCTTAAGTTGAGCTACTCCGAGGTTATATTGTGATATTGCTTCACTATAGTGTGCAATATTGGCATATAATGAAAGAGCTTTTTCTTTTGAACCATTTGTGTAAAGATAGTTTGCTTTTGCTATCATGTTCTCTAGTTTACTAGGTTCTACAACAGGAATACTTGGTTTTGACAACTTCTCATCTAAAAAATCAACATCAAAGGAGTTGCTCTCTTCGTCTTTGGAACTTAAACTTAAAAAAGTTATTAGGATGATGACTATAAGTAGGAGTGCTAAACCAGCAAAGATAATTAGCTTTTTTTGTTTAAAACCAGACTTCTCCTCCTTTGTTTCACCCTCAATGGTATGTGAATCTTCAATAGCTTCATTATCATCAATAATAATTATCTCTTCATCTACTTCTGCCATACAAAACCTTATCTATTTTACTGCTTTATTATAGCAAAAATAGTACCTATATAAGTTTTTCGCTCATGATTATTATGGAGCTTATATTTATAAAGTACTTTTTTATTAGTATGTTAATTTTTTTTATAATAACTATAATTCTATTATTAAATATAAAAAGGAAATAATTTATGTATACAGTACAAATGGAAAATGAATGTGCATGTTTTATAAAAAGTGAATATACGAACAATAATACATTCACAACACAGAGCGAAGCATATCAATATGCAAATATTTTAGCAGAACTTATGAATGAAGAGTTTTGTAGTAAGCATACTTTTGTTGCAGAGATAGCTGAGGGAAATAACTTTGTTATTCGAGTAGCAATTAATGCCACTTCAGTTTCTGGTTGTAGCACAGGTGTCACTTGTGATGTTGGTTGCAACTCAACTGATGACTGGGCTCTTGAAAATACCGCTACTGAAAGTTGTGGTAGTGGTTGTGGTTGTTCTTAAGGTATAGTAACTTTATCTTTTATTTAGCTCTGTAGGAATATTCTAACTTCTAAGGAGTTATGTTATTGTGCTCTCTTTGAAGTTACAGTATAATAGTATATCTTAAAATTGGAGTTATACAATGACAACACAGAATCATGCAAAGTTAGAGGCATTAAGTCCCGCAGGTAAAAATGCTTACGTAGCAGCTAAAAAGAAAATATTAGATACTTTAAGAGAGATGAATTTGTTTGAAGGTGCATCACTCAGTGATGAAGAAAGAACAACTATTTACGAGTTATTAAACGAAACAGCATTTTTAATGCAAAGCGAAGAGAATAAATAATTATTCTCCTGTAGTAAGAGTGTTTACACTCTTACACTACATCCCTAAGTAGGGCTTTAAAACCTCAGGAATATCTATACTTCCATCTTCATTTTGATTATTTTCCATAATAGCTACTAATGTTCTTCCAACAGCTAAAGAACTACCATTGAGTGTATTTACAAACTCATTTTTCTTTCCATTTTTATAACGAATTTTTGCTCGTCTTGCTTGGAAATCTCTTGTGTTAGAGATAGAGCTTATTTCTCGGTACTGGTTTTGTCCTGGTAGCCATACGGCTTCGGATATTACTTTTTAATATCTTTTAGAAGTGTTTGTATACAATAGTTTGACTGATGTTTAGAACTTTATTTTATATGTAGTGGCAGTGTATAGGCAGTTACTATTGTGTTTTTGATGGTGTTTTAGAGTAAAAGCATATTTTAATAATACTAGCCGGAAACTATGGGAAATAGAGGGGTTCTTTTTTATAATTTTCCTCTATTTGAGGAAATGAATTGAAGTTTAGTGTCCGTATTTGGTACAGTTTTCTATACAGCTTTATATGCCTGTGGTTCAGATTGTGTTATTGTTCCATCAGGAAGCTGAAAATACAGCATTTTATTTTTACTATATACATTTGCAATACCTTGAGCCAAACTCTCTTTTTGAGCTTGCTTGACAGCTTTAGTTGCTATCTTTAATATTTTCTTTTCAAATTCACCCATTGTTCATCTCCTCTAAATATAATTTCATTAACTCTTCATCATATACTTCATTAACATCTGCAACAATCTCAAAATTGTCATCACCGTTGAAAAATAGTAACCATTTATCAGACATATCTTTGTATGTGTTCCAAAAGAGTTTTTTGCTTCTGTAGTATCTTCTAATGATATCCTCTTGTGGAACATCATGACCACCTTTAAGAACTCTATTTTTAACTCTATAAATATTTTCTATTTGAGTCTCCAAAAAGAGATATATAATAGTTACATCAAATTTTTGTCTTTTCGCTTCATTAATAACTTTAACAAGGTACTTGCCAGACATTGTTGTTTCGATGATAAAAGAGTCTTCTTCTTGAAGTGATTTGTTTAATTCAGTAAAAAACTCTTTGCCTGCTTTTACTTTGTATTTTTGAATATCATCCGGATCATACTTTTTCGCTATTTCATCTGCATTTATAAATTTTAACTCATCGAGCTCAGCAAAGTTAAGAGCAAAAGTAGTTTTACCACTACCATTTGCACCAGCAATTATATAAAGTGTCTTACTCAACAGCTTGCCTATTGGAGTTGTGTACAGTTAGCAGTAACATTGATTGAAACTTATTTTGCATGACATACTCCTTAGGTTTATTTATATAATTATAACATTTTTATTATTCTATATGTATAAATCAAAATATTGACAAGGACTAAATCCTTAGCTAATCACTCTAATAACGACTTTAACACATCATTTATAAGAGTGGAGTGGAGTCTTTAGAAAATTAGGTTTTTACTGAGTTAGTAATTGTCTAGTTTATAGGGGACATTCCATTACTTTTTTATAGTGCTATGAGAGTAATCATAGAGCGATACTATCATTTATATGGTGTGTTGCGAAGACATTAGTATCAAATTGTGTGCTATAATACTCACATGAACTACAAGTTAAGTAAACATGCTTTAGATGTTACATCTAATAGGATGATAGATATTAAATGGATTGATGCAGTTTTAAAAAGCCCATCACTTATTGTAAAAGTATCTATTGTTGAAGCTCATTATTTTTTAACAATCTTAGAAAATGAGAGTAGATGTTTAAAAGTTGTGATAAATCCTACTACTGGAGTTGTTATAACAGCTTACTTTGATAGAAATATGCGAAAAAAGGGTTGTAGATGAAAATAGTATATGATAATGAAACAGATAGTATCTATGTGGAGTTTTCTAATGACAAAATCATTGAGAGTGAAGAGATAAAAACAGATGTTATTGTTGACTATAATAGAAATGATGAAATAGTTTCTGTGGAAGTTTTAAATGTTAAAAATAATCCACATGAAATTAATATACCTACTGTCTTAAAAAGTGCCTAGACGGATTCTAGTATAAAATTTACGATGATTACATGAAAAACATTTAAGAAACCTAACTAATAAAAGTGGCTGCTAATAAGCAGTTACTTTCTCTATAACTAGCCTATCCCTCTAACTACATCCCTAGATACGGCTTTAAAACCTTAGGAATATCTATACTTCCATCTTCATTTTGATTATTTTCCATAATAGCTACTAATGTTCTTCCAACAGCTAAAGAACTACCATTTAGTGTATTTACAAACTCATTTTTCTTTCCATTTTTATAACGAATTTTTGCTCGTCTTGCTTGGAAGTCTCTTGTGTTGGAGATAGAGCTTATTTCGCGGTACTGGTTTTGTCCTGGGAGCCATACTTCTATATCAGTCGTATGTGCTGCACCAAAACCTAAGTCTCCTGTACATAAGTTAACTAAACGGTGCGGTAGTTCAAGTGCTGTCAATATATCTGAAGCACAGCCAACCATCTGAGTAAAGACAGCTTCACTTGTGTCAGGTGTAGTCATAGCTACTAGTTCAACTTTATGAAATTGATGTTGGCGTATCATGCCTCTTGTATCGCGTCCTGCAGCTCCTGCCTCTTTTCTAAAACATGATGTGTATGCAGTCATCCGAATTGGAAGTTCATCTGCTGTTAAAATCTCATCTGCATAAAGGTTTGTAACTGGTACTTCCGCAGTAGGGATAAGAAAAAGGTCGAGTCCATCCATCTTGTATAAATCATCTTCAAACTTTGGAAGTTGTCCTGTTCCCTCTAGTGCTTGACGATTTACTAGTGCAGGAACACTAACCTCTTCAAAGCCTCTCTCACGGTTAAAATCTAGCATGAAGTTTATAAGTGCACGTTCTAGTCGAGCACCCATTCCAAAACTAACAGAAAAACGACTTGTTGCAAGTTTTACACCGCGTTCAAAGTCTATCCATCCATTTTGCTCTGCTAGTTCCCAGTGCTCTTTTGGTGTAAAAGAGAACTCTTTAGGTGTGAGTACTTTTGCTATCTCTATGTTGTCATTTTCATCAGCACCATCGGGAACACTGTCATCTGGTGCATTTGGAACAGTCATAGCAAGTGTTTCTAATGCAACTTGAGCTTGGCGTTGTACTTCTAAAGCGGCATCGACTTTAACATTGTTAGCATCTATTCGTGCTTTTAGCTCATTTATATCTTTACCCTCACGTTTATAAACGCCAAACTCTTTACTCATTGCATTTCGAGCAGCTTGTAACTCCTCAAACGCGACCTTAGCTATTTTAAGTGTTTCATTTTTTTCTTTTAAGTCATTTAAAAGTGCTTCACTCACACCTTTTCGCATAAGTTTTGCACTAAATCCTGCAAAATCTTTTTGTAATAATTTTAAATCTATCATAGTTATTTATTTCCTTTATAGTTATTCTCAAAAAGTATACTTTTTGAAGCTTTGGCACTTAAGATAGTATATCTTTAGCTACTTGAAACTGGTTCGCCGTCATTAAGTGTATTTTAGGGTGAAGTGCTTTTAAGTCATCAAAAAGAGTTTTACTTAACTCAAATCCAACTTTATACTCTTCTTCTACTCCATGAGTATGTGCAATACGGAGTTTTTCTAGCCAGATGTCGGGAACATTTATGCCTGGAACATGTGCTGAGAGAAACTGTGCAGTTCTTAGTTTAGTGATAGGAAAAACTCCAAAAATGAGTTCGGCTTTTTTCTTATCAGGGCAACACTCGGCGTTTGCATTATCACGAAGTTCTAAGAGGAGTTTTGCACTCTCTAAATCATATACAGGTTGCGTTATGATTCCTATAGCTCCATGTTTTATCTTTTTTTGTATCTTTTTTTGCAGTGTTTTAGGGTTTTTTGCATAAGAATTCACTACTGCAAATGCAGATATATGCTTAGGCTGGTGTGTTAAAGGTTTTCCTGCATAGTCCATTCCTGCATTAAACGCAGAGATGATGTCAAGAAGAAGTGTACTGTCACCCTCAAAAACACCTTTAGTATGGGGTTGATCACTCATAGTTGCAGGGTCGCCAGTAAGTGCTAAAATGGCACGAATATCGACTTCATTTGCACCGAGGAGGTCAGACTGGAGTGCTATTTTATTTCTGTCACGCATAGCCATAGTCGCTATTACGGGTTTATTAAACCTATCTTGTAACATTTTAGCTGCAAAAAGTGCATTGTACTTTAGTTTTGCTAGAGGATTATCCGTTGTTGAAAATCCATCTACATATTTATCAAGTTCTAGTGCAGCTATTTTTTCTATGGTAGGAGCAAAAAGAGGGGAGTGCCCTGGAGTTGTCTCTAAGGTAATATATGTGCCATTATTTAGTTTTTCTATTAAAGTATCAAACAAATACAAGTCCTCTTTAGTTATAATGCCGTAATTATAACAAAAGAGAGAAGATTTAATGCTAAAACTAGCTGTATTTGATTTTGATTCTACACTTATGGATGGAGAGACTATTGATTTCTTCGCCGAGGAGCTCGGAATTGGTGAAAAAGTAGCCGCGATTACTGAAGAAGCGATGAGTGGAAGACTTGATTTTTTTGAGTCACTGCAACAAAGAGTAGGGCTTTTAAAAGGCTTGGATTTTTCTGTAGTAGAGAAGATAAGTCAAAACCTTCCTTTTATGCCGGGTGCAAAAGAGACAATTAAAGCTCTTAAAGACAAGGGTATGACTGTTGTATGTTTTAGTGGTGGTTTTAGAACGGCAACTGGACATGCAAAAGATATACTGGGCTATGATGCAGACTTTTCAAATGTTCTACATGAAAAGAATGGAAAGCTTACTGGTTTAGTAGGTGGAGATATGATGTTTTCTCACTCAAAAGGTGATATGCTCGAACGCCTACAAAACATCTTAGGTATAAGTGCACAAGAGACATTAGTATGTGGTGATGGTGCAAATGACTTGAGTATGTTTAAGCATGCTGGAACTCGTATAGCATTTTGTGCTAGACCTGTTTTAGAAGCAGAGGCGAATATCATTATAAAAAAGAAAGACCTTACTTTAATATTGGAGAAAATATAAATGTTAGATAATACAGTGTGGAGACAATACCACAAAGAAAACAGTTTTAGAGAAAGACTTGCTGAGTCTTGTGTTTTAGATGCTATGGATTTAATCCTAGAAGATAAAGAACTTTATGGCATCCTCAAGGCGAAACTTACAAAAAAAGAGTTGAAACTTTTTGCAATGGATAGTGCTAAAATATCAGATGAAAAACTACAAGAAGAGTTCTCTTATGATGCAAAAGCATTAGAGCAAGCGAAATTTAAACTTTATAAAAAACTAAAACAAGATAAAACGCGACTTGATTTTAAAGAATCATCAAGAGATAGACAAGCGTAACAAATAAAAGAAGAAACTTGAATTTCTAGTCTCGTGCGATAAGATTAATCTATTATTTATATAATTATGTGTAGTATATCAGCAGACATATAAAAACAACAAGGAAATTAAATGAAAAAAACAACTTCATTATTGCTAGCTGCTATGGTAGCTGGGTCAGTTTTCACTACAAGTGCGATGGCTGATGCAAAAAAAGGTCAAAAATACTATCTTAAAAAACTAAAAGTTTGTAAAAAAGATGGTCTTAAAAATGGTGCAGTTTTCGCAACTAAGCACTCACGTCAAGAGTGGGCTTCAATCAAAGAGTCTGGTAAACTTCAAGACGAATGGAAAAGCATCTGTTCTCATGGTGTGAAGAAAATTAACAAAATGAAAGAAAAAGATATCAATAACCTTTATGATTTTGTTTGGAAATATGCATCTGATGGTGAAGTTCCATCTTGTGGTTAATTCGTAACACTTAAACCTAAACTCTTTATGAGTTAGGTTTACTTCTTTATAGACCCTCTTTAAACTATTTCAAAATCACCTTAAAACTTACCCTTCTAGATTTTTTCTTTGACTCAATATTGCTATATTCTATACGTTTAGACGAACTATAGCCACTACCTCTGAGTACTTTTGCTAACCAAACTTGTGTAGCTTTATTTTGTGTTCTAAAGATATAACTCATTGTCTCATACGAACGATTTAAAGATAACTTTTCATTGTTGAAGTAGGTGTCAGTAAAGTTTGCTTTTCCCCACTCACTTGAAGTATGTCCATTTATCTCTAAAGTTTTTATACTCTCTTTGTTAGTATATAGAAAGGGAATAAGCTTAGATGAAATAAGCTTTAAAAATGATTTTTGTTTGTTTGTAAGTTTATACTCTCCTACATTAAAATAGAGCCCTGAATCGATGATATTTATACTCAAATCTTTTTTAATCTTTATTTTTTTTGCTTTAATTTCTTCATGAAAAATTGTACGAAGTTTTTCATAAAAACTCTCTGTAGTGCTTGAGATTTGTGCCATTGTAGCATCTCGGTTTAGCTTAGTTATCCACATGTTTGTCTCTTGCGAGTCCTTGTTAGTATGAACACCTGCAACAGCCGCTTGAGAGTTATGCATAATTGTCACAGCATTAAAAACATCGTAGTTATCTTGACCATAGTGTTCCTGTGTTAAGAGTATAAAATTTGAATCGAGTATCATGGCTAAACCGTCACTGTTATAAGTGTCTTTGACATAACCTACTGCGATAAATTTACCATCTGAGTACTCTTTTATATCATTTATTTCACTAGGGTATGTAGTAAATATCTCTTTATCTATAAGTATATTCTGATAAAGGTCAAATTTTATAATGCGGATATGCTCTTTTTGCATATGGTTATACTGTGTAAGTACGAGAACAAAATTATTATCTTTGAGACGAATAATTTTTTTAGGTACAACTGTATTGTCATTATTTGCTTTTTCTTGATAGTGTTTTAACCAGACACGATTTCCATTTTCTGTTAAACGCATGATAGAGACATCTCTATTTTTCTCATAAGAAGTAGTGCTAACAACTATGATAGAACCATCTCTTGCTTCGACAGCATCAATCCCTCTATCATCATACATTGTTCCAAATTTCTTGCTCCAGAGTTTTTGACCATCTTTACTAAATCTTGTGATAAAAATATCATTGTTTCCAAGTCCAGAGTTAAACATGTCATCGCTATTTGAACGCGATGTGATAGAGGAGCCAACTGCTAAGACACCACCATCACTCATCAAAATAAGATTATTCATCCGGTCATAGTTTTTTGTTCCAAAAGTTTTAGAGTAAAGGAGTCTACCTGCAGCATCTAACTTAAGAACAAGCAGTGATCCATCAAGTGTATATCCACCTATAAAGTAGCCATTACTAGGAGTCTTTACAACTGCAATCGCTTCATTAAACTCAGGTAGATGAGAAACTTTGGAGAAAATTATTTTAGCCGTTTTATCAACTTTCATAATGTGCATTTGTGAGCCAAATTTTTGTGAGCTACTTGCTAAATAATCAAAGGCATTTGTATAAGAGAGAGCAGTATGAGAGTTGTTTTTATAATTTTTTGAAAATCCAACTGCACTAAGTGTTCTATCATAATCTTGAGTGATGTCAAAAAGAGCAGAGTTAAAGGGCTTATTTACGATTATAGAGTAGTTAGATGGAGTTGCATAGAGTGATGTAAATAATAGTAGAAGAAGTAGAGTTTTTTTCATTGCTTCGCTTTTTTAGTTATATTAAGCAAAAAATATTCCTAAAATAATATAGAAGAACTATAAGTAAAAAGATTGTACACTTACAAAAGATAGTTAAATAGTTTTACAAAGGTTACTGATATATGGCTCGAATAACAAAAGAAGAAAAACGAGGTGGAATTATTTCTGCTGCATTAAAACTCTTTTCACAAAAAGGTTTTTATATAACTACCATACCAGATATAGCGCAAAAGGTTGGTATGAGTGTAGGAAATTTTTATAATTATTTTGCATCTAAAGAACTTCTTGCCAAAGAACTTCTTATGTATATAGCTGAATATTTAGGAAAAAGAATACGCGAGATCAATGAAAAAGATATATCAACAGAAGAAAAAATTTACGAGATAGTTTCTATGTACTTTACTATGGCAGATGAAAAGCCTGAAATGATACAGTACTTTTTACGTGTCTACCTTTCCAATCGTGAAGTTTTCGGTGAGGGGTGTGAGGGCATGATTTGTGTTTCTCCATTTGTTACTGAAATGATGATATTTTTTGAAGAGGGTGTTGCTGTAAATGATTTACACAATCAAGATTTCTTCAGTGCATTTGGTCTATTTATGGGTTACTTAGGTGGCATGGTGTTCCTTTTTGGAGAAAAAATTCTTCCTGAGCCATTAGAATGGTATAAAACATCAATATCGCAAAATATTTATAATGCACTCAAAACAAGATAAAAGACCGACCCTTCTATGGATACAAGGTGTTACTTGTAATGGTAACACACACTCCTTTTTAAACCTCCCAAATATAGATCAGTTATTATCTAAATTTAGACTACTCAATCATCCCTCATTAGCAGGTGAATATAGTTTTGAAGATATGCTTACTTGTAAATTTCAGTGTGATATTCTTATCTTTGAAGGTACTTATGATCCACTTATGAAACGCGGAGGGGTTTTACTCTCAAAAATTGTGCAACATTATGCACAAACAGCTGGAAATATCATTGGACTTGGAAGTTGTGCAAGTTTTGGTGGGATGTTTAAGGCAAGTGCTCCAGAGAGAAACAGCGGACTGATATTTAATGAAGAAAAAGAGTATGGTCCATTACTAAAGTATAAAGCAAAAGTAATAAATATCTCAGGCTGTCCTGCACATCCTGAATGGATAAGCTATACACTCTCAATGATTGCAGCGGGTAAAAGAGTTCAAGTTGATGAACTACATCGTCCCATAGAGCTTTTTAGCACCTTAGCACACCATGGATGTACTCGAAATGAATATTTTGAATGGAAAGTTGATACTAAAGCATTTGGAGAAAAAGAGGGATGCCTTTTTTACCAACAGGGATGCCGTGCGCCTATGACTCATGCCTCTTGTAATAAAATTTTATGGAATGAAGTAAGTTCAAAAACACGAGTTGGAACACCATGCTTTGGCTGTACAGAACCTAACTTTCCACGTCAAAACCTCTTTAGTACTAAAACAAATATGTCCATCCCTGTAGATGTACCACTTGGTGTATCTAAACGCAGCTATCTTACATTAACTGGAATTGCCAAAACATTTCATGTTAAAAGACTTGAAGGAAAACTCATTGACTATAAAAAAACTGATTGAACAGATAGAGGGTGAGGCTAACATATACTTCGATATGAAAGATGGAGTAGTGGACTTTGCTACTGTATCCTTTCCTCATTTTAGAGGATTAGAGAGTATTCTTAAGGGAAAGCATATTATGGATGCTTTGGTCATAACGCCACGAGTCTGTGGTATATGTGGTCATGCACACCTAATGGCAACTGTAGGAGCTATTGAAGATGCTTATAAAAATGCTGGAGAAGAGGTTCTCTTAAATGAAAAGATACAAAATATACGAGAATTTACACTTATTATGGAAATCATTCAAAATCATTTTAAGTGGATATATCTTACAATTATTCCAAGTTTAGCAAAACTCTCTCAGTCACAAGAGATTCAAACACCATTAAAAGGAGCTTTTGGGGCAAGTATTGCTTCTAAAGCACTAGCAACTTTTGCAGGGCAATGGCCACACTCTTCTTATATGGTTCCAGGTGGTGTCACAGCTGACCCTACAAATATGGAGATATTAAAAGCTGGAAGTTATGTAGATGAGTTAATATCTTTTTTTGAAAAAGAGGCATTAGGTATTAGTTTAGATAAGTTTTTAAATCTAGAATCATGTAAAGAGTTTAATACTTTAGAAGGTGACATAAGAGAGCTTGAAAAAGCATTAGCACAAGAAGAGATGAATAAAAAAGGTTTTTCTCACGATAGATTCTTAGTTTTAGGAGAACATAACTATACCACTCCATCAAAACTAAAACAGACAAGAGCCTTTAGTGTAGATGCTAAATATGTTGAGGATGTGAGTACTTATAGTCCAAAAGAGAAAAGCTATGCTAAAAATGCACAGTATAAAAATGAATATTATGAAACAGGACCACTCTCTCGAATGATGGCCATAGGTTTTCCAATAGTAAAAAATATGCATAGAAGATTTAAAGATAGTGCTTACAGTAGAGTCATGGCTCGAGTCTTTGAACTTGCATATTTACTTAAACATTCTAAATCACTTTTACAGTCTATCTCAATAGATGAACTGTCTTATGTAAAAACATCAGATATTAACAACTTAACTGCTATTGGAAGAGGGGTTGTTGAAGCTCCACGAGGGCCTTTAATTCATGAAATAGATATCAAAGATGGTATTATACAAAAGTATAAAATTATTACTCCTACACAATTTAACATTGGTAGTTCCCAAAAATCCTCATTAACCCCAGCTCAAAAAGCAATGACTGGACTTACTCAAGAAGAGGCACTCTTTGTCTTTAGAACGTTTGATGTCTGTTCTGTCTGTACAACTCATTAAATAAAATTTATCAAGATAACATAATATTATATTAAGAATTAAGTTAGTACAATACTGAATGAATACTTATTCATAATGGTTAGATTGAAAGAAAGTACTGTAGAACTGTCAAAACTTAAATTATCTCAAAAAGTTTTATATACAGGTTATCTACTTGTTATTGGAGTGGGAATCTTAATGACTATGATTTAGATACTTCTGATATATGGTATAGCCGATGGAGAGTTTGGCATATCTATTGATGATATCGTTTATAGTTATCATGGAAATCACAACAGTAGTAAATTAGAAGTGAAGTTAAATGGTTTTATGCAAGATAAAGTAAGTGAAGTAGACAAAACTGTCCTTGTTAAATGGGTGAGAGAAGGTGCTGAGGAAGAAGAGTGGCATGAAGTACAGCCAATTTTTGAAGCTAACTGTATTTAGTGCCATAGTGCAATGCCAGGATTAGCAACTTTTACTTCTTATGAAGAGAGTGCTGAGGTTGCAAAAAAACAGATATGGGTGCTTTTGTAGATTCTTTAACAAGAGTGTCTCATATAAATCTGTTTGGTATAGTATTTATTTTTATATTTTTAGAATATATTTTTTCTATGTCTATAGGAATGAGTGAAGGTATTGAGTCAATTATTATTGCAATTCCTTTTGCATTTTTAATAATTGATATATCATTATGGTGGATAACATCCATTTACCCTGGATTCGTATAGTTTACAATCATAGGTGGTTTTGGATATATGTCGGTATTTGCCATCATGTGGTTCACATCAATGTATCAAATGTGGGTATTAGCAGATAAAAAATAGTAGGTCGGTTTTAATAATATATTAAAACTATAATAAATGAATGGTATTGTAGAAATAAATTCAATTAAGTTTAAGTTATAATTATATACTATAGTGAATAGTTATTCAAATAAGTAAAAAGGAAATACGATGAGCATGGGAAATGAAGAATCTGTAAAGAAGCTCTTTACAGCAGAAAGCGCGAAAGTTGATACTAATAAAGGTGATGCATATTATGCAGATTTATATGCATCTTGTCAGGCAAGAATTGAAGATTTAAAGAAACTCGCACCTCTTAACAATAGAGTAGATTTTACTGAAAGTATAGAAGATCAAGGTCTAGGAAGAAGAGATTTCTTACAGTGGGCTTCTGCAACTACCGCTATGCTTATGCTTCCCGCCTCATTTACACCACTTGTTGCTGAAGCGGCAGTACTTATGAATAGAGTTCCAGTTATTTGGATAGAGTTACAAGATTGTGCAGGTAACTCTGAGGCATTACTACGTTCTGATGGACCAAAGATTGATGAAATCATCTTAGATATCATCTCATTAGAGTTTCACGAAACACTTCAGGCAGCTTCTGGTCACCAAGCTGAAAAGCAGATGGATGAAGCAATGGAGCATTTTAAAGGAAAGTACCTACTCTTCGTTGAAGGTGCTGTTCCTTTAGGTATGGATGGTCAGTATGGAACGATTGGAGCTAGAGGTGAAACTTTTGTAGATCATTTACATCGTGCTGCCGAAGGTGCAGCAGCTGTTGTAGCTGTTGGCTCTTGTGCTACATTTGGTGGTATTCCAGCGGCAGCTCCAAACCCAACTGATGCCGTTGGTGTTATGGATGTAGTTAAGGGTAAGCCACTCATTAATATTCCTGCTTGTCCTGCTAACCCATCAAATATGGTAGGTGTTATTTTACATTATGTACTAACTGGAACTATTCCTGAACTTGATTCTCTTTTACGTCCGAAGTTTGCATTTGGATATAGAATCCACGATAACTGTGAAAGACGTGCACACTTTGATGCAGGTGAGTATGTAGAAGAGTGGGGTGATGAGGGTGCTAAAAACAACTTCTGTCTTTACAAGGTAGGTTGTAAAGGTCCTATGACTTTTAATAACTGTTCTATTATTCGTTATAACGAAGGTGTTAACTGGCCTATTGGTGTTGGACGTGGTTGTATAGGATGTTCAGAACCAGACTTTTGGGACAAATATGCATATGAAAGACCAATGGCAAATGCTAATATCAAGGCACCAACTGGTGGCGTTGAGAAAACAGTTGATGAATTTGGCCTTGGACTATTGACAGTTGCAAGTATCGGTATAGGTATACATGCTGCAGCGAGTGCTGTTGCAGGTAAAAGAGAAGATGGAGGAGAATACTAATGAGTAAAGTACACGGAGAAGATGGAAACTTTCATCAGACAGATAAAAATGGAAACAAGCATATTATTGTTGACCCGATTACAAGAATCGAAGGGCACCTTAGAATTGAAGCGGTAATTGATAAAAATAATACGATTATAGATGCATGGAGTTCTTCTACAATGTTTAGAGGGATTGAGACTATTGTGAAAAATAGAGATCCTAGAGATGTTGGCTTAATGACAATGCGTATTTGTGGTGTTTGTACAGGTACACACTATCAACGATCAATTGAAGCAGTTGAAGATGCATTTAATGTGACTATTCCTAAAAATGCTCGTATTGTTCGTAATCTTATACAAGGTTCTCTTCAAGTACATGATCACTTTGTTCACTTCTACCATTTACATGCACTTGACTTTGTAGATATTATATCCGCAACAACAGCAGATCCAGAAAAAACAGCTAAAGAAGCTGTAAAATGGGCAAAAGCAGCAGGAACAACTCCTTATATGGCAGGGGCTACAGAATTTAAAAATATTCAAGACCGTATTATTAAGTTTGCTAAAGAGGGGCGTTTAGGTATCTTTGGAAATGGGTACTGGGGAAACAAAGGCTATAAGCTTACTCCGGAGCAAAACTTAATTGGTGTTGCTCATTATCTTCAAGGGCTTGATGTTCAAAGACGTATGTCAAAAATGCATGCACTTTTTGGTGGAAAATCTCCACACCCACAATCAATAGTTGTTGGTGGAGTTACTTGTGTTCAAGATATCCAAAATCCAGCACGTATAGCACTTTTTCAAGAACTATTACGTGAAACAACTGACTTTGTTAAACGTGCTTATCTTCCAGATATTTATATGGCGGGTACAGCTTATGCAGCAGAAGCAACAGATTCATCACAATCTTTTCATGGCACAAATCATAAAGGTACACTAGGAAAAGGAATCGGTGGTTCAGGTGGAGGACTATTATCGTACATGTCTTATGGTGACTTTAGACTTGATGATACTGGGTTTTATAACTCTGCACTATTTTTACCTTCGGGAGTAGTTCTTGATGGTGATATTTCACAAGTTCATGAACTTGATGAAGATAAGATTACAGAAGATGTAACACACTCATGGTTTGAGGGTACTGGTGCTCCAGAGCATCCTTATGTTGGAACAACAATTCCTGAATATACAGGGCTTGATAAAAGAGATGATGGTTATGCTTATCTTAAAACAGATGGTAAATACTCTTGGATTAAATCTCCACTGTATGATGGACGTAAGGTAGAAGTTGGACCATTAGCACGTATGGTCATTGGATATGTAAAAGGTGATAAAAATATCACTAAATATGTAGGTAATTTTCTTAAGCAGTCAGGTTTACCTCTTACAGTACTTTTTTCTACAGTAGGTAGAACAGCAGCCCGCGCAATTGAGACTGAAATGATAGCTGATGCTATGCAGGTTTGGGCAGCAGAACTGGCTTCAAATGCAGCACATGGTGATTTGAGTACTTGGACAGAATTTGATTTTGATGAAGTGAGTAAAGATTGTAGAGGTCGTGGTATGGCTGAAGCACCGAGAGGTTCATTAGGTCACTGGATTGTAATCAAAAATGGTTTAGTTGAAAACTTTCAAGCAGTTGTACCTTCTACATGGAATGCAGGTCCTCGTGGACCAAATGGAGAGATAGGGGCTTATGAAGCAGCACTTATAGGTACTAAAGTGGCGAATCCAGAAGAACCACTAGAAATTATTCGTACTGTACATAGTTTTGATCCATGTATCGCTTGTGCTGTGCATGTAATGGATACAAATGGCAAGGAGTTAGCTGTATATAAAGTTGACCCTACTTGTGCATTTTAAAAGGAGGAGACTATGAAAGCTAAACCAGGATATAAACAGGTAAAGCGTAGATCGGGTGCTCTGAGAATTATTCATTGGACAAATGTTTTAGGAATGATGGCAGCAATTATCACAGGTTTATATATTGCTGATCCATACTATCAAACATTTATAGCTGATCCTGCAGTTGATAAATATGTTATGGCATGGAACCGTTGGGTTCACTTTATATTTGCGATTATTTTTGATGTGACATCTATTTTAATAGTTTACTTAACATTCTTTTCGCGTGTTGATAAAGCATATAAAAAAGTTATTCCAAATAAACAAAACCTTGTTGAATTTTGGGAAGTTTTTTTAAACCTTATTACACTTAACAGACGTAAAGAATTTAGTTCAGAGCATAGTGATAGTTTTAATACTACATATTTTTTTATTTTCCATTTTTTGATGATATGGATGCTTTTAACTGGACTACAAATGTATGTACATGGACTTGGTTCAGGAATAAGTAGTATTGGTGCATGGTGGCCTTGGATGTTACATCTAGTTACTGACTGGACACTTCCTGTCTCATCATTTCTTGTAGGTTCAACGGCAACAGGTACTAATCTTATGGATGTCCGTATTGCACACCATACAACAATGTGGTTACTAATTACATGGGTAGTGTTCCATATCTATTACCAATTTTGGAGAACCATTTTCTGGAAAGAGGGTGATATCTCTATCATCGTTGGTGGTAGTAAATATGTGAAGATTGAAGATGGAGAGAAAAACTAAGTGGCATATGAAACAGTAGCACTCATAGGAATAGGAAATATTATGTTTCATGATGAGGGCTTAGGTGCCTACCTAGTAAAGTACATCGAAGAAAACTATGAAGCACACCCTAAACTCACTATTGTTGAGGGTGGTACTTTAGGATTTACTCTGATGACATACTATCAAGAATATGACAAAATTATAGTTGTGGGAACAGGATCAAAAGTAGGTCCTGTAGGCACTATAAATTCAGAAAATGCTGAACAAGTAATGGCAAATGAATCTGCGACTCGAAAAACTGCAAACGAAGTTGAGATAACGATGATGATAGAAATTTGCTCTTTTCATGAAGATATGGGTGAAGTACAACTTATTACAATGGTTCCTCATGATATTATAGATGTTAAAAATGCAATGACACCTGAAGCATTGGCTTGTATGCCTAAACTCGTAGCTGAAACACTCAGTGAGTTGAAAAACTCAGATATTATTCTCAAGAGAAAAAAATCAGATGAAGTAAGTTTTATAAGTATTATAGATGCATATGCAAATCCTAGAATTGCAGACTTTACAGATATGTCACAGTGTATTTCTTAAAAAGAAAAGTAAGATATGGTTTGTTTAGTACACAGTTAGATTAAATAATCTAGCTGTGTAGTAAACAATAATTTAAAATCAGGAACATCAATGTATTTTATTTTTGAGATAGCATTTAGCTCAAACAAAAACTATATAGCAAATTTGATACGAGTATATGCAGAGCAAGTAGATATGGAAGTTGAAGTACTTCAAACAAAAGATAAAATAGTGATGATTTTTAATCAAAATGATGAAAAAATAGAAAGTTTTTTATTAGATATGAAAGATATGATTTCTGCCTCACTATTTTTAGATGAGGGAAAGCATTATTTTAGTGAAGAAAAACCATCTTTAGTTGAGTTGAAGCAAACAAACCTTCCTGTCAACATTGCACCCTGTCCAAGTTGTCAAAAAGAGATGTTTGATGTGAGTACTCGTCGTTTTTACTATCCTTTTACTTCATGTAATAATTGTGGATCACAACATCCTTTTTTAAGTAAGTATCCATATATTCGTGAAAATACTACAATGAAATTTTTAGTACCTTGTATTGAATGTGAAGATGAAAGAAAAAACAACTCACTTCGTAAAAACTATCCTCTTATATCTTGTATAGAATGCGGTATCGGTTTGCGTATGCTCAGTAAAGAGTCAGAGTATATGGCACTTGATAAAGGTGACTACCGTAATCTTTTTAAAGCAAGTGCTGGTGCGATAAGTGCAGGTAAAACTGTTTTAATGAAAACAATGCATGGTTATAGAAAGTTTTTTTATCCTAATAGAGACTTAGATGCGATAAAAAAGATTAAGTTTACACAAACAAAACTAGATATTGGTTTAGCACAATCACCTTATAGTTTTAATCAAATTAGTGAAGAAAAGGTTGGGTTATCAACATTGCTAATGGTTAATACAGTTAGTTTTAATGAGCACTTGATGTTAGTTGAACAGGAATTTAATGCTCTACTAAGCATTGAACGCCCACTTCTGCGAGTTGCGACAAAAAGTGATGCTATGAAAAGGCTATATGGTTCTTCTGCATTAGTGAAATACCCTGATGACGGTATGACAATGCTTTTAGCAGCAGAGGCTGTAAAGCATGGTTTAGAATATATAGCATATATCGAGTGTGAAAGTAGTGAAGAAGCAGATTTTTTAGTTGACTTTGATATGCCAATTAATACACAAAAAGACACGAAGCTTTTCATTAACCAAGATAAGAAACTTTTCGTTTCAGGAGAACGTATTTTATATCCTACTATAGTTGAAGGTCAGATAAATAGAGTTACAGTAGCTTACGATTTAGCTTGTGTGGAAGTAGATGGAACAAATATAATTGATTCTTTTGAAGTTTTTGATTCGGTTTCTACTCAAGAAATATATGTACTAGATACAGAAGAAGATTTTGAAAGTGGACACAATCATGAAGTGAAATTTAAGCAGTATGAAGCTTCTATGTTATCTGTTTTAGCAGAATATGATAAAGTTGGACAAAAAGCTATAGGTGTTCACTTTGATGGTACATTAAATTTCTTGTACTACAATGGTAAGAAAGTTATAAATGCAGTACCTGCAATATCATTTGAGTCAGATAATTTATGGGAAAAGATTAGTACACTTAGAGATGGATCTGATAGACTTGTAAACAACTATAAAAAAGCTTACCCTGAAGTATGGGAGCGTTTAGATAATTTAGCTGGTGATATGGATATTTTTGAAGTTACTGCTATTACTCTTGGACTTGAAGATGAAAGTTTTGAGGGTATTTCTGCTGAAGCAGTGAGCTTTTTAGGTAAGGGTGGACTACAGATAGATACAAAGGTTAAAGATAATCGTTTTGATAATTATGCTTTTTTAACAAGTATCATGTCCTATCAGCTAGGTGATGTGGAAAATAATTTTATGTGTTATAGTATTTATGAATCTTTTGGTGATTATATTGGGGAGCTTGTCCCTCAGCTTTGTGATAAAGTAGAAACAAATATTGTCGTATTAATGGGTGAAACTTTTGCAAATCAATCACTTTATGGAAGAATAGAAAAAACATTAGGACATAAAAATCCTCTCATGAGTAAAAACTTTCCAATAGGCAAGGAGAATGCGGTACATGGAGCTTTGTACTTATAAGATAAATATTAGAGGTACTGTACAAGGTGTAGGTTTTCGACCCTTTGTATATGCCCTTTCTCAAAGATACCTAGTCACAGGTACAGTAAGCAATAATAGCAAGGGTGTTGAGATTATACTTAATACTGACACTCTCACACTTAAACAATTTCTAATTGCACTAGAATATGAATATCCTCTTTTAGCCACAGTAGATTCTATCCAACATTGTGAAGTCGATTATTTACATTTTGATAGTTTTGATATTATCCAAACGCAAGATAGTGATCAAATAACTGCCAATATCCCTCCTGATGTAAGTATTTGCCAAGAGTGTGAAAATGAACTTTTTAATCCACAAAACAGACGCTTTGGATATCCATTTATAACATGCACCCATTGTGGTGTTCGTTACTCAATCATCTATGATTTACCTTATGACAGAGAAAAGACTTCTATGAAGTTTTTTGTGATGTGCAAGTTATGTGAGGAAGAATATAATAACCCGCTTGATAGACGCTACCATGCACAACCTATTGGCTGTCATGATTGTGGACCAAAATTACAATTACTTGATAATAAAGCTAAGGAAGTGAAAACTCTCACAAATGAGATAGACACAACAGTTGCACTTTTAGATGAAGGGAAAATTATAGCACTCAAAGGAGTAGGTGGTTACCATTTAGTATGTGATGCTACAAATAAAAGTGCAATAAATGAACTACGTAAACGCAAGAGAAGACCTACTAAACCTTTTGCAGTTATGGTTCGAGATATAAGTATGGCTAAAGAGCTTGCCTTTATTTCTACAAAAGAAGAAGAACTTTTAGTCTCAAAAGAACGTCCAATTGTAATTGTTCAAATGAAAGATAAAAGCTCCGATGAAATTGCACCTGGTATCTCTAAGATAGGACTATTTTTACCATATACTCCTTTACACTTACTCTTGTTAGATAATCTTAATTACCCACTTGTAGCTACATCCGCTAATGTTACAGATGAACCTATCTGTACAAACTTAGCGAGTTTAGAAAAACTGCAAAATGTATATGATTATGTACTTAACCATAATCGAGATATTGTCAACGGATGTGATGATTCAGTTCTTATGGTCGTAAAAGAGCAGCAGGTTATGTTGAGACGTGCTCGTGGATATGCTCCTGTTTGTATTGAACTGCCTTTTGCTCTTAAAGAAAAAGTGCTAGCTCTTGGGGCAAACCAAAAAAGCACTATTGCTATTGGCTTTGAAAATCAGGTTATACTCTCTCCTCATATTGGAGACTTAGATAGTATTTCATCGCTTGAGTATTATGAAAAAAATATTGATAGTTTAGAAAGAATTTACAAGTTTTCACCAGAAGTTATAGCCTACGATATGCACCCTAAATATGAATCAACAAAAATTGCAAATAAAATAATGCAGAAACATACAAGTATAGTTGCCAAAGTAGTACAACACCACCATGCACATATTTTAGCAGTTATGGCGGAGAAGAAAATGACAAGCAAAGTCTTTGGTGTAGCCTTTGATGGAACGGGATACGGGGATGATGGTATGCTTTGGGGTGGTGAGTTTTTGGTCTGTGATTGTGAAGACTATGAGAGAGTGGCATCTATAGAGTACTTTAAACTCTTAGGAGGGGCTAAGGCAATTAAAGAGCCAAAAAGAGTTGCTCTTTCACTTCTTTTTAGTCTTTATGATAAGGCTGTGTTTAGCTTGGTTAATCCAACGATTAAAGAGTTTTCTACACTTGAACTTCACACTTACTATACTGCGTGGGAAAAAGGTTTAAATGCACCTCTTAGTTCTTCTATTGGAAGAGTGTTTGACTCAGTGGCTTCTTTGCTTGGTGTTTGTCAAGTGATGAGTTTTGAGGGTGAAAGTGGTATGTTACTTGAAGAATTGTTTGATAGTTCTGTTACTGGAGCTTATACTTTTAGTTATGAAAATAGTAAAATTGATATACTCCCTATGTTTGATGCATTACTGGGAGAAAAAGATATCTCAATAGCGGTGAGTAAGTTTTTTCATACCTTAGTAGAAATCATAGCGGTAGTGTACAAGCCTTATAATTTACCCTTAGTATTATCTGGTGGAGTATTTCAAAATAGAGTACTATTAGATTTAGTGTTAGAGAGGTTTCCAAAGGCTATTATCTCTAATGTAATTCCTCCAAATGATGGTGGAATCTCTTTAGGTCAGGTAATGGCTACTATGAATATGAGCAGGGATAAATAATGACACTGTTTAAAAACTTTATGCAAATAAGTGCTTATCTATTTTTGAGTTTTACTTTAAATATCATTCATTGGGTTCCATCATTACTCGTTGAAACTGTTGTAAATGTTAGTATTATTGTTTTATATATTTTATCAGTGTTTTTTGTGTATAAAATGATTCGAACTATTTATGAAAACCAAGTCAAAAAATCACTTTATAAAGTGAGTATGTATGCAGCAATACTTCTAAGTTACATAGGAATGTTCGCAATAATTATGATAGGTACGGGATATAATAAAAGTACTTATATCGAAACTTATAAATTTAAAGATAAGGTTTTTTATGTATATCAAAACAGTGATTTGTCATATGAAGTTAGTCTCAAAGATGATATTTTACCTATAAGGTCTGTACCTATTGCATCTTTTAAAGATGATGAAATCAGATTAAAAAAAGAAAAAGATTATATATATGCAGTATTAAAAAAAATACATAAAAAAATATATAATATGAAAATAAATAAGAAGGAAAAAAATGAGTAGAAAGAAAAAAAAGATAGCAATACTTGGGTGTGGCTGGGTAGGTAATGCTTTAAAAGCTAAGTTAGAGGCTTTAGGCGATGAAGTAAATTGTCTCTGTCGAGATATAAATATGGACACATTAGTAGGCTTTTATAACTGTGATGCATTAGTTATTGCTATACCTCCATCTAATGAGTATTTAGATGTGATAGAAGATGTATATTTTTCTGTCTCTTTAAATGAAGCGATAGATACTCAAATGATATTTTTAAGTTCAACATCGTTTTATGATGATAAAAAGATTATAGTTGAAGCCGAAGAACTTGCAAAGATAAAAGATGAAAATACAATAATTTTAAGACTTGCAGGCTTAATGGGCTATGATAGAATCGCAGGAAAGTACACAGCTGGAGAAACAATAAAAGATGGACCAACAAACTATGTTCACCGTGATGATGTAGTTGGAGTTATAGAAAGTGTGATAGAAAAAAGAATTAAAAATAAAATCTTTAATGTAATAGCACCCATTCAGTCCACAAAAAAAGAACTCTTTAGACAAAACAGTGAAAAATTTGGTTTTGAAGAGACCCATTTTAGAGGTGAAACTAAAGATGTAAAGCCCCACTCTTCAGAAGTACTCTGTGAAGTTTTAGGCTATGAGTTTAGTAAAAAAGATGTAAAGGATTTTTGGAACTAATCATTTAAAAGTTATAGTTTACTCTAATAAAAAATCTAAGTTTAATTGCTCTCGTTTTGCATGTGCACCATCACAAAAAGGTGTGCATGTACTCTTTTTACATAAACACAATAAAAATTCAGAATCTCGTGTAGCGATAAACTCTTTTGGAAGAAATTCAGTACCCTTATGGCTTCCATCACAAAGAACCCCATCTGCACTTTGAGAACAGGTGCAAAATTGGTATGTTTGCCCTTTTTCTAGGTATGTTTTTACTGGATGTGGCATAGACTTTCCTTTTAAAGTAGTGTATCATTTTATCTTAGATTTTTGCCTAATATTAAAACGCCATTCTGCTTCTTTAAGATAAAAGATGAATTTTTCATTACTTACACCTTTGTAGCGACAGATAAATTCTTCAAAATAGTCCCAAAACTTTGTGATTATATTCTGTGACTTTGAAAGTTTGGAGATAGTATTAAATTTGAGGTATTTCATCATAAGTTTATGCCCTTTGTCATGTTCCATATGGAGTAGTGACTGTTTGGTCTTTGGCATCATAATATTATAGATAGTCTCATCATATGAAAGTGTAAGAAAATGTTGTAGTTTATCAATATTCTCTTTTATATTCAGACTTCGTGGTAGATAAAGGTACTCATCATAATCAGTCACTCTATGCCTATTGAGTTGATACATCTCATCAGAGTAGAGTGCTATATTATTTCTAAATTTTTCAAAATATTTTTGAACTGTTACAAAGTGCATCTTACTTTGTAAGGCAGTTTGCCTAGCCGTATCAGCATTTTTAAAATGCATAAAGAGCTTTTCCTCTCTTTGGATTTTTTTGAGACTAAACTTTCTTTTGCATTTACTACACTTATATTGTTCATCTGCTAATAGATATGTATGAGGGTGCTTACAATAGATACAATTCATCTGGGTATTGTACTATCTAGTTCTTAAAATAGAGTAGAAAATTATTTTTTAATAAAGAATTAAATATAAAAGACTATTATAATGAATAAGTATTCAATACATTGGAGAAGCTTGATGGAATTATCTTTAATTATTATCTTTTGGTATGGGATTGTACATGCATTTGGTCCTGATCACCTCAGTGCCATTGCAGATTTTTCTGTGGGTAAAAATCAACGAAAAACATTGCTGATTACATTTTTATTTGCATTAGGACATGGTGCAAGTCTTTTCGTATTTGCAAAACTTTTAGAGTCGATGGAAATATCTCAAGATTTATTGGCTTATGGAGATGTAGTTTCTGCTGGAGTAATCATCAGTATGGGTCTGTATATACTTTTTATGGTTGCAACTGAGCGAATTCAGTTAAAAAAGCATATTCATAAAAACAAAGAACATATACATATCTGGTATGGTAAATCTCATGAGCATAATGATGATACTGTTGCCAAAACTTCATCTTTAACCTTAGGTCTTTTAATGGGAGCAGGGGGCGTACGAGGTATGCTTATAACTCTGGGTGCAGTAAATGGTGGTTCCGTTGATTTTATGATGGTCGCTGCATTTACACTTGGTGTGATGCTTGTTTTTGGTGTGTTTGGGATGGTTATGCTTTATGTAAACCAAAACTTGCTAGGAAGTCTTACAAATGTAAGAAGAGCTTTTACAACAGTTGGTTTAATTTCGGTTGCTGTTGGAACAAATATTTTATTAGGATAGGAGAGTTAATATGTGTTTAGATTGTGGATGTAGTATAAGAGGAATGGAAGGTAAAGAAGAAGGTCATAGTCATGATGGTGGAAAAACATTTCATACTCATGAAAAAAGTGTTGAGGGAGACACTGACTCTGGTGAACATCAAAAGGCTCATGAACATTTACACCATAACCCTCAACTTAATGATGTTAAAACAATTGCTGTTATTCAAAAGATACTTGATAAAAATGACCAAGAAGCAAATCATAATAGAAAGCACTTAGAAGACAATAATATTTTAGGTATTAACCTTATGTCAAGTCCTGGTTCTGGAAAAACGACTCTATTAGAGCATCTAGTTGATGTGGCAAAATTTAAGTTTGCTGTTATAGAAGGAGACTTAGAGACAGAACGCGATGCGAATCGTTTACGTGCTAAGGGAATTTTTGCACAGCAGATTCAAACGGGTACGGCATGTCATCTTGATGCTTTTATGGTACATAAAGGAATGCATAATATGCCTTTTGATAAGATGGATGTATGTTTTGTAGAAAATGTTGGAAACTTAGTCTGTCCAGCATCTTATGATGTGGGAACACACCTAAACATAGTACTTGTTTCTATACCTGAAGGTGAAGATAAAATTGCAAAATACCCTGTAATGTTTAGACAAGCTGATTTGATTTTAATTACTAAAACAGACCTCTTGCCACACTTTAAATATGACATAGAAGCAGAAAAAGCTGAGGCTAGAAAAATCAAACCAAATGTAGATATTTTAGAAGTAAATGTAAATGATATGGAGTCAGTTAAAGCAGTAGCTGATTGGATAGAATTTAAACGCAAGATGAGAGTCTAATATGTGTTTATCAATTCCAAGTAAAGTTGTTAGAATATCAGATGATGAAACAATGTGTACAGTAGATACAATGGGTGTGCAACGCGATGCAAATCTAATGATGATGGAAGATGGTGATGTCGGTATAGGTGATTATGTTCTACTACATATAGGTTTTGTGATGAATAAAATTGATGAAGCTGAGGCAATGGCTTCTATTGACACCTATAAAGAAATACTCGAACATATGAATGAAGAAGATAGAAAACAGGCGATTTTAGAAGATGATGAGTGCGAAGCACGTGGTGAAAAATTTGCTGAGGAGATTAAGACCTAATGCAAGAACTTGAACTGAAAAATCTGTATGATGATTTTCGTGATGGTGAGACTATAAAAGCTTATGCACGAATTATCGCAGAAGATGCAAAAAAATTAGAAAAACCTATAAATATCATGGAAGTTTGTGGTGGTCATACCCATACAATAATGAAGTTTGGACTGCCTCAACTTCTTCCTAAAAATGTAAACTTCATTCATGGACCGGGATGTCCAGTATGTATCATGCCAAAAGAACGTATTGATCATGCATATGTACTCTCGATGCAAGACAATGTAATACTTGTAACCTTAGGAGACATGATAAAAGTTCCAGGATCTAATGGAAGTCTTCAAGATGCTAGAGCAAAAGGTGCTGATGTGCGTTTTGTTTACTCTCCTATGGAGTGTATTAAAATAGCACAAGATAACCTTGATAAAACAGTTATCTTCTTTGCTATAGGCTTTGAGACCACTACCCCAATGACTGCTGTACTAGTGCAACAGGTAATTAAGTTAAAGGTGCCAAATATTCTTTTTCATATAAATCATGTTACCGTTCCTGAAGTTATGGTTGAGCTTATAGATAGCCGTGATATTCATGTTGACTCTTATAACAATGAAATAGATGCTTTTTTAGGGCCAAGTCATGTAAGTGTGATAGCTGGTTCAAAGATATATGATAAGTTTCCAAAAGATTATGGTCGTCCTGTTGTTGTAACAGGGTTTGAACCTGTTGACGCTATGCAAGGCATCAGTATGATAGTCAAGCAGTTCGTTGAAAAACGATGTGAACTTGAAATCCAATACAAACGTGTTGTAAATCATGATGGAAACCTCAAAGCACAAGAGCTAATCAATACTTACTTTGAAAAGATGAGTCTTTTCAGATGGAGAGGTCTTGGTAATGTTCCTGATAGTGGACTAAAGCTTAAAGATGAGTATGCACAATATGATGCAGAAAAAGTATATAAAAGTGTGCTACCAATCGCTGAAATAGAAGACCATAAACTCTGTATTTGTGGTGATATTTTACGTGGAATGGCTAAACCTCAAGAGTGTACTATTTTTGGGACAGCCTGTAATCCTACAACTCCTATTGGCTCATGTATGGTTAGTAGTGAGGGTGCTTGTGCTGCTTACTATAAATATGGAAATTTAATATGACCAAAACGATCACGATAGCCCATGGAAATGGTGGAGAAGAGAATAACGAGCTAATTAAAAAAGTATTTTATAAGCATTTTGAAAATGACATTTTAGCAAAAAGTGAAGATGCTGCCGTTATCGAAGATGGAAAGCTCGCGTTTACTACTGACTCCTTTACTGTGAGTCCTCTCTTCTTCTCTGGTGGAGATATAGGTAAACTTGCAGTATGTGGTACATGTAACGACCTTGCTATGATGGGAGCAAAACCTAAGTATCTAACTTGCTCAGTTATTATAGAAGAAGGCTTTCCTACTCGTGACTTAGAAAAAATAGTCAAGTCTATGAAAAAAGAACTTGATATAAATGGTGCTATTGTTGTGAGTGGAGATACAAAAGTAGTTCCACGGGGAAGTGTAGATAAATTATTTATAAACACTACTGGAATTGGCGAAATAGAGTATAAAGGTCTTTCTGCTTCTCATTTAAAAGATGGAATGAGTGTTTTTGTAAGTCGTGATGTCGGTACTCATGGGGCTACAATTTTTGCTGCACGTGAAGGGATTGAGCTTGAGAGTACATTACAAACGGATTGTGCTTCATTATATCCTGAGGTGAAAAAACTGATGGATTCTGGGATTGAGATTATTGCTCTTCGTGATGCAACACGAGGTGGAGTAAGTGCTGTTTTAAATGAATGGGCAAAGAGTTCAGATGTCTGTATCGAAGTTACAGAAGAGAGTATCCCTGTGCAAGAAGAGGTTCGAGGCATTTGTGAAATGTTAGGTTTTGAAGCTGTTGACCTTGCGAATGAGGGAACTTTTGTTTTATGTGTAGCCAAAAAAGATGAGGAAAAAGCCTTAGAAGTACTCCAGGAGACTCATAAAACAGCTACACTTATAGCTACTGTGAGTGAGCAGTACAAGGGAAAAGTGATATTAAACTCTTCTTGGGGAACAAAACGCTTTTTAGACTTACCTACGGGTGAACTACTCCCTCGTATCTGTTAAGGAAGATTGATGAAAATACTTCTTTTAGTGACAGCTTTTAACTCTCAAACGCAGGCTGTCTATACAAAACTAAAAGATTCTCTTCATGAAGTGTCAGTATGCTTTCATAGAGTAGAAGAGCAGACACTTAAAGAGATAGAAGCATTTGAGCCTGAACTTATACTCTGCCCTTTTTTAAAAAGTTATATATCTTCTCAAATCTATGATGCCTATCCTGTATACATTTTTCATCCTGGTCCACGAGGAGACAGAGGTCCACACTCTTTAGAGTATGCACTACAAAGTCATACAAAAAAGTGGGGACTTGTAGTTCTACGTGCAAATAGTGAACTTGATGGTGGAGATATTTATGCAGAGGAGAGTTTCTGTGTGAGAGAGACTTATAAAGCATCTCTGTATAGACAAGAAATAGTGAGAGCTTCACTTGATGCACTAGACTCTCTGTTTGTAAATATAGAAAAAGAGAACTTTATAGCACAAGAACTAAACCCTACTCATGAGTCTTTAAATGCAGAACAAAGAGGAATAAACTGGTTGCATGATACTACCCAAGTCATAATAAACAAAATTTATCTGAGCGATTCACTTCCTGGGGTACTTGATGAGATTTTGGGTATATCTTGTTACTTGTTTGGAGTCCATAAAGAAGATAAACTCAAGGGTAAGCCAAAAGATATTATTGCTAAACGCGATGGTGCTATCTGTATTGGAACTATTGATGGAGCGGTATGGATTACATATTTGAAGCCTTTAGGTGGTTTTAAATTACCAGCGACTTATGTTCTTAAAGAAAAACTACAAGGCATTAAAGAAGAAAGAATACCACTTGTTTTTGATAGAAGTTATGACACATTTTATGAAGTAAGTGTGAAGATGAGAGATAATGTTGGCTATCTTTATTTTAACTTTCATAATGGTGCAATGAGTACAGCACAGTGTATACGACTAAAGTATGCCATTGAGTATCTGAAAACTGAGTGTGAGGTACTTGTACTTATGGGTGGTGAGGATTTTTTCTCAAATGGTATCCATCTTAACATACTCGAAGATAGCCAAAAACAGGGTGAAGATGGTTGGGCAAACATAAATGCGATGAACGATGTGGTAAGTGCCATACTATATGCTGATGAAGTGCTAACAGTAGCTTCATTTTCTAGTAATGCTGGAGCAGGTGGTGTTTTTATGGGAATCGCTTGTGACTATGTAGTAGGGGAGGAAGGTGTTGTCCTTAATCCTCACTATAAAACTTTAGGACTGAGTGGGAGTGAATACCATACATACACTTTACCAAAACGAGTGGGAGAGGAAATATCTCAATCGCTACTCGCTGAGTGTTTACCAATCTCTGTCACATATGCTTTATCCATTGGAATGCTTGATAAAGTATTTGTCCATAGTGACTATTTAGAATCTCTACATGCATTTGCTGTTTCAAAATTTAGTGATGAATTTTTATGGGATAAGGAAGAATACTTAGAAGAGAATAGAGCTTTAATAGAAGCTTTAAAAGAGAAAGAACTTGAAGTGATGCATCCTGAATTTTGGGATGAAAAGAGTGAGTTTCATGCTCTTCGATATGAATTTGTGTATAAAGTATGTCCAGAATGTACACCTTTAAGACTGAAATAAACCAAGAAAAAGGATAAAATATATGCATGAGTATAGTGTTGTACAAGCATTACTGAACCAATGTGAAGAACAAGCTGCGGCAAATGATGCAACAAAAGTAATGAAGATAATTGTAAAAATTGGTGTGATGTCTGGTGTTGAACCGCATCTTCTTCAAGTTGCGTTTGATACATTTAAAGAAGGAACACTTTGCGATGAAGGAGAGTTGATTCTCAACTCTCAAAAACTTAAGTTAGAGTGTAAAGAGTGTGGAAATATTTTTGAAGTTGACGAAGTACGTTACTTTTGTATGAAGTGCGAGAGTCTTAGAGTAAAAGTACTTGATGGGGAAGATATGTACCTCATGAGTTTAGAAATGACATAAAGGATAAATGATGCAAGAATACTGGGAACTATATATGAAAAATTTAGAGGGAAAGGCGGCATTAATACAGTTTAATGCGGGTATCTCTCTGGATTTAGAAGATTTAAGTTTTACACATCAAACGGTGGGATATGTAAAGGTAAAACTAAAAGATGCAAATGAAAAAGCTTTTCTTAGCACAGCAGAGGAAGCTGAGATACTTTTTATGGAAGATAAACTTGAAGCTGCTATGCTTAAGTTTCGTATTGGAAAGTATGTTGGACGTGTGATTTCTGATGGATATGTAACTTTTTTATATTATCTACAGTTTACATACAACTGGCCTGATTTTCTTGAGTTTGCACTCAATGAACATGGCTCATATGAAATAACTAATGGACATAGTCATGATCCTGACTGGAATTATTACAAAAAGCTCTTGTACCCAACTCCAAAAGAGTGGCAAATTATACAAAATCATAAAGTTTGTGATAGTTTAAAAGAGCAAGGAGATAGCTTACAAGTAGAGCGTGCTATCGAGCATAAAGTCTACTTTACAAACATAGAAAGTAAGGAAAGACTGAGAGAAGCATTAGAAAAAGAAGGCTTTAAAATAAAAGAAGAAATCAAAAATGAAGATGGAGTTGATGGTTTAGACTTTTATCGTTTAGATAAACCTTTTTATCATGATATGGATGAAATGACATTAGGCTTGATAGATATGGCAGAGTTGTTTAATGCTCAGTATGATGGATGGGAAACGAGTGTAGTTAAGTCGGTAATAAAGCAAGGCCTTTAAATCTTAGTTTCAAATATTTTGTTTATTTTAATACTGCATATATAACAAAAGCGATAAAGATTAAAAAAACGATACTTGAGATGTAGCCAAATTTTACTTCTTCTTGCATTCTTATTTCCTCTAGTTAAAGCATAACCCCAGAAGGGTCTTTTGCTTTATTCATTATATCAAATAATGTTGTGAGTTTGATACATTTTTTTGCAGCTATCCCTTGTTTTTTTAAATATTGTAGCACTACAGAGATATACCCATCAAATGCATCTATAAGTTCTTGGCTTAGTCCAAACTCAAATGTAACAAGAGCTGGAATAATTCCAATCACAATAGTCTCTGGAATCTCTTTACCTTGAAGTTCCATCATATCCATACACTGTAATATTCCTATCTCATGTGCACCACCATTGTTTAAGCCATATCCAGAAATCTTTTTGGCAGGAATAGCATAAATAGAAGCAGGGGTATCGTTAAGTTGCAAACAATCTAAAATGACAATGTGCGAATTATCTTCAATCACATTGAGTAAATGTATTCCCTCAACGCCACCATTAATAATTTCTACTTCTTGCGAAAAAGTATAATTCTCGTGAAGATATGTAGCGGCATAAACACCTAAGCCATCATCTTTTTGTAAAATATTTCCTATACCGATAATTAGCATTAATATCCATTTTTTGTTAAATTAATTTAAAATATTATAGCATAGCTTTTAGAATTAGTATTAAAATATTTGAGTGGATTTTTAATTGTGATGGATAAAAGTACTCCCAAAAATGGGAGTGGATGAAAACCTATTTAAGGTTTTCGAATGGAGCTACTACAACTTGTTTACGAGTTACAGTATATGGTACTAGTGCAGCTGCACGAGCACGTTTGATTACGATACTTATCATATCTTGGTGGCGTTTACAGTTACCTGTTAAACGTCTAGGCATAATTTTGTATCTCTCTGAAAGTGAGAAACGTAATGCGCCTGCATCTTTATAATCCATGAAGTCAACTTTAGCTTCACAGTATTTACAATATCTTTTTTTATATTTTCTTTTTTCTGCCATGGTATTTCCTTTATATGTTATCTATTAAAATGGAATTTCATCTTCGTTAATATCGTAAGATGGTACAGTGTCTGGACTAGGCATTTGACGACTTTGCTGCTGAGCTGCTTGGTTATTGTTATAACTTTGCTGCTGAACTGGTTTTTGGTACGACTGCTGTTGCTGCTGAGGCTTTTGGTAACTTTGACCTTGGCCTTGCGCTGGAGCATTGTATCCACCACCTTGATTAGCATCTTCCGCAGGAGCACCTGAAGGAGCATTATAACTGCTACCTTGGTTTTCCCCTTTAGAATCAAGCATTTGCATAGTCTCTGCAATTACAGAGTGCTTAGAACGTTTCTGTCCATTTTGGTCTACCCATTGCTCAAAATTTAATCTACCTTCAACAAGTATTTTACTACCTTTACGAAGATACTGATTAGCAATTTCACCGCTTCTACCAAAAAATGTAACATCTACAAAACAAACTTCTTCTTTCTTCTCACCATTACTAGTGAATTTTCTAGAAGTTGCAATAGCAGTTTTTGCTATAGCCGTTCCGCTTTGAGAATATCTAAGTTCGATATCGCGTGTAAGATTACCAACTAAAATTAGTTTATTGAACATGTGCTTTCCTTCAATTTTCTACTCTTAAAAGAGTATATTACTCAGCTGCTGCTTCAGGAGCTTTTTCAGCTACTGCTTCTACTGCTGGTGCTTCAGTTGGAGCTTCTTCTACTGCTGGAGTTTCAACTACTGGAGTTTCAACTACTGGAGTTTCAACTACTGGAGTTTCAACTTTAGCTGGAGCTTCTGCCGCTTTTTTAGCTTTTTCAACCATACCGTTAAATGCAGCTATTTCACGATTTGTATCGTATTTAATAGTTACAAAACGAAGTAAATCTTCGTTAATACGGAAACGTCTTTCAATTTCAGTAATTGCAGATGGAGCAATTGATGAATAGATAACATGGTAGTAACCACGTTCGTTTTTTTCGATAGGATAAGCTAATTTTCTCATTCCCATTGGACTTGTAGCAGCGATTTCGCCACCGTTAGAAGTAATAACTTCTTCGATTGCTTTAACACTTGCTTGAATTTCTTCTGCTGTTAATGTAGGTTTTACGATTACTAAGTTTTCGTAGTTTCTCATAGAATATGATCTCCTCTTGGTATTTGCCGTTATGGCGTATGTTTCCCCCTCGGATTAAAGCACAATTGCTCTGATATATAATATCTAGAAATTAAGACATTACAAAGAGAAAGGAACCGGAATTATACATAAATATGGCTTAAAGGGTTATTATTAAATAAACTAATATTCTATGGCAATTTGCAATAAAAATTACATATTAATACTTAAGAGGGTATAGTTTCATAAAACAAGATAGAGAATAGATATAAATGCCTAAACGAAAAAAAAAGTAAAAAAAAACAAACCAATAACAGACTCCTAAGCTACTTAGCATGGTTCTTAGCCATCTTAGCACTGCTTCTTAGTGCACTTTTAGCGGGATACTATATAGGGTTTTCTGATGGAAAAAAGAAAACAGAAAAAATATATAGTGAAAAAAACAAGCAACAAAAGGCACTCTTAAAAAAGTTGGAAAATAGTCTTAGTAAAAAGCCGGTTCCTCTGAGTGTAAGTAAGAGACTTAAAAATGTCCTTAAAAAAGAGACTAAGAGTAAACAATATGTTTCAGCCTCACATGAGATTGATGGAAGTTCTTTAGCAAGTGTACCAAAGATGGCTAAGCGAAAAAAAGTGATACCTTCTTATAAGGCACGTCTTGCAATTATAATAGATGATGTGGGAACAAAAGCTCAAGTAAATGCGATAAAAAGTTTAAGACTACCTTTAACTATGTCATTTTTACCGCCAAGTAAGGCTCGTCCAAATACAGCAAAACTTGCAAAACTTGAAACCCTGTATATGGTTCACTTACCTATGGAAGCACAGAATTGGAGTGCAGAAGAACCAAATACACTTAGAATTCATGATAGACAAAAGGTAATTTCTGCAAGAATAAAAGAGATAAAAGAGCTTTTCCCAAAAGTGGAGTATATCAATAATCATACGGGAAGTAAATTTACTTCAAGCGAAGTAGCTATGAATAGACTTATATTTGCACTTAACGCGAATAATATTCATTTTATTGACAGTAGGACTACTGCACAAACTAAAGCCCCTAAGGTGCTCAAAAACTTTGGACTTCCATATGTCGCACGCGATGTTTTCTTAGACCATCATATGGATAAAGCTTATGTTTTAGAGCAGATTAAAAAGGCGATAAAAGTAGCAAAAAGTCATGGAACAGCTATAGCAATAGGACACCCTCATAAAAATACTCTTCAAGCTCTGTATGAGTCTAAAGAGTTACTAAAAGATGTGGAGTTAGTCTATATTAATAGACTTTAATTTCTATGATACAAACAGCGACTTTTCATATATCAGAACTAGAGTCTATGAAGAAGTATCCAGAGAATCTTTTTTTTATAGGCAAAGAAGAGTTGTTAGAAAAGAAAAAAATATCTATAATCGGAAGTCGTAAACCTAATCTGTATGCACGAGACAAAACCTATGAGTTAGCTAAAAAACTCTCAAGCCGAGGAGTTTGTATTGTAAGTGGTGGGGCTATAGGTATAGATGCAATCGCACATAAGTCAGCAGGCACAGATAATACTATAATGGTAGCAGCCACTGGACTAGATAAAAGATACCCCGCTATAAATAAAAACATAATAGCTGATATAGAAACTGAGGGTTTAGTCCTGAGTCAGTTTGAAGAGGGCTCCCCCTCAACACGCTACAACTTTGTACTGAGAAATGAGTTAGTAGTTGCACTTGGTGAGGTACTTATAGTCACATATGCTGATCTAAACTCTGGAAGTATGAGAAGTGTTGAGTATGCACTTAAAATGGGAAAAGAGATATATGTTCTTGCACATAGGATAGGGGAGAGCGAGGCGACTAATAAACTCCTGAAAGAGGGAAAAGCAAAAGCTATCTATGACATAGATAGTTTTATAAATGAGTTTGTAGGTAAAGAAGTTATAGGGACAACAAAAAGTGATGCGTTTTTAGAGTTTTGTAAATTGAGCCCATCTTATGATGAGGCTTTAGCAAAATATCCTTCTCGTGTTTTTGAAGCTGAACTGAGTGGGCAGATAGAAATTAAGAATGGATTGTGTAAACTTTTGTACTAGTTGATGAGTAGCATAGCATCACCATACGAGTAAAAACGATACTTCTCTTTTATAGCTTCAGCATATAACTCTTGTGTTTTTTCTAGCCCTATAAATGAAGCAACTAACATCAAGAGTGTAGATTTTGGCAAGTGAAA
>NZ_JAEMVB010000014.1 GCF_029215995.1 Sulfurimonas sp. SAG-AH-194-L11
CACTTTTATTAAGCACAACTATTTTGTAAAAAATATTTTTTATTTTCATTATATTTCACATATCTCATTATAATTTATTACAATAACTATTTTTCATATTTTTACTTTAAGTTTACAATTTTCTTGTATAATCCATTTATGTGATAATAATGTTACTTTTTTTCACACTTACATAAATTCATTTTCTTTTCATTTTCTTTTCTTTTTGTCTCTTTTATGCTTAAACCCCTATTTTTAGGACTATTTAACTCTCTGTTACTATAAAATAGCACTTATATTTATAATACTCATAGATAAAACAAATAATTAGACTAAAAACCACATATTGCTTTAAGTTTAAATTCAAAATAACTCTCTTATAATGGTTGCAGTCGAAATGGATAAGTTCTATTTCAATATTAAATACTCTGAGGAGAGAAAATGACAAAAACAATTAAATTAGCAGTAGTAGCTGCATTAGCTTTAGGTGCAACATCTGCATTCGCAACTAACGGTGACGTTATGATTGGTCAAGGTGCTAAATCTCGTGCAATGGGTGGAGTTGGAATTGCTAAAAGTTTTGGTGCTGAATCAGCTTTAGCAAATCCTGCTAATATTAGTTCTGTTAAAGATTCTGAAGCTACTCTAGCTGTTACTGTTTTTATGCCAAATGTTTCATTTGCATCTGATGCTGGAGCAGTTGCTGGTGGTGCTCCAACAGGTTCTGTAAACTCTTCCGATTCTGCTGCAAATCTTAGTGTAATTCCTGAAATATATTATGCAACAAGATTATCTGATAACTTAGTACTAGGTCTTGCAATCGCTGGTACTGCTGGAATGGGTACAGATTATGATGGAGAAGCATTTGGTACAGCAACTGATAATGGTGCATTTAGAATGAAAACAGCACTTTCATTGCTTAAAGTTGCTGTTCCTGTTTCTTATACTGCTGGTGGATTAACAGTTGGTCTTGAAGGTATTTTACAGTATGGTAGTTTAGAAATGAGCCACATGATTTCAGATGGTGCAGGTGGATATAATTTATTAAATAATGGTGCTTCTACTGATGTTGGTTATGGTCTTGAAGTTGGTGCTACATATACAACAGGTGGTTTAACACTTGGTGCTGTTTATAAGTCTAAAATTGGTATGACTTATGATAATACTATTTCTGCTTCTATAAATGCATTTGGTGGTGCAGCAGCTACAGGTGTTGCGTCAGGTGATAATCTTGATCAACCAGAAGAGCGTGGTGTTGGTATCTCTTATACTATGGATGAGAGCACAATTTCTGCAGATTATAAAAATATAGCATGGGGTGATGCTGCCGGTTATGCTGACTTTGGTTGGGAAAATCAAGATGTGTATGCAATAGGTTATGAGTATGCAGCTAAAACATGGGCACTTCGCTTAGGTTATAATTATGCTAAAAATCCGATTGTTGAACAGACTAGTACAACTAATCCTTATGGTGCTTCTGTTAGAAACTTTTTTAACTTAGCAGGTTTCCCTGGTGTAGTTGAGACTCATTATACAATAGGTGGTGCTTATAATATCTCTGATGCATTTTCACTTGATGCTGCATTTATTTATGTTCCAGAAACATCATTGTCTTATGATACTTCTGGTATGACTGCTGCATTTATTCAAGGTGCTGGTGGTGTTCCTGCCGGAGAAACTTCTAGTGCAGATGTTAAACACTCACAAATGGGTCTAACAATTGCTGGAACTTATAAGTTCTAGTCTAAAAAGAAATTCTTCTTTTCTTTTAGCACCACCTCTCTTGGTGGTGCTACTCTTTTACCTAATTTCTTAAATTTTAGCCTAGCTTATAAAATAATATTTCTTTCATAATAATTTATGCTAAAATTTAAGAAGTAAACAAATACTTAACATAAGGAAACAATATGATAAAAAAAATTATCGCGTCTACATTACTACTATCGCTTAGCGTTTCAGTAGCTCTAGCTCACCCTGCATCTCGTTTTAATGTAATAAATGGTGACCAAGAAGAAAAATACGAAAAAGAATTTCTTCCTCTTATGGAAGATGAAACTGGATTTACTCTTTCTGATCCACATGAAAAGATTAACGATGCTTATAAAGAACGCTATGGTAATCCTAAAGACCCTGATTATGATAAAGCTTGGACTACAAACTTAGATAACCTAGGTTTTTTCTCTATCTCTAACGATAAAGCACTCTATCCAATCCTTAAAACATCACCTCAAGCAGCAGGTTTTCAACCATTTAATCTACTAATTTACAAAAAAATAGCAGAAGATGTTACATATATTGGTCACTTAGACCCTGATACTATGTTAGATATTACAGGTGTAACTAATAAAGCTGATAGAGAAGCATATGTGAAAATGTATGAGCCCCTAGATGCTCTTGTAACTAGAGAATTCGGTGGAAAAATAGTTACTACTGAGTATACAGCACTACCTGCAAAACCTATGATGACATTTGAGTTTGAAGTAGATAGAAGTGGTGATGTTGTTGAGTGGGCTGAGACTTTTCAAGAAGAGTTTGAAGCTGCATTTGAAGAAAAAAAGTATATCATCGCTGGTTTTAAAAACTTTAAAGAGACATATGAAGATGATTTAGAGATGGAATTTTCTGAGTATGACCAGTTCTTTGTATATGGTCTATGTCACTTTACATTCTCTTATAATGTATTTAACAAAGGTCGTCCTGATGCTGGAGTATTTGCTCCATGTGCAATGTACTTTTACATAAAAGAGGGCAGTAACACTATGGTCGTCGGTATGCCTCGCTTATCTGTTTGGGCTTCTGTTATGGAACTTAAAGATCCTGCAAAAGTTAAATGGACAGAGACAATTGACAGTGAAATTATCGAAATTATGAAAAGCTTAGGAGCAAAAGAGATATGAGAAAATTACTAACATTAATAGCAACTTTAGCAGTTGTATCATTCTTAGGATGTTCAAGTTCTAGTGCAGAGCCATCTTCAAAGACAGGTTTAGAAGGCACTAAGGTAAATACTTACTTAATTGGCGAGTATATGAGTGTAAAAGATGCAGAGGAAAAACTTAAATCTGCTGGATTTGAGATAGTTGCAAACTATAAGTCAATCAAAAAAGGTACTACTATAGTATTTACTGATGCGGCTCTTAAGGCCGAAGCTGCAAAACCTATGCGTGCTAATGTTGCTGTTATGCGTCTTTTTGTTGATGAGCAAGAGAAGATGATTAGCATTACTAACCCAGTTTACTTTGGTAAAGCTTTTATGCAAGAAGAGTATAATCATGCAGTATTTAATGGTGAGTTAGAAAAAATCACTACAGCTTTCTCAGGACTTAAAGCATCTAAGGATGAGTGGGATTTTGATGGTTTAGCAGATTATCACTTTATGATTAGTATGCCTTACTACAAAGATGTAGATGTTGTTGGCGAGGGTACAAATGAAGAGCTACTTGCTAAAGCTAAGAAGTATAAAAAAGGGAAGGGTCTTATATTTGAGCTTAAACTTTCAGATTCTACAACTTTACTTGGATATGCTCTTAGTAAAAGAACAAGCAAGTTTGTAAAGAAGATAGGTCGTGCTAATGCAAGTATTCTTCCATACTGTATAACTATCTCTGATGGTAAAGCTACAGCACTTAGTGCAAAGTACTACATCGCTATCTCTTACCCACTTCTTGATATGAATGGATTTATGGGAATTATGACTATACCTGGTGCAGTTATAAAAGACTACGGAAAAGTTTTTAAATAGAAAGTATTTGGATTAGTTTTTAGGGAAGTAATTCCCTGAAGATTAGTTCATTATTTATGTGACATAGACAAAGAGTCTATATCATTTTAGCTTCGCGTTTACCCTCTTTAATCTCACCTATCAGGTAAGAACCTTCAGCTTTAGCAAGTATTGTATCAACATTTTTATCTTCTACTACTAGTATCATTCCGACACCCATGTTAAAAGCTCTAAACATTTCTGTACGTTCTACATGCTCACTCATAAGTTCAAAGATAGGAAGAACACGGATAGAATCTTCTTTAACTTCAGCCATTAAGTTCTCAGGAAGAACACGTGGTAAGTTTTCAACTATTCCGCCACCTGTGATATGTGCCATAGCAACTATCTCATTTTTTAACTCTTTAAAAAGTTTTACATAAATAGTTGTTGGTTCTAAAAGAGCTTTAATAAGTGTAGTTCCATTAAAATCATCTTCAAAGTTTAACTTCATCTTTTCAAAAAGTACTTTACGTGCTAATGAAAAACCATTTGAATGTAGACCTGAACTTGGAAGTGCTATAAGTTTATGTCCAGCACGTACTAAAGAGACTCTATCCATTTCTGATTTTTCGCATACACCAACTGCAAAACCAGCTAGGTCATAATCATCCTCTGAGTACATTCCAGGCATTTCAGCAGTCTCTCCACCTATTAGAGCACATTCACTACGTTTACAGCCTTCAGCTATCCCTGCTACAACATTTGTTGCATTTACAACATCAAGTTTACCTGTTGCATAATAATCTAAGAAGAAAGAAGGAGTTCCAAAATTACATAATAAATCATTTACACACATAGCTACTAAATCTATTCCAACAGTGTTATGGATACCACTATCTATAGCGAGTTTTAATTTTGTACCAACGCCATCTGTTGCTGCAAGCATTACAGGCTCTTTAAAACCAGTTGGAAGCTCAAATGCACCAGCAAATGATCCAATTCCACCCATAACACCCGGTATTCTTGTTGCTTTTACTAAAGGCTTAATATTTTCAACGAAACTAGCACCAGCATCTATATCTACACCGGCATCTTTATAACTAATTTGACTCATTTTTTGTCTCATCTTCTTTTTTTATTTCATCTTCAGGTAAGTCACACTGTTTACTTATGATGCAAAGTGGGCAGAATTTTGTAAATCCTGCGATAAGAGGAACTACACCTAGATAGAACCAAGCATTACCAGTTATAAATCCTGTCGCTATTAGTGCAATACCAAGCACAATACGAAATTTACTACAAAACGATCTGATTTTATTATAATTCATTGAAATACCTTTATGTTTTTATAAATATTTCGTAATTATATCTATATTAAGTAAAATTAATCCAAAAAAGGATAAAATCGCGTTAATAAATAAGGAATAATTAATATGAAAGAATTTATATATAACGAAATGATGGTTCATGTAGCTGTTTGTACTAGTAAAATACCTCAAAATGTTTTAATCATTAGCAACAGTGCAGATGGTTTCGTAACTGAAATGAAAAAACATGATGGAATTGCTTATGAAGTAATCGCTGCAAGTGCTTCTGCACTTCGTGAGGTAAAAGATGCTTCTTTTGATGTAGTTATCAGTGAACTTGATTCTGATGCTGCTGTTTTAGCACATTTTAACCGTGTTTTAAAAGATGATGGTCTTTTAGTTACTAAACACCCATCTTTAGACAATGTAGAAGATAACAAGCAGATGATGCAAATTTTAGGAAAATATACTAAAATTATTATGCCTTTTAACTTAGGTAATGGAGAAACTGCACTTTTAGCATCTAAAGAGTATCACCCAACTGCTGACATTATCTTACACCGTACTGATATGCTTGATGGTTTAGAGTTTTATAACTGTGATGTTCACCCTGCTGCATTTGCAATGGGTAACAACATTCGTAAAGCTTACTTAGGTGTAATTAAAAACTAATGGCTTACGAATATGCTATCGCGCTTACTGGAAGTATAGCTACGGGTAAAAGTACCGTGGCTTCACTTTTAGCACTTAATGGTATGCGTATCATTGATGCTGATACTATCTCTCATGAGATACTTGATGCATCCGCCTCATGGGTAGAAGATACATTTGGAAAACAGTACTTAAGACTTGGGAAGGTTGACCGTCCTAAACTTGGTACATTCGTATTTTCTAACGATGAGGCTAAGAAAACTCTTGAAGAGTTTTTACACCCTAAAATTCAAGATGAGATAATTAAACGCAGTCAGAAACAAGATAGGTTAAAATTTCCCTACCTAATAGATATCCCTCTCTTCTTTGAAAACTCTAATTATGATATAGAAGATAGTGTAGTTGTTTTTACTCCTGCAGAGGTACAGCTTGAGCGTTTTATGAAACGTAATGGTTACTCAAAAGAAGAGTCACTCAAACGAATTGCTACACAGCTTCCTATACAAGAGAAAAAGGAGAGGGCTACATGGGTTATAGACAACTCTAGTTCTTTAAAACATCTCCAACAAGAGTGTGAAGATTTTGTTGCGATTATAAAAAAGAAGTATTTAAAATAGGAGAGAACTATGAACTTAGCTAAATACAGCGCAAGTGGAAATGATTTTGTTATATTTTCAAGTGATTCTAAAGAAGATAGAACAGAGTTAGCAAAAGTACTCTGCCATCGTCAAAATGGTGTAGGTGCTGATGGGCTTATAGTTCTTGTTCCTAATGATAGATATGATTTTGAGTGGGAGTTTTATAATGCAGATGGAAGCCATGCTGATATGTGTGGTAATGGAAGTCGTGCTTGTGCTCATTATGCCCTAAATCATGGATATGCTCAAGAGAGTATGAGTTTTTTAACAGGTGCAGGTGTGATAAATGCAGAGGTGAGTGATAACACTCCCAAGAGTGCAATGGTAATGAGTGAACTTACCCCTCCAGAAATTTTAGATAAAAATATAAACTATAATGGAAAAACTTGGTGGCTAATAAATACAGGTGTTCCACATTTGGTTTGCTTAGAAGATAATGTCAATAGTTTTGATTTAGTAGAAGCTAGAGAGCTCCGTGATAAATACAATGCAAATGTAAATATATCTTGTGTTGTAGGTGAAAATTTACAAGTAAGAACTTATGAGCGTGGCGTTGAAGATGAGACACTAGCTTGTGGAACTGGAATGGCTGCTTGTTTTTACAGAGCTATAATGGAGAAAGAAGTAAGTGATGCAATAGAAGTCTATCCAACAAGTGGAGAGACTCTTTATCTTGGGATAAATGAGAGAACTATTACATTTAAGGGTAGGGTCATAAATACTTTTAATACGGAGTGGGAACCTATTATTTAAAACATTATATGAGCAAAGCTCATATAACTACACTAACCGCTAGGGTACTAAAGCTAGCCTCATTTGAGGTAGAAACGCACTGGAACTTAAAGTCCAGCTGCCTCAACAATTTTTGCTTGATTATCTGCGATAAGAGGTTCTATTACTTCATCCATTAAACCACCATTCATTATCTCATTTAAACGATAAAGTGTTAAGTTAATTCTATGGTCACTCATACGGTTTTGTGGGTAGTTATATGTACGGATTCGTCCACTTCTATCACCACTCCCGACTTGTGCTGCTCTCTCTGCTGCGTTTTCAGACTGCTGTGCATGCATCTCAAGATCATAAAGTCTAGCTTTAAGAACTTTCATTGCTTTTTCACGATTCTTATGTTGTGATTTTTGGTCTTGGTTAGTTACAACTAAACCAGATGGTAGGTGAGTGATACGAACAGCAGAATCTGTTGTATTTACTGACTGACCACCACAACCTGATGAACGCATAACGTCTATCTTAAGATCTTTATCTTCAATGATTACTTCAACATCATCAACTTCAGGCATAACTGCTACTGTAATTGCTGATGTATGAACACGTCCTTGAGACTCTGTCGCTGGAACACGTTGAACACGATGTGTTCCACCTTCATACTTCAACCGACTATAAACCTGCTCACCTTTAATGAGTGCTGTAACTTCTTTATATCCGCCTGCATCAGATGGAGATGTAGAGATTAACTCTATGCTCCAACCACGTAGATCAGCATAACGAGTGTAGGCATCAAAAAGATCACCTACAAAAATTGCAGCTTCATCACCACCAGCACCAGCACGAAGTTCAACGATAATATTTCTATCATCATTTGGATCTTTTGGTAGTAGTAGTACTTTTATCTCTTCTTCGAGTTCTGGCTTACGAGGTTCAAGTTCTTTGAGTTCCTCCTTTGCCATATCTCCCATTTCTGCATCACCAAGCATATCTTTAGTATCTGCGATATCTGCAATTAATGCTTGATACTCTTTTGCTTTTTCAACGATAGGTAATAGGTTTGATTGTTCTCTTGAGAGGTCTGTCATACGTTTGATGTCAGAGGTGATATCAGGTGAACTCAGCAATTCGCCGAGTTCATTATAACGGTTGATAAACGGATTTAGTTTATCTGCTAACATTATATTGCCTTTAGGGGGTTGTAGGGACTTGGTGTCCCTGCCTCAATGACGAAGCTTAGCTTTGGCATTGAGTATAAAACTATATTGCGTTTACAGATTTATGTAGACGACTTACTTTTCTAGCAGCAGTCTCTTTTTTAAGAATACCTTTGCTTACGAATTTGTGAATCTGTTGGTTAGCAACTTTGAATGCAGCTTGTGCTTCTTCTTTGTTACCAGCTTCAACTGCTGAGTTTACATCTTTAACTATGTTTTTAAGACGAGTTCTGTAAAAACGGTTACGTTCAGTACGAACGAGTGTTTGACGAATTCTCTTTATTGATGACTTGTGATTTGCCATTATGAGTCCTTTTTGGAATTTAAGTTCGCAATAATAGCTTAAAAATAATTAAAATTAAGTTAAAGGGTGGTAAAATGGCTTAATTCGTGTGACCGTTCCCATGAAGCAAGCAAATAAGAGAGCAAATCCTCCCTTTGGTCTGAGTCTCTTATTTACTTGCTTCATGGAAACTACCGCTGAAATTATAATATTTTTTGTGAAATGGGGAGAAAAGGGATTATGAAACTATTTGGAACTGATGGTGTGAGAGGTGAAGCTGGTACATTTTTGAGTGCTGAGGTTGCTATGAAGATTGCTATGGCCGCTGGAATATATCTTAAATCTAAGGCTATTACAAACAGAATACTTGTTGGTAAAGATACTCGTCGTAGTGGATATATGATAGAGAATGCTATTGTTTGTGGTCTTACTGCTATTGGTTATGATGTGATAGAAGTTGGTCCTATGCCTACTCCTGCTATCGCATATATTACTGAAAATATGCGTTGTGATGCGGGAATAATGATATCTGCTTCACATAACTCTTTTGAAGATAATGGTATAAAATTTTTTGATGGAAGAGGAGATAAGTTCTCTTTAGAAGATGAAGCGAAGATAGAAGCTATCTATTTTGATGATGAGAAACTTAGAGAAGCTCAAGTTACAGGTAAAGAGATAGGAAAAGCAAAACGTATAGATGATGTCATAGGACGCTATATTGTGCAACTTAAAAACTCTTTTCCTGTTCATATGACACTTCAAGGAATGCGTATAGTTTTAGATACTGCTAATGGAGCAGCATATAAGGTTGGTCCAACTGTTTTAGAAGAGTTAGGTGCTGAAGTGATAATTCTTAATAATAAACCTGATGGATATAATATAAATGAGAGTTGTGGAGCTTTGTATCCTAAGGGTGTAAGTGATGCAGTTATTGAGTACCGGGCTGACTTAGGTATAGCACTTGATGGTGATGCTGATAGACTTGTAGTTGTAGATGAACTAGGTGAAGTAGTAGATGGTGATCAGCTTATCGGTGCCTTAGGTGTACATCTTAATGAGAGAGGCTGTCTTAAAGGAAACGGTGTAGTGGCAACTGTTATGAGTAACCAAGGTCTTGGAGATTATATGCAAGACAATGGTCTAAAACTATGGCGTTCTAGTGTTGGAGACAAACATGTTTTAGAGATTATGAAACAAGAGGGTATCAACTTTGGTGGAGAGCAGAGTGGACATGTAATCATGCATGATTTTGCTAAAACTGGAGATGGACTTGTGAGTGCACTACAAGTACTTGCTCTTTTACTAGAGAAAAAAGAGCGAGCATCTAAAGTACTTCGTCCATTTAAATTATATCCTCAAAAACTTGTAAATTTACATGTAAAAAATAAAATGCCATTAGAAAATATTGAGGGCTTAGAGCAAAAGCTTAAAGCACTTGAAGCTGAAGATATAAGACATTTAGTACGCTACTCTGGTACTGAAAATAAACTTCGTATTTTGCTTGAGGCAAAAGATGCAAAACTTATGAACACTCGTATGGATGAAATGAGTGAGTTTTTTAGTAAAGCTTTAAATGCCTAGTCATACTCTACGTTTAGCTGCTGTTGTATTTTTTACTCTTGCAGGTATTTTTATAATAGATCAAAATATCAAAATGCTTTTTGTTGATGGTTTTCGTTACTATACTGATTGCATAGATTTAATTTTGGTTTACAATAAAGGTGTAGCATTTTCGATGTTTAGTTTTTTAGCAGAGTATCTAAAGTATATACAGTTGGTTCTAGTTACAGCTGTTTTGGGGTATATTTTTTATCTTAATAAACTCTGTTATGCGATACCTGCAGGTTTTTTACTTGGTGGGGCTTTTTCAAACATCTATGATAGGTTTATACATGGTGGCGTTGTTGATATGGTCTATTGGCACTGTGGATTTAACTTTGCTGTCTTTAACTTTGCAGATGTAATGATAGATGTAGCAGTTATCTGGATAGTAGTTTTAAATTTTAAACCACATTTGTGTAAAAGCTAATTAAAAGCAGTTTTTTGCTAATATACAGCAAAAGAGTAATTATAAACTCGCTTAAATAACAAAAAATAAAGGAAATTGATGGAAATCAAATCAAATAGAATCGATAGTGCTAATGCAGAAATCACTGCAACAATCTCAATGGATGAGGTAAATGCTAACCTTGAAAAAATCGCTAAAGAACTCAGTAAAACTACTAAGGTTCAAGGTTTTCGTAAAGGAAAAGTACCTGTTGCAATTGTTAAAAAACAGTACGGACAAAAATTAGTAGAAGATGCTGAAGCTGAAGCACTGCGTACAGTTATGTCTGAGGGATTAAAAGAGTTAGATATCTCTAACGATTCTTTAATGGGTGAGCCAAATATCACTAAATTTGAGAAAACAGACACTTCAATTGAGGTTGCTATTAAAATTGCAACTCGTCCGAGTATAGAGCTTGGTGATTTAACTAAGTCTGTTCCTGACTTTGAGAAACCTACTATATCTGATGAAGATGTAAATGCAAGAATCAAACAATTAGCAGAGCAAAATGCACCTTTAGTTGATATCAAGCGTAATCGTAAAATGAAAGAGGGTGACACTGCTGTTATCGACTTTGAGGGTTCTGTTGATGGCGTTGTGTTTGATGGTGGAACGGGTAAAGATCATGCACTTCTTTTAGGGTCAAACTCTTTTATCCCTGGTTTTGAAGATCAACTTATCGGTGTGAAACGTGATGAAGAGGTAGTTGTTAAAGTTACTTTCCCTGAAAATTATGGTGGAGACTTAGCGGGTAAAGATGCTGAGTTTAAAGTAAAAGTTAATCAAATTCAAGAGAAAGAAGAAGTTGAAATTAACGATGAATTAGCGAAAAAAATGATGCCAGGTGAAGAGAATGCTTCTTTAGAAGAGCTTACTAAGCAAGTTAAAATTCAACTTGAAAATGAAGCACTTGGAAAACTTTATAACGAAGACTTAAAGCCAAAACTTTTGGATACCTTAGTAGAAACTATAAGTTTTGATTTACCAGAGTTTGTTGTCGAGCAAGAGATAGATATGGCTCTGAACAAAAAAGCAGGAACGATGAGTGAAGAAGAAGTTCAAGAGCTTCGTGATTCTAAAGAAAAACTAGACACACTTCGTGAAACTTTCCGTGATGATGCTGTGAAAAGTGTAAGAGCTACATTTATAATCGATTCTATCGCTATTGAAAAAGGTGTACAGATAGAAGAGCAAGAAGTTATGCAAACTATTTACTATGAAGCGATGCAGATGGGTCAAGATCCTCAAAAGGCATATGAGCAGTATAAAGAAGCTGGTTACCTTCCAGCTATCCAGATGTCAATGGTAGAAGATAGAGTTCTCTCAGGTCTTCTTAACGATAAGATAGCGTAAGTTATGTCTTATATTCCATATGTAGTTGAAAAATCTGGAAGAGGAGAACGTTCTTATGACATCTTCTCTCGTTTATTAAAAGATAGAATTATAATGTTAAGTGGAGAAGTTAACGATCAAGTTGCTTCTACTATCGTGGCTCAGTTTTTATTTCTTGAAGCGGAAGATCCAGAAAAAGATATCTATTTTTACATTAACTCTCCAGGTGGTGTTGTAACTGCTGGAATGGCTATTTTTGATACAATGAACTATATTCGTCCTGCTGTTGCTACTATCTGTATAGGTCAAGCAGCATCTATGGGTGCATTTCTTTTATGTGCTGGTGAGAAAGGTAAGCGTTATGCTCTTCCTCATGCTCGTATAATGATTCATCAGCCTTTAGGTGGTGCACAAGGGCAGGCATCTGATATTCAGATTCAAGCTGAAGAGATCCTTCGCATGAAGGGTGAGCTTAATGGTATTATCGCTGAAAATACAGGTCAAACTATTAAACAAGTTGAAAAAGATACTGATCGTGATAACTTTATGAGTGCAACCGAAGCACAAAAATATGGTATGATTGACGAAGTACTAATTAAGAACGATAAAAAGTAAGGACAATTACATGTCAGGAACTCTTAGAAGTAGAAACCGTAGAAATATAGATGATACTATGGAAGAAACAACTACTGCTAAAGCACCTAATGGTGAAGTGCCCACTATTGAAGCACTAGGTCCGACTAGTGCTACTAGTGATATAGAAATTTATGCAAAAGAAGTCTTGCACTCTTTAATAGCAGATAACTTACCTCCAACTCCAAATAATTTTTCACTTTACTTTGATAGACTCTTAGAAGATAAAAGTGAAAATTTACGTAAACAGATACACTCAATGTTGGAACTTGAAGAGAGTAATGATGCTGAAAATAGTATTCAGCTAGAAAAAACACTTAAGCAAGGTTTTAACTCCATAAAAGGCATTTTAGGGGCTACTGCAAATCTTTATAAAAATATGTCTTTAATGACAAAAATTCTAGATCAACGTAAAAAAGAGCTTGGCACTCATCCTGAAATTCAAGAAGCAATTGGAATTATTGCTACACTTGAGGGTGATGTAGGTAAATTAAACTCTATCTTAAAAACACAAAGTTCTCAGATGAAAACGATTTATGATGAGACTGCAAGTATTGTTAAAAAAGTAGAAAACGAAACTATTTTTGATAATCAGTTTGGTGTCTATAATAAACGTTATCTCCTTACTAAATTAGTACAAGAGATGGGACTTGTAAAAGAGTTTAAGCATACGAGTTCACTTATTATGATAGAGCTCTCTAGAAACTTAGTTAAGAGCATAAATAACGATAAAGCAACACTACTTATGACTAGAACCATTGCTAGGTTACTTTTAAAAACATCAAGAAGAAGTGATGTCGTTGCACACTATGGAAAAGGTGTTTTTGCAATGTTACTTAAACATACAGATATAGAGAGTGCTAAAAAAGCAAGTGAGAGACTATGTGACCTTGTTTCAAACTCAAACTTCTTTTTGGCTGACCGTGAAATACAGCTTAAAATAGCTATTGGTGTAACTAATATTGATGCTGTTTACAGTGTTGAAGAAATTGTTGTGAGTGCTATGGATGGAATTGAATTAGCATATAATAAAAAAGATGTAGACTATGCAGTCTCTTTAAGAAGTTAAGAAGTGATGAACCTAAAGATAATTGAATACCCGGATAAAAGACTACGTGTAAAATCTGAAGAAGTGAAAGTTTTTGACAAAAAGCTTCATGACCTTCTAGACGCGATGAATAAAATTATGATAGATACCAATGGAATTGGGCTTGCCGCAATTCAAGTTGCACAGCCTGTTCGTGTACTTGTTTTAAACATACCAGAAGAAGATGGGGAACAGCCTCCTGAAAACTTATTGGAGATAATCAATCCTGTTATAAGTGATAAGAGTGGGACATTTATATACAATGAAGGTTGTTTGAGTGTTCCTACATTTTATGAAGATATAGAACGTGCAGAATTTTTAACACTTCATTTTCAAGATAGAGATGGTAATACTAAAACATTAGAAGTTGAGGGGATGTTAAGCATAGCTATTCAGCATGAGATGGATCATTTAGAAGGTAAGTTGTTTATAGATAAACTTTCACCTTCGAGAAGACGAAAATTTGAAAAAGAGTATAAGCGTATGCTAAAAAAAAGAAAATAGTCTTAAAATAAGTCATAGTGTCATATTTTCTACTAAGAAAAAAAATTCTGCTATTATAAATATAATCTAAATAAAGGTTATGTTTATGAAAAAAGTTTTTTGTGCTACTTATGAAGGGATAGATGCAAAAGTAGTTGAAGTTGAGAGTACTTTGACAAAGGGTTTACCCTCTTTTGGTCTTGTCGGTAAAGTAAGTATGGAGATAAATGAAGCAAAAGAGAGAGCAAAGTCTGCTCTTCTTAGTAATGATTTTAAATTTCCTCCTAAACGTATTACTATCAATTTAGCTCCTAGTGATTTAAAAAAAGAGGGAAGCCAATTTGACCTTAGCATGGCTCTTCTCATCGCTATATATGACTTAGAAGAAGAACTTGATGATTGGTTTGTGTTTGGAGAACTAGGGCTTGATGGGGCTGTCAAAGAGAATAATCAGCTCTATCCGCTACTTTTATCTTTAGCAAATCAAAACATCATCCAAAAGGCAATTGTTCCTTTTAACTCCTTAGAAAAACTTTCTAAAATTCCAAATGTATCTTTTTATGGTGTAAAAACTCTTAATGAAGCGGTTAATCTACTTCGTAATCAAGCAACAGCAACTCCAAGTATAAATAGTTCTGAAATAGAGTATCCATCTTATGAAGTTCAATCTGAAAAATATTTTTATGTAAAAGAGTATGATGAAGATTTTATAGATGTTAAAGGGCAAGAAATAGCAAAAAGAGCAGCACTCATAGCTGCTGCAGGTTTTCACAATATAATACTTGAGGGAAGCCCTGGTTGCGGTAAGAGTATGATAGCTAGTAGACTACGTTATATTTTACCCTCGATGAGTACACACGAGATACTCGACTTAGCAAAACTTCAGGTCCTTGATGGAAAAGAGCCACTCTTTAAGCCCCATCGAACTATGCGAAGTGTTCATCATACTTCAACAAGTGCAAGTGTTTTTGGTGGAGGAAGTCATAAGGCAAGAATTGGTGAAGTTGGACTTGCTCATAATGGTATACTGTTTTTCGATGAGCTACCTCACTTTTCTAAAAGTGTTTTAGAGTCTCTTCGTGAGCCTATGCAAGATGGAAAAATACGGATATCTAGAGTCAACTCAAAAGTTGAATATCCTGCAGATTTTCTATTTATAGGTGCGATGAATCCTTGCCCATGTGGAAACTTACTCAATGTTAGTAAAGAGTGTAGATGTAATGAGTTAGAGATACAGAGATATAAAAACAGACTCTCTGACCCTTTTTTAGATAGGATAGACCTTAATGTTGTGATGCAAAATGTATCTTCAGATGATACACCAAGTTTGAGTTCTAAAGAGATGCATAAAAAAGTAGTGCAGACTCACATCATAAATAAAAAACGGGGACAAAAAAGTTTTAATGCAAAACTGAGTGATAAAGAGATAGAAGAGTTTTGTATTTTAGATGATGAAGCTCAAGCTACCTTAGATATGGCAACTAATCGCTTTAGTCTCTCATTTAGAAGTATTAAAAAGGTGCAAAAAGTGGCCCGCACTATTGCTGACCTAGATAAGAGTGAGATGATAAAAAAAGAGCACTTACTAGAAGCACTCTCTTATAGAAGACGTTAAATTTCTCTTCTACTAAACATTATAGTAAGTAGCATTAGGATGGTAGACTACAAGAGCAGAAGTTGATTGTTCAGGGTGAATCTGAAAAGTCTCACTCAGTTCTATACCAAACTCTTCGGGTTTTAGTAGGTTAAAGAGTGGACGGTTTAGCTCTAAGTCCGGACACGCTGCATAACCAAAACTATAACGGCTTCCTTGGTACTTATTCATCTGTACATCTGCTAGTGTTGGTTTTTCACCCTCAGCGATGTTAAGGTCAAGACGTACCTGTTTATGGGCAATTTCTGCAAGTGCTTCAGCAAGTTCAACACCAAGACCATGAAACTGATAGTACTCAGTATAGTTACCCTCATCATAGATAAGTCTTTCAGCATCGCTAAGCTTAGGCCCAGCACTAACACAGCTTAATGCAATAACATCATGTCTATCACTGTGAAAGAAGTCACTTAACGCACGATGTGGTGCTTTTCTTTGACGAGGGAAAGAGAACTTCTCAACTGCATTTGCTCTTACATTTTCAAGTGAGTCACGGTTTACCTCAGCATCACTAAAGTAGCCCTCACTCTCATCAAAAATGAGTAATTCTCTATCATCACTTCTACAAGGCCAGTAACCATAAATGATAGTAGGTTCAAAAAGTTTTTCATCTAAAAACTGTTTTTTTAGTTTTTCATATGCTGGCCAGACAACTTCATCTAGCTGTTTTTGGTATGCTTCTTTCTCCATTCCCTTAGAGCTATATCCCCAACGCGATTTAAAAAGGATTTTATGATTTATCCACTCAAATGCCATCTCAATTTGCTGTTGTGTCAGCTTTATCTCGCGTCTTCCCCAAAAAGGAGGAGTAGGAACTTTTACATCACGAGTAGGCATTTTTAACTCTTCAAATGGAGGAATAACTATCTCTTTTTTTTCTTTTTTTTCACTTTTAGGTGCATTAGGATGTAAGTTTGTATCCATATTTCCAGCTTCAATACGACTCATTGCAGTAACGCCATCAAAAGCATCTTTACAGTAAAATATTGGTCCGTCATATGCAGGACGACAATAATCATCTATAAAGTTTCTTGTCAGTGCAGCTCCACCTAAAAGTATAGGAATAGTTATACCTTTTTCTTTAAGTGTGCTAAGATTTTCAAGCATAACTTGTGTTGATTTTACAAGTAAACCACTCATTCCTAATGCTGAGACATGACCATCTTCCATATTTTGCAAGAATTTATCGAGGTCTACTTTAATACCGAGGTTATTTACCTTATATCCATTGTTGGAGAGGATGATATCTACAAGGTTTTTGCCAACATCATGTACGTCTCCTTTAACAGTTCCAAGTGCTAGTGTCGTGTCTACCTCTTTTTCAACTTTGGGTAAGTACGGATTGAGATGATCAACTGTCTTTTTCATCGTTTCTGCTGATTGGAGTACAAATGGAAGTTGCATCTGTCCACTTCCAAAAAGCTCTCCTACAACTTTCATCGCATCAATTAAAATCTCATTTACGATAAGTTCTGGTTTTATGTTGTGACGAGCCTTTTCTACGAGAGGAATCATTCTATCTTTATCCCCATCCATTAAAAGTTTAGCGATTTTTTCTTCATCACTCATAGCAAGATAGGCCTCATCTACAGCATCATTATCAACAGCTTCTTTAGTGCTAAAGTGCTCTATAAATGTGAAAAGTGCTTCTCCATTAGGTTTACGGTTAAAGATAAGGTCATCACAAATCTCTTGCTCTTCTTTTGGAATCTTGTTAAGTGGAATAATATGTTTAACATTAATGATAACCGATGTTAGCCCTGCAGCAACACAGTGGTGTAAAAACATTGAGTTTAGATATGGTCGTGCATCTTTATCAAGTCCGAAAGAGATGTTTGAGAGTCCTAAAATAGCTCCAACTTCTGGATGCTTTTTACGAAGACCACGAATAGCTTCGATAGTGTTGATACCTGCTTCAAAGTACTCTTCATCTCCTGAACCAAGGGTAAAGGTAAGGAGGTCAAAAACTAAGTCCTCTTTTTTTAGACCGTGGCGATTTGTGGCTAAGTCTATGATTCTATCAGCAACTTTTAGCTTATCTTCTATAGTTTTAGCCATTCCTACTTCATCGATAGTAAGACAGACTAGAGCAGCTCCATATTTTTTAGCAAGTTGGCATACAGCATCAAATTTAGGCTCACCATCTTCAAGATTAACTGAGTTGAGTATAGCTTTCCCTCCGATGTTTTTTAGCGCAGTCTCTAAGCCTTTTGTTTGTGTTGAATCTGGCATAAGAGGAAGAGCGATTTTCTGTGCATACATCCCCATGACTTCATTCATATCTTTTGTTTCATCCCGACCAGCAAAGCCAACATTGACATCGACTAAGTGAGCTCCTGCACGGACTTGTTGTTGTGCAACGGAGAGAGTTCCCTCATAATCTTCAGCAAGTAAAAGTTCACGAAAGGCTTTAGAACCCGTTGCGTTTGATCGCTCACCTATAAGAAGAGGAGCGGGTTCTTGCATAAGTTCTACAGTGTTAAAGAGTGATGCTACTGCATTTGGATGAGAACCTGTCGCAGGTTTAGGTTTTTTATCTTTGACTGCGTTGACAAGTGCACGGATATGTTGGGGTGTTGTTCCACAGCAACCACCGAGAAAACTTACACCATCGTACTCTAAAAACTTCTCTTGTTGTACTACAAACTCATCGGGTCCCATAGGGTAGTAAGTGTAACCACCACGATTTTGAGGAAGTCCTGCATTTGCATGAACACTTATGGGCTTGTGCCAAAGTTCGGAGAGTGTTTTAACATGTTTTAAAACCTGTTCTGGACCTGTTCCACAGTTAAAGCCAAGAGAAAGAATATCAAAAGGCTCTAAAATAGTAGCGATTGTCTGTGCATCGGTACCGATAAGCATAGTTCCACTTAGCTCAATAGTCACAGAAATCATAATCGGAATTTCAACACTCTTTTGGCGGTTTGCTTCTTGACAAGAATGGAGTGCCGCTTTTATCTGAAGAGGATCTTGACAAGTCTCTAGTAAAAATATATCTACACCACCATCTATAAGTGCCTTACAAAACTCAGTATAACCCTCATACATTTCATCATAAGAGATATGCCCAAGAGAGGGAAGTTTAGTACCTGGACCTACACTTCCAAGACAAAAACGCGGCTGCTCAGGAGTTGAGAACTCAATACACTTCTCTTTTACAAGTCTAGCACCAGCCTCTGTTAACTCATAAGCACGGTGACCTATCTGATACTCATCTAAAACCCATGAAAATGAGCCAAAAGTATTTGTAGTGATAAAGTCAGCTCCAGCAGTTAGGTAAGCATGATAGATTTCATGAAGAACTTCAGGTGCAGTAACATTTAAAAGCTCGTTACAGCCCTCATTACCTTCCCATGCTGCTTCACTGATTTGATCATCGCGTTGTTGCAGTTGCGTACCCATAGCCCCATCTATGATGAGGGGACGTGTTTTAATTGTTTCTAGTATGTATTTTTTTGTATTCATTTTATAAAACTCGAGTTTAAATTATTGGATTTATTCTAGCTAAATTGTCCATAAACATTGCTGTTAATCACTTGCTTAATTCTTGATTTAAGTTTAGTATCATAAGAATTAAATACAATATAATAATTTATTTCATAAAAATGAAACATATTACAAGGAATATATGATGATAAAAAAAGCTTTTATTACTAGTTTAGTGGCCACAACATTACTGTTTACAGGATGTGGAGATGAAGCCAGTGAAGGTGAAGATGCATTAGTAACACAACAACTTTTAGATAAAGGAGAGTTCTCAAGTGTTATTGCGAGAATAGAGCCTACTGCTAGTACAAGTGAAGATTACTTAACTCTAGCAGCTGCATACATGGGAAAAGCTGGATTTGGTCTTTCTAAAATTATAGGTATTGTAGCTACAAGTGCTACGGCTACTGGTGGTAATGAATTTTCATCATTTATAGATTCTGCATCAGCTAACAGTACTCCAACTGCACTTAATGACTTAGATATAGCAGTTGTGTACTATCAAAAAGTGCTACAAAATAAATGCTTAGACAAAAACATTACACTTGGTGCAGCTGAGGCTGATTTATGTCTTTATGTAGGTCTTGCAAATGTTTCTAGTACGGCAGTTACTTTTGGTTATATTGCCGATGATGTCTCAGTCTTATCAGATAATACGGGACGAACAGATGATAAATTAACTGCTTCAACTTGTGCCTTAGAATATGCATTTAGTGGTACGATATCTGATGCAAATTGTACTGCTTCAGCAGAGTCAAATATCACTTTTATAGAGAGTAATCGTACCTACAGTGATATAAATATTACTGTAAATGCTCAAGTCTTTGAATATTTACTCACACCTATTAATCCACTTACAGGAGTACGTAGTACAGCTATTACTAATGGAAAATGTACTTTAAATAGTTTTAGTACAAGAGTAGATGATAGTAATGTTACAGGTTATTATGCTTGTCCTATTACCGAGAGTAGTGATGTGAATACAACAGATATTACAACAGATGAAATCTTAGTTAATGGACTTAATAATGGTCTTGATTCTATTGGTGCTTCTGTTTCAGCTGATGTACAAAGTGATATTGACAAGTTTAAAGAAGAAATTTTAGTATCAAGTGGTAGAAGTATTAATGATGCAAATACTACGATTACAACTCAAGATATTATTAACTATCTCAACTCTAACAACTAAATATAAGGTAATTAAAATGAAAAAAATAGTTCTTACAGCACTTTTGGGTGCTACTACTTCACTTATGGCACTTGGTGCTGAACATGCTTACCTCTACAAAGATCCACGCATAATGGGAATGGGTGGTGCAAATATAGCAGTAGGAGGCTACTCCACATCTGTGTTTAGTAACCCAGCAGGTTTAGCAAGTATAGAAAAAGATGAAGGTTTTATAGTAGATATTTTAAGTATTGGCGTCTCTACAAGTTCACAAACACAAGAATTTATTTCTGATTTGGATGAAGCGGGAAGTAATGATGTTTTAGTTCAAGCTGTTATTGAAAAATATAGTGGGGAAGCTTTTAATATCTCAGCGAATAATTATAGTTCTATTTCAAAAAATTCTGATAGCTTTGCTTGGAGTGTAGGACTACTCGCAGCAGCAGATATAAATTTTATAGTACATGGAAACGGTAGTGCAAATGGTGCAGCCCTTGAAGTTGCTGGCCGGACATATGCTGGTGTAGTAACAGGGGTCGCAAAAGATTTCTATACGAGTATAGGAGAGTTTGATGTGGGAATAGGTGCAAAATTTATCACACAAAAGTCTTATGAGGGGCCAGTATATACTTCTGAGTTAACACAAGATAATGCCTTAGAAAACCTTCAAAACAAATATGAAAAAACAGCATCAGGTATAGGGGCAGATTTAGGTGTGACATATAAACCTTTTGGGAATGATGGCTTTTGGAATCCTGCCTTTGGTATTAGTCTACTAAATGTAGGGACAATGAGTATGGATGATAATTATGGTGGACAGCCAATGACTCTTAACCTTGGTGCTTCTATTAGCCCTGAAGTTGGATTTTTGAGTAAACTTGTCTTTGCAGTTGATTATGTTGATGTAATGAATGCTAGTCAAACAAGAGTCTATACATATGCTGCGGATAGAGTGACTTATGTAGATTATACAGAGAATGATCCGATGAAACGCTTACGTTTAGGTGCCGGTTTTGGTTTGCTTAATACTTCTCTTTTTTCATTAACACTTAATGCAGGTCTTTATAATACACAATACACTGCTGGTGTTGATATGGCACTCTCTATTATAAAATTAAATTTTGCAACATATGAAGAGCAGATAGGAACAGGTACAGCAAATATACCTGATCGAAGATATATAGTACAACTTGGAATAGGTTGGTAAAGTAGAATTATAACATTACATAAGGTATAAATATAAATAAAATAAATTTTATTTATATCTTATCTGAACTTTGCTATAATTTTTGAAAATTAGACTGGAGTACACATAATGAATACAAAATCAAATGAGTTTACTATAGCAAAACCATGGAGATATAAACGATACTATCTTTATGCTTTTGCTACAATATTTACACTAATACTACCGTGGATTAAAGTCAACGGAAACCACTTCTTTTTACTGAGCTTTGACAAGTTACAGTTACATCTCGCTTTTGTTCGCTTTGATATGCAAGAGTTTTACTTGTTGCCATTTTTACTAATGTTAATGTTTTTAGGTATTTTCGCTATCACTGTTTTAGGTGGACGTGTCTTTTGTGGTTGGTTATGTCCGCAGACTATTTTTCGTGTGTTTTATCGAGATTTGATTGAGACGACGATAGTAGGATTACGAAAACGTATAAAGAACAAGCAAGAAGAGCCAGATATGTCTCTGAGAAAAAACAAAATAAAAAAAGCGATAGCAGTAGGAATAGCTATTCCCCTCTCGCTTTTAGCAGCAGCAGATTTTTTATGGTATTTTGTTCCTCCGGAGGATTTCTTTTCATATCTTAGTGATATTCCTAATCACTGGACTCTCTTTGGGATAGTGATTGGAGTAGCACTATTTTTACTTTATGACATCATTATTTTAAAAGAGAACTTTTGTGTTTATGTATGTCCATATTCTAGAGTGCAATCAATTTTATATGATGAGCATACTATTATGGCACTTTATAATCCGCACAGAGGCGGGAAAATATATGATGAACATCACAATAAGCTTGTAACTAAACAGAAAGATTTACTTGCAGTAGATCCAAATGCTGAGTGTACAACATGTCAGGCTTGTGTGACTGTTTGTCCAACACATATTGATATACGTAAAGGATTACAGTTGGAGTGTATAAACTGTCTTGAGTGTGTTGATGCATGTACAACTGTTATGGGAAAACTGGGAAAAGAGTCGCTTGTAACATGGTCGAGTGATTATGAGATAATTGAGAAAAAGGGTAAAACTAAATATTTCCGTCCTAAGATTATTGGTTATATTGTTCTACTCCTTGGTATTAGTGTTATTCTTGGTATGATGGGTAGTAAAAAAGAGCATATGCTTTTAAACATAAACAAAGAAAATCGTCTCTACTCAACAAAAGTTATGCCTGATGGCAAAGTGAGAGTAAATAACTCATATGTGTTTTTATTACAAAATACACAATCGCAAACGATGAAGTTTTATTTTGAAGTTATTCCACCAAAAGGTATGGAAGGTAAGATCAAGATTCTTAAACCGACTAAAGCTTTTAATGCACAGCCTGGTGTAAAAAAGAAAAAGATTGTTACACTTAGTACTACAGATACTTTAGTACATAACCCTATAAAAGACAGTGTGATTCCGATTACGATTCATGCATATGCTCTAGATAAAGATGGTAAAAAAAGCGAAAAGATATCTGTACTAAGAAAATCAAGTTTTATCTATCCAAAAGAGAGTGTTTTAAAGGCTAGTAAATAGTGATACGAGGATGTGCAAATCGCACTCCTTCTATACCCTCTATAAATAAAATAGCTTTTAGGTATAATTGCATTTACATATAAAATTATTCAAATACAAAGGATTTAGATGTTAAGAATATCTAAATATAAAAAACATACTAGAGGTTTACTTGCAAGTATTGTCGTAGCAATTATGGCATATACTGTTACTGAGTTTATATCGTTTAGCACAGCCACAGTTGCTATTATTCTTGGAATGCTAGTTGGAAATATATTTTTTAAGACTTTTCATGGAGATGGATCACACTATAAAGCAGGTGTAAAGTTTGCAGAGAAAGATCTTTTAATGTTTGCTATCGCTTTAATGGGGATAAACCTTAACTTTACAATGCTTGCCAACTTAGGTATACAAACTATTCTTATTATTGTTGCAGGAATGGTGTTTACCATTTTTATGGGTATTCTTTTAGGAAAACTTTTCAAACTTAATCCACAACTCTCACTGATGATTGGTATAGGTAATGGTGTCTGTGGAAGCTCTGCAATTGCTGCTACATCAGGTGTGGCCAAAGTAAAAAGTAATGATATAGGTGTAAGTATAGCTCTTGTAAACCTTATGGGAACGGTAGGTATCTTCTTAGCACCTGCGTTGGCACACTTTTTAGGTTTTAGTGATATTCAAGCAGGTATTTATACAGGAAATACTCTTCAAGCTGTTGGACAAGCAGTTGCAGCAGGTTTTAGTATTTCAGATGAAGCTGGACACTATGCAACAGTTGTGAAGATGGGAAGAGTTTTACTTCTAGTACCTCTTGTGCTGATTTTAATATATATAGCTAAAAGAGAGAGCAAAAAAAATTCTGAAGGTGTAAATGAAAAAGTAAAAGTAGGCATACCATTTTTTATACTTTGGTTTGTATTTTTCTCAGTTGTAGCTTCACTTGGACTACTCCCAAAAGAGATTGAAACACTTATTGGAACTATAAGTCATTACATCACACTTGTTGCTATGAGTGCAATAGGACTTATGATACACTTTGGAACAATTGTTAAAACTGCGGGAACAGCATTTAAAGTCTCTTCTATTCTTTTTACCTTACAGTTAATGTTTAGTGCCTTACTTATCAGTATGTTGTAATAAAAGTTAGATATAATCTATTATCTAGAGATAGTAACTACAGGAGCAAAAGAGCATGTCAAACTTACCAAGTACATTAAACTCATTTTGGCTCTGGAGAGAAATCTCTTCTAAACTTGGTGTTTCAAACCCAGCATATAAGTACTGGGTCACTACACCAAGTCTAAAACTCAACAACAAATATGTTTTTTTAAAAAAAGAGACCCTCCCTCCAAAACATAAACACATAGAAGAGATACTAACAGACCTCTCCGGGCATTTACCTATAAAATATGCTTCTGATCAGCTTCATGTGAATGAGCATCTTTTCTCTAGTGATAAAATGAAACTTCATTCTGAATTTGAGTATAAGTTTGTAGAAGATGTAAAATTTGTAAATATTAAAAAGTTTTTTCGTGAAAATGGAATTAAAGTAACAAAAAACTCTCTTGTACAGTTAGGAAAACTTCGAGATTTAGAACTGAGTTCTGATTCGACTTTTTATAGACTTAGAGATGATTATGCTGTGGTAGTATACGACTAATGAATTCATTTTTTATAGAGTTTCGTGATCCCCTTTTTTCAATTATTGTCTTTTTTAGTCTTGTTTTTACTATTACATTTTTTTCTTACTGGTGGAATAAATATAAACATAATGAAGACTCTAAGTACTTAGATAAATTTTTAAAACAGTTCTCCGCATTACCATCCAAGGATGAACTTAAAGTCCTTATAAGTAGTGGAGATTTATCTGAAAAATCGTGGATTTTACTAGCACACTCTTATTATAAAAGTGGTAATTACGAAAAAAGTATAGAAATTTATAATGAGATACTTAATATTGCCACTAGTAAAAACAGACAAGAAACTATGTTTTTACTTGGCAGAACATATTTAAAAGCTGGTTTTTTAGAACGTGCTAAACAGATATTTTTAAATATTCTTAAAACAAATCCTCGAACACCAGAAGCTTTAAAGGCTTTACTCTTAGTATATGAGCAGATGAGAGACTATAAGTCTGCTTTAGATGTGCTAGAACCATTAGAAGAGTTAGATGAGGATATCAGCCTTGAGGGGACTTATCTACGAGTGATGGCTATACTTCATAACAATAAGATAACACAAGATGAAAAAAGTCAAAAACTTTTAGAAATTTATAAAAAATCACATCTACTTGTTTATATGCTATTTGAATATCTATTTTTACACACTCCTGCTTTAGCTTGGGAGCATTTTGACCATTCTAAAAGTGAATTACTGAGTGATATTTTATGGAAGATAGAACCAAAGGATTTGAATTTAGATATAATTTCACAAAACGGCTATTTACGTGAACTTTATAGTGCTCGTGGAGATATTAAGTTGGCAAAATCGAGTTCAGTTTTTGAACTGGATGTACTTATAAAACTTCAAGGAAAAGCTAGAGCAACTTTGAATTTTGAGTATATGTGTGATGATTGTAAAACTATCCATCCTTTCGCATTTCATCGTTGCCCTTCGTGTCATTCTATAGGAAGTGTTCATGTTGAGTGCCAACTAAGTAAAGATTTTTATAAAGAGATAGGTGAAGAAAATAATTCATTTCAGTAAATTTCATAATTTAAAAAGAGAAAGATATGCATAAAAATATAAAAACATTAGAAACACAACTTGATTATGTCTTTAAAGATAAATCACTAATCATAGAGGCTTTGACACATAAAAGTTATAAACAAAATTATGATAATGAGCGTTTAGAGTTTCTTGGAGATGCTGTGCTTGACCTTATTGTAGGAGAGTATCTTTTTACTAAGTTTAGAAACTCTGATGAGGGTAAACTCTCAAAAATAAGAGCTTCACTTGTAAATGAAACAGGTTTTGATAAGCTTGCAAGATCTTTGCACTTAGGTGACTATATACTACTTTCTAATGCAGAAGATAATAATGGTGGACGAGAAAAATCTTCACTACTTTCTAATGCTTTTGAAGCAGTTATGGGAGCTATTTATCTTGAAGCAGGTTTAGAAGTTGTGAGTAAAATAGCTATCAAACTTATTGAGAGTAACCATGAAGAGATTTCTCTTGATTCACTATTTCGTGATTTTAAAACGACACTTCAAGAGCTAACACAGGCTCGTTTTGGTATTACACCTGAGTATATAGTAATGGCGAGTCGTGGTCCAGATCATCTAAAAGAGTTTGAGATGGGTGTATTTATAGAAGGTAAAGAGTATGCTAGAGCAACTGGAAAAAGTAAAAAGATAGCACAACAAGAGGCAGCTGAAATAGCTGTAAAACTCTTAAAAGAGGAAAAATAGTGAATAGTTTTGGTATGAAGCTGCGTTTTAGTACATTCGGAGAGTCTCATGGAAAAGCTATAGGCTGTCTACTTGATGGTGTTCCTGCAGGACTTATTATTGATGAAGCATATATTCAGAGTGAACTTGATCGTAGAAAACCTGGAAAGAGTGAATTTGAAACTGCTAGAAAAGAGGCTGATATAGTTGAGATCCTTTCAGGTGTTTTTGAGGGGAAAAGTACAGGTACTCCAATAGCTATGATTATCTTTAATACAAACCAAAAGTCAAAAGACTATACAAATATCAAAGATGTTTTTCGTCCAGGGCATGCTGATTTCACTTACTTTCATAAGTATGGAATTAGAGATTATCGTGGTGGTGGACGTAGTTCAGCTCGTGAGACTGCTGCAAGAGTGGCTGCTGGTGCTATCGCTAAGCTAATGCTTGGGGAGTTAGGTATTAGTGTGAAGAGTGGTATCTGTGAAATTGCTGGTATACAAGCAAAAGTATATGACTACAGTGGTGCTAAAAAGAGTATCATTTATGCACTTGATGCAGATGTAGAAGAGGCTCAAAAAGAGGCTATACTTAAAGCAAAAAAAGAGCATGACTCTGTTGGTGGCGTTTCACGTGTACTTATAGAAGGTGTTCCTGTAGGACTTGGTCAACCATTGTACTATAAACTAGATGCTGTTTTAGCTGATGCTATGATGGGTTTAAATGCAGTAAAAGCTGTTGAAATAGGAGATGGTGTTCTGAGTGCGAGAAGTTTCGGTTCTGCTAATAATGATGCAATACGCAGTGATGGTTTTGAGACAAATCATTCAGGTGGTATACTTGGTGGAATAAGTAATGGAGATGATATAGTTTTAAATGTTTACTTTAAACCTACTCCTTCTATCTTTAAAGAGCAACATACAGTAACTACTACCAATGAAGAGGTTGACTTCTCTTTAAAGGGACGTCATGACCCATGTGTAGCTATTAGAGGAACTGTTGTATGTGAGTCGATGGCTGCTTTAGTTATCGCGGATATGTTACTTTTAAATATGGGATCAAATATGCAAGGGCTCAGTAAATACTATAAGTAGATACTGTAAGTTAGGATAAGAGTGAGAGATTAAAAATCATCATCTCCAAACTCTTTGTCCATCTCTCTTTGATATGCCTCTTCTTTTGCTTTTTTTAGTTGTGCTTTTGTTAAAACAGCTTCTTGTAAAAACTGACCAAAAAAAGTTTTTGATTCTGTCTTTGCTAGAAAGAGATATATACCTGTCACTAAACCAAGAACTGTGAGTATTGCTATAATCTTCTGTAGAGGATTAAACATCTGTATAGGCTCTTTTATGCGCACTTCACATGTACCACCTGGGCAATGTTTAGCATCTTCTCTTGTGATGAACTTATATAGAACACACCCGAGACAGATAGCAAAAGCACTCTCTAAAAACATCAAACTTATACATAGCACACAAATAAGTACTTTGTAAAAAGTGATATCCCAGTTAAGTACAAACCAGTAAACCATAGGAAAAGATATCATCCAGCCAAGTACCCATGCGAAACGTTTTTGGATGGCACCTACATAGTCAGGTTTTTGATTACGGACAATAAATTTTCCAAGAAGTAAAGAGGGTGAATACCTCGGGTTGAAGACTCTAGCAACAAAATCTAGCCATAAAAAGGCTAGATATACTTTTGCGACTATAATGTGATTAAAGCCTATTCCTATAAAGATAACGATAGTTCCAAGCATAGCAAGTATTCCTGCTGCTGCTCTAGCTTCTCTTTCGTTTATTACGGGAATATCATAGCCAGGAACTATTTCCCCGTAATTAAACCAAAAACTTTTAAAACTCAAACTATTTTCCGCTATTCTATCATTTCGTTAATGATACTCTCGATAAATGCTTGTGCTTCACGAAGTTTTTTTGTTCCCTCTTCATCTTCTGTCATACCAATAGTAGTAATCCAATTGTCAACTGATAAGAATCCTAAATACATTTTATTTTCACCTTTCTTTTTGTAAAGGTAGAATGAACATGGAGCCCAAGCACCAGCTTCAGGGTGCTTTTCAGATACAGGGTAGATTACATCAAACTTACAGATAGAGTAAGTATGGTAGTAGTCATAAACATCTGTGTAGCCTCTGTCATCAAATATCTCTTCTTGAACATTTGTGTAGTTAGGAAGTAAAAAACCTATAGGTTCCATCTCACCCTCAAATTCAGCTTCGAACTCTTCGATAAAATCTTCAGGAGATTGACCATCTAAATCTAGTTCCATCTCAAAATTTGTCGCAAGTGTTTTGTTTGGAAACTTTACAGTATGGTCTAAGTCTTTAAAAGTACCATGTGGCATTGCAGTTTTAAGTCCTTTGTGGATAAGAGCTGCATATGCTACTAAGTCTGGATCATTGAGTGGAATACCTGTAGCTCTTGCCATACCATTAATAGTAAGAGTAGAAATATTCATACACCCTTCTTTACCTTCCCAAATTGACATTGTAAGAGGAGTCAATGAACCAAAGTTAGGATATTTTTTAATAAGTTTAAATGTAAGGTCTGTATTTATAAACATTGCTAGGTTATAAACTTTGTAATGTAATTTTCCAAATCTTTTACCAAATGGCTTATTCATATCGTTGTTACCAGGTATCTCTAATCCAACACCATCAAAAGCTGCTTCAATTGACTTTATTGTAACTGAACCATCAGCATTTGGTGTTGAGAAAACTTGTACATCTTGTATCTTTTTAGGTTTTGCTGGAGCTACATAAGCCTTGCTACAACCAACAATTGAGAGTGCCATTAGGGCTACAATCATGAGTGAATATATTTTTTTCATTTATTTTTCCTTGTGTAAAATCATCGTGATTAATTTTATCATTATTTTTATATAAAGTAGATTAAGAATTTAAAATTTGAACGCTAGTCCCAATAACTATTTCAGAACTTCCCTCTATGTATTTAGCAAAGATTCCTCTATCATTTTTTAGAAGTTTTGGCAACTTAGAATTTATGGAAGATAGCCCTTTACAAAGAGTACAGCTTTGAGTTATTTCAAGGATAGTTGTACCAATTTTAATTCTATCACCTTCTTCAAGAGAGTAGGGATTGATATCAATTAAAATATTTTCTCCTAAAGAACCAGCTTGAAGATTTATCCCATTTGTTTGTGCAAGAGAATAACTATCTGTTGAAGTTATAAGAATACAACGCATAGGATTTTTATTGTAGAATTTATCTTGTTTTATACCATGAGTATCAAGAAAAATATTTTTTACATCTTGACGAGTTTTACTTACATCATCGTGTGTAATATAGAGCTTTTTTATAGTACCTGTCATAATTAAAGTACCTTGAGTAGTTGAAGTTTTTTGTAGAAGTTCAAAGATGATAAAAGTTTAAAAAAAAAGTTTATCATCATTTGAATTAGAAGAGTAAATCTTAATAAGCAAATATGCTTACTATTTGATTTTACCTTTACCTTTACCAGTTTTACCCTTACGGTCAACCCAGTTAATAAGTAGCTTGTCACCTTTCTTAAAAGTATCACCTTTAATTTGAAACTTGAAGATTGGATTCTTAGATAAGAACTGTGAAGTTGATAAATCAAGAACAGTCTCTCCATTGATAGTACCAGTAATGTGAGTGATAAAGTTTGCATCTTCACGGTTACCAGTTTTTTTCTCCATCATGTTGAATGTAGTCATATCGTGTTTAGCCATAGCCTTAACTTTGATAACACCATTTTTTAATTTTGCTTTTACTTTCATAATATACCTTTATTGATTATTTTTCTATTTTCTTGTGAGTAAAGGGATTAACCTTCACATCCACCAAGTGCAACATCTAAAGTTTTCTTAGCTGCATACAGCTTACCATCGTTACCTTCTGCAACGATTGTAATAGTACCTGATTTAGCCATTTTAATTTTAACTGAGTAGTTGTTTATAGAGTACTTAGTAACAGTATAAGCACAAACAGCAGCTTCTGGATTTGCATCTTGGTAAAGAGCAATAGATTTGATATCTAAGTCAGTTGAAAAATCAACAGGAATAGCACCACCATTACTGGCAACATCTGGAGCAGTTAGAGAAACACCCTCCATTACTAAGTTAGTTGAACCGTACATTGCTTTAATAGCATCATCAACAGTATGTGCAGACCATACAGCAGGTTTAGTTGCTCTGTAGTCTTCAGCTTTTACACTTGCAGGTACAACAGCTAAAGCTAAAGCACCTAAAGTTACATTTAAAAAATTTCTTCTTTCCATAATTATTCCTTTGTTATTTTACTTTTCCAGAGATTAAATAATCTACCATAGTTTTAAAGTCTGCATCTGAAAGATCTGTTCCACCTTTAGCAGGCATACCACCCTCAGTTCCATTGATACCATTAGCATAAACTTTATCTATACCTTTTGGAGTATATCCAGCCCAGTCAGCACTTCCTGGTGCAAGAAAAGCAGAGTGACACATTGCACAGCTTTCAGTATATACTTTTTTAACATCGATTGCTACTGCTTCTTTAACAGGTAAATCTCTTGTCACATTCATAGCTGGAATAAAGTCTTTTATACCACCATTTTGAATACGTTTGATTTTAGCAGTTGGTTTTTGACAATCAGTCATACAACGAACGCCACCTTGATTTAAGTTTTGTCCACCAAAGTTTGAAGCTTTACCGAAGTAAGCTTTTACAACTGGAAGTGCATTTGGACCAGCTATATTTGGCTCAAAACCATCAACATTTGGCATCTTGATTTTTAAGAATTTTGCACGATCAAGTACGTACTCATCATCAACTTCTACACCATCTATTTCCATCTCATTGATGTTTAAGATATATGCAGTGAGAGCATAAGTCTCATCAACACTTAAAGAGTCTGAAAATGGATGAGGCATACCATCTCTAATATACCACCACATAGTAGTAGCTTGAGGCCAGTATGAACCAAATACACGAGTTGGACCATCAGCTTCAGGATCTTTCCATCTGTTGTTTTTTAAAGTCTTTTGTAAGTCATAAGCATTACCTTTAGAGAGTGCTGGGTATCCACCACCACCTGAACCAAAGTCACCATGACACATAACACATTTTGCTTCATAAATTGTTTCACCATCTTCTACAGAACCACTACCTTCAGGTATACCTTGACCTTCTGGGCTTAGCTCAGAAACTGGCTGTAAGTCAGTATCCCATCTTGCAAGCTCTGCTGCATTTGGAACACGACCATTATTTATTTTAGCACCTATTGCTTGAGGGTTTACATAGTAATCAGATGTTTTATTATTTACAACTGGATATGAAACTCCACCATCTATATCAAGTGTAACTGAAGTGTTAGCATTTGATGGTGTTGTACTTTCTCCCATGCAACCTACTACAGAAAATGCAACTACTGCAGCTACTGAAGCAGAAACTAGTAATTTATTATACGCTTCTAATTTGAACATGATTCACCTTTCCTTCTTCTGTTACTTCCCAAGTCTCTACTGCATTTCTGTGATAAACAGCTTCTACACCCATTACACTAACTTCTTGGTCAATTGTAGGCTGAATATATCCAGCATCATCAATTGCACGTGAAGTAAGTAAAAGTTTTTCACCTTTTTTATATGTATGCATATAAGACCAACGAGTCCAAGATTTAGAAAGTACTAAACCTTTGAGGTTTGCCTCAACATAGCTTTTACCACCATCAAAAGATAAATCAACAGCTGTAATAGTTCCCATACCAGACCATGCTAGACCTTCGATTTCTACTACATCACCATCTTTAAGATCAGTCCATGGAAGTTCTGGAGATGGAGAAGTTACTGTTGAGTTTACTTCATTTGCATAAAAATGCTGAATAGCCTTGCCTGTTGGCTTAAGGTCAGTGTACTTAGAAGTCTCTTCTTTACAATACCATGGTTCTTGAGAAAACTCTAAACGGCGTAACCATTTAACACATAAGTTTCCTTCCCAACCTGGAACAAGTAGTCTTACTGGGTAGCCTTGTTCAGGACGAAGTGCTTCACCATTTTGTCCCCAAACGATCATTGCATCGTCAAGAACTTTATCAACAGGAATAGTTCTACCCATTTTAGAGTTATCAGAACCCTCAGCAAGCATCCATTGTGCAGTTGGCTTAAGACCAAGGTCTTCTAAGATAGTCTTGATGTAAACACCAGTCCACTCAGCAGAAGACATAAAACCTTTAGCAAATTGAACAGAGTTAAACTGTGGTCCTCTCCATTCTTGTCCACCATTTGCAGGACACTCGATGAAGTGTGTACGTGTTACAGATGGGTAACGTTTAAGCTGAGCAAGTGTAAGAACGATAGGCTTCTCAACTAAACCGTGAATCATTAAACGGTACTCATTAGGATCTACATGTGCAGTTCCACCGTGAGAACGAGAAAAGAAAAGACCATTTGGAGTGATGATTCCTTGAGATTCGTGAATAGGTGTAACAGCGATTGAAGCTCTAAAGTTACCTGAAGCAAGAAGTTTAGTACTTCTTCTAGTAACATTATGCTCATAAGCTGAAGGAACACCATATGGGTTCTTTGTTACTGGATCACCCCATTTCTGGCCCCATTTAGTATGGTGCATTATCGCGGGATCGCCTTCGCCGGCTGATTCATTTGCTAGTAGAGATGTTCCAGCAAGTGCAGTTACTGATACAGCTGCTGCTTTTCTGAAAAAGTCTCTTCTGTCGATCGTATTTTGATCTTGAGATTTTTTATTATCCACATTTTCTCCTTTTGTAGGTTGTTGTTATCTATTATTTATATTTATTACATAACTCTGTTATTTCACTAGACAAAGTTTTTTTACCGTATCATTATGCCATTTTATGCTTAATTATAAATTTGCATTTAAAGCTAATTACCCATTTTGTGAGGTTTAATTATAATATTAATAATATTTACTACTGAAGGAGTTACGGAATGAAACAACTAGAAGTTTACTCTTTAGCTAAAATTGCTAGAATAAGATAATTATCACTTATTTTATCTATAAAGAAAAGTATATTAAAATTCTCGTGAGGTATCACTTTTATATCTTCATCATCAAAGAGTTGTGCTTTTTTATATTTATCAGCTTTTGTTGGAAGGTTTATTAAAATTGTATCAAGATAAAGTTTGAACTTCTTTGTCGCAGTAAAATCTTCTTGAGCATAATCGTTTAAAATAACTTTGAGTTGCTTCTCATAGAGTGGGGTACAGAGAATATTCATTATTTTTCTTTCTTACTTAGCCAAGCAGAAATTTCTTTCATGCTTTGTGCGAGAGGCTTAAAAGAAGATTTCTTTTCTTTATAGCTTTGAAGCTCTTTCATGATTAAAACTTTTTGTTCTTCTAAAGGCATTTTTACTTTTCCTCTTCTACTTCTTGATTACCATAGAAAATTTCTAACTCTTCATCTATAAGTTTGATGTCTTCAAGAGCCTCTTCGTAGAGTTCAAGTTTTGCTTGCATCTCTTCTTCATCTTCTACTGCTATAGTAGTCTCGTTAAGTGTATCTATAATCATATATGATTTAAAAGGGGTACCGTGATTATAAACTATCTCTCCACCATCTTTTCCTTGTACAAAAGTAATAAGCGTTGCAATTAAAAGTAAAACAATGGCAAGAGCTTCTATAATAAACTTTTTTGTTAAACAACCTATGATTTTGAGTACAAATATAATACTCATACTAATAGCAAGATAAAGACCTAATTCTTTATGCTCAACTAACTCATGTTGTCCTGCTTCACTTAAGTAGTCATATATCTCAGGACCAGCTTGACTTCCTGTATACCACACTACACCCATTGCGAGTGCTGTAAAAAAGAGTGATATGGAAGAGAGTTTAGAAAAAATCTCTTGTCTATTTATAAGGTAAGCAATACCTAGTGCTGATGCTACTACTGGCAAAACCATTGCGAAGTGTACTGTTGCGGGATGAATCATCATATTGAACTCCTTTAGTAAAGTTTATTTTTTATCTATTGCGTCATTGGCATATTTAATGGCACTTCCAAGTGCAACTCTTGCTACACCAAATGCTTGCATACCCATTCTTTTTGCCTCTTGAGCCTTAGGAGATTTCAGCGCAAAATCTGCTTTTTTCATGGCATTTTTTGCAAATGATGAAAATTTATTTTTGATAATGTCAGCTGTCTCTTTAGAGATTAATATTAACTCTTCAAGGTCATATGCCATCTCATTATTGAGTTTAATTAACATGTTTTTAATCTCTTTTGAACTCTCATTTGCCTGTGTTGTCACCACTTGAGAGAAGAGTGTGTCTGTTTGGTTTAAATCTTCGATGATAGTATCATAATCTTCTATAAGTATATGTTTAGCTTCAACAGGCATAAATTCAAGGCGCTTTTTAAATCTATCTATTGATTTTATAAGTCCACTTCGCATACCTTTAAGAGTTGAACTTAGTATCTGTTCTGCTCTAGTTGGTGTTGCCTCTGCCATATCTATAGCGCTTACTAAAATCGTTGAGAGAATTTTTCTCACACGTATAGTATTAAGTGAGCCTTCTTTTATGGATTCGTAACTTATCTCTTTTATTACTTCTGTATTTGACTCGGTTATATCTCCAATAGTATCTTTTTCTAAGGCAGTGATGATGGCAGACTCTACCATTTCACTGAGAATATCATAAAGATCAATAGACTGTAGTTTTACTTGATGGAGTTTAGCTAATGTACTCTCAGAGTTTAGAATTTTATCTTCCAGTATATTAAAAATAGCATACTTTGTATTTTGGAGGGCATCAGATTTTTTTTCTAACTCACGCTCAATTGCCTCTTTTTTTTCTAAAAGAGTCTCTACGTCCTCTTGAAGTGTTTGAGTTTCTAAGTCTATGATAGCTGTCGTTACATTCCGAACTTCTTCTAAGGTGAGAGTATTAAAGTCTATTTTACTCTCTTCTAAAGCTGAGAGAATTCGTTTCTTGATAGTTTTAAACCTTTTGTTGTAAACAGTTTGTAGATTCGTTTGGATGTTTTGTGCCATTATATCTCCTTTTTTAAAGTACCATTTTGATATCTTGATGTCTTTTGAGTGCATCAAAAATAAATGTTCTATCATCTTCGTTATGTACGAGCAAATCTAAATTCATACTAATATATTTTCCTGTTTTAGACTTATTAGAATGGGTAATGCTATGCTCTCTTTCATCTATAACATCTCTTATTGCCTGCTCTAATGCAGCTCTTTCACTTGCTATGACTTTATAGCACCAGTTACAAGGGTACTCTATAAGAACTTTTTGATTACTATCGTTTATAATTTCCACTTTTACCTCCTGATTTTGTTTCAAGTTGTACATTACGGATAATCATGCCTTTATCTATAGCCTTAACCATATCGTAAATTGTTAAAAGTCCTATACTTGTTCCTGTTAATGCTTCCATCTCAACGCCAGTTTGACCTTTTAGTTTTGCAGTTACTATAAGTTTAAAACCTGGAAGGTCTGCAAGTTCTTCTACATCACAGTTGATGCCGCTAAGGTTTAAAGGATGACACATAGGGATAATCTCACTCGTTTTTTTCACACCCATAATAGCGGCAATAACAGCCGTCTGTAAAACAGGCCCTTTTTTTGTTTTCTCCGTCACTATAGCATCATAAGCATCTTGGCTCATCTCTATTATACCACTTGCTACAGCTACTCTTGTAGTCTCTTGTTTGTCACTTACATCAACCATTTTAGGTCTTTGGTTTTCGTCTAAATGTGTTAAATTCATTGTTTTTTCTTTTGCTTTTTTACTATTATAGCGAAGAGGTGTTAATAATTAGCTAGTAATTAATCTAAGTGCTTTTTGGTATTCGTGAGGATGGTTAAGATTTAAGAAGGTATTGTCATTTTTAAAAGTGACATAGTTTGTTTTGGAGTTTTTGAGTAAGTAGCTTAGTTTGTGATTATCATTTTGTAGCATTTGCCTAAATGATGGGAGTAAAGATCGATGATAAATACCACAAAGAGGCTGAATTTTATTCTCTGTTATAGCTACAGTTGCATCTATTGTACTTGTGTCTGAAGATATAAGTCTTATAATAGTTTCTTCATCTATAAAAGGAGAATCAACACTAATAGCAAAAAAAGAGTCACTTTCCAATTGTTCAAATATAGAGATAAATGCAAGAGTAGGGGCAAAAGTATTTTTAACTTTTTTGTCCTCTATGTAGTTAGCATCAAATGAGAATTTATTTTTGTTTTTACAGGAGATGTAAACATTTGTAAATATTTTTGAGAGTCTGGAGTATTGAAATTGACTAAGAGTTGTAAAACCTGCAAATGGAAGAAGTGCTTTATCTTCTCCCATTCGTGAGCTTTTTCCACCTGCAAAGATAACACAGGGGATATTTAGCATACTAATTTCGTGTAAGTTTTGCTTCGATACGTCTGTTCTGTGCACGACCCTCAGCTGTTTTGTTATCTGCGATAGGATTCGCTTCGCCTTTTCCAAGAGCTGAGAGCTGTTTAGCATTTACACCCTTAGCTATAAGTGCTGCAACTACTGCTTTTGCTCTTTTCTCAGAGAGTGCTTGATTGTAAGATTCACTTCCTCTACTATCTGTATAGCCGATAATCTGAGCACTATAGTTTGTGTATTTTGTTAAAAATGTAGCATATGCTTGAATCTGTGCATCTGAAGTACTCTTGATTTGATCAGAGTTGTTTTCAAAGTTTATGTTTAAAGGAACAGTTTTAGGACAACCGTCACTATTTACAGCTTCACCTGCAATAGTACTAGGACAGATATCATCTGTATTTAAAACACCATCTCCATCTGTATCGACATTACAGCCTTTTGTATCCACTATTGCTCCAGCTAAAGTTTTAGGACAGCTATCTTTAGAGTTTAAAACACCATCTTTATCATCATCACCATCAATTACTACAGGTACAACAATTACAACTGGTTCAGGTTCTGGTACGGGAGGTGCAACAACTATAACTACTTCAGGTCTTGTAATACTTTTGGGTGCTTTGTCTCCAAAAGAGTAAGTAAAACCAAGAAGAGCGATAAGATTGTGATCTAAGATACCTTCATTATGTTGTGCTACTTTTCCAAGATAAATTGCTTCAAGTTTTAAGGCAAGGTTTTGTGTGAAATTTACTTTTGCACCAATACCTACATCTAAAAAAAGACCACTTTTACTTTGAGCAGTTTGAGTACTTACATTTTCTATCCCTACACCACCCTTAACAAATGGAGAAAAACTACCCATCTCTTTTAGTGCATATACACCATTAACAGCACCTCTAACTACTCTTGTAGTAGCTCCGCTTGTGTAATCAATACCTTCTGAGATAAAAAGTGAAAATTCAGGTTTAATTACTGACTTAACATCATTTATTTGAAATTCTAAGCCACCAAGAAAGTAACCATTATCTTTAAACCCTAAACTAGATTCATGGTAATCATACCCAATCATAGGAGATATTTCGTAGTTTTTATCTTGTGCAGATAGGAGTGCCCCAGCTAAAAGTGCTGAGATGAGAAGAAGTTTTTTCATTTTATTTCCTTTTATTTAATCAAAGTGTAACACATACAAGTGAGTTTTTAGTAAGATTATTATCTCGGATCTGTAATATAACCTGTTATGGCACTTATAGCTGCAACGGCAGAGTTTGCTAAATAAACCTCTGAAGAACGGCTTCCCATACGACCAATAAAGTTACGGTTTGTTGTGGAAATTGCTTTCTCATTATCACCTAAGATTCCCATGTATCCACCAAGACAAGCACCACAAGTAGGATTTGAAACAACTCCACCTGCATCGATGATGATATCCATATAGCCTAGTCTATAGGCTTCTTTTAGGATTCTTTGTGTCGCTGGTGTTACGATAAGACGAACATCTTCGTGAACCTTTTTACCTTTAAGAATTTCAGATGCAATTTTTAAGTCACCTAAACGACCATTTGTACATGAACCGATAAATGCTTGGTCTATTTTAATATGATCTTCTACTGCTTTAGTGATGCTATGTCCATTTGATGGTAAGAAAGGGTATGCGATAACAGGCTCTAATGCAGCTACATCAATGTCTAATACTAAAGAGTAAGAAGCATCATCATCAGAGTAGTGAATGCGAGGTTCACGAGCAAGATGTTTATCAGATAAAAACTCTGCTGTCACATCATCATAAGCGATGATTCCAGATTTTGCTCCAGCTTCAATAGCCATATTACACATAGAAAATCTATCATCCATATTTAAGTGAGGAATTGTGCTTCCTGTAAACTCTAGTGTTTGATACAATGCACCATCTACACCAAGTAAACGAATGATTTCTAAAATGATATCTTTACCTGTTGTATGATGCCCTGGTTTTCCACTCAAATTTACTTTGATAGACTCAGGAACTTTAAACCAGTTCCCTCCACTAATCATTGCAAATGCCAGGTCAGTACTTCCCATACCAGTTGAAAATGCTCCAAGAGCACCATGTGTACAAGTATGTGAGTCTGCACCAATGATAACATCACCCGGAGAGATAAGACCTTTTTCTGGTAAAAGTGCATGCTCGATTCCCATGTCTTTTTCATCAAAAAAGTTTTTCATCTTATGCTGTTTAGCAAAAACACGAGAAATTTTCGCTTGATTTGCTGATGCGATATCTTTTGCAGGGATAAAGTGGTCAAGAACTATAGAAAATCCATCAGGATTAGCAAGTTTAGTAGCACCACTTAAGTTAAACGCAGAGATAGAAATAGGAGTTGTAATATCGTTACCGATAACCATGTCGATGTCACAGCGAATGATTTCACCCGCAAATACATCACGACCAACATGTTGGGAGAATATTTTTTCAGTTATTGTTTGAGCCATAATGTATGCACCTCTTTAATATATTTAATATTTGGGATTATATCATAAGAGGTTTAAAGTGAAATTTATATATTTTAGTCTATATGATGTTTAAGAGCTTTTTTTATAAATTCAGTTGAACAGAAGAAGATACTTATAAAAATTGGATTGAACTTTACTTCTGTTTCAGATGTAGCATCAAAGACTTTAAAGTTAAAGCCGGCACCATCTTTTGGATTTTGTGGTGTTACGATAAACTCTAAGGGTGTAAGTGCTCGTACCATGTTTAAAATATTTTTTCTTTTTTTAGTGTTTTCTTCATTTAAAATATTCAAATTAGGGTTCTCTGAACTACGATTATTGTCTAAAATAGTACGGATGAGGTCTACCTTATCTTTGAAAACAACTTTATTCCATTTTATGATGGTATGATTTGAAGCAACTTGAGAGTTTTTTTCACTCAAACCTGAAGGCTTTTTACTTTTTATCGCTTCGATTAGTTCAAGAAGGAAGTTTGTTCCACCCACACTCTCGGCGGCTTTAGTCATAAAAAGGTGGATAAGAGCTTTTGTATCTTCGTTTTGTTTGTTAAAATTACACATATTTGTAAGTTCCTTTATATATAGAAGTCTAATTGTATCATCTTTGGACTTCTGTTTTAATTCTTAAACTAAACCTAACATCAGTTTGCCTTAAGCAAGTCATAATGACAAAGCTATTATCATGTCAAAACGAAAGAGGACAAAAATTGTCTTATTTAAAAAGAGTGATAATCATTCTTAATATAAAGAGGTAAAGATGAAAGTATATTTAGATAATAATGCTACTACGATGTGTGACCCACTAGTAGTTGAAGCTATGGAACCATTTTTTAGTGAGATATATGGTAACCCTAACTCACTTCATAAGTATGGAACAGCACCACACCCTGCAATCACAAAAGCGATTGACCAAGTGTATACTGCTATAAATGCAGCCGATGCTGATGATGTTATTTTTACATCATGTGCTACTGAGTCTAACAACTGGGTACTTCAGTCTGTATGGGTTGACCATATTTTAAATGGTGATAAAAACCATATCGTTACAACAGAAGTAGAACATCCTTCTATTCTTTCTACATGTAAGTTTTTAGAAGACCAAGGTGTAAAAGTTACTTACCTTCCTGTAAATGATCAGGGTGTTGTTGAAGCACATACTGTTAAGAGTTTCATTACTGATAAAACAGCACTTGTTTCTGTTATGTGGGCTTCAAATGAGACGGGTATGATTAACCCTATCGATGAGATTGGTCAAATTTGTAAAGAAAAAGGTGTACTTTTTCACTCGGATGCTGTTCAGGCTGTTGGTAAGATACCAGTTGACCTACAAGCAACTCATGTAGATTTTATCTCATTTTCTGCACATAAGTTTCACGGACCAAAAGGTGTAGGAGCTCTTTACATTAAGAACTCTCAGTCACTTTCTCCACTTTTGCATGGTGGAGAGCATATGGGTGGACGCCGTTCAGGTACACTTAATGTTCCTTTTATAGTAGGAATGGGTAAGGCAATAGAACTTGCAACTGAGAATATCCAAGCAACAATGTCAAAAATAAGAGCAAAACGTGATCGTTTAGAAGATGCTCTTGTAGAACTAAGCGACACTTTTGTTGTAGGTGATAGAAAAAACCGTACACCAAATACTATCCTTATATCTATTAAGGGTGTTGAGGGTGAGGGTATGCTTTGGGACCTTAACAACGGTCAAATTGGAGCATCAACTGGTTCAGCTTGTGCATCAGCAGACCTAGAAGCAAACACAGTTATGCTTGCAATCGGTGCTGATAATGAGCTTGCTCACACAGGTATCCGTCTTTCACTTTCTCGTTTTACAACAGATGAAGAGATAGATTATACTATCAACCACTTTAAAGAAGCAGTTGCACGTTTACGTATGATTTCATCATCATTCGCAAAACAAGCACCAACTAAGGGTGGAGAAGTTCAAGAGTGTGAACTTCACCACCACTAAAAATAAAACTATAAAATATAAAAGGATAAGAGATGGCAAAAGCAGACGTATTAGGCGAGTCTTTATGGGACGCTTACTCAAATAAAGTTACGACATTAATGAATAACCCTCAACACCAAGGAGAAATCTTTGACGCAGAGGCTGAGGAACGCGGTAACAAACTTATTGTTGCTGACTTTGGTGCAGAATCTTGTGGAGATGCAGTACGTCTTTACTGGGAAATTGACCCTAAAACAGACAAAATTGTAAACTCTAAGTTCAAATCTTTTGGTTGTGGTACAGCTATCGCATCAAGTGATGTTATGACTGAACTATGTATCGGTAAAACAGTTCAAGAAGCTGTTAAAATCACAAACATTGACGTTGAGCTTGCTCTTCGTGATGATCCTGAGACTCCGGCTGTTCCACCTCAAAAAATGCACTGTTCAGTTATGGCTTATGATGTTATCAAAAAAGCTGCTGGACTTTACATGGGTGTTGATGCTGAATCTTTTGAAGAAGAAATCATCGTATGTGAATGTGCTCGTGTTTCACTCGGTACTCTTCAAGAAGTTATCAAGTTAAACGACCTTAAAACTGTAGAAGAGATCACAGACTATACTAAAGCTGGTGGTTTTTGTAAGTCTTGTATCAAGCCTGGTGGACATGAAGCTCGTGAGTGGTACTTAGTAGACATCTTAGCGGACACTCGTAAAGAGATGGAAAACGAGAAGATGAAAGCTGCTGCTGATGCTATGGCTGCAGGTGGTGGTAACTTTGAAGAGATGACTTTAGTACAACAAATCAAAGCTGTTGACGCTGTTATTGATGAGAGTGTTCGTCAGTTCCTTGTTATGGATGGTGGTGATGTTGAGATTATTGACATCAAGAAAAATGAGAGAACTATTGATATCTATATCAGATACCTTGGTGCATGTGGTTCTTGTGAGTCAAGCTCAACAGGTACACTTTATGCGATAGAGTCAACACTTCAAGAGAAACTCTCTGACAGAATCAAAGTTTTACCTATCTAAATTAAGTCACAAAGAGAAGGAGTTTGACTCTTCCTCTTGACTTTTTACTTCTGCGATGCTTTTACAATATTGTACAAATCTGAAAATGCTGTTTCGCTTGATTTTTCTACATCTTTAATACGAGCAAGTGCTTCTTCATGTTTTGCATCAGCTTTTAATACTATAGCTTCACGTAAACCACGATGAACATTTGCATGGTGCGAAGCGATTGAGCTGATTCTAGAGTTTCCTTTTAAGAAAGTATTTGTTGCATTTGCAAACCATTTTCCAAATCTACAAGAGTTTTCATCCATTACCTCTGCCTTAGTACCAAAAAACAGAGCTCTATATGTTTTAAGTTTGAGTTCGATATGGTCTATCTTCCCTGTATTTACCTGTAGCTCATCAGTTACATATTGTGTTGTATCTTTAATAATATTTGAGTTTTGCATAACAAGCTCTACACTTTCGTTAAACTCATTTAAGATACCAGAAACCTTGTTTGTCTCTTCACTAAAAGTATTACTTATCTCTATGAGAGAGTTAGAGTTTTGCTTGAGTGAGTTGATGTTTATCTCAACTTCACTTGTCGCTTTTTGAGTACGTTCTGCAAGTTTACGTACTTCATCAGCAACAACAGCAAATCCACGACCATGTTCACCCGCACGAGCCGCTTCTATGGCCGCGTTTAGTGCAAGTAGGTTAGTCTGGTCTGAAATATCTTTAATAAGGTTAATAATTTCACCGATGGACATAACACTATCGTTAAGGGAATTTGAATCATCACTTAAGGTATTTGTGTACTCCTGAATTCTGTCTATACTATTTGCTATTTGACTAGTCTCACTCTCTACATCAACCATCTTTTGTGTTGTAGTTTCATTGAGTTCATTAATATTTTGAAGCATTTCTAGTGAACTATCAGCAGTTTTTAGTAAAAAAGTTGTTCCATCATCATAGCTATTTAAAAGAGAGGTAATAAGCTCTTTTTCTTTAGTATCTTCTACCTCTATAGGAGTTTCTAAGTCGATAATGCGACTGAGTAGTTCTTGGTTTTCATCTTTGAGAGCTTGTAACTCTTGGTTGTGTTTCTCTTGTAGTGTCTCAATTTTACTCTTGCATCCAAACATATAAATACCTCATTGTTTTCAAATTTTATGCTTAAAGTATAACATAAAATCATTTAGTTTGCTTTCATCTATAAGTTTGGTTAAAATGGGTCTATGAATGAAACAGACTACTCTTGTATAGCAGATGCCCTTGTAAAGAGGGGTTATATAGTAATTAACGATGCACTTAGCATAAAACTGATAGATAAACTTTTAGAATTTTCAAAAAATGAAACACTATATAACAATGCTAAAATCTCAAGTACTCAAAAGAGTCACTTAGATAGTACTAAGCGTAGTGATAAAACACAGTGGTTAGATGAAGATGATGCTACTCAAAGTGAGTACCTAAGATTTATGGGTGGTTTAAGAGAATATCTTAATCGTTCTTTGTATCTTGGACTTATCTATTATGAAGCACATTTTTCTATCTTTGATAAGGGTGATTTTTATGAGAAACATTTAGATGCCTTTGTCGGGAGAGATACCCGTATAATCACGACTCTTTTGTATCTTAACAAGGAGTGGTCTAGTAGTGATGAGGGTAACTTAATCATCTATAGTCCTGATGGGGAGATACTTAAAGAAGTGATACCTAAAGGAAATACTATGGTCGTTTTTTTGAGTGATAAGTTTCCTCATGAAGTCTTAAAGACAAAGAAGAAACGCTACTCAATTGCAGGATGGTTTAGGACGGATTCAAGATGAAAGATATAAACTATATGCAGTTGGGAGCTACTCTTTTTATACCTGCCTCACACAAAGATTTACAAGTGATACTTAGTGGCAAAAAGTATCCAAACCTTAAAAGCTTAGTTATCGACTTTGAAGATGGTTTAGAAGAGAATGACTTTGACTATGCTATGCAGAGAGTTGAGAATATTTTATCAAGTATAAGCGGTGTATCCCCACTCACTTTTATAAGAGCTAAAGATGTAACACATTTAGAGGTACTTTTAAAACTCAAGAGTATCACTACTATAACAGGATTTGTTTTAGCGAAGTTTTCCCTGCTAAATGCAGAGAGTTATTTAGACTTAGTTCAAGAAACTAAACATCTTATAATGCCTAGTATAGAGGCAGATGAGTTGTTTAATCATCAAAAGCTTCATAAACTTAAAGAGATAATATTAACTAACAAACAAAAAGTTTTGTTAGTGCGTTTTGGGCTTGAAGATATGCTCAGGCAACTCTCTATGCGAAGAAAATGTGATGAGTCACTTTTTGACTTAAGTGTAACTGCTAGTGTGACAGGTAACTTTATAGCAACTTTTAAAAGTGTTGGCTTTAGTGTGAGTGGAGGTGTATACCCCTGTTTTAAAGATGCTAAAGGCTTTGTAAAAGATGTTAAACGCGACATAAAAGAGGGACTTATCTCTAAGACTATCATCCATCCAAATCAGATAGCACTTTTTGATGAAGCTTATAAGGTACAAAAAGAAGAGTACGAGGAAGCTTTACAAATAGTAAATGCGGAGAGAAAAGTTTTTAAACTAGAGGGAAAAATGGCAGAGAGTTTGACTATGAGCCCATACTCTGAGGAGTTGATACATAGAGCACAGATATATGGAATAAAAACTTAACAAGATGCTCAAAGCAAAGTATATGTATAATTTCTTTAACAATTAAAGAGGAAAAGTATGCAACTAGTAGGTTTTAACAATCTTAAAAAAGCACTCAGTTTTAGTTTTTATGACTTTGTGATAGCACCAAGTGAGAGTGAAAAACTTTCATATATAGAGTATATAAATACGCACTACAATGCGAAGAGAATCTCAGAGCTACTCCAAAAAATTGTACATATTATCGAAGCAGAAGTTTTAGATGTATCCCTGCAAGATTATGAACCTTATGGGGCTAGTTCTATGATACTTCTCGGTGATATAAAAGGTTCAGGAGTTGCTATGCATCTTGATAAGAGTCATATAACAGCACATACCTATCCGGACTTTGATAGTGACAATGGAATTCTCTCTTTTCGAGTAGATATAGAACTCTCTACATGTGGGGAGATAACACCACTGAGTTCACTCAACGCCATCTTTGACTTTTTTGATACTGATATCGTTACTATAGACTATAATGTTCGTGGTTTCACTCGAAACAAACAGGGGCAGCATGTCTATATGGATCATAGTCTAAACTCTATACAAGAGTATATAAATGCAGATATACTTAGTAGCTATAAAACAAAAGATTTAATACTTCAAAACGATAATATTTGGCAATTAAAACTACTACGAACTGATATGAAAACAGATGAGTACTTCTCACCAGATACTACTCTAAGTGAGAGTGATAAAACTACTTACATCAAAGAGTTAAATGCAGAGATGTTAAGTATATTTAACGGATGGAGAACAACTTGATTGATTTTGATACACAACATATACTACACCCCTATGCTCCCTCAGTACCTCAGGCAGATATGCATCTTGTGAAGTCTGCAAGTGGCGTTTACTTAGATCTTGAGAGTGGAGAGAGTGTCATAGATGGAATGAGCTCATGGTGGTCTGTCATTCACGGTTACAATGTACCTGAGTTAAATGCAGCAGCTATAAGCCAACTCTCTAAAATGAGTCATGTTATGTTTGGTGGACTCACACATGAACCTGCTATTAAACTAGCACAAACACTTCTCAGTATTACTGATGAAAATCTAGAGCATATCTTTTTTAGCGATAGTGGAAGTGTGAGTGTTGAGGTGGCATTAAAGATGGCTTACCAGTACTACACCTCACAAGGTAACAAAGATAAAACGAAAATTCTTGCCTTCTCTAAGGCGTATCATGGTGATACTTTTGGTGCGATGAGTGTGTGTGACCCTATAACGGGAATGCATGCTGCATTTGAGGGTGTACTGCATAAAAACATCTTTGCAGAGGCTCCTATGTGTAGTTTTAAGGATGAGTGGGATGAAAAATATATACAAGACTTTAAAGAGAAGCTAGAAGAGAACCACAAAAGAGTAGCCGCAGTTATACTAGAGCCAATCGTCCAAGGGGCAGGGGGAATGAGACTCTACTCTGTGATGTTTTTAAAACGAGTAAGAGAGTTATGCACAGAGTTTGATGTGCTTTTGATTTTAGATGAGATAGCAACAGGTTTTGGTCGAACTGGAAAACTCTTTGCATATGAGCATGCTGCAGTTAGCCCTGACATCCTTTGTGTTGGTAAGGCACTAACAGGTGGTTATATGTCACTTGCGGCAACACTTGTTAGTAAAAAAGTGATGCAGGGTGTGGAAAGCGATGGAAATGTACTGATGCATGGACCAACTTTTATGGCAAATCCTTTGGCTTGTGCTGTTGCAAATGCTAGCCTAGAGTTGCTTTTAAACTCACCATGGCAAGAGAGAGTTTTAGCTATACAAGAGCAGTTAGAAGAGGAGCTTAAAATCTGTGAAGAGTTGAGTATAGTTAAAGAGGTTCGTGTTCTTGGGGCTATAGGGGTTGTGGAGTTAAACATAGATGTAGATTTAGCTTGGATGACACCTGAGTTTATTAAACGCGGTGTTTGGTTGCGTCCTTTTAATAAACTTGTCTACATTATGCCACCATTTGTGATTAAAGAAGAGGAACTCAAGAGACTCGCAGGTGCTATATATGAAGTACTGCAAGAATTTACTCAATTAAGAAATATATTTTAGCAAGCTTGCTATACTTCCATTTGTGGATGAGTATAACTCATCATATAAATGAAAAATTAAGGAAATAAAATGAAAAAATTGATAGTTAGTTTCGTAAGTGTAATGGTACTGTTCTCAACTGTTTATGCAGCAACAACATGTGATGAGGTTGCAACGGTTAACACTAGTATAGAGAGTTTAAACACTACAGTGACAAATCAACAAGCACTTGTATCAAAACTTTCAGATGATATAGGAATCATGTCAGATAGAATTTTAGTAATGGCAGATAAAATTGTAGCTACAGAGCAACTTTTAGCTGATACACTCTTAGCAATCACGGGAACAACTACTAGTGCATCGACAGGTGTAGTTTTATCAAAACCTCTTGATGGCTCTACTCAGTCTAAAACAGTTGCACCAACGATGGAACTCTCAACTGCATCTACTACATACTTACTATATGCTTCAACTGAGCCAACATTTTCAGCTGGAAATACTATTTCTCTCTACATAGAATCAACAGAAAGTTTAAGCACTTCATGGACTCAAGTTGTGAACTTTGCAGGTACAAGTACAACGATATATATCGCAGTTAAGAGTGTTGATAGTAACGGTAAAATCTCTAGCCTTTCAAATGGGGTGAAGATTACACTACAGTAAGTTATGTAACTATGAATAATTTATATAAAATCATAATCACACTCGCTATAGTTATTTTTACGGGTTGTGGGAATAATTCTGACACAGATACAGCTTTAGTAGATGAAGAGTCTGAAGTACTTCTTTTGAGTGCAGTTAAGTTAAGTGATATGAGAGTTCGAGTATATGACTCCTCTTATGAAGTTACGAATGCTATGTATCTTGACTTAAACAAAAGTCTTTATGCTATGGATAGAATGACACAAAGCATAACAAGTACATTAGATGTTAACCTTAAGCTTTTAAATGAAGTGGCAAAACCTTTTGAGATATTTGCAAGCTATAGTACGATGTTTAGTGTTGATAACAATTATACAGCGACTTCTCCCGCTTTTGTTATCACTGAGCCTTTAACGCTTAACTACTTTTTAGTCTCATCAGAAAATAGATTTTTTAATGAAGGTATGACAGTTAAAACTCTTTTTACTGATAGTACTACACTTGGAAGTGCTTGGGTAAGAGCGATAAGTGATGCAAATAGTTCTAAGGATTTATACTTAGGACTTCAAGAGCTTGATAGCAACGGAAATGTTAACAAGATAAGCAATAGCTTTAAAATCACTGCTGCAAAACTCAGCAGTTTATAAATGTTTAGGCATCTTTAATCATTCCAAAGAATCTTATGTGTATTCATTTTTTCTTTATCTGTTTTAAAGTTGCTTCTGTTCTCTTTAAGCATCTCTAAGGCGGAGCTTAAATCAGGAAATAGATGATGCTCAGGCACAAGTGTTGGAATAACTTTAATGTTTTCTAGCATCTTTCTTGGTTGCTCATTTATACCTGTGATAAGTACAGCGATATTTTTAGAGTTTAGCTCATAAATGGCATCATCAAGGGCATACATACCACTCTGGTCTATGCTTGGAACATTATACATTCTAAAAATCACAACACTGACTTCAGGTAACTCTTTCATCATCTGTTTAAAGTGTGCAGTAAATCCAAAAAAGATAGGCCCATTAAAGTGTTGAATATAGACTTGGTTCTCTATCGCCTTATAGGATTCTCTCTCATGTGATGATGGTGGAAAAAGATCATGAAAATCTTTGAGTGTTTTTGAGACGGATTTATTCTCTGCCATATCTCCCATCTGTTTCATAAAGAGTATAGACGCTAGAACCATACCTATTGCTACAGCTTGAAGTAGGTCTACAAAAACAGTTAAAAGGAGTACGATTATCATGATAACAGCATCCGCTCGCGGTACTTCTTTTAAATGTTTTAATCCTTTATAGTCGATGATACCTAGACCAACGGTTATAAGGATTCCTGCAAGAACAGGGAGGGGAATAAGCTTAGCATATGCACCTGCACCAAATAAAATAATAACAAGAACAACACTATGTATAACACCAGAGAGATTTGTTCTTCCTCCTGCGTTTATGTTTACAACTGTTCTCATAGTTGCTCCCGCACCAGGAAGTCCACCAATAAGTCCTGCGACTATATTTCCTATACCTTGACCTACAAGCTCCTTGTTTGAATCATGTTGCGTTTTTGTCATGTTATCGGCAACGACTGAGGTAAGTAGTGAGTCGATAGAGCCAAGAGCAGCTAAGGTCATAGCAGGGATAATGATGAGCATAGGATTATGCCAATCCAAAGAGAGAATAGTATTTATATGTACCTCAGGGAAACCATTAGGGATATCCCCAATGATAGAGACATTTAAACCCATAAAAGTAGAGAGTATAGTTAAACTGATAAGCGCAATGAGTGTTGAGGGGACTTTTTTTGTCAGCTTTGGAAACAGATAGATAATCGCTATAGTAGCTACAGATAAGAGGAGTGCTTGAGTGTTAATCTGTCCGCTAATGTTACCAAGAGTAGAGATTATCTCAACAATACTAGGTGGAGAGACAAGCCCAAAAAATGGATAAATCTGCATAATGATGATGATAGAACCGATACCACTCATAAAACCTGAAACAACAGGGTAGGGAATATAGCGTATATACCGTCCAATCTTAAAAATCCCAAGTAAAATCTGAAAAAAACCAGCTAAAACAAAGGTGGCAACAATAGTCCCAATAGCTGCATCGAGTGAACCGTATACTGCTATTTCACTTGCGATGATAACAGCAGCTACTACTGCTAAAGGTCCAGTAGGGCCACTTATTTGTGTCTGTGTTCCACCAAAAAGGGCG
>NZ_JAEMVB010000015.1 GCF_029215995.1 Sulfurimonas sp. SAG-AH-194-L11
AATACAAAGGTTGCGAACTATTAAAAAATGTATATGTAAAAGAAGTAATTGGTAGCCATGTAATATACTCATTTAATTCTAAGAAAAAATACATATCTTCAATGAATAAAGACTATCTAGAAAAAGCAATTACAAGTACTTTACTAGATGCCGAAACATTCCCCTTACACATGATAAAACAATCTTTAGAAAATCCACTTCAATTATATACACTTCTAACTCCATCGGAACTTTTGCAAAAAATCTAGCAATACTTCCGATTTTTATATCTGCCTTATTATATATACTTCTCCTGTAACTGTTACGGTTAGCAGATATGCTAATCAGACTAGCTAGTCTCCATATAAATTTTTTGTCTAAAGGAGACAACATGTTAAAAATTAGTTTAGTAGCTATTGCTACATATAAAACTGACCCCTATACCAATCCCAATACAGGAATAGAGTCACCCTCTAAAAATCGTATTCAAGGATTACTTGAAAAGACCATGAAAAATGGTTCCGTAAAAAAAGAGTTAGTTGATATTACTGTTAAAGAGGAAGTATTTCTTAAACACCAAAACTCAATAGGTAAAACTATTGAATTAGATGTAGGATACTTTGCAAAAGATATAACCTTCTTCGGTATCTAACCACAAAGCTCAGAGACTCTACGACTCTCTGAGTGCTAACAAGCTGTTACCAATCACACACATAAATTACATTACTAATGAAAGAGATCTATTTATCTCTTTGTGAGTCACGAACAAAAGATAAAAAGTTCTCTGTAATTAGTTTCATAATTAACTAGAGGGGGTCTTAGTAACACCCCCTCTCATAAATCAAGAGAGAAGTAACTATTACTCTCTGAAATAACTAACTCATAGGAGTTAAAAGGAAAATCTAGTGAGAAAAATTACAAATAAGAATACACCTCAGATAAGTGGTATAGATGCTCTGTATTACTTTGCTCAAAGTGGTGGTGGATATGATGAGTTTTATATGAACATCATCGACCAAATAGAAGATAAGAAAGCTGAGTTTAAAGCATTTGATTATGCTTACAATGATAATGACATTATCATCAAGATAAACAATATAGATATAAAATATAGTGGTGCTGGTAGAGATGGCTTTTTATGGTTTAACCATGAGTTCTTTAGAGTAGGATTTAAAGATGCTGAGAAATCATCTAAGATTCATAACATCAGAGTACAACTAAACTCTATTGGTATCTACACTCTTGGCATAAAGTCATTAGTTGAGTATATCAATGAAGAGTTTTTAAAAGGAGCATTACTAAATGAGAGATACTTTCCAGTTACTCGTATAGATGTAAATATGTTCATTCAACATAACTTTAACTACCTCACTAAAGAGATGATAGTCTCTAAAAAGAAAACTCATAGTGCAAACATAGGAGAGAGGTCAACTGGTTATGAGTTAGAGACTTACTATGTAGGAAAGAAACCTTTTTTACTTAGAGTCTATAATAAACTAAGAGAACTTGAAAGTGCTAGTGAAACTAAAAGACTAATGATGCACAACTACTTTTTAGTTCATAAGCTTGATACTCGTAAACCTATATTTAATATAGAGTTTGAACTTCATCGTGAGTTTTTAAAGCAGTATGATATAGATACTATTGAAGATGCACTTTCTCGTTCTGAGAGTCTATTTAAACTAGGTTGTGAGCTTATAAAGGTAATTGACATATCATCTCTCACTAAAGAGCAAATAAACTCTACAAACAGAAATAGAGCTGACTTACTTCCTATATGGGAATATGTAACAAACAACTACTCTAATGATGAGTTTATGCAAGTGAGTACTCCATTAGAAAAGATTGAGAAGATATCTTATAGATACACACTTGAAGATGCTCGTAAACCTCTGCATCGACAAATTATGAGATTACTTATTCATGGTAATGCTCCAACACTTCTTTTCTTCTATGAGATACTTCTAAAAGCTCAAGAGGGTTATAAACTCAGACAAGACATCATAAAAGTACATGATGCATATGTAGAGAAGCCCTCCCCTTATATAGATGACTTAAAAGCTTATACAGATAGTGGACTTCTAAACTTTGAGAGTAAACTTACTTCTGAGATGCAAGGTCTTAATATGGATGATAAAGAGTATGACTCATTGCTTCATTCTTACAATACTTTACATGATGAGCTTGCTCTTCGTGGGCTTATTAAGTTTCCGTTTTAGGTGTTGTAATGAATATAAATCTAAAAGACTTACAGTTATTACCAGAAATATATAACCTACTATGTAAGCTAAATGATAATCAAGTAAAAACTCAAAAGAGATGGTTAAGTGTAAAAGAGCTTAGTGCTTACCTTACTTTTGGAAAGGACAAAATATACAAAATGGTTGATATACAGTTTATTGAGTCTGAGCACTATTACAAAAAAGAGAATCGTTTGCTTTTTGATAGAGATAAAATTGATGAATGGGTAGTCTATTCATCAACAGATAAGCTATCAACTGAGGATACAAAATATATTATAGATGATGTTTTATCCACATTATCTATTACATAAAAGGATTTAATAAATAAAAGCCTATAATACTTATCTTGAATCCGTATTATTTGGTTTTTAATATCTGAGAGGATACACAAATGAAAATCATATCAAGAAATAAAAAATTATATTTACACTTTTCACATAACGGACAAATGGTTCGTAAGTCTATGAAAATGGAAGATACTGCTAAGAATAGAAAACTACTTCATAAGCAAATTATTCCTGAGATTCAAAAACAAATTGTGATGGGTGAGTTCTTTAAAAAAGAAAAAATAACAACCTTAGATGAGTTTACTAAAAAAAGTTTTGAAATGAACAAAGCTACTCGTAGGTATCTAACTAATAAACAGTATGAAGATATATATCGACTTCATATCCAACCTACTTTTGGTTCTATTGAATTAGTAAAGATTAAACGGTCAGACTTTCTTCAATGGCAAAATAACTTAACAGATAAACTTGCAGGAAAAACAGTCCAAAATATAAGAGCTATATTTATGACAATTTTGCAAGATGCTTTAAAAGATGAAGTAATTGAGAAGAACTATCTTAGTTATGTAAAGACACCTAAAATAAAAGATGTCATTATTAAGAAGCCTTTTACGGTAGATGAAATGTATAAAATCATTGATAATTCCTCTGAAAATATAAAGGCTTATTTTGCAATCGGTTTTTTTACTGGTATGAGAACTGGTGAAATAATTGCTTTAAAATGGGAAGATATAGACTTTGAAAATAAGCTCATTAAAGTAAGACATAGCATAAGAGATGGTCAATATACAAAACCTAAAACAGAGTCAAGTATTAGGGATGTAGAGATTTTAAATGTATTAATACCTTATTTGAGAGAGCATCGAAAAATTGTTAAGAATGATAGTACTTTCTTATTTGAAACATACGAAGGTAAACCTTTTGCAAGAAGTGATAAAATCAGTTCTCATTATTGGAAAAAAACTCTAATAGCTCAAGATATAGAATACAGAAACTTGTATCAAATGAGACATACATTTGCAAGTCAAATGCTCATGAATAATGAAAGTATATTATGGGTGTCAAAAATGTTAGGTCATAAAGACAGTTCAATGACTCTTCAAAAGTATGCTAGATACATTCCTAGTAATGATGTAAAAAGAGCTACATTTTTAGAGCGATAACACAGAACTACACAAAAACTACACAGTGAGTTTTTAAAGTTGTTAAAAGTAAAGGTTTTAGGGGATAATTCTTCAAGTGGTGGAGAAGGAGGGATTCGAACCCTCGGTAGGATTGCTCCTACACACCCTTAGCAGGGGCGCGGATTCAACCACTCTCCCACTTCTCCGTTTGAAGACCGTGATTATAATCGATACTTGATAATAACTAGCTTAAATGAGCTCTAAAATTCGTTTTACTATATCAGAAGGATTTTTTGCTTGATAAATTGGGCGTCCAACTACGATGAAATCGACTAAAGCATCTTTAGCAAATGCCACATCAGCTACTCTCTTTTGGTCACCAGCATCTTCACCAAAGGGACGGATACCGGGTGTTAGAGTCATAAACTCTTTTGAAGTTATGTTTTTAATGGATGTAGACTCATATGCTGAACAGACAACGCCATCAAGTCCAGCCTCAAGAGCATCTTTTGCAAACTGATCTGCCTTAGTAGCTATATCTTCTTCATACACTGCTCTAAACTCATCTTCACTAAAGGATGTAAGAGCTGTGACCGCTAAAACGATAGGACGAGACTCATAAGTACTTAAACGCTCCATAACAGTCTTCATCGCTCTCTTACCTGCACTTGCATGGACATTAAACATATCCACACCTAAACCCATGATAGATTCAGCAGAATCGGCCATAGTGTTAGGAATGTCATAGAGCTTAAGGTCTAAAAATATTTTAAAGTCAGGGTTGATTTTTTTGATGGCTTTTAAAAACTCTTCACCATCACGGATGTAAGTACGAAGTCCAACTTTAAGCCAGACATCGTGTTCTTTAATTTTTTGGATTAAATCTAAGTTTTCTTCTTTTGTTGATAAATCAAGTGCAACACATAGTTCCATAATATTCTCTTTGTAATTTAATTATGAAATTATAACATTTCTAATCTTTTACTATCCATTGACCATCATTTCTATTTTAGCAACGATAGAGGGATCTTCTAATGTTGATATATCTTGAGTGATTTTTTCACCTTTAGCGATAGAGCGTAAAATTCGACGCATAATTTTTCCAGAGCGAGTTTTTGGAAGTCCTGGAGCAAAAATAATGTCATCACAAATAGCAATATTTCCTATCTCTTTTTTGATGATGTTATTGATAGATTTTCTCTCAGCATCTTCGTCTTCAACATCAGATTTTAAAACGATGTAAGCAAAGATGCCCTCACCTTTAATCTCGTGAGGTTTTCCAACAACTGCAACTTCTGCTACATTTTCATCTTTGTTTATCGCTGCTTCTACCTCTGCTGTACCCATCCTATGACCAGATACATTTATAACATCATCTGTTCGACCAGTTATAGTGATGTAACCATCTTCATCATACTTCGCACCATCACCTGTAAAATAAACAGCCTTTCCATCTTTTTTTACATCACCAAAGTAAGCTTTGACAAATCTTTCTTCATCACCCCAAACGCCACGAATCATAGAGGGCCAAGGACGAGTGATACACATATAACCACTCTCCCCTAGTCCTACTTTCTCACCTGTTATAGGGTCAAGTATCTCAGCTATTATTCCCGGAACTGGAAGTGTTGCACAGCCTGGTTTTATAGGTGTAGCCCCTGGAAGGGGAGAGATAACATGCCCACCTGTTTCTGTCTGCCAGTAAGTATCTACAATGGCACACTTAGAATTTCCGACCTCTTCATAGTACCATTTCCAAGCTGGTGGGTCTATCGGTTCACCAACAGTTCCTAAAACTTTTAATGAACTAAGGTCATACTTTTTCGGTTCATCTTCACCCATTTTGTGTAAAACACGGATGGCAGTTGGTGCTGTATAAAAGTGAGTTATTTTATGTTCTTGTACCATCTTCCAAGGACGTCCAGCATCAGGATATGTAGGCACACCCTCAAACATTACTGTAGTAGCACCAGTTGCAAGTGGACCATAGACAATATACGTATGTCCCGTAATCCAACCCACATCCGCAGTACACCAAAAAACATCTTCCTCTTTGACATCAAAAACCCATTCCATAGTCATTTGTGCCCATAAGATATACCCTGCAGTGTTATGTTGCACCCCTTTTGGTTTTCCCGTAGAGCCCGAAGTATAAAGTAAAAAGAGTGGATCTTCTGAATCCATAACTTCAGCTTCACACACATCAGATTTATTTTTAATAAGCTCTGCATAAGAGTTGTCACGACCATCTACCCAAGTAATCTCTTCTTTGTTTCTCTCAATCACAAGGACATTTTTCACAGAAGTATTACCCTCTAATGCAGTATCAACCACAGGTTTTAGCATATATGGCTTCCCTTTTCTAAAAGCTCCATCCGCAGTTATAACTACTTTTGCATTGGCATCTATGATTCTATCTTTAAGTGCTTCTGCTGAAAATCCACCAAAAACGATGGAGTGAATAGCCCCAATTCTAGTACATGCAAGCATCGCAAACGCCGCTTCAGGAATCATAGGCATATAGATAACAATTCTATCGCCTTTTTTAACTCCAAAGTCCTCTTTTAATAGGTTTGCAAACTTGTTTACACTTTTTGCTAATTCATTATAAGTAATCTTTTGAATATCTCCACGATCACCTTCAAAAAGTATGGCAGTTTTTTCACCACGAGTATCTAAATGACGATCAATACACTGAGTAGAAACATTAAGTTTTCCACCATCAAACCACTTTACAAATGGAAAGTTAGACTCATCAAGAGTTTTTGTAAATGGCTCAATCCAGTCTACTTTTTCCTTGGCAAATCTACTCCAAAAGCTTTCATAATCATTGATAGCTTCATCTTGAAGTGCTTGGTACTCACTCATGTTTTTTATTCTTGCATCTTTAGAAAATTCTGGATTTGGTTGAAAAACTGGTTTTTTACTTTCTGACATATTTATATACCTTTATTATAATTATTTTTTAAAACTAGTGCTCACTTGCACTCTCTCCTACTTCCTATTTGAGAACATATACATTGAGTCTCAAACTTTACTCTTTCTTCTTTTTCAGCTGATGAGTTATCTGTTTTAACAATATAAACATCCCTTATAAACAATAAAATATCTCTATTGAATAATTATAGCAAAAAATTTACACTATCTCAAAAGCATCATCTAAAATAACTTCTATATTTTTCATACTATCATTAGTATCTATCTCTTTTAAGATTACATTTGTAGAGAGATGAAACTCCATTTTAGAATGTTCATATTTTTTTAATAATGTCAATGAAGATATTTGTATCTCTTGTAACATACTTATTAAAGTTTTAATATTACCACTATCCGAAGTAATAATAAATTTATTAACCCCAAAATAGCCTACAAATGCCTTAGGCATCTGTGTGTCTCTAACTATTTTTATACTATTTGCAAAACTCTGTTCTATCTCTTTTGATTCACCTCTTCCATAATACTTGTCAATACTTCTAAAATTATTGATACTCAGAAGAATAACATCAAGTTTACTCACATTTTGTTTAATTATTTCTATTTTCTCTAGTATAAATTTTCGATTTGGAAGGTGTGTATTCCTATCATTATAGAGTGAATTATGAATGGCAGTGATATCGTTAAAAGTTATAATATAACTATTCTCTTCTTCAACAATCTCTGATAAATTCACTTGATACTCGATTGTCTTAGCATTTCGCACCATTCGTACTTTTCTATTTTCATCTTTTAACTCTTGTAACTGACTGATGAGCTCTTCATTCGTTGCAGCATTTAAACACTGAGAAGACTCTTCAAATAAGACCCCAATATCTGGCATCTCTAACTTCAGTGTTTCATACGAATCAAAACCACCTATGTCCAAAAAAGCTCTGTTAGCCATATCAATTGCATAATCTTTAATGACCACTATACCTATATTTATCTCATCAACAATGGTTTGATATCGTACTGAAAGCTGTCTTAGCTTTGCTTCTAGTAGCTCCTTTTCACTATTTACACTCAACTCTTCAGCAATTTTATATATAATGTATAAAAACTGTTTATTGTTAAATGGTTTTAATATAAAACGCATGACATCTAAGTTTATTAACTGTATTAAATAGTCACTATCATTATGAGCAGATGTTACTAAAACAATCTGCTCGTAATTTATCTCTTTTATTTCCCGTATCATATCGATACCATTCATATTTGGCATATTGATGTCAGTTATAACTATGTCAAATTTTCTTTCTTTATACTTTGAAATTCCTATACTTCCATCTTCTCCAAGAACAATGTCTTTAAAAAAACGTCCTAAAAAGCTAGCTGTTTGATCTCTTATAAGTTCATCATCTTCTACATATAGAACAGAGCAGTTCTCTGCATATTTTTTTAATTTTACAATATTTATATCTATCATTACAGCTTTTCCTTTGCTAGTATAATTGTAAATGTTGTTGCATCATGAGAACTATTAACATTTAACTCTCCGCTTAAATTATTTTCAATAATCATCTTAGACATATAAAGTCCAAGTCCCGTACCATTTTTTTCGCCTTTAGTACTAAAGTATGGGTTAAAAATCTTCTCAATGATTTCTATTGGTATTCCACCGGCATAATCTTTTACAATTATCTCAATAACATGCTGTTTATTTAAGGTCTGTATCTCTACCACTCTATTTTCTATCTTGTTTTCAAGATATGCATCCATCGAATTTTTCACTAAGTTTAAGACAACCTGCATTAAATCATTTTTCTTTGTAAAAACTTTTAAGTCTGGAGTATAGTCTCTTTTTATTTCGATTGAATTTATTTTTAATGTAGAGCCTATAACCATACAAGACTCATCTATAAGTTTATTTATCTCAACACTTTCAATTTTTATATTTGGTTTAAAAAAATTCTTAAAATCATCAATAGTATGTGAAAGATAAGCAATTTGTTTATTAATGGTCTCCAAAGATTTTTTTAATCTTTCTTCATTCACATCTTCAAGTTCTATATCTAAAAGTAAATTATCCGTAGCCATTCCCATTCCAGTTAATGGCTGTCTCCACTGATGTGCTATCATACCTATCATTTCACCCATAGCCGCAAATTTAGACTGTCTTAATATAAATCTGTCTTTATTGGCAAGCTTTTTTACAAAATAATTAACAATAAAGTATATTATCAAAAATGTGCTCAGCATAAAAGCTTCTAGTATCCAATAAAAGCTTATCATATCATTGTTTGCATCAACAACGGAGTAGACCACATTTATAGCACGTATATCACCGACTTTTTCATAAAACCCACTCTCTTGACCATATATTTTTAACATATCTTTTGGAGCATCTCTAGGGTCTCCATGACATACTAAACAATTTTTAGTATTTTTTCTACTTGGCACTGCAAAAAAAAGTGTATCTTTTCCCTTATATGTCATTCTCTCAGAATAGGAACTAAGATTTGAATCATTAAACTTTTTGAGTATCCTAGATTCAAACTTTGTAGTTTTATTTACTTTATTTAAAGGGTTGTCGCTAGCAAATTTATGTTTTGTTTTAGCTATACCAAGTTTATTTGTTAAGGCATTTTTTAAGAATATTTCATTTATATGTGCGATTACAAAAGTAGAGGACATTAAAGCGGGAGCGAAATACTCAGCAGAGAGTTTTTTATCTTTTATTAGTTTGTATATAATTGGTTTTTGATACTCTGATACATACTTTTGTATAGACTCCGACAAGATAATACTCTCTTTTATATTTTTATATGTCTGATTGACATAGAATTCATCTAAGACTATATAAAAAACTATAGAGCCTAAAAAAAATGTTAAAATTAAAACAACTCTAATTTTATTAATCAAAGAATACTCCATAAGTGTCTACCTTGTTTTTTTTTCATATTCAGGGTATATATTAACATATCTAGACTAGAATTCTATTATCGTTCTTGAAAGCTTTATAACTCCGCGGTAAATATAATTGTTAACTAAGGCATATAGAAATTTGTTATTAATTTTATTTCACTATAATTACAAAAATATATATCAAAGGTAAAAAAATGTTTGGACAAAAAGAATTAAAAAAATACGATATTAGTGCAGAAGAGTCACTAAAACAACAATATGCAAAAATAGATACAGCAAAAGGTGTTATCTGGATTAAACTTGTTCCAGAAGAAGCTCCTAATACAGTAGCAAACTTTGCACACTTAGCAAATACAGGTTACTATGATAACTTAAACTTTCACCGTGTTATCCCTGGGTTTATGGCTCAAGGTGGCTGTCCAGAAGGTAGTGGTACTGGTGGTCCAGGTTGGGCAATAGAGTGTGAGACATCTTCAAACACATCTGTACATACACCGGGTACACTTTCAATGGCTCATGCAGGACCAAACACTGGTGGAAGCCAGTTCTTCATCACTTTTGTTGACACTCCTCACTTAGATGGTGTTCATACTGTTTTTGGTGCAATTGAAAAAGATGATACTGCTAGTTTTGAAGTTTTATCACAGATTCAAGGTCAAGATGCAATCAATTCTATTACTGTTGTTGAGTCAAGAGACTAAATGTTAGTTCATATCTGCTGTTCAGTTGATAGCCACTTCTTTTTAGAAAAACTACAAGCAGATTATCCGCAGGAGAAGCTAACAGGCTTCTTCTACGACCCAAACATCCATCCCTATTCAGAATACCAACTGCGTTTACTCGATGTTGAACGATCTTGTAAAAAGTTAGGAATTGAACTACTCGAAGGTAAATACGATTATGAAAACTGGCTTCAAGCCGTCCGTGGACTTGAAAATGAACCTGAAAAAGGTGCTCGTTGTGAAGTTTGTTTTGATAAACGTTTTTCGGTAAGTGCCGAGAAAGCCCTAGAGTTAGGTGAAAAAAAGATTACTACTACACTACTTGTAAGTCCTCTAAAGTCTCAAGAACAACTTAAACGAGTTGGAGATGCTTTTTATGAAAAAAATGGTGTTGAGTTTATCGCTGTTGATTATAGAAGTGGTGGGGGAAGTCAAGATCAGTCTCGTGTTACAAAAGAAGAACAGCTCTACCGTCAAGACTATTGTGGTTGTATCTTTGGTCTAACTATGCAAAGAGAGCAACAAGAAAAACTAATGGATGAGATGTTTAGCCCTATTTCAGGCTCTATTCTACCTGCTTCCATAGAGGAGCGAATTGCTATGTATACTCTTCGTAACCAGCTTGAAGATGAGAACAAAGAGTATAAAATCATCAAACAGAAGTTCCTAAACTATAGAGAATTTAACTTTAAAGTTATTAAGGGAAAAACAAATGTTTTAGATGCTTATGCACTTTCATACTCAACTCTCCCAAGAAAACGTGCACAAGGTAGAGTTGAGTATAATGTTCAACACATTCACTACTTTAACCGTGAAGAGATTAAATTTATCACTTTAGAGTTTTTTAATGAGCAAAACAAAACACAATATAAAAGCATAAAAGAGCTAATTTTCAATCCTTTAACTCAAGAAAAAGAGCTTCTCTTTAGAGCCAAAATAAACGAGACACACTATGACTTAAGCCCTATAATAGTCATGGAGGAGATTCCTGAGGGTAAACTTACTATCACTCTTGATAGTAAAACTTATGAAGACACTAAAGAAAAGCTAATCCTTTTATAATATAAATTTGGGTAAAATAACCCAAAATATTACTATATAAGGCTTTTAATAATGATTATGGATGTCACCCAAATACAAGAGATACTCCCGCACAGATACCCTTTTTTACTAGTAGACAGAGTAACTGAACTTACTCCTGGTAAGTCAACTGTTGCATACAAAAATGTATCTATCTCAGAACCAGTGTTTCAAGGACACTTTCCTGGTCATCCTATCTATCCTGGTGTTATGATTTTAGAAGGAATGGCTCAGGCTGGTGGTATCTTAGCATTTAAAAGTATGGATGTAACAGAAGAAGAGATTCAAAATAAAGTAGTCTACTTTATGAGTATCGACAAAGCAAAATTTCGTGCCCCTGTTAAACCAGGTGATAAACTAGAGTATAAAATAACTGTACTCAAAAATAAAGGTCCTATCTGGGTACTTAAAGGTGAAGCATTTGTTGATGGTAAGTTAACAAGTGAAGCTGAACTTAAAGCTATGATAGTTGATAAGTAAATCTTAAAATGTCAAAAATATCTAAATTAGCCGTAATCGAAGACGGTGCGATAATTGGTGAAAATGTTGAAATAGGTCCTTTTTGTTTTATCTCGAGTCAAACAACTATTGGGGATGGTACAACTATTGACTCAAACACTTGTATCTATGGTAAAACAACTATTGGGAAAAACAATAAAATATTTTCTCATGCTGTAATTGGTTCTATTCCTCAAGACCTGAAATTTAATGGTGAAGATGTTGAGCTTATTATTGGTGATGATAATACTATTCGTGAGTTTACACTTTTTAATCCCGGGACAAAAGGTGGAGGTAGCAAAACTATTGTCGGAAACCATAACCTTTTTATGGGCTATGTTCACCTAGGGCATGATGTGATCATCGGTAACCACTGTATCTTAGCAAACGCCGCTACACTTGCAGGTCATGTAGAGCTTGGTGATTATGTTGTAATTGGTGGGATGACTCCTATTCATCAGTTTATTCACATTGGTGATTATGCGATGATAGGTGGGGCTTCAGCTTTAGCACAAGATGTACCTCCATTTTGTATGGCTGAGGGAAACCGTGCTAACCTCAGAGGACTAAATCTCACAGGACTTCGCCGACACTTAGAGAGAGAAGACATAAATGCACTAAAGTCTGCATACCGTGAACTTTTTGAGTCGGGACAACCACTTAAAGATACCGCAAGCAGACTGTTAGAAGAGACTAAAAACCACTATATAAATGATTTATGTAACTTTGTTTTAAAAACAAAACGTGGAATCCCATTTGAGAGAAAAAAATAATGATAAATAGAAACTGTAGTTTTTGTGATGCCACAGAGAGTGAAATAAATCCTCTTATAGCTGGTAATGGTGTGTATATCTGTAAAAATTGTGTAACTTCAGCATATAAAATAATGTTTGGTGATGAGAGTGAAACTCAGGTACGAGAAAATGCAGAACTTCTTGAAGCTGTAGACAACTTAATGACTCCAAAAGAGTTAAATAACTTCTTAGGTGATTATATCATCGGTCAAGAGAGAGCTAGAAAACTTTTAAGTGTAGCTGTTTACAACCACTATAAGCGTATATTTAAAACAACACAAATTAAAGATGATGATACTGAAATAGCAAAGTCAAATGTACTTTTAATTGGGCCTACTGGTTCAGGTAAAACACTTATGGCTCAAACAATTGCTAGAGTTTTAAATGTGCCTATAGCTATTGCTGATGCAACAAGCCTTACTGAAGCTGGTTATGTTGGAGAGGATGTTGAAAATATCTTAACTAAACTTATCCAAGCTGCTGATGGTGATGTAGAACGTGCACAAAAAGGAATCATCTTTTTAGATGAAGTTGATAAAGTAGCTCGAATGAGTGAAAACCGTTCTATCACTAGAGATGTTTCAGGAGAAGGTGTACAACAAGCACTCCTTAAAATCATAGAAGGCTCACATGTAAACATCCCACCAAAAGGTGGACGTAAACACCCTAACCAAGAGTTTACTTCTATTGATACTACAAATATTTTATTTATCTGTGGTGGTGCATTTGATGGTCTTGAAGAGATACTTAAACGCAAGCAGGGTGCAAATATCTTAGGCTTTGGTCATGAAAAGAAAACTAAAGATGAGAAAAAACCTACTTTTGATATGGTTGAGCCTGATGATTTAGTTCATTTTGGTCTTATTCCTGAACTTGTTGGGCGTTTACCAATCATCGCTTCACTCAGTGAAATCACTGAAGATGATATGGTTCGTATACTTACAGAGCCTAAAAACTCTCTTATCAAACAGTATCAAAAACTTTTTGCAATTGATGAAGTTGAGTTAAACTTTGAAGAAGAAGCACTTTTAGCTATTGCAAAAAAATCTATAAAACGTAAGACTGGTGCACGTGGTTTACGTGCAATTTTAGAAGAAAACATGATAGACATTATGTACGAACTTCCAGAACATTCTGGATATGAAGTGCTTATCACAAAAGAAGTTATAGATGATGGTGCAGAGCCTGTCTATATTAAAACAGCAACACAAAAAACAGCATAAGGTAAACAGATATGATTTTTAATAAACTAATCGGGCTTTTTTCAAACGACCTCTCCATTGACTTAGGAACGGCAAATACTATTGTTATAGCAAAGGGTCGTGGAATCATTATCAATGAGCCTTCCGTAGTAGCAGTAAAGACTGAAAAGTATGGTCAAACTCGAGTACTTGCTGTCGGACATGAAGCCAAAGCAATGGTTGGTAAAACTCCTGGAAATATTAAAGCGATTCGTCCTATGCGTGATGGTGTTATCGCTGACTTTGATATGACTGAAAAAATGATCAGAAAGTTTATTGAAAAAGCACATGGTCGTACTTCTTTAATCTCTCCTCGTATTATCATCTGTGTGCCTTATGGTCTTACTCAAGTTGAACGTAAGGCTGTTCGTGAATCTGCTCTTTCAGCTGGAGCACGTGAAGTTTTTCTTATAGAAGAGCCAATGGCTGCTGCAATTGGAGCTGGAGTTGACATTCGTGAGCCACAAGGAAACTTAGTAGTGGACATAGGTGGTGGTACTACTGAAATCGGTGTTGTCTCTTTAGGTGGGCTTGTGCTCTCTAAATCAATTAGAACTGCTGGTGATAAGATAGACCAAGGTATCATTAACTATGTTAGAAAGAAATACAATCTTCTTATCGGTGAGCGTGTAGCAGAAGATATTAAGATAAACATAGGAACAGCCGTCGCTCTTGATGAAGAACTTGTAATGACTGTAAATGGCCGTGACCAAGTTGAAGGTCTTTTAAGTTCAGTTGAACTTACAAGCGAAGATGCAAGAGAAGCTATGAAAGAGCCACTCAAAGAGATAGCAGAAGCACTTCGTAATGTACTTGAACAGATGCCTCCTGATTTAGCAGGTGATATTGTTAACCATGGTATCATTTTAACAGGAGGAGGTGCACTTATTCGTCAACTTGATAAGTATCTCTCAGCAATTGTAAGGATTCCTGTTTTTGTGGCAGATGAACCCCTACTGGCTGTTGCTCGTGGAACAGGTCGAGCACTTGAAGAGATAGATTTACTACAAGAACTATTTGAGAATGAATAAAGAGTTATTTTCCTATCTCTTTGTAATCATAGCACTTATCGTAGGTGCTTTGTATTATAACAACACTATCCAGTCACCTATTATTTCCTCTCTTAATGCCATAAAAACCTCTTACCATAATGCTACCCAATCAATACAAAACACTTTTAATGAACACTTTTTTCAAGCACAAACAATTAAAGAGTTACGACAACACCTTCATCTTTATGAAAAAAACCATCTTGTTATGCAAGAACTTGCAAGTGAAATTCATGATTTATACCAGGAAAACCACTCACCTTTAAAGCTAAATACACAAGTTGAACTTGTTCGTGTTATCTCTTATGAAAATTTTGGAAATTTCAACCGTTTATGGATGGATATTCCTGATTATAATAGTTCTAAGATTTATGGCTTAACATATAAAGAGCTAGTAGCAGGCATCATCATTGCAAAAAATGGCAAAGCTTTAGCACTACTTAATCAAGATATAAAAAGTGCATATGCTGTCTATATTGGAGAAAATAGTGCCCCGGGTATTGTGCATGGAAATAATGACGACTTACTTATTATCAACTTTATTCCTGCTTGGTTTAAAATCAAAGAAGGGGATGAAGTTCTTACATCAGGACTTGATAACATCTTTATCAAAGGCCTAAAAGTTGGTCGTGTTCTTTCAGTAACTTCTTCTCAAGGGTACCAAAATGCTATCATTGAACCCTACTATAAAAGCAATGAACCTAGCTACTTTCACATGATAAGGAGTATTCGATGAAATACATATTACTATTAACCCTCTTGGTTCTCTCACTTAATGCATCAGAGGCAATAACGGCACTTGATACACAAGATAAAAACCAAAAACAAAAAGTTACTCTTGGTTTTGGACCATATGTACAAACACAGCCATACAAAGGTACAGACCCCCTTTTAGTACCCTCTCCTGTTATCTTTTTTGATAATGGTCTCTTTTATGTAAGATGGACTCGTGCAGGAATGTACTTTTTAGGAAACAAAGGTAAAGAGTTTTCATGGGGACTCTCACTGACTGCACAACCTAGAGTATATGGCTATAAAGCTGAAGATTCTGATTATTTAGAAGGAATGGATACTCGTGAAACCACTTTTGAAGGTGGTCTAGCGTTTAGTGCAACTTATAATGATACATATATTGAAACTATGTTATTAACAGATATATTTGCACGTTATGACTCATGGTTATTTAAAACAGAAATTGGAGATGAATTTGCACTTGGAAATTTTACCTTTTATCCAAGTATTATTCTTGTTTATGAATCTGATGAGTTTGTAAATTACTACTATGGTGTTCAAACACATGAAGCGACACAAAACAGGGCTGAGTTTACACCAGGTGCAGGATGGCAATTTGGTGCTCAAACATATATTGAGTATCCTTTTACAGATAGACTCTCTGCATTAGTCAACTTACGCATTGATAGAGTCCCCACAAGTGCTATGAATAGTCCTTTAGTAGATGAAAGTTTTATCTACTCAGGCTTAGTTTCTCTCATATATACCTTTGAGTATTAAGAAACTTCTCTAAAACTCATCAAATTTTAAGTGCCCTTTAGCTATAATAATTAAATTTTTATAAACATATTTTGAAGGGTAAAAATGCCAAAACGCACCGACATTAATACTATTTTACTTATAGGTTCTGGTCCGATTGTTATCGGTCAGGCTTGTGAGTTTGACTACTCTGGTACACAAGCTGTTAAAACTCTAAAAGAGTTAGGCTATCGTGTAATCCTCATCAACTCTAACCCTGCAACTATTATGACTGATCCTGAGTTTGCAGATAGAACTTACATCGAACCAATTAAAGAAGATGTGATTGCTGAAATCATAAAAAAAGAAAAAGTAGATGCGATACTTCCAACAATGGGTGGACAGACTGCTCTTAATGTTGCAACATCTATGTATGAAAAAGGTATGCTCAAAGGCATAGAGTTTTTAGGTGCCTCTCCTGAAGCTATTCATAAGGGTGAAGACCGTTCTGCATTTAATGAAGCAATGATTAAAATTGGTATGGATTTACCAAAAAGTAAAAATGCCTATAGTGTTGAAGAAGCTATAGAAGTAGTAAAAGAGATTGGTTTTCCTGTAATTTCTCGTGCTTCATTTACACTTGCTGGTGGTGGTTCAGGTGTTGCATACAATATGGAAGAGTTTAAAAAACTTGCTCAAGAGGGTCTCTCTGCTTCTCCTGTAAATGAGATAGAAATTATGGAATCTCTTCTTGGATGGAAAGAGTATGAGATGGAAGTTATCCGCGATAAAGCAGATAATTGTATCATCATCTGTACTATTGAAAACTTTGACCCTATGGGTGTTCACACTGGTGATAGTATCACTGTAGCCCCTGCTCTAACACTTACAGATAAAGAGTATCAGAGAATGCGTAATGCTTCGTTTGATATCCTTCGTGAGATTGGTGTTGATACTGGTGGCTCAAATGTTCAGTTTAGTATTGACCCTAAAACTGGTCGTATGATTGTTATTGAAATGAATCCTCGTGTTTCGCGTTCATCGGCACTAGCATCAAAAGCGACTGGTTATCCTATCGCTAAAGTTGCTACACTTTTAGCTGTTGGGTTTACTCTTGATGAAATTACAAATGACATCACAGGAACACCTGCATCTTTTGAGCCTGTAATTGACTATGTAGTTACAAAAATACCTAGATTTACATTTGAAAAATTCCCTGAAGCTGTAAGTACTTTAAGTACCTCAATGAAGTCTGTTGGTGAAGTCATGGCAATTGGTCGTACTTTTAAAGAGTCTATGCAAAAAGCACTCTGTTCCCTAGAGACAGGTATCTGTGGATTTGATGAGATGGATGGTGACATGGATTTCATTCAACATGAGATTCGTCGTCCAAATGCAGAGAGAATGCTATATGTTGCAGAGGGTTTCCGTCGTGGCATGACTATAGAGGAGATGTTTGACACTTGTCAGATAGATCACTGGTTTCTCTACCAACTAAGCGAACTTATTGAGAAAGAAAAAACTATTACAGATAAGATTCTTTTTGACGGTGAGATTATGAGAGATGTAAAAGTTGATGGTTTTTCTGATAAACGTATCGCTCAACTTATCACTAAAAATTCTGAGCATGAAATAAATGAAATGCAAGTTTACGATGCTCGTAAAAAACTTGGTGTTAGTGTAGAGTTTAATGAAGTTGATACTTGTTCTGCTGAGTTTAAAGCACTGACTCCTTACCTTTACTCTAGTACAAATATCACAAAACTACCAAATATTACAAATCGTGTAAATAAGGATAAGAAAAAAGTACTTATTTTAGGTGGTGGACCTAACCGTATCGGTCAAGGTATAGAGTTTGACTACTGTTGTGTTCATGCTGCGTTTGCTCTTAAAGAGATGGATATAGAGTGTATTATGTACAACTGTAATCCTGAAACAGTCTCTACTGACTATGACACTTCTGATGTTTTATACTTTGAGCCAATTGACCTTGAACATGTTCGTGAAGTTATAGAAAATGAAGAACCAGACGGTATTATCGTTCACTTTGGTGGTCAAACGCCACTTAAACTTGCAGATTCACTGACTAAAATCGGTGCTAAAATTGTAGGAACAACTTCAGCTGTTATCGACCTTGCAGAGGATAGAGAACTCTTTAGCAACTTTGTAATTAAACATGGTCTCAGACAGCCCGACAATGGTCTTGCTCGTAAAAAAGAAGAAGCAGCACCAATTGCTAATGAACTTGGCTATCCAGTTCTAGTGCGTCCTTCATTTGTTCTTGGTGGTCGTGGTATGAAAATCGTTTACAGTGAAAATGAGTTAAACCAATACATGGAACTTGCTATCTCTGTCTCACACGAAGCACCTGTTCTTATTGACAAGTTTTTAGATCAGGCTATTGAGCTTGATGTTGATTGTATTAGTGATGGGGAAGAGGTTTATATCGGTTCAGTTATGCAACATATCGAAGAAGCTGGTATTCACTCTGGTGATAGTGCTTGTTCACTTCCTCCTGTAAACCTGACACAAGAGATGATTGAAAAAGTTGAACAACAGACTAAAACGATTGCTCTTGGGCTGCAAGTTGTTGGACTTATGAATGTACAGTATGCCATCTATCAAGATGAAATTTATCTTATAGAAGTAAACCCTCGTGCGAGTCGTACTGTTCCTTTCGTCTCTAAAGCTACTGGAATGCCTCTTGCAAAAGTTGCAACTCGTGTTATGATGGGTGAAAAACTTATTGATGCTCTTGCTTACTATGATAAATATGACATCGTAGAAATTGCAAATGGTCTGCGTCGTCCAAAACTTAAGGGGCATGTTTCAGTAAAAGAAGCAGTCTTTCCTTTTCATAAACTCTATGGTGCAGATTTAGTTTTAAGCCCTGAGATGAAGTCAACGGGTGAAGTTATGGGAATCAGTAAAAACTTCGGAGTAAGTTTTGCAAAAGCACAATTGAGTGCTGGAAACAACATCCCAACCGGTGGAACATGTTTTCTATCATTTGTTGATACAGATAAAGTACATGCCGCTGAAATCGGTTCTGATTTAGTAAAACATGGCTTTAAACTTGTAGCTACAAAAGGTACACAAGAAGTTTTAGAAAAAGCTGGTATAGCATGTGAGAGAGTACTAAAAATATCTGAGGGCCGTCCAAATATTGAAGACAGCATGAAGAATGATGAAATTGCAATGGCAATAAATACTTCGGACAATAACACAAGTAAAAAAGATGCTGTAGTTATCCGTCAAGAGGTACTCCGTCGTAGTATTCCTTACTTTACTACTCTTAGTGCTGCTCGTGCACTAATTTTAGCATTAGATGAAATGGGTGATGGTTCATGGACAAAGTCAACAGCACTTCAAGACTTTTTAGTTTAGAATCAAAAGTTCTTCTTATTCAAACCGACACTACTGTCGGTTTTTTATCTCAAAGTGAGTCAAGACTACAAGCTATAAAAGAACGCCCTTCAACTAAACCTTTCATTAAAGTCTATAAAAGCTTTAAAGCATTACAAAAAGATGCCGTTAGAGTTCCTTTGCTACGAAAAAAAGAAGTTCGCCGTGCTAAAAAAACAACATTTATCGTAAAAAATATATCTTTTCGTGTAGCAGCAGATACACTTCACTCTAAATTACTCAATGCCATCACATGGAACTACTCAACATCTGCAAATGAACGTTCAAAAAACTTTGATAGAGGATTTTGTGAGGAAAAAATAGATATAATAATTGAAGATAAGAATTCTCTATATGAGGGACCCTCATCTAAACTTTATAAAATAAACAATAAAAAGAAAGTGAGGCTACGATGAGTAAAGCAGTACAAGCATTTCTAAGTGGTATGCTCATCACCTTTATTTTAGACTTTTTTCTATTTTTAGGCATATTTGAAAACTATATTAAAGCTAAAGAGATTGATGTTTATTACAATATTTTATTTGCTGACCATCAAAGTTTAATTATATTTCTTTTTTTTACTCTAATTCTTGGGTATATCACACTTTATAAGGGAACTAAACTCACTTTAATAGTTATAGGAAGTCTTAGTATCATTACACTTTCAACTCTCATTACTCCTATTGGCAGTAGTTTTGGTGAAGCCCTTTTAATGAAAAGTAATGTAGAAATACATATGAGTAAATACTCTTATAGAGGTGATATTTTATATAATGGTAGAGATACACTTACTTTTTATGACTATAATTTCAAAAAAGTATTACATTTAGACAAAAATAAAATAATAGGTGAATATTAGAATGAATAAATTTACAAATAACGTTTTACTCGGAACCACAGGTGCTCTAATGATGAGCATATTAACAGGTTGTGAAGCACCACAAGAAGAGCAAAAAAATCGTTTTTTAGTTATAGAACAACAGGCAAATGGTAAGTATATTGTAGTAGAAGAGATGCCAACTGATGGACCTAGTCGTGCTATTATTCGTGAAAAAGATGCACAAGGAAATACTGTAGAGCGTTTTATGAATGAAGCTGAGATGAAAGCATTAGCAGAACAAGAATACCAAAAAGTACAAAATGGTACAAGTGAAACACTTAGAGAAAATAGTGGTGGTGCAGGAATGGGCTTAGCTGGTACTATACTCGCTGTTGCTGCTGGTAGCTTAATGGGAAATATGATAGGGAATGCACTCATGAACAATAAAAACTTCTCTAAAAATAGTGCTCGTTCAAATAAAAGTGCATATAGTCGTTCAGCTGCGGGTAAAGCTTCTCGAGCAGGAAGTAGTAAAAAAAGCTTTTTTGGTGGAGGATCTAAGAGTTCCTCATCAAGTAAAAGTGGAGGATTCTTCGGTGGATAGTATTAAAATTCATGCTCAAGAAGCACAGGCATATTATGATGCTGCAGATGAGCTATATGATATGTACGTTGAAGCTGCTGATTATGTCATCGAAAACAATCTTTTTTTTGACTTAGGTATCCCTTTTAACCTTGTTGAAGTCATTAAAAAATCTTGGCAAAGTGATGTGCATTGGCATATTTATGGTGCATTTATTTTTAGTGGTGGACGAGACAACACAGCAATAAAGCTTTTGGAATTTCAAGCAGATACACCTAGTAAACTACTAGAAACTTCTCAAGAGCAACTTGATGAAAATAGTTTTAATGAAATTTATGAAAAAGTAAGTGAAAATTTTAAAAGGCTTATAACACTAGACGATGGAGTAGAACTCTTTGATGAGAGATATGATGATTGGAAAATACTTTTTTCTGCTCCAAGCGATGATGAAGAGAAAGAAAAAACATCAAGATTTTTAGAACAACTAGCAGATGAAGCTGGTTTTGAGACCTCTTTTTCTTACTTGCACGAAGTAGTATTTGATGAGGATGGTATTCATGATAAAGATGGGGTCAACTATGAGTACTGGTGTAAAAACTACTCTTGGTTAGATATAGCCACTGATGAGGGGGAGTTAGCAACTACACTCACTAGCATTATAGAGAATCAACAAGCCATCATTATAAACCCTGCATACACTCTCCTCTTTGAGTCACGAGGCATGTTACAAATTCTTAAAAAACTCTATCCTGATTCTCCTTATCTCTTAGATGTCTCTTTTGAAAACTTTGAGGGTTCTGTAGAGAAACCAGTGTTTGGAGAGGGTCAAGAGTACGATAACTTTAAAAAGATTTATCAAGAATCATATGAAGATAATTACAATGCAAGGGTCTTTTTTGCATATGAAGCATGTGGACTTAGTTTTTTAAGTGAAGAGGAAAGTTTTATAAAAGCTCAGATTCTGTAGATTTTTATAAAATCAGTTTACAGGGCACAAGATGGGCACACTATCTAAATAAATAAGTTGGAATGTCAGTGTTTATAGGGTTGTATAAAAAGTGGCTCCGGATGCTGGATTCGAACCAGCGACCAAGTGATTAACAGTCACCTACTCTACCGCTGAGCTAATCCGGAATGTGAAAAGAATTATATCAGTTGAAATTTAAAACAATCTAAATTTAGCTACTTTTCTTTCATAAATTTGTATATCTTCTACTTTATCATATTTTATAGCACCTTTTAGCAGTAAAGTGTACTTTGTTAGCAGTTCATTTTGTATTATCTCTACTTTTTCGTCACTTATATCTTTTTTATTTTGTAATAATTTTTCAAGAGTTATAACTCGAAATCTATCCATACCCCAATATTTAAAACTTAACTGATTCTTGTGTCCGGCATACTTCTTAGTGAGTTTTTTATTGATTAAAGCTATTTTATTTTCCAGTAAGATTCTTAACCACAAGTCATAGTCTTCACACACTTCTAAACTCTCATCAAAAGTTCCTACACTCTCAAATATACTTTTATGGATTAAAACTGATGAGGGAGCGATATTACAAAAAGATAAGTTTTCCATAAACACATCAAGACCTAGTTTTTGAAACTTTTTAGGTATTTTGACATTTATATCATCTCTTATCCATATCTCATCTGTATAACTGACAAAGGTCTCAGAATAATCTTTGTGAAAAGAGACTTGTTCTTCAAGTTTGTTAGTTACCCATTCATCATCGGAGTCTAAAAATGCCAACCACTCATGACATGCATTTGCTATGCCTAAATTTCTTGCAGATGAAACACCAGAATTTTTTTGATATATGTATTTTATATTAGGAAATTTTTGAACTATTATAGAAGTGTTGTCAGTTGAACCATCGTCTATCACTATTATTTCAAGAGCTTGATAAGTCTGCTTTAAAACAGATTCAATAGCACGTTGTAAAAACTCATCCCTATTATAGCTAGGGATAATAACAGAAATTTTAATAGTTTTTTACCATACTTTTAGTTCATTATATAAACTATCGCGTTCGACTGGTAAAAAACCACTGTTTTTGATGAGTGCTGTAAAATCTTCAAGAACTACACCATTAGCACTCTTAGCACCTGCTGCTGAGTTGATAGACTCTTTTTCTATCGTTCCATCTAAGTCATTTGCTCCGAACTCCTGAGCTACAAGAGCGAGGTTTACAGTTGATGTTACCCAGTACGCTTTTAAGTTAGGTACATTATCAAGTACTAAACGTGCGACTGCCATAGTTTTTAGCACTTCATTGGCTGTAATGGGTGCCTCAATCTTTAAGTAGTTGTTCTCAGTTTGGTATACAAGAGGAATAAAACAATTAAAACCACCCGTAATGTCTTGTAAATCACGAATACGCATCATATGGTCTATACGGTTTTCACGAGATTCTACATGACCAAAAAGCATAGTAACATTAGACTTTTTACCTCTCTCGTGCCACTTTCTATGTATCTCAAACCACTGATCAGAAGTAACTTTTCCCTTACAAATCTTTTCACGAACTTCTTCATCAAAGATTTCTGCACCTCCACCAGGCATAGAATCAACTCCGTTTTCTATCATCAAGTCTAAAACCTCATCATAAGTAAGCCCATGATGACGAGAGAGAAAGTCAACCTCTGCTGCTGTGAGTGCTTTTATATGTAGGTGTGGATACTGCGTTTTTATTTTTTTAAAGATTCCTAAGTACCACTCAAGAGTAACATTTGGGTTATGAGCAGAGACTATATGTACCTCTTTCGCACCATTCTTATCTATCTCTTCTACAATTTTGAGTATATCTTCATGACTCATAGTATACTGGTCTGGATTTTTACGAGTCGCTGAGTATGCACAAAAAAGGCACACATCAGCACATACATTTGTAGGGTTGATGTGACGGTTTATGTTGAAGTAAGTTTTTTTGCCATGCAACTCTTGACGTTTTTTATCGGCTAAATCACCAAGATCAAAAAAATCCATATCATATAATTTAACGGCAGTATCAAAGTCTATTCTATTCATAAGTTCTCAATTATTTTTTCTGATTATATCAAAATAGTTTTAAGCCAACTTAAGGATATAACAATACAATGTAACACTAGAAATCAATTGTAAAGATTCTCAAAAATTAGTGACTAAAAGGCTAAAATCATCGTAAAGAAAAATAATATAGCAATGTTTATAGATTGTGATAATGTCAGTTCTAAATATATAGAAGATATATTTGATGACTTGTCTCAGTATGGTACTGTGAATATAAGACGTGCTTATGGGGACTGGAAAGACAGAAAACTTCAAGGTTGGGAAAATGTTTTGCAAGATTATAACATTAAACCTATTCAACAGTTTGCTTATACAAAGGGGAAGAATGCTACTGACATTGCCATGATTATCGACATCATGGATATTCTCTACACTAAAGAGTTAGAGGCTGTTGTTCTCATTACAAGTGATAGTGACTTTACTCCTATCGTGACTCGTATACTTTCAGATGGTATAACAGTGTATGGGTATGGAGAGGCAAAAACTCCTATGGCATTTGTAAATGCCTGTGGTCAATTTATATATGTTGAAAAACTATCTACTATTGATGCAAAGCATGAGGAGGAGGAAGAAGAAATAGAAATGGAACAAAATGCAGTTTCAAAGAAAAACAACTCCGCTGTCACTGAAGCTGTCACAAAGTATCTTGGGCAAAACTATGACATACGAAAAGACTTCAAACTCATCAACCTACTCAAGCAAGGTGTTGAGCGAACTTCTGATGAACAAGGTTGGGCAGATGTTAAAGACATCTCAAAGTACATTAGAAAAAACTCTTCTTTTTCTCAAGTAAACTATGGCTTTAAAAAGATGGGTGACCTCATAAAAGCAGTAGATAAATTTGACATAGAGTACATGGGAGATAGAAAAACTCAACTCATGATAAAAATAAAAGAAAAAACGAGGACAAGAAGATAAATACTTAGTATTTACTCCTCATAATGGGCAAAAGCACCCTCAACACTCAAGACACTTTTATAGCGAGTATTCGTTAATCTTACATGCTTCGTTTTTATGTCACATATAGCAAGACGGTAACTAGAGCTCATAAAGGGCTCAACTATACAGATGATTTTTCCATTTACCTCTCGCGTTGCATGAATGTCTCCATGGAGTTTATAAAAGAAGTACTGAGGATAACTTAGAGGTGTAATTTCTACGATGTTTACACTCTCTCTATCTTCTAAACTCTGAGCAATAATGTTTGCATCTTCAAAGTTATCAAACTGTACACACCAGTCATCAAATTTTTTATTAAACTTGATTAACTCTTCATCTAAAAAACCACCTGCGGGGGACTGCAAGGCAAAAATAGTTCTACTCATTTATACTATTACTCTCATCAATTTATTTTTGCTGATTATATCAAAATAATTTTAAGCAGAGTTAATTACTCTATTTTAATATTTTATAAACACTCTCTTCACTTTTCATCACTATTGTAAACTCTACTCTTCTTGATGCGTTTTTATCTTTTAGCTTTGAAAAAGCCATTCCATTTGCACGAAAATATTTTTCTAACCAAGGTCTATTTTCTTTTATAACTTTATCATTCAAACTATAACAATACGACAAAACTTCAAATGCTCGATCTTGTGAGAGTTGCATATTTTTGAGATATATCTCTTCTTTAGATTTTGCATTTTTCCAAGTGTCTGAGGTATGTCCTTCTACTCGTAACTCTAGTATCTCATTTATATACTTCTCGTCTGTGAGTATCTTCATATATCGTGAGAAAAACTCTTCTAAAATGAGTTTAAACTTATCATTTATCTTACTTTGACTCACCTCAAAAAGCACTTGTTCTGATGAAAAAACTATGCTATTGCCTTGAGTGATAGTCGCATTCCAGTTTTCTAAGTCATTCTCAAATTCTTCATACAATGCCTCATTTAGATTTGCCTTAGTATCTCTGTACTCTATGGCGACATCTATGACCTCTTGTTTCTCAGCCTCTACCTTAACCATAAAACTAATCGAGATAAAAAGAAAAACAAGCATAAGGCCAGACATCATATCTGATATGCTTATCCACTCTCTATTCATCTTCTGACTTGCCTTTTAATGTTTGTGTTACAGAGAGGATTGTCGAGACACTCATTCCCACTATAGAGGTGAAAAAGGCAGTTTTAAGCCCTACTAAAATATCATTTACACTGTTGGTAATATCTTCAGGATTAAAAGCCTGAAGCCCTATAAATATACCCACAAAAGTACCAAGTACACCCACACTCACTATCTGACTTTTTAAATCTTTACCTCTTGTATGGTCTATAAATCCAAGTACAAATATAACTATCGTAAAGACAATATTGATAGGGTCGAGAAGAACATCTAGCAGAGATGCAATAGCTTCTTTTTTCTGAGTTTTTTCACATATACCAAGCATAAGATTAGTTCTGTTACTAGAGATAATTTTCTTACTTATACCATCTATATTTGCAAGTTCATCTATACTTTTAAAACACTCATTTAGTTCTCTATAATTTATGATTTTTTGCGCTTTTGCTTTACCTATGCCGTTTAGTGCTAAAAGTTCACTGGATGAGGCATTATTTAAGTCAACTAATGCAAAAAGAGATGAGATACTAAAGAGAAAGATTATAATAGATTTAAAAATAATGTTATCCTTTATTTATATAAGTTAATATAATCTCAGTATATCTAAATTGAAATTAATTATTATCACTTTTTTTCATCATATGTTTCTTAGTCTGCTTGGTAGCCACAGCTTCATAAGGGTTCTCTGGCCAGTAGTGGCGTTTGTACTTTCCTCTCATTTCTTTTCTCACCTCAGCATAAGAGTTTTTCCAAAAACTACTAAGGTCGTATGTTATCTGTATGGGTCTCATTGCTGGTGAGAGTAGTTGTATCTGTAAAGCTATGTTAGAGTTAAATATCTTAGGAGTATCTTCTAGCCCAAACATCTCTTGGAGTTTTACATGTAGTGCTGGTTTACTTATGTCACTATAGTCTATGGTAATGTTTGAACCACTTGGAACAGATACTTTTTCTGGTGCAAGTGTAGAGAGTTCTTGTTGATTCTCCCATGAGAGAAGAGAGAGTAACATAGGGTAGATGTCTAAAGTTTCTAACATCTTAGGAGACTTCACATCTGCCATAAAAGGTTCAAGCCAAATGCCCAAAGAGTTTAGTAAAACCTCATCACTTAAAGACTCCATAGGCTCTTTTGAGTGCAAGTTTACAAAGGCTACTCTTTTTTGTAAACTTTTAGCTCTTTTACTCCATGAAAGAAGCTCTAGTCCCTCTTGCTTTATAAGCTCTAGGAGTAGTCCTTTCATGTCATATTTGGCACTTAAAGCTTGTGGTTTTGAGTAGAGTTCTAAGTCTAAAAAGTGAGTAGACTCTCTAAGGTCAAACTTTTTACTCTCTTTGTTATAGAGCAGTTGTTCTTTTATCTTTATAGTATGAGAAAAGTACTCTTCTATTGTTTTTAGCTCTAATGCCATAGCGAGGTTTATAAAAGAATCTTTAGCATTCGCATGAAGGTTTGCTACTACCAAATACTCCTCATTAAACAAAGCATCTTCTACAGAAAGTATCGCACCCTTTGCATTACTGAGTTTATATCTATTGTCATTTTTCACCCTGCGTTTAGCTAGTCTGTCAGGGTAGGCTAAAAGAAGTAAAACAGCCATCATATCAGAGTCATAAGTCTGTTCTTTTTTCACAACTTTATGCATCTTTTTAAGTTTAGTAAAAATAAAATCAGCCTGTTTTATAACTTCTCTCGCCACAAAACTATCTATATAAGCAGAGTCAAAGTCCTTCTCGTTTAAGTGAGTAAAACGAGCCAATAAATCACTCTCATCCCTAGCATTTCTAAAAACATCTCTCTCACCAAGCATAGCACACAGTAGTGTAGCCTCACGAGTATATCCAAAAGTGTTTGCTTTGAGTATCATGTATGCAAAACGCGGATGTACTCCTAGCTTTATAGCATCTCTTCCAAACGCAGTTATTTTATGTTTTGAGTCCAACATCTCTAATGTAGTAAGTGTTTCTCTTGTCTCTTGTAAAACAGTAGTTTGAGGTATATCTAACCACTTGAGTTCATCAAATGCAGTCACACCCCAAAGTGAGAGGTCAAGGACTAAAGAACTTAAATCACTCCGCAGTATCTCAGCCTTTGTACTCTGCATCAAGACCTTTGACTCATGCCAGAGCCTATAACACTTTCCATCACTCATTCGCCCTGCCCGACCTGCACGTTGGACACTAGAGTCTTTAGAGATAAAACTAGAGTCGAGATGGTTCATCGCGTTTGCATAGTTAAAACGCGAGAGCTTTTCTAGTCCTGTGTCTACTACTATCCGTACACCCTCTATAGTCAAAGAAGTCTGAGCAATATTTGTAGCGAGTATAATTTTTCGTCTGTTTGATTTTTGCAAGGCTTTATCTTGCTCTTTTTTATTTAAAGCTGAGTAGAGAGGACAAACTAAGATATCATCATTCTTTATGACATCACCCAAAGACTTTTGAAGATTTCGTATCTCTTTTACACCCTGAAGAAAAACGAGTATATCGCCCTCATCATTTTGCAGTGCATAGTTTATAGTCTTTACAAGTTGAGTGTTCATCGTTTTAAGAGTAAGTGCGGGAGTTTTTATGTCAAGATAGTGCATTGCTACATCATAACTCTTCCCCTCTGAAGTCACAACAGGCACATTTCCTAGAAGTTCTACTAAAGCACTCGCATTTAGAGTTGCTGACATTATGAGTATCTTCAAGTCCTCTCGAAGCAGTTCTTGGACTTGAAGTGAGAGTGCTAAAGAGAGGTCACTATGGATACTCCTCTCATGAAACTCATCAAAGATAATCATTCCAACTCTCTCTAACATCTCATCAGCTTGTAACATCCGAACTAAAATCGCTTCAGTTACAACAAGTACTTTTGTCTCTTTACTTTGAGCACTATCCATCTTGACTTGATACCCAACTCTTTTTCCCACTTCTTCACCAAGAACTCTAGCCATTTGAGTAGCTACCATACGAGCAGCCACACGACGTGGTTCTAACATGATGATGATTTTGTCATTTAAGTAAGGCTCATTCATAAGAGCAAGCGGAACACGGGTACTTTTTCCAGCCCCAGGAGGAGCTTGAAGTATGAGGGTAGAATTTTTTTGTAACTTATCTGTCACATCAGCTAAAACAGCTTCAATAGGGAGTTTTTGCATCCTGATAAGAGTTACTTCTTAAAGTAGTAACAGTACTCTAAGTTACCCTCTTTGCCTGTAAGTTTTGAAGGAGATTTTTGCACTAAACGCCAGCTCTTTAAAACACAAGCATCTTCAAACTTTTGCATCGCGTTTGCTATAGCTTTGTTATCTAAAACTACACCATTTTTGTCGCGTTTAGCCTCACGACCCACTTCAAACTGTGGTTTAAAGAGAAGTATTATCTCATCAGTTGCTAGTCTATCTACATCACTCAGTATATGTAAAAGCGATATAAACGCAACATCACTCACAATTAAGTCAAACTTTTTTTCACTCTCGTAAGCCCTAATATCACAAGACTCATACACATGTACCCGTTTGTCTTCACGAAGAGACTTATGAAGTTGCTCAGTCCCAACATCAACAGCCGACACTTCACTCACACCATATTCAAGAAGAACCTCCGTAAAACCACCCGTAGAAGAACCTATGTCTAAAGCCACTTTACCCTGCACATCTAGAGAAAGTTCTTCTAAAAATTCCAGTAGCTTAAACGCAGCACGAGAGACATACTGTTTATAGTTCGCGACACTAACATCATCACCTTCTTCAACTTTAAAAGAACTTTTTTTGATAAGCTTGGCATTTACAGAAACAAGCCCCTCTTTTATGATAGTCTGAGCCTTATTACGGCTATCTACAATCTTTTTTTCTACGAGGTAATTATCTAAACGCATAATTATGAAAGACTAAGTTGATATGCTCCGTATGCGATAGAAAACATAACTGCAACAAATGCAACAACAATACCTACTGTTAATATACTCATGAGATATCCCTTAAAGATTTTATTTTTTTATGCATCACTTTTGCTAGAAAAGAAAACACAAATGAAAGGAACAGAATACCCATAATCCCTAAAGATAAGAGTAAGTTTGAAGATTCATCCAAATAGACTTTTGCTGTTCCCGCACCAATAGTAATAATAAAAGCTATGATAAAACCCAAATAAGTTTTAATAGCACCAATTTCTTCTTTTATTTCATCTATTCTTGCCATACTAAATTATATCACAAAGGCACTTAATCACAATAACTCTTTAAGCAGTTTTAAGAGCATTAGTTAAAAACATTACACAAATAGTTATAGCCCCCTTTCTCACTCGGATATGCTATACTACATCTTGTGCAACTTCTGTTAATCTCCATGTTATAGCCCCCTTTCTCACTCGGATATGCTATACTCTATACATAGTTGTCGTGTTGCCCCCGGCCGTTATAGCCCCCTTTCTCACTCGGATATGCTATACTATTTTCTCAAGTCTTACATACCAACTTTTTGTTATAGCCCCCTTTCTCACTCGGATATGCTATACTAAAAGCATCTATCGCATCTATGCTTGTTTTGTTATAGCCCCCTTTCTCACTCGGATATGCTATACTTCTTGCTTATGCACCCCTTTTACAGGTGTGCTTGTAGCTACTTGTTTCTCAAAAAAATCCTAGAAAACCTAAATTTTTTATCAAAATTTAAGTTTTTTTACAATCATTAACTGCTTCTAATTAAAATATTCTTATTGATTTAGAGAATATTTTGTTTCATTTATACACAATCCACTTAGAATAATAAAAGTTGTTTTTTTTCTAACTTCTCTTCCTCTTTTTTTACACCTACTAAAGTTTCCATTTTGGAGTATTGTAAGTCAGTTATAGAGAGCATCCGTATATGTCCCTTACTTGGCAGATGCTCTTTTACTCTTCTTTTATGAGTATCTACACTATCTTCACCCTTACAAATCCGACTATACACTGAGTACTGCATCATGATAAAACCATCTTTAAGTAAGAACCTTCTAAAGTCTGTGTATTTCTTTCGCTCTTTTTTTGTTTTTGTTGGTAAGTCAAAAAATACAAATATCCACATAAACTTTGCCATCCTACTCTACCGTAGGGAGTATAAGTCTACTCACATCATTTAATTTCATAGCCTTTACAAAACCTTGTGCCATTGTGTCACAGATATTAAGAATAAGCACATTTTCATTATTTAGTTTCATCTCCATAACTAGAACATTTAAGAGTGCCGATTTAACACCGACACCTAAGTGAACATCAAGTTCATCTTTTATCTCTAATTTTTTTACTATCATATCCACCATCGGTCGAAGTGCTTCTATCATATCATCAGCAAGATTGTAAGCATTAAGCTCTGAGCGATGAAAAACTCCAAAGGTAGGAAGTAAGCCATGAGCTACTAAAGAACGAGCAACTGCTCCTCTTACTATGGAATAACCATAATTTAGAGCTATATTTCTAGGGTCAAGTGCTTTTTGGTCTCTTGTAAAGTCCTCAAATAGTAAACCCCAGTATCTTCTTGCTGCTAATGCTTCTAGGTTTTCACTATCTCCTGATTTTACCTTGTCTGTTAAAACTGAGACTTGAAAATCATCTTTATCAAAGTACCTTAAAAGTTCTGCTTGATTGGAGATTTTTTGTGTGATTATTTTTTGCCATATCTGTTTTTTTAGGGGGAGTTTCATATCTCTTTGAATATGAGATATTTGAGATAAACGCGAGTGTTGATGAAATGGGGTAAACAAACCATTTGGCATATGATAACTATCGCAACTAAAGATAGCTATATTTTTTTCTGCGCACATACTCAAAAGTGCTACACTCATACTAGACTGATTGTTCTCTAAAACTATAACTGTTATATCTTCAATAGGAACTCGCACACTCTCTTCATCTTTAGGCTCATACACGAGTTGTAAGTTTTTCATACTTAGTCTACAAGGTTTAGTGACTAGTATAGTTCTCCAAGCACTCATCTTTAATTCCTCTATTGTTTTCTTTTTCTTCTACCCTCTTTTATACTTCCTTGGCGTTTTTCACTTTTTACTTCAACATAGTTTCCTAAGGGGTCTACTTGGTGTTTTTTTATAGATGGTAGGTTTCGATAACCAAATTTGATTTCTTCTTTGCCATCATGTGATTTAATTACAACATTCGCATTAGCAGAATCAGTTGATATAAAGTAACCTAAAAATTTATATGCTTCTTTTGTATCCGTCTTTTTAGTCTTAACCTCTATCAAATCCCGCTTATAAAAAGAAAACTTAAACTCATACTCTTCATCCATCTCTATCCATGGTTTATTCCCTGCGACTATTGCCTTGTTTGGTAAAGTGTCTTTCACAAAATCACTCACATAGATAGGGACTAAATAGTACTTTTTTGTCTTCTTATTTTGAAATAGATCAACTCTTGGCATACCATCATTAAGTGCTATTCCATGTTTGAGTTTTACATTGTTTACAACACTTCCACCTTTTAAAACATCAACCTTGCCATTCTCTTTTTTCATACTTAATGTTTTCTCACTATAGATAGTCTCTTTATGAGCTGCACCACCTATCTTTCTTCGTGGCATATGCGAAACAAATATCTCACTCAAACTCTCTTTTACTTTTACTCCAAAATCTTCTAATGGCGTTACAAATCTCAAAGCCTTAGACTTTTTCTCTTTAGATTGGTAGATGTAGCCCTCTCGCGAAGCAGAAACAGTAGAGAGTTTTTGTACCATAGACTGCGTTGAGAAAGCCAATATTATGGCATCTTCGGCATGATGAAGATGGTTATCTCGATTTTTATCACCCACACCCCACTTATAACGCAGTTGTGAAGTTAGCATTCCATTCATAGTAAATATATGGCGTTTATCTTTTGACTCTTTAAATGCTATATGAGCTTCCATATAGTTCTTTATAAACTTAGATATATAAGAAGTATCGTTTTTGTTTCTATCTTTAAAGGCAAGTTCGCTGTTTTCATCAAAGTTAGTTTTTAAGAGTCGTCCCTGTTTAGCTTGTCTTATATTTTTATAGCCCTTAACTCTCTGTACAAACACATCAAACTTCTCTTGAAACATATACTCAAATGGTGTTTTTGAGCCTTTCTCCTGGTTCTCTTTCGTAAAACAGAGAACTTTATTGTTTAAGCTATCATCAAGTGAACGACTATAAGGAAGTATGTGATCTACTTCAGTTGCATAAGGGTCATTTAGAACATCAGGGCTAATCTCTTTACCACTATATATGCACTCTCCATTTTGTTCCTTCCAAAGTCTAAATTTTAGAAGCTCTTTAGCACTTGGCTCATGCCCTAGTATCTCAGTAGCATGAACCCTTGCTTCCTCTTTTTTATCTCGAAACTCCCCTTGAGCTTTTTTGATGTCGCTTCTATCTTTATGAGATTTTTTTATATCTCTCGTAAACTCTACATGAATAGCATCAATTGCACCATGTTTTCTAACGATTCCATTGTAAACAAGCCGCATCTGAGCGATAGCACGTTTGACAACAGGGTTTGTCATCTCTATATTTTCTTGATGACTTAACGGTGGAAGCAGTAAGGTTTTTTCACCTTGAAATATAGCCTTAAAATCATACCCAGCTTTTTCACAAGCCTTGTCATAATCCTCTCCCGCCTCAAGATGTGGGATGATATTTCGCAGTGCTTTATTACTCAAGTGTCCAAAACCTGAAAAGGAGAGTCCTAAAAGTGCTTCACATACTTTTTCATTATCTACTATCTCTTTAAGTTGTTTGAGACTCTCTTTATCATCTTTTTCAGTTGTTAAAACTTTAGCAATAACATCTAAAATCTCATAATCATTTTCTATTGTGTCCCAGTAAAGATTATCTGCATTTAAAATAGCTTTGTGCATCTTCCCATAAGCAGTAAAATCTAAAAACTTTACTCCCTCAGGGTCTTTAATCTCACCCGTTTTATGGTCATGATATGTCAAACCTTTTATCTTCATATCTTTATACTGAGGGAAAAGCTTCTTAAATGACTTGTAGGTAAACTTTTTAGTAGTTTTTGCTTTATGGATTACTTGTGCTATCTGCTCAAAAATGAGTGGCATCTCATAGCCAGTTTCATCTATCACTCGTAAATTCTTAAGTTTTTGTAAGGCTCTAAAATACTCAAAACTAAAAGAACTTTTGGAAGCTCGTTTTTCATCAACTTCAAAAGGACAGTTTGCAACCATACCTGCTACTGATTTTAAAGGTCTCTGCTCAAATGCTATCTCTTTGTAAGCTTGAAGTAAGTCATTGCTTACAAAATTATTTCCAAATTCTTTTTGTTTAGTAAAAATTATCTCTATCTCATTTTCAAGCATACTTCTAGCAACAGAGTTTTCGTAGTTTAACTTCCCCTCCCTATCTTTGCCATTGCGTTTTTTCTTTTTTGTAGAGATGTATTCGCCAATAGTTAAAAATTTTGCACTCTCTAAGACAGTTTTATTGTGACCAATACCAGAGAGAACAGCCTTGCCCTCATTATCTGTTACTTCATCGCTTTTCCTATTTGACTTGTAGCCCCGATGTTTCGCAAGATGAATCATTATCCGAGAGAGTTCTTTATTACTAAGTTCCCTATATAAAGATTCTCTTCTTAAATCCCAAACATCTTTTTGCCCTTTATTACCTATAAAAAGATTATCTAAGTCATCTTGAGTAAGTATTTTGTTTGTAAGTAGGAGTTGTTTTATAGCTCGAAGTTTTTGAGCCTTGCGTTTAGTAGTCCGTCTTGCACTCCGTGCTTCACGACGAGGAAGTGCTAAAGATTTTCCATCTTTAGGGTGTTCGGCTATAGTAAATATTCTAACACCACTATCAATAATTTTATTATTTTCTATCTGTTTGTCATCAACATTAACTAAAGCCCAGCCAATAGATGTAATTCCCAAGTCTAAACCTAAAACTACTTTTGACATTTAATCCCCTTTTAATGGAAACAATTATATCATAACAGTAATAGTTTATCCGAGTGAGAAACGAGTGGGCTATAATAAAGAGGTTACGGTTCCTCTGCAAGGCTCTGATTATTTATAATCATCCTCAAAAAAACCGTTTTTTATATTAATTCTTTCATCTCATTTTCAGTCAAAGTTTTCACATCCAATTTCACAGCCTTATCATACTTACTACCCGCATCTTCGCCATATATCAAAAAGTCAGTTTTTTTACTTATGCTTCCTGATACTTTTGCACCGAGACTCTCTAGCATCTCTTTTATAGCTCCACGGCTTTCACTCATAGTTCCCGTTAAAACAACTGTTTTTCCTTTAAAAGGATTCTCTTTTGCTTCTTCGCGTTTTACCGGTTCTAGTGGTTCTAGAATAGTTTGAAGTTTAGTAATAGTCTCTGCATTTACTCTTACGAACTCTAGTAGAGACTCAGCCATCTCTTCGCCTATTCCCTCACACTCTATGATTTGCTCTTTTGTTGCGTTCACAAAAGCAAATCCAAAATTCTCCGCTAAAGTTTTTGAAGCCACTTCGCCTACATGTTCTATGCCTAGTGCATTTATGAAACGCCAGTACTCCTGTCCTTTTGCATTGTGCAGAGAGTTGAGTAAGTTGTGTGCTTTTTTCTCTTTAAATCCCTCCAGTTCAAGTAGTTTTTCTAAACTCAAATCAAATAAATCTACAACAGATTTGACTAATCCTGATTTAAAAAGTGCTTCGACTATTTTTACACCTAATCCATCTATGTTAAGACACGGTTTTGAAGCGAAATACATGATGGCATTTACGACTCTCGCATCACATTCTAAGTTTTGACACTTTAAAAGAACCTCTTCTTGAAGTAACTCTTTGTCACACACAGGACAATGAGTAGGTTTCACAACTTCTACCTCACTACCATCACGTTCATGTGTTAAAACTTTGATGATTTTAGGTATAACATCCCCACTTCTTAGGATGATAACCTTGTCCCCAAGTCTTATGTCTTTGCGCTCTATCTCATCGAAGTTATGTAGAGTTGCTCGCTCAACTACAACACCATCTATATTTGTTGGTTCAACAATGGCAACTGGCGTTACAGCACCTGTGCGACCCACTTGAAGGATTATCTCTTTTACAGTAGTTATCTTCTCCACTGCTGGGAACTTGTATGCTACTGAGAAACGCGGTACTTTTACAGTGTAACCCATGTCTATTTGAGCGGCTATTTCATTTACTTTTACTACCATACCATCAAGCATCATATCGTAAGAGTCACGGTCTTTATTCATCACTTCATAGATGGCTTCTATCTCATCATAGCCTTTTGTTATGGCTCGTTGTGGTGGTTCTCTAAAACCTAAAGAGTAGATGTACTCCATCTTTTCACTTAGAAGTTTATGAGGAAGAGTGTCCACTCCAACACCATAAGGTAAAAAGACTAAGTTTCTTTTAGCCGTTATACTAGAGTCAAGTTGACGTAGACTTCCTGCTGCTGCATTTCGAGGGTTTGCAAAAACTGCTTCACCCTCAGCTTGGCGCAGCTTATTTATCTTCTCAAACTCACTTTTAAAAATAACAACTTCACCACGAATTTCTATAGTCTCTTTGTGCTCGATAGTAAGTGGAATAGACTTAATAGTTTTAACATTTTGAGTGATAAGCTCCCCTATAGTTCCATCTCCACGAGTGATACCTTTTACTAAAACACCATTTTCATAGACAAGGTTAAGTGAAGCCCCATCATACTTTGGCTCACAGTAAAAGCTAACATTTGAGTCTAGTTTATAAGTCTTAGTGAGCCACTTTTCAAGCCCCTCTTTGTCGAAAATATCTTCTAAACTCCACATACGAGAAAGGTGAGACTCTTTAGTAAAACCTTCACTTATCATATCTCCTACTCTTTGGGTTGGAGAGTTTTTATCTAAGGCATCAGGGTTTGACTGTTCATACTCTACAACTTCATGGTAGAGTTTGTCATAAACCTCATCAGTGGTAATGGGGTCATCTAAAACATAGTAATGTTTTGACCATAAGTTTAGTTGCTCTATTGCTTGTTTATACTCAGTATTATTCATAAAGTTATTTTATCTAAATATCACTTTATAGAGTTTAAGTTATATCCAGTACTTTGGGTAAAACCTTCGAGGATTGTTTGAGAGGTTGTTAACAAGTAGTGCTATACATAACATAAGAGACGAGACTAAAAGAATTGGTGAAATGATAAGATAAAATCCTAAGTCATGGATTTGTGAGCTTCCGATGATAGATATGAGTGCTGTTGCTCCTCCTGGAGGATGCATAGTTGCTGTGAGGTGCATAGCAACTATAGAGAGTGAGACGGCTAAGGCACTGAGTATTATCAAGTCAAATGAGAGAAACTTATAGATAAGCACACCCACTAAGGTTGAGATAAGATGCCCACCTATAAAGTTCCTAGGTTGAGAGTAGTCAAGCTGGGGTGCACCATATATGAGTACAGCTGAAGCCCCAAAAGAGCCAATAAGAAAAAAGTTATCCATAGGGCTTGTTGACAAGTACTTAGTAAATAGAGCCACACATACTATAGATATAAAAGCTCCTAAACCTGACCAGAGTATTTCTGATAAGGGCTTTGGTTTAGGACTTTTTTCAAAACCTTTCATTTTGTTAAAATAGTTTTTTATCTCTAAAAGCATGAAATAATCTCCTTTGTCAACATTATACCAATTATAAGATGAAGATATTAATCAAAATCTTGCTAAAATTAAAAAAACAATTTTGGATAGATATATGAAAATGATAATGGCAGAGTCACAAGAAGCAAAGAGTGCTTATACTTTAGTAAGAAGTTTACAAAAAAGATTTGCAGATAAACTCAGTAGCTTGAGTAAAGAGATAGGTCAAGATAGAGCATTCCAAGAGGTAACTTGGCTTCGTGATGAGGGTTTTCACGGTGGAGGCAGTCGGTTTGAGTCTAGGGATACTCTACTTTTTAATACAGGAAGTGTAAATGTCTCTCAGGTGCATTATGATGAGATACCTGAGAAAAATCTCAAATCGGCTACTGCGATTTCAACTATCATTCATCCTAAAAACCCACATGTTCCCTCTATCCATATACATATCTCTTTGACTGAGCTTCGAGATGGCTCTGCATACTGGCGTCTTATGGCTGACTTGAACCCTAGCATACTAAACGAAGATGATAAAGTGGCGTTTGATAATGCCCTAAGAGATTTAGCCGGTGGAACTTATAAAGAGGGGAAAATTCAAGGTGAGAAGTACTTTGATATTCCAGCACTTAAGCGAAAACGCGGAGTGTCACACTTCTATCTTGAAAACTACAAAACACACGATAAAGAGCAAGACTTAGAACTAGCAAAGAGTTTTGGAGAGGGTATCATAGATACATATGTAGAGATTATTACCGCTGCATTTAAGAGTAGGACTGAGATAAGTGAAGCAGATAGACAAGAACAACTAAGCTACCACACACTTTATCTTTTTCAAGTACTCACACTTGATCGTGGAACAACATCTGGACTCCTTATACACGATCAAAATGATGTAGGTATCATGGGTTCACTCCCCTCACATATAAATAAAGAGTTGTTGAAATCATGGAGTTCTAAAGTCCAAGCACCACAAGATGAGCTTGTAGTATCTCTTAGTAATTGTTTAGGAGATGATGGTGCAGTAGATGTAGAGACAAAAATAAAACTAGCAAATGCAGTGAGAGAGCACTATAAAAAATATCCACAAGCCTTAAGTATGCAAGCAAGTGGAAATACCATTCCAAGTACTGTTGGTAATCATAAAGATTAAATCTTAGTATATAACCATCTCTTTTGAGTATATATATACCAAAATACAAGCCCTTTTATAAGGGTTTCTATATTCATAATCATAAATATTACAACAATTCCATACCCCGTCTCATAAGCGATATATGAGGGGATAACTCTTAATATCCATAAACTCAAAACATTTACTTTGAGTGTAGTTTTTGTAGCCCCTGCTCCACGGATGGCTGAGGAGTAGACAAAGACTATAGCTAATGGAATTTGTGCGAGTCCTACTAGGATGAGATACTTTGATGCTACGGCTATTGTCAAGGAGTCTTTAGTAAAGAATCCTACTAAATACTCAGGAATAAGTATCATTATAAAACCAACACTTCCCATAAAAACATAAGCAATTCTTCCACTGATGATTCCAAAGTCATATGCCTTGTTGTGATTGTTTGCACCGATGTTTTGTCCTATAAGAGCCATTGCGGCTATGGCAAATCCAAAACCTGGCATAAATGCTATGCCCTCAACACGAAGACCTACTTGATACCCTGCAAGTTCTGCTGTTCCGTAAGCAGTTATAATACTCACAAAGATTACAAAACTCATACTCGATATACCTCTATCAAGTGCAGCACCCCAACCAACATGCCACACCCTTATCAAATCTTTTACTCGTATAAGTGGTAAAAAATCGAGTTTAGAGTTCATCTTTTTTATCAAAATATAATATGCGATTACATTAAAAGTATAGGCAATTATTGTAGCATATGCAGCACCTTCAATACCCATCTTAGGAAAGCCAAAATGCCCAAATATGAGGACATAGTTAAGTCCTGCATTTATGCCTGCGGAGACAAGTTTTATGTACAGAGAAGATTTTGTGTCTCCTGCGGCTGAGAGTGCATTGTAAAGTAAGTTATCTATAAAGATGACTACAAATCCCAGAGCCAGAATCTTAAAGTACATACTCCCCTGCTCTACAACATCAGGAGCAGAACCCATCGCCTCATACATCCAAGAACTTCCAAAGTAAGCTGCTATACTTATAAAAAACGAAAGTATGATTGCAAAAATCACAAGAGAGTACAGAAGTGCGGAAGCCCTGCGTTTGCGACCTTGACCGATAAAACGAGAGATGAGAGCATTCCCTCCTACTACATACAGAGTCATCAAGACATTTATAATCATCATAAACTGCATACTCAGACCAACTGCTGCTAGTGCTGCTGTAGAGATAACCCCGACCATTAACATATCTATAAGGATTTGGAGTATATCTACAAGATGTTTGAGTGCCGCAGGAATAGCGAGGCGAAATACTTCTTTTGTATCGGGTGATATTAGTCTAAGTATTTTGCTACCTCTTGGATTTCTGCTATGAGTTCTTCTTTTGTCTCAAAGGTAAGTGTCGTTCTATCTTTTACATCTTCATTTAAAGGAGTGAAGTCAAAAACAAGTACATAATGTACAATCTTTACCTTATCCCCATAAAGCTCTTCCCACTCCAAACTCATCTCAGCAACTTCACCTTGCATATCTACCACTACTGCTGGATAAAGTCTTGTAATATTGTCTAGTTCTAAGTCACCCTCACTTGATTTATAAATCATTTTCTTCCTTAATTATACTTTTATTCATCTTTCCGCGTTTCATTTTCAAAAATGCGAGTAGTCCAAATGCTACACCTATTATAATAGAAGCAACTCCCCAGAAATCCTCGCGTTCATACGCCATGATAATCCAACATATATCTGCAAAAAGGTAGATACCAACGGCCTCATAAATCTTTCCCTTAAAAGTTAAAAAGGCACCTATGTTTAAAAGTATGCCACCAACCACTGCAAAACTTATCATGAAATCTCCTCTATCTTCTCTTTATGTAGTACCCAAGCATAATAAATGCCACCCACCATAAAGGCAATACCCATAATAACAGCAATGTACTCTAAAGAGAAATCGTGTGTAGCCAAAAAACCTATCATATATGAGGTAAACGCGGCTGAACTTAAAAACATCATATCATTATAGGCTACGATTCTGCCATAATATTTTGCATCAATATTTTTTTGCAGTAGTGTATAAGTATAAGACCAGAGTGTTGTCGTAAAGAGCCCCACAAGAACACTTGCTACTAATGAAAGGTAAAAATTATGCATCATATATGCCCAAAACCAAACAGCTAAACCTTGTCCTATAAAAAGGTATATGATACGTCTATTTGTTATCCATTTTCCTAAAAGAATAGGCCCTATAACTAAACCAACAGCACGTGCAGAGTGGATAAGTCCAAGCGCTAAGGAGGTGGCGATTACACCTGCATAATACTTATCAACCATCAATGCTACAAGTGCATCAAATGCAGTTAAACCAACAAAAGCATGTACTAGCATCAGGTAAAATGCTTTAGGTGTCTCTTTGAGATAAAAAAATGTATCTACCATCATCACTATAAACTTCTCTTTTTTTGGATGCATAACTACTGCTATTTCAAGTCTAAAAAGTAGGTAAAACGCCACGACAAACATAAATGCATCAAGAAGAAATGCAACTTTAATTCCTAAAGCATAGACAACAAAACCACTAATAGCCATACCTAAAGTATATGAAAGAGACCAGATAATAGAATGAATCTCATTTGCCTTTTGAAGCTTATCTCCATCAAGAATTTTAGGTAAAAGTGACATCTCCGTTGTAAAATAAAACGAAGCTGCTGCCATTTTAAAAAAAATGAGTATATATAGTATCCATAAATCACTCACTTGTGTTATAAATATAAGACAAAATGTTGCAACTATCTCAATACTAATAAGTGAAAGCATAAGTTTTTTTGGGCTCACACTATCTATAATTACACCAGAAAAAGGGGCTTGAATTACTCCTGCTAAAAAATGCAGCATAGCGACAAAAGCGACAATTTGTGCACTAACATTCATCTCTAAAAGAAGTGTATAAATCGCTACATTTGAAAACCATGCACCAAAGTAGGAAATAAGTTGAATAAAGGAGAGTCTACGTAAGACTTCATGTGATTGTAATAGGCTTAAATAATCTTTCATTAATGCAAGATTATCATAAAAATGGGACTAAGTATGTAAAAATAAAAAAAATTTGTTAAAGTTTAAAAATATTCTGTCGATATTCCTCTTTATAAGTAGATTTAAAGAAATTAAGGAGTAAGTCATGGATGGCATAGCAAATGTAGCAAAGCAACAGCAAACACAAGTTAGCAGTATTGAAACTCAAGTAAGAGCAGTCGAACAAGCAGTGCAAATGCAAGCTAAACAAACAAATGTTGAAAAAGGGCTTCAAGAAGAGGCAAAGACACAAAGTACATCTATAAATTCTCAAGAAGATGTAAAAGAGTTAGTTACTAAACTCAATAAAGCCATGAATCCAATGAGTACAAATTTAAAATTTGGTGTTGACTCACAAGATGTTTTTTATGTATCTGTTAGAGAAGCAGATTCAGGTAAACTCATTAGAAGGTTTCCAGCTGAACAAGCACAAGATTTTCTCCCAAAAATGCAAGAAGTTACTGGTATACTATTCGACTCTAAAGGATAAAAAAACTTATCCTTTAAGGCAATCTTCATTTACCCTTATATTTTACTCTTATCTCGTCATTTATAAGCATAATCTCACATTATTTTTGATATAATCGCGTTAATTATTACTCTATTATAAGGTTATCATATGAAGAAAGAAGTAAAGAAAGTAGTTCTCGCATATTCAGGAGGACTCGATACTAGTGTTATTTTAAAATGGCTACAAGAAGAGTACAAGGCTGAAGTTATCACATTTACAGCTGATTTAGGTCAAGGTGAAGAGGTTGAACCAGCTCGTCAAAAAGCTCTTGCCAATGGTATCAAGCCTGAAAACATTTTTATTTTAGATGTTCAAGAAGAGTTTGTTAAAGATTATGTATTTCCAATGTTTAGAGCAAATGCGATTTATGAGGGAGAATACCTCCTTGGGACTTCTATTGCTCGTCCTTTAATTGCTAAAAAGCAGATAGAGATAGCTAAGAAAATGGGTGCTGATGCAGTAAGTCATGGAGCTACAGGAAAGGGGAATGATCAAGTAAGATTTGAGCTTGGATACCTTGGCCTTAACCCTGACATCACAGTAATCGCACCATGGAGAGAGTGGGACTTAAACTCAAGAGAAAAGCTTCTAACTTATGCGAGAGAACGTGGAATAGAGATAGATGCAAAGCACTTAGATGCTGAGGGTAACCCAACTGTTAGCCCTTACTCTATGGATGCAAATCTTTTACATATCTCTTACGAGGGTCTACACTTAGAAAATCCTATGAATGAGCCTGAAGAGTCTATGTGGTTATGGTCTAACTCACCTGAAAATGCTCCTGATGAAAAAGAGTACATCACTATTGGCTACAAGAATGGTGATCCTATCTCAATCAATGGCAAAGAGTTAAGTCCAGCTACAATACTTCGTACACTTAATGAGTATGGTAACAAACATGGTATCGGTCGTATAGATATCGTTGAAAATCGTTTTGTTGGTATGAAAGCTCGTGGTTGTTATGAGACGCCAGGTGGAACTATAATGCTTAAAGCACACCGTGCGATAGAGTCAATCTGCCTTGACCGTGAAGAAGCTCATATGAAAGATGGCATGATTGCTAAGTATGCTGAACTTATCTATAATGGGTTTTGGTTCTCACCAGAGCGTGAAATGATGCAAGCTGCAATTGACACAACTCAAAAATACGTAGAGGGAACTGTTAAACTTAAACTTTACAAGGGTAATGTAGAAGTAGTAGGTCGTGAATCTGATATGTCACTTTATAGTGAAGAGCATTCAACATTTGAAGAAGATGAAGTATATAACCAAAAAGATGCTGAAGGCTTTATTCGTTTAAATGCACTTCGCCGTATTATAGCTGGTAAAAAAAGAGGAGTTAAATAATGAGCATGATTAAAATAGACATGAATTCACCTGAGTTTATCGATAGAATGGCAAAAACTGTTAAGTTTACAGATAAGGTAATAAAACAATTTGGTTGGGAATATAATCCTCAACAAGATGTAAACGAAGGTGTACAGATGGGTCTTGCTCGTAACAAGATGATGTACAACAAACTTTTTTGTCCATGTTTTATGGTTGAAGAGGTAGATGGCAAGTTTCAATCAGTAGATAACAGAATATGTCCATGTACTCCAGCTATAGAAAAAGAGATTCCTGAAGTTGGTTCTTGTCACTGTGGTATCTTTTGTACTCCAGAATTTGCAGCTGCAAAACGTACTGAACTTGGTTTAGAAGAAGCTGTTCATACTCATTCACGCGGATTAACTAAAGAAGAGTGTGAAGTACTTGTAAAAAAAGATGAAATTGCAACAGATGAAATGCTAGCACTTCTTGAAGCTAGAGAGTTAGGTATGGTAAATTTTAAACTTGTTGATGTAAGAGAGCATATGGAGTGGGAAATGGGTCACATTAAAGGTGCTGATGTTTTAATCCCTACAAGTAGTTTTTACCAAACACTAGAAGAATCAAATCTAGACAAAGAGGAAAATATCATCCTTTACTGTCATGTTGGTAGCCGTTCTGCTCATGTTGCTCGTATTATGCCTGACTTAGGTTATAAAAATGTTGGAAATCTTACAAGCGGTATTGTTGCATATACTGGAGAGATAGAAAGATAATGAAAGTACTTTTAATAAAAGATGTAAAAAGTCTAGGAAAAGCGGGCGAAGTTAAAGAAGTAAAAGATGGTTATGGAAAAAACTTTTTAATTGGAAAAGGGTTTGCAAAACATGCGACTCCTGAGATTTTAGCACAACATAAAGAAGATGAAGCAAAAGCTGCTGCTGATTTAGCTGCAGACATTCAACTTCAAAAAGAGAATGCTGTAAAGTTAGAAAAAGCTGAAGTTATCATCACTAAAAAGATGGGAGACAATGGTCACCTTTTTGGCTCTATCACAAAAGATGAAGTTGCTCATGCACTTTTTGAGCAACATGGTATT
>NZ_JAEMVB010000016.1 GCF_029215995.1 Sulfurimonas sp. SAG-AH-194-L11
TTAATGACATTAACTGAAGAACTTTCTCCTTTATTTATCAAGGTACCATTTATAAAAGCATTGAAGTAGCTACCTGTTGAGTATTGAGTTTTATTATTAGCTTGTATCGTAACTGTATCCGTTTTTATCTCTTTAGGTATTAAAAATTTTGCATGTAAGTTCATTGTTATAGGATTTTTTTGTGAATTATTCGATATGAATTTATAAGCTTTTTTTGGAAGTATAAATCCATTAGTATTGTAGAGTATATCAAAATTTTTAGTATTTCCGTTAGCAGAGTAAACGAAAATTTTCCCCTTGTTTTGATTACTTTTGATGATAAAAGGGTAAAGGTTCTCTTGAAAATCTATAATCTTATAACTCACATTACCTAAAATATGTAAAACCTCTTGAAAATAACTGTTAAAGTCACCCTTTCTACAAGTAAGGGTAATATTTAGTTTGACATATCTAGTGCCATTATCGTTAATGACATTAACTGAAGAACTTTCTCCTTTATTTATCAAGGTACCATTTATAAAAGCATTGAAGTAGCTACCTGTTGAGTATTGAGTTTTATTATTAGCTTGTATCGTAACTGTATCAGTTTTTATTTCTTTAGGTATCGAAAATTTTGCGTGTAAGTTCATTGTTATAGGATTTTTTTGTGATTCTGACGCTATAAAAGATAAAATCTTTTTATCAAGTAAAATCTTTTTACCAGTAGGAATAATAAATGTTTTTTGTTTTCCACTTCCTGAGTATATAAAAAGTTGCATTTTATTTTTACTGATTTGTATGCTTCCTTGTTTATTATTACTCTTGCTTCTTAAAAAGATAGGCACATATTCAACATAACCACTCAGCTTATAAGCCAACCAGTCAGCACTAAAGTCCATTTTCTCTATTTTAAAGTCTATTACTAAGGCTCGTGCTTTTTTAGCTGCATCTTGCTCTGTTTTTATGGAAGGTTTTTTCTGCGCTATTGCTTCTACTATAAAAGCATCTTTTGCAGCTTGTTCTAGTTGTTTTATAGTTAAGTCTCTGTTTGAATACATGAAGTTAGATACAACCAGTCTCTTTACCTGCATATCTTCTATATCTTTAGCCGTTGCATAAGCTTTGATACTTACTTTTAACTCTCCAAGGTTTTGGCCATTTTCATAAAGGGGATTCCCTTCTATATGAACTATTCCACCTTGTTTTGCTAAAATAAGATCTCTAACAAGGGAGCCATCTTTTACCACTGTGTCTGATTTTATAAAATCACCAAAAAGTTGTGATGCTGCGTTTAGTTTGGCTTGTTGTATTGCCATCTTTTGGAGGTTTTCTATACTTTTATCTGCGTAGTCGGCTCTGTCTATTGTAGCTGTTGCTGTTACTGTTTTATTTGCTAAGAGTGAGGCACTTAAAAGAAAAAGTACGAGTAATATTTTTTTTATCATTGTTTATTTGGTCCTAGTTTATTTGTTTTTTAAGAAAAATGGAATGTAATCTACTGTACCACTCATTGTGTAAGCGGAGTTTTTAGGATCAAAAACACTTTTTGTGATACTTAATGCTATAGAGAGTTCACGTGCTATAGATATCTGGTTTGGATTATTTTTTAAAGAGGCTCGTTTTGTACTCAAAGCATATACTAAAAAAGCATCTTCTGCTGCTTTTTTGATATCTTTGAGTGCTATATTAGGATTAGTGTAGACATAGTCTGTAACTTTTATCTTCTGAATAGACATATTTTTGAGATCTTCATCAGTTGCATAAGCCTCTACTGTTACTTGAATGTCACCAAAGTTCTTGCCGTTTGCATATTTAGGTGTACCTTTTATATGCACAAGACCATTTTTTTCAGAGATGATGAGATTTCGTATCATCTTTCCATTTTCTATATCTGTCTCCGACTTTATAAAGTCACCAAATATCTCAGAAGCAGCATCAACTTTAACTTTTTCTAAGAGAATTACTTTTATCTCTTGCATGCTTTTATTAGCATAGTTCGCTTGGTTTATAAAGCTAGTTTTAATGACTGACTTTTGTGCATAGAGGTTGAGTAAAAGAAGTAAATAGATAAAAACAATTTTCATGAAGAGCCTTATGAGTAATGAATATATTTTATATATACTAAGTGACAAGAAGTGTCATATAGTTAAAAATAATGATGTAATAGTACTCAATATATATTTAAATTAAGGTAATTTGTATATTATTTTCCTTTAAGACATAAGCTGTCATATATTTTATATATGATTTGTATGAAAACAGATTATTGGAGCCCTTTGAAAACACTATTTTTAACATTTATTTTTACATCTTTTTTCTCTCTTACTTTTGCATCATCCGCAGAAGATGAGATGGCTAAAATGAGAGCTGAATTTGAGCAGTTTAAGTCTGCACAACAAAATGATTTTGATACATACAAAAGAGATCAGCAAAAAGCTTATGATGATTATCAAAAGAGTTTAAAGAAGTTTTGGAAAAATCCAGATCTTTCTACAAAAAAAGAGTGGGTTAGCTACTCTGATGACAAAAAAAGCCGTTCTAAAGTGGACTTTGAAAATAATACAGTAGTTGTTGAAGTTATAGCAAAAAATGCAGATGAGGCACAAAAAAAGTTAACAAAACAAATCTCGTATGTAGTGAGTAAAAATACAAAAGAGGTAGTTAATACAGATACCCTTCAAAAAAAACTTGCTTCTTTGAAAACTCCAAAAGAGCTTGTAACAAGTAAGGTCAATGCAAAACCTATACTCTCAACTGTAGTTTTTAAGAAAAAGCCTACTCAAACAGAAGTGAAAAGATATGCAAGAAAAGTGATAAAAGAGAATAAAGTTAAAGTAAGTAAGTCTAATTTTGGACTGGAGAATGTGTACAAAGTAACTATTGCTCTTCCAAACAATACTATGCTTAAACGCTCTCAAGTTTATAAAGATGAAGTTGTAAAAAATGCAACACGCTTTAAACTTCCCATTCCATTAGTATTTGCGATTATGCAGACAGAGAGTAACTTTAACCCTTTTGCCAAGTCTCACATACCAGCATTTGGACTGATGCAAATAGTACCTCGTTCTGCGGGGAGAGATGTTTACTACTATCTTTATAAAGAAAAAGGTATGCCGAGTTCTACTTATCTCTATAATAGTAAAAATAATATAGAAATGGGAACTACGTATCTTCATATTTTATACTATAGATATCTGAGAAAGATTAAAAACCCTGAAAGTAGACTCTACTGCACAATTGCTGCATACAATACTGGAGCAGGAAATATAGCATGGGCATTTACACGAAAGACAAATATGAATAAAGCAGCCCCCAAAATAAATGCAATGACTCCTGATGAAGTTTATAAGCACCTTTTGACTAACTTAAAATATGATGAGCCTAAACATTATCTTCGTAGGGTGAGAAAAAGAATGCCTACTTATAAACTGTCAAATATAAACTAAATATTATTTTTAAGTGCTTAAAAGTTATCAAAATTCATGATTCTTTAAAATAGAACTTAACTTTACACTAATTGTAGATATTTTTGGTACAATAACCTCAGATAATCTACAAATAAGTGAGATAATATGAAAGATAATAGCCGTAGAGGTTTTATGGGTAAGGCATTTGGTGGTGTTGCTGCAGTTGGTGCAGTCGCTTCACTTTTTGCTATGAAAAAGTCTTGGGACCCTCTTCCAAGTGTAAAAGCTGCTGGTTTCACAACCCTTGATATGTCAGGATATAAAGAGAATGAACTTGTTACAGAGAAGTGGCGGGGAAAACCTATTTTTGTATTAAAGTATACGTCAGAGATGATTGCAGCAATGGATGAGTCTCAAAAACCAAGAATTATTACTGTTGGTGAAGCTTCATATCTTGTTACTATAGGTCTTTGTACACACTTAGGCTGTATCCCAAGTTACGATAGAAAAAAAGAGAGTTTTCTTTGTGCTTGTCATGGTGGAACTTATGATTTGGTAGCTAATGTTACTAAAGCTCCACCTCCACGTGCACTTGATATCCCTCCATTTACTATAAAGGGAAACACACTAGTTTTAGGCGAAGTAGGTCCTGAGTATCTAGAAATGAAAAAAAACGGCTTAACGCTTTAAAAGGGATAGTATGGCACATTTTACAAAAGCTACAAGTATAAAAGATTGGCTAAACCAACGTTTAGCCATAGAAAAAGTAGAAAAAGTTCTGGCATCCGAGTATTGGATTCCTAAAAACATTAACTTTTTGTGGGCGATGGGTATGATTCTAGTAGTCACTTTTGCACTTCTTTTAGTTTCAGGAATTTTTCTTCTGATGTATTATCAACCAAATGTAGACTTAGCATTTGATAGTGTAAACTATACAATAATGCGAGAAGTTGGTTATGGTTGGTTATGGAGACATGTTCATGGTGTTGCGGCATCTGTAGTCTTTCTTATCATCTACATACATATGTTTACAGGAATTTACTACGGGTCATATAAAAAAGGTCGTGAGATGATTTGGATCTCTGGTATGCTTCTGTTTATCGCATTTTCAGCTGAAGCATTCTCAGGTTATATGCTTCCATGGGGTCAGATGTCTTACTGGGCTGGTATGGTTATCACTAACCTTTTTGCTGGTGGTAGTCTTCATGCAGATGGTTTAGTTGAGTGGATTCGTGGAGATTATGTTCCTGCTCAAGCATTCTTAAGTCGTTTCTTTATGTTACATGTTCTTCTTATTCCTTTGGCTATTATTGGACTTATTGGTTTACATTTCGGTGCACTTCGTATTCCGCATGTAAATAATCAAGATGGCGAAGAAATTGATTTTGATGAAGAGAGTAAGAAATATTTAGCGGGTGACAAAGCCGGAAGTAAAGTTATTCGTTTTGCAAATGACTTTATGGCTAAAGATATGATGGTAGTCGGATTTTATCTAGTATTTTTCTTCTATCTAGTATTTTACCATTATGGTTTTGCTATGGATCCTGTAAATTTTGATCCTGCTGATGGACTTAAAACTCCTGCACATATCTATCCTGAGTGGTACTTTTTATGGTCGTATGAGATTTTACGTCCATTCTCAACTGATATAGGTCTGATGGCGTTTGCCTTTGCACAAGTTATTTTTATGCTGTTACCATTCTTAGATAGAAGCCCCAATGCAGTTCCTGCATCACGTCGTGGTCTGTTTAAGTATTGGTTTTGGGCAATGCTTGTAGATATGATAGCTCTAACTGCTATGGGTAAACTACCTCCAGAAGGTGCTTTTAGTACTATTGGATTAGTTGCAGCATTAGTATTTATTGGTCTGTGGATAGCACTACCAGTTATCACATATTTTGAAAAAAAAGCTTAGGGAGTAGAGAATGAAAGAATTATTAATATTAGTAGTTGTGACTGTTTTCACTCTTGTAACTTACTATCTTGTAGAACCGTTTGCACATGCGACCTTACATAAACATGTAGAGAGTGAAGCTTTCGCTTATGCTGATTTACCTGCAATCACTAAACTAGGTGATGCAACTCGTGGTAAAGAACTTGTACTGGGTGCTGGTGCTTGTACTGGCTGTCACTCTATAAATGTGGCAGATATATCTGCACCAATGGATGCTGTAGGTGCTGCTGGGGCTTATGGTGTTAATCCACCTGACTTATCTAATGCTGGGGTTGTGTATGATGAGAAGTTTTTAAATGCACTTATAAAGAACCCAGCGCATACACTTATGGTAGAGCATAAGTTTGATGAGAGTAAGGGCGAAATGCATCCTATGATTCCTTTTTATGGAGCAGGTGGTGACATAGAGCAAGAGACTGCTGATATGATTGCATATTTACAATCAATCGCGGTTTCATCTGAGAAGTTGACTCCAGCTATGGCATTTGAGAATGCTTGTGGTCGTTGCCATGGTGTGAAGTATGAGAAATGGACACAGGTAGGTACTAAAAGTTCATTCAAACATAAAAAAGATGAATTAGCATTTGATATTAAAGTTTTAGATTATCAAGACTCTCTTAAAGCTTACATGGGAAAATTACCACCTGATTTAAGTATGTATATCCGTTCACGCGGGGAGCACTATATCTCTACATTTATGGAAAATCCTCAAAACTACTTAGAGGGAACTTCTATGCCTCGTGTTGGTGTAAGTGCTGATACTGCTGAAAAAGTGATTGAGTACTTAGAAGATGCAGGTGATACAAAACGCCATGAACGCGAAGAGACAGGAAAGTATGTAATGATTTATATTATTATCTTTGCTATTTTTGGTGTACTATGGAAAAGACAAGTTTGGAGAGACTTACATTGATAGTCAGGTAAAGGAATAAAATTCCTTTACCTCGCTTGCACCGCTGAGACGACTAAAGTTTGATACTCTCTCGAGTATTGGTATTAAGTCTCAGAATTTCTTATCTCATTAACTAGTTTCAAACTAAATTTTTATCTCAATAGTCCCACAAATCAAATCATGCAATGTTTTATTGTCTTTTCTAAAAAATGGGATAAATAGACCTATTATAATAGTTGCGGAAAATAAAAATGCTATAAATCTACAGAGTGCCATCATAAAAGATAAATTCTTTTGGGACTTATAATCTACAACTTTAATATCATAAGCTTTTTTTCCTGGTGTTTGACCTGTTTTACTTAAAAATATCGCATAAATGATACCGTAGAGTGAAGTAGCGATAAGAGGTGCTACAATGGAGTCTAAAAAAGCATTTTTACCGCTAAGAATGACATATGTGATAAAAAACATAATGGGCATGTAAATCATAAACATGTCCGTAATGAGTGCTTTTATTCTCTCAGGATACTTTGCATAAAGAATATTAACTTTTGTGGGTTTATTAGTCTGTTTTTTTTGTTTTAATTTACGAAATTTCATATAAAAGTATAACTAAATTATATTTTTTATGTATAATAAGTCAATAAAAATAAAAGGTTATTTATGAAAATACTATCTGTATTACTCCTTGGTCTCTTATCATTTTTTATAGTTTCATGCTCAAACCTTAAGATGGGTTTTGAAGAAGATAGTATATTTTATAGTGGCGGTGTTCTTTATATTTATCTTGATGATGAAAACGCAAAAGAGGGTGAGTATAAAGTATATATTAATGAAGAAGATACAGAAGTATTTCTGGCAAATCATTTTCAAACTCGTTTTGGTGTAAAACCTGGGCAAACTAATATAAAAATAGTAAATGGCTCTTTATCAGATTCTATAGATATATTTTTACAGGCATCTAATAACTACTATTTAAAAGTTACAAAAAATACTGAGAACAAAATAGAGCTTAGACAAGTTCAAAAGAGTGATATAGCTGCTGATGCAGAACAAAGTCCTCTCTATACTGATGATAATATTAAAGAAAAGAGTTCAAACAGCATAAAAACACCAAAAAAAGAAGTCTCTGCAGAAGTTTCTCAAGTAGTTGTACCTAAAAACACTGGTGAGAGTGAAGTGAAAAAAGCAGACTCTAACGAGTCTGAGAGTGAGACAATTATCACTTATGATAAAAATGCTGGTTGGGATTAATAACTAAAGTGATTTTCAACTGCTCAGGGTATAATGGCACTAATTAAAGAATTAGGGATATTATATGCTCATTGATAGCTATGACAGAGTAGTTGACTACTTACGTGTTTCAGTAACAGAACGTTGTAACTTTAGATGTACCTACTGTATGCCAGAGAAACCTTTCTCTTGGGTACCAAAAGAGAATCTCTTATCATTTGAAGAACTTTTTGAGTTTATGAAAGTCGCCATAGATGAGGGTATAAAAAAAATTCGTATCACTGGTGGGGAACCACTTCTTCGCGAAGACTTAGATAAATTTATCAGAATGATTTATGATTATGAGCCAAGTATAGATTTAGCGATGACTACAAATGCTTTTTTACTCAAAGGTGCGGCTCAAAGACTTAAAGATGCAGGACTGCAACGCATAAACATCAGTATAGATACACTTAAACCTGAGGTGGCTCAAGATATAGCGGGCAAAAATGTCCTTAAAAATGTTCTTGAGGGTGTAGAAGAAGCACTTAAAGTTGGTCTTAAAGTTAAAGTCAACATGGTGCCGATGAACACTGTAAATGCAAATGAAATTATAGATGTTTTAGAGTACTGTAGAGAACGTGGAATGAGTGTACGTTTTATCGAGTACATGGAAAATAAGTATGCTAAAGAGGGTATCAGTGGACTAAAATCTCCTGAACTTTTAGCGATACTGGGAGAAAAGTATGAGTTTAGTGATGATGGTTTTGACGGCACCTCGCCTTCTCACTACTACACTATGAAAGATGGTTATAGATTTGGAATCATTGAGCCTTATGCTGATGATTTTTGTAAGAAATGTAACCGCATTAGACTTACAGCAGAGGGTAATCTTATCCCATGTTTGTATTTTGATGAAGCATTAAGTATCTCAGAGTCTATTAAACGCGGAGATATAAAAGGTGCAGCAGCAGTTTTAAAAGAGGTAGTGCGAACAAAACCTGAGAAAAACCGATGGGGTGGAGATGATGATGAAGTTTCAACTCGTGCTTTTTATGAAACAGGTGGCTAAGGCGTGATGTACCTAGTTGAACATTTTTACTCTATTCAAGGTGAGGGAAAGTATGTAGGGAGTCCTAGTCTTTTTTTCCGTTTTGGTGGGTGCAATATGAAATGCGAAGGTTTTGGATGCAAGGAAACAGCTAAAGATGGAACCCAAGTGCTTGGTTGTGACACTGTATATGCCGTAAACAAAGAGCACTTCTCTCATAGCTGGGTTCCCATAAGTAAAACGAGTGAGCTTTTAACTGTTTTAGAACTTTACGAACTTCCAAACGCAGTAGATATAGTACTCACAGGTGGAGAGCCACTTATCTATGCAAATGATATAATTTTTATAAATTTTTTAGAAGTCTTAGTTAAAAATGGGCACCGTATAACATTTGAGACAAATGGTTCTCTTGATATTGACTTTATAAAATACCCTGTTTACGCAGAGTGCTTTTTTGCACTTTCAGTTAAACTGAGTAACTCACTTGAACCCTTGTCTAAACGTGTGAGAGGAGATGTTATTTATAACCTTGCCTCAAATGCTAAAGATGCTTTTTTTAAGTTTAGTATAGATTCTGAGTCGATTACTTTAGGACTTGAAGAAGAACTAAACGAGATACTTCTGCATGCTCCAAAAACTTCTGTATATTGTATGCCAGTTGGTGGCAGTCGTGAAGAGGTAGAGAAAAACACAGAGCCACTTATAGAGTTTTGTAAGGCAAAAGGGTATAATTTTAGTGATAGGCTTCATATAAGAATTTGGGATGTAAATAAGGGTGTGTAGAGTCATATATTGATTCTATTTTAGAGGACAAATCCTCGCTTTGCTCTGAGCCTCCAAAACAGAGTCAATTTATGAGTCATAAAAGGGATAAAGAGTGATTATACGTAAACAGTTTAAGTTCGAGAATGCTCATATTGTTAGAGGATGTTCTAGTGTGAAGTGTCGTAGTTCAGTACATGGACACTCTTACATAGTAGAACTTCTTTTTGAGTCCAACTTTTTAGATAATGGACAGATGGTATATGACTTTGGATTGATGAAGCAAAATATGAAAGACTTAGTAGAGTCTTTTGACCATGCTATCACCCTTTGGAGTAAGGATGAAAAATCTTACATCGAAGATATGAAAAAGCACTCTGTCAGATGGGTTGAACTTCCTGTTTCTCCATCAGCTGAACAGTTTTCCCGTGTTATATTTGTAATGATAGATACACTTTTAAAGCTTACTTCTACACTTAATGGTGAAAAAGAGGTGAAACTAAACTCAGTTATAGTTCATGAGACAGCAACAGGTTATGCACAGTGTTTTGTAGATGATGCGTACTCAAAAGCTATGGGAGAACTACACCTAGAAGAGATTATATTTTCAGAAGAAGTGTTAAATGACTTTAATGACTCTAAACTCTTAGAAAAAATGATAGCGGGTGAACGCTTCATTAATCCTAAGAGTGTTTAGAGTAGATGCAAGCACTTAGAAGCCTACTCCTTAAGTATCCACAAACTTCACTCATTTTTCTCATTACACTCACATATCTTTACTTTATGTTAGATATGTACTTACCAACTACGGGTGATCAAAAGACTTACATTGCACAGGCTTTAGAGATGCACCGTGATGGACACTGGTTTATACAGACACTCTTTAATGAGCCTGATTACTACAAGGGTCCTCTTCATTTTATCCTTTTGAGAGTCGGTTTTATACTCTTTGGTACACATAGTATGTTTGCACTGGTGTATATGAACTTTTTTGGACTGATACTCTTAGCCATCTTGCTTTTTAGGTTTTTTAAAACTTCACTAAATGACAAAGGCTGGGCTTTCTTTTATGCTTTGAGTGTAGTACTAAGTGTTGGCGTTTACTCTCACTCTTTTGCCTCACAGATGGAAGTTGAACTTGTAATTTTATATGGGGTGACACTCTACCTTTTAGATAAGGCAGATAGGGATACAAGTCTGAGTAATTTACTACTATTATGGGGTGTAATAGGGCTAGCAGGCTGGTTAAAGTCTCCTGCATATAGCCTCTTTTTAGGCTTGAGTGTTTTACTCTACTGGGTTCTTACTTCTCAGATAAAGAGACGTTTAGTAGAGTGTAAAAATTACACAGCAATAGCCTTTGGTATTGCCATAGCTATAGCAGGCTATCTGCCAATTCTTATCTATGATGGCGACACTTTCATAAATAGTTATATTCTCAGGGAGTCTTTGAGTAAAGGTGCCAATGGTGTACCTTGGACTACTGCATTTTTTCCAATTTTTACCTACTTTTTAGCACCTTTTATGTTTGTAGCAATTTTTTCGTATCTTCTTGCTTTATATAAAACAGTTTTTAAAAAGAAAAATATTTTAAATGATGAAGAGAGAAGAGTTATCAAACTAGGAGTTGCATTATCAGCTCCTACACTTCTGTTCTTTACTTTTCATCCCTACCGTGGTGATATTTATGCTCTACCAATTGTAAGCGCGACTATGCTCATGGCATATATATTTTTTCGTGCCTATTTAAAAGAGTATGAGAGAGTCTTTATCTTTTTAATGCGTTTGAGCTCCTATGTACTCTCCCTTATTCCATTGCTTGTTATAGCTCTGTACCTGCGTTTATCACCTATGCCTGAGTGGTGGTCACCAGCTCTTTTCCCTTTGGCACTTTTCACCCTCATTTTTACTTTATGGTTTGTTCATAGGGAGAGCAAAAAGGTTTTATCTGAGTCTCCTTTACTCCTGAGTATTGCATTTATTCCTCTACTCTTGACATTAAGCTTGATGCTACAGAGTTTTGGAAAAGGTGAGATGGTAGGTCTACAAGAGTATGTCAAAATAAACAAGATAAAAAAAACTTTAGGCGATTATAATCTTTATAAAAACTACTGGAATCAGTATGGTGCACTTAACTTCTGGGCGGGTGTTGCTGTTGTTGGGATTTTTACTCCAATGGAACTAGAACTTTTTATAAAGGATGGAGGTTCTGTAATAGTAGAGGGTGATGGTAGACTCAAAGAGTTCAAGCAGAATCTTCCAGAGGAGTTAAGTCTCAAAGATTTTGATATTTATATCTGGAAACGTTGGTTAACACATGGGAAAGGACCCAATGGTGAGAGTAAGTTTGTAGAGTATTTTAAGTCTAAAAATATTGCAGATATTCAAAAAAACTACTATATTTTAAAACTAAAGGGAGACTAGACTTTTATACTCTGCTGATGTGAAATTAAACTTTGTGCTTATAACTTTTACATCACTCTCTTGTGCTAAACTTTTACAAGATTCATCAATCATTATATAGCTATTTGCATAGCCTAGAGGTGAGACCATACCGGGTGCAAAATGCTCACAAGGTGTAAAAAACTCTCCATCAAAAACACCTGGTATTAAAGAACGACGTCCCCCTCGAACTCCATAATCACTCTTCATTTTAGCCTTTATGGGATTTGTAAACTTACTTGTTGCACCGCTTAATGCACGAATAATACTTGTTCCAAAAATCTCAAAATTGAGTGCAGCTGCTAAAGGGTTTCCTGGAAGGTTTAGGATGAGTGTTTCACCAATTTTTCCAAAAGTGGTTGGTTTTCCAGGTTTTATATCTATCTTATCAAAAAATATTGTATAGCCAAATGCACCAAAGGCCTCTTTTGTAAAGTCAGCATCACCAACACTAACACCACCACTAGTTATAACAAGGTCACACTCTAAGGCACTCTTTATATGCAAGATTAAATCTTCTAAGGTGTCTTGTGCTGTTCCTATAAACTCGACCTCACATCCTAGCTCCTCGGCCCGTGCAAGAAGTGTTGGTGTATTTGTATTGTAAAGTTGATAAGAAGTTACTTGCTCAAAGTGCATCTTTAGCTCATTTCCTGAAGCAAAAAGAGCTACACGAGGAGCTTTATGTACTTTTATATGACTTATACCTTGAGATGCTAGAAGTGTAATTTGGTGTGCATTTATTGTATCACCTGCATGTAAAAGAGGGGTCTCTTTTTTGATATCTTCTCCTGCTAAACGTATATGACGACTTATGGTAAGGTTGTGAGGGAGTGTAACACCATCTTGCGTTGTCTCTAATATATCTTCAATAGGAACTATACACTGTGTTCCTAAAGGAATCTTTGCACCTGTCATTATTTTTATAGCACAACCTGCACGAAGAACTCCATCAAAATTATCTCCAGCAAAGATAGTAGTCTCGACTTTGACACTTTTGCCTGAGTCTTCAACTTTAACAGCATAGCCATCCATAGCAGAGTTATCAAAGGGTGGTAGGTTGTGTGTAGCTATAACATTTTGTGCAAGTATATACCCTAAACACTGCTCTATTGGTAAAATTTGAAGTGATGTTTTTTTAACATTTGTATAGATGAGTTCAAGTGCTTTTTCAACGCTAATGGCCATAGTGTATATCCTTTATCTTTTATAGGTTTATTATATTGTTTTTTTCTTAAACATAGTTCTCATAAAATCCTTAGTATTTCTTAGATATAATCATTATTATAGTTATAAATAGGAAATTATTATGGTAAGAGTTGAATTTTTAGGACCTATACAAAAAGAAGCACTAGAGTTAGATATTAACAACTTAAATGAATTAGCGAAAATACTCCAAGCAGATGCGGAGGTGAGTGACTGGTTAGAGTCTTGTGCTGTAGCACTTAATGACACACTTGTTACTTCACTCGAAGCAGCACTTAAAGATGGTGATAAAATATCTCTTCTTCCTCCTGTTTGTGGTGGTTAAGTCGTGCTCAGTTTATATAATGGTTCTTTAAATGTTCCCACTATACTAAAAGAGTGGTATGAAGAAGAAAGTGAGAGTAATTATGGCGCCTATATCCCTTTTGTGGGGACGGTTAGAAGTGAAGATGGCATAGATGGTCTGAGTTTTGATGTTTATGAGCCAATACTTGAGTCATGGTTTAAAGCATGGCAGGAAAAAGCAAAGCTAAAAGGTGCAAAAATAAAAATGGCACACTCAAAAGGTGATGTAATGCTACATGAGTCTTCATATATAGCCGCAGTTTTTTCACCTAAACGCAGAGTGGCGTTAGAGTTTATAGACTCTTTTGTTGAGGATTTTAAAGCAAGTGCTCCTATCTGGAAGTACGACTTAAAAGATGGACAACGCATTTATGCAAAAGACCGTTCTACTGCAATTAGTGGCAGTGGATTATTAGCTTGAGAGGAGTAGCGTAATGGAATTATTATCGTATGAGACAAGTCAAAATATGTTGGATTTACTTTCTGTAAATTCAAGTAGATATGAGAGAGTACCACTTAGTAGTGCACTTGGACGTATACTTGCAGAGGATATAGTAGCTGAGTTTAATGATCCTCAGTTCCCTACGGCTTCTATGGATGGTTATGCACTAAAACATGAAGATTTACAACTAGGTACTTTAACTGTGTTGGGCGATAATCCTGCAGGACATGATGAGACAAGAACATTAAAGAGTGGGGAGTGTATAAAAACATTTACAGGTTCTATGATGCCTAGTGGTGCAGATACACTCATACAGATAGAAAATGTTGATTTTAAAGATGGACAGATTAGTATCACACAAGAGGTACCCTTAGCAAACGCAGTGAGACCAGTAGGTGAAGGTTATCGTTCAGGCGATATACTTATCACTAAGGGAACAAAGATTGCTTTTGCAGAGATAGGTGTAATGGCAGGACTCAACCAAGTGATGGTAAAGGTTGCAATCCGCCCACGGGTAGCAGTGATAGCTACAGGAAGTGAGATTTTAGATTTAGGGGAAAACTCAGATAATCCTGCCCAAATACGAAGCTCAAACAACTACACGCTAGCAGCTCTATTTGAGCAAGCCGGTGCTGAGGTTATACAGCTTGGAACTGCCCCCGATAATAAAGATGAGATAATGCAAACATTCCAGACGGCATTAGAGTCTGCTGATATTTTAGTAAGTACTGGTGGCGTTAGTGTTGGTGATTATGATTTTGTAAAAGATATAGTACCGCGTTTAGGTGCTGAAGTTGTTTACAAAGGTGTAGGTATCAAACCGGGTCGCCATATTATGGTCGCACAAAAAGAAGAGAAGTTTGTTTTAGCCCTTCCAGGTTTTGCATACTCTTCAACAGTTACGGCAATTTTGTATGTATTGCCCTTAGTCGCGAAGATGTTAGGTAGAGATAAAGCATATACAACAGTGGCAGCTAAACTCTCAAGTGACTTTACAAAAAGAAGCCGTTTTACGGAGTTTACAGCTTGTAATGTCACTGTAGAAGATGGGGAATACTTTGTAAATTTTGAGGGTAAAAAAGTAGGGAGTTCAGCTATACTTGTTAATATGTTAAATGAGTCGGCTTTAATGATAGCTGGAGAGGAAGATAAGTTCTTAGAAGCTGGAACTTATGTTAATGTAATCTTGTTACATTCTTGTTACATTAAATCATAGTTTATAATATTTTTCTATAAACTATAGAATACTCACTAGTAACTCACTATTAATTGGTATTATTAAAAATAAAAAAGGAACTATATGAAAGTTTTATTAGGATTATTGCTCTTAGTGAGTTTAGTATTTAGTGCGGTAGATTTAAATACAGCATCGTTTGAGGAACTTGTTGAGTTAAAAGGTATCGGAAAGAAAAAAGCAAAAAAGATTTTGAAGTACCGAAAAAAGCACTGTTTTAAATCTGTAAAAGAACTTAAAAAAGTGAAGGGTATTGGAAAGAAAAAAGCGAAAAAAATTATTAAAAAGAATAAAAAGAATATAGTCACTAGCGAATGTAGAAGCGAAGAATAATTTTATGAGGCAGGTAGTTTTCTTCTCATTTTTACTTTTGTTGCTAAATGCTTGTGGAAGCTATAATGAGAAGAGCACTCCTTCGATAAGTGGTGCTATTGTCGATAATGCAGCTTTTTATAGTGACTTACAAGACAATGTCTTAGAAATGAATGTTTTAATTCCAAATCCAAATGATTATAACTGTGTACCTTTTGATAACACTACTGCTCCATCACGTGCATGTACACTTGAAGACATTATTGGTGACACTGATGCAAATGATGCTTATGAACCTATTTTACATGTACAAATGAGTACTAACGATTTTATAGTTAGTAATGAAGTCATGAATGCAGAGTTTGAACAAAAAGGAAAGTCAACTAGAAATGCAGCACAAAAATCATTTCGTATAAAACTTGACTCAAAAACAAACTTATATAAACAAGAGAGAACTTTTCAGTTAAATAAACATGCTTTTGATAGATCAAGAGTACGAAATATGCTTTCATTTAGTTTTTTTAGAGAAGTACCAAACTTTACAAGTTTGCGAACACAATTTGTACATCTGAAAATAAATGGAACCTCTTATGGACTTTTTACTCATGTAGAAAAATTGGGTAGAGAGTATCTACAAAATAGGGGTTGGAATATAGATGACAACTTGTATAAAGCACAAAATTTTGCTTTTAGATATACAAATGACTTAGCACTAACATCTAAGGGAACACCAGTAAATCAAAATGCTTTTGATAGTGTTATTGAAGTAGAAAGAGGAAATGAACAAACAAAATTGATAGAGATGCTTAAAGCAGTTGAAAATACAACTACAGATGCTGAGTTTGAAACAGTTTTTGCAAAATATTTTAATAGAGAAAATTATATAACATGGATGGCTATTAACCTTATTGTTGCTAACAAAGATACGGTTTCTCAAAATTTTTATCTATTAAACCCCCTATACTCTGATACATTTTATTTTTTACCATGGGATTACGATGGGACATCTCGTGATAATGTTAAATATGCAAAATGGGAACTTGGAATTGGAACATGGTGGGGAATACCTCTACATAAAAGATTTTTAAAAATACAAAAAAATAGAGATGATTTAGATGCTATGGTAAGAAAACTCTCTACTGAATATATTACAGTTCAAAAAGTACAAGCAAAACTTGATACGTATCGTCCTATAATAGAGCCGTATCTGACCTCTGCACCCGATAGTGGAGAACTAGATTTTAATGTATGGGAAACTGAATTTCTCTCTTTACCCAATCGACTTTTAACAAATATAAATAATTATAAAACTGAACTTGGTGTTCCAATGCCATTTTGGCAAGCTTTTACATACGATAGAGCTACAAGTACTTTGACACTGAAGTGGGATACCTCTTATGATTTTGAAGGAGATCAAATTGTATATGACATTAAGTGTGCGGATAATTATGATTTTAATAACTCTATAATTGAAATATACAATGCAAAAGCTGGAGTTGATTTAAATCTTACTTCATGGGGTGAAGTTAGCTACTCAAAGATTGTTCCACCCATCACGAGTGGTAAACATTTATATATGCAGGTTATAGCTAAAGAAGAAAATAATGCTAGCAGTTATCAGATAGCTTTTGATAAAGAAGTTTACGACTTAAGTGGAACGAGAAGATTTGGTTTATTGGAGTTCATAGTTGAATGAAATTGAGAAGAAGCCTAAAAAAGAGCTTTCAAAACTAGTCAGTACATTTTTTCGTAATGCCTTGCGTTCAAATCTTGATCTTACCTCCTTAGCTGATACAAAAGCAGGTATCCTGATCTCTATCAATGGTTTTATCTTGACTGTAAGTGTTACGGCTTCTGGTTTTGCCATTCATAACTCTATGATGACATATGCTTTTATATCTATCATAATAACCTCACTTGGTGCTATTATTTTTGCTGTTTTAGCTGTAAAACCACGAAGAAAAGAGAAACTTGTTGCTAAAGAGTTTGTAGAAGGGTATGAATCACTCCTCTATTACCAAGATATGGCAGATTTAAGCCCAGATGAGTATAAAAAAGCAGTTAACAAGGTTATTTATAAAACAGGGAAGTCTAAAAATGAGATGATAAGTCATCTACATATTCTTAGTACGGAGATTAAGAAAAAATACTTTTGGCTTACAAGAGCATATACTTTTTTCTCAGTTGGACTTATAATTAGTGCATCTTTTATCATTTATGCTTTAGTTTATGTAGAGGAGAGTGCATTTTCTAACCTTTCAAAAGATAGTGTTATTTATAAAAAAGACAGATTTTATAACTTATATGAACCATCAGGAGCAACGACATTAGCTGATGGTAGAGTACTTATAGTTGAAGATGAAGGAAATGCAAAAGTTTTTAAACTTCTAGAGATAGAAAAAAATGCACAAGTTTCAGAAATTGGAAACTTATATTTACGTAAAAAAATGAAAAAAGTTTTCAAAAAAAGTGTAGAAGACCTTGAAGCATTAGCCTCTGATGGAAAATTTGTATATGCAATTACCTCTCACTCTTTAAGTAAAAGTTCTAAGCATAAAAAATCACGTGAAAAATTCATAATGTTTACTTATGATGATGGCGCTATGGAAAAATTATATATCTATAATGATTTAAAGAAAGAGTTGAAAAAAGCTTTTCCTAAACTTTTAAAAAAAGATATATTTGCAAAAGATAATATAAATATAGAGGGGCTTTGTATTGATGAGAATGCATTACTTATAGGATTTCGAGCTCCATTAGATGGTGCTATGGCACTTTTGATTTCAATCAAAAACCCTAAAGGTATTTTTCTTAAAAATGAAAAACCACAATTTGGGAAGCCTATAAGATTAGATTTAGATGGGCAGGGTATTCGTGATATTACATATGATAAAGATAAAGATATTTATTGGATTATTGCTGGAAGCAGTAGCGAAAGAATGGGAACATTTTCTCTATGGTCATGGAATAAAAGAAAAAGTATACTTAGATTTGTAAAGAAACAGCCAGATATAGGTTATGCAGAGGGGATTACTGTGGTTAATGATGGAAATGGACAATCAGCACTCTTAATCGTAGAAGATAATGGTAAAAAGCCAAATAAAGCAGCAAATTATATTATTATGCAAAAGAGCGGATTATGAAAATAATAATACTATTTTTTCTTCTGGGGACATTTTTATTTGGAGCAGAGCAGAGTTGCTATAGTGTACAGTTGACAAGTGTTTTTAAAACACAACAAAGCAGTGATGAACTATATTCAAATAAGTATGATAAAAGTTGTAAAGTAATGGAGATAGGTTCAAATGTACTTGTCCGATGTGGCTGTTTTACTAAGTTTAAAGATGCAAGTAAACATCTTGCCCAGTACAAAAGTAGATATAAAGATGCATATATTTTATCAACATATAGGAGCCGTTTTACTACAATAAATGTACCTCCTTCTCCTCCTCTAGTAGTTGCTCCAATTACTACACAGACAAGAGAAGTACTTAAGGATGTTGTTCCTGTAAATGTCTTGGATGTCTCAAATATGAAAGAAGACAAATTAGTTGATGTAGAAAAAGAACAGATAAGAGCAGAAAAAGCTAAAAAGAAAGCGAAGAAGAGAGAAAAGAAAGCAAGAAAAAAGGCAAAGAAGAGAGAGAAGAAAGCAAGAAAAAAAGCGAAAAAGAAAGAGAAACAAGCGAAGAAAAAGGCAAAGAAAAAAGAGAAGAAAGCAAAAAAACGAGTAAGAAAGAAGAAAAGTAAAGCCAAGCAGTATGGATATAACCGTTATATAAAAAAACTACAGAGTAAAAGAGCAAGTAGAAAATACAAGTATGAGTATAAATTTGGTGCACAGATTAGCTATGATATAGCCTATGTTAACGAAGCAGATCAATCATATTTAGATAGTGATTTTCGTCGAATTAGAATTTATAATAAGGGAAGTTTTTTAAATAAAAAATTATTGTATGAGTTAGAGTATAGCTTTACAGGTGGTAGTCAGTTTAAAGATAACTATATAGGCTATCAGAGTCATAGCAAAATGATAGATGCAGATTATAGAGTTAAAGCTGGAAATATTATGGTACCTTTTTCGCTAGAGCGTTATACTAGTTCAAAAAATAATATGTTTATGGAAAGAGCATTAACGGAGGCTTATGCTCAAGGTCGTCAACTAGGTGTAGAAGTGCTTGTTCATAAGAAATTTGATAAATTAAATTCAGCAAATATGTTTGTATCAGCTTTCACCAGTTCTATAGATGAGAGACTTGATGAAGAGATTATAAAAAATGGTTACTCATTACGTGTAACTTATGCACATAAATGGAGAAAGAATCATCTTTTAAGTGTTGGTACTGCCTACTTTTTTCAAAATATAAATGGAGATAAGGTGGGTTTAAATGAAACGGCTGAATCACACCTGATGCGAGATAAATATATATCAGCATCTATTAAAAATGCAAATACATTAACTAAGAATAATCTTGAACTACTCTATATAAATGATAACTATTCTCTTCAGGCTGAGTATACACAGGTCGGTGTAGATGCAATAAATAAAAGTACAATAGGAGAAATCACTAGCTATATGTTTAATGGTTACTATTTAGAAGGGAGTTATTTCATTTTAGGTAAAGGAAGACGATATAGGTCTAGTGCTTCTCGTATGAAAAAGCCAAAATTAAATAGAGATGGGGCAGTTGAACTTGCTCTAAGATACTCATATATAAATCTTAATGATAAGGATGAAGATAACAATGGAGAACAGGCAGACTACAGTTTTGGAGTAAATTATTACATCAATGATGAGATGAAACTGATGTTTAATTATATAATAGCAGAGCCTACACAAACAAAACTGTATAATGGAAGGCTACATATATTACAAACACGAATGCTTTTTGCATTTTAATAATATCAAATTAGATATTTAAAAAGGATTACAAATGGATACAATGAAGTTTATATTTTTTGGAATGCTCGTTTTTTTACTAGCGGGATGTTCAACCTCTTCGCTAGTCGTCACACAAGAATCGATGCCAGTTGTGTATGAAGATGATGGGGATAAAGAGATTAAAAACAATATAACAATTTCTCTTTTTAGATTGAATAATTATACAGATACACCACGAGCAGGCAAGCGAGCAGGTAATATAATAGAAGGTATATTATATGCAAAAGGTTATAAAGTCAAAAGTCATCTTAAAGAGAAGGTGGATACATTAAAAAAAGCAAAAAAAGCAGCAAAAGAAGATGGCTCTAAATACTTTATGTATGGTGGTGTGAGTGAGTGGCGTTACAAAACAGGTATTGATGGGGAGCCTGCTGTTAGTCTACAGTTAAGTCTCTATAAAACAAAAAATACCAAACTAGTCTGGAGTGCAACAGCTTCAGATAGTGACTGGGGTAATGCTTCTATAGGTACAACAGCACAAGATCTCATTGAAGAGATGATGGAAAACTAGGACAATACTCAATGGAAGTAAAATCAGGACGTGTAAAAGAAAAAACTAAAATAGAGACTCTATTAAAGCTTTTACATGAATATGCATATATAGAAACTATAATAATGGTTGCTATGTATTTAGGGATAGGTTATTTAATAGATTCTACAGATATATGTATGTTAAACAGTGATGTCTCATTTATCTTGATATTACTAGCTGTTATTACTCTTTTTCATGGTTTTGAAAATGGTATTTTAGCATTAAGTATTTTAGCTATTGCTATGGCACTGTTTTATCCTCGGTTTTTATATATAGAGTTTTTAGTAGCCTTAATGATGACACTGATTTTTAGTGAATTTCATTACTACTGGACACAAAAGATTAAAAAAGCTGAAATTCAAGCACAGTATCGTGGGACTAAACTTGATGAACTTTCTAAAGCTTTTTATACACTTAAAATTTCCCATGATCAACTAGAAAAAAATTATGTAATTAAACCTATGAGTATTAGAAATTCTATTGAGTATATTATTAACCAGAAAATAAGTATAGATGAAGATGAAAGTATTGTGAATAAACAGGAGGAGTACTATAACAATTTTTTAACACTCTTAGAAAAATCCTTTAATGTGAATAGTGCTTTGATTATTCATAAAAAAAATATTGATGATGATAGTGTATATCTTGATGAGAATAATAGTGTTTTTTCATATACTACCCTTTGTGAAAAAAGAACCCCTCAAATGATTTTAGAGGATTTTCTTGTGGATAAGGCAATTAGTCGAAAAACACCTATCTATATTAGTGATGATTTAGGAGAACCAACAGTTACTAATGATATTAACAGTTTATATTTAGCTGCTATTCCTGCATTAGAGAGTAATAAAATCACAAGTGTTTTAGTTATTGAAAAAATGCCATTTATGTCTTTTAATAGAGAAAATTTAACATCTATCTCTATCCTTCTTGAGTATTTTTCTATTGAAATTTCTAAAAAAGATTTACTCTCCAGAGAGAATGAACTTTCACTAGTTGAAGATGAATCTTTTCAGTATGAGTTTGAACGGATGAAATATCTTTATAAGAAGTTTGATGTGAACTCTATTCTCCTTGTCCTTCGAATTGATAATGAACTTCAAGCAACCCGTGTATATGAAAGAATTTTAAAAATGCTCCGTTCTTTAGATATGGTAACCTTAGTGAGGAATAAGGGCTATTTTTACATAACACTTCTCTTCCCCCTACATGATAAAGCAGCAGCACTAGGTTATCTGAACCGATTACTACATACTTTAGAAGAAGAAAAAGATAAAAAATTTAACTATATGACTTTTGATTTATCAAAAACTGAACTCTTAAATAAATACTATACAGAAGATTATAATGGATAACTTCACCTCTTTTATAGAACCATACTTGCCCTTTCTTTATCTCTTACACATAATTATAAGTATTATTCTTGCAGCTGTTTTAACAAAGTATATAAAAAAAAGATTTATAAATGATGAAGAAGTTAATAAAAAAGATTTATTGCGTTTAGAAGAAATTGAAGATAAGAGTCTTGTCTTTCGTCTATTTTTTAAGATATCACTACATGAAAATAATTCAAAAATGAGTTTTTTATTTCTTTTTTTATTTAATATTGCAATACCTGTTTTAGGGTACCCTCTCTCTATCTGGGTAGCATGGTATTTATATAATATTACATACAATAAAAAGGTTGCACAAACAAATATACTCAATCTTGATGAGTTTGGGACATCTTTTTTAAAGATAGAACGTATTTTTGGTGAAGGTTCTTTGCTTGACTTGATGACAAGTACGTATGCTCCTAAGTCAAAAAAACTCAAAGCTCTCTCAGCACTTGCAACAAGAATTTCTCCCCAAAATCTTCGAGTAGTACGTCAGACACTTACAAGTAAAGATGATGAGATTCGTATGTTTGGATATGCAATTTTAAACAAGGCAGAAAAAGCACTTAGCATGAAAATTAATATGAATCTAGAAGTGTTTAATGAAGAAAACATGAAAGATGTTGATATAAACTTTAGTAGAAGAGCAGCCGCTGCTCAAGAGCTTGCTGCTCTGTACTGGGAGATGGTATATACTGAACTTTCTCATGAAAGTTTAAAGGTGAGTTTTTTAGAAGAAGTATCAAAGTACATTAAAATTGCAAAAGATTATTATGTTCCAAAATCACACTTACTTCAAAAAAATATTGAAGTATTAAAAAAGGCTCTTGAAGAGAGTGAGTTATTGGTAAAAAAAATGGATAAAAAAACTCTCAAAGAGATGCAAGAGAAAGATAAACCAGAATATTATAAGCAGAGAATTAAAGAGATTGAAGATAAGTTATTAACATATAATAGTAGTGCAACAAAGTTGTTCTTATTGATGGGTAAAGTTTATTTAAGTAATGAAGATTATGAACATGCAAGTACAGAATTTACTGTTGCACAGGAGCTTTATGAAGGAGAGGCCTCTTTTATATTGCCATATATCGCAGAGATTCAGTTTTTAACAGGAAATTATTCTATTGTGCATTCAATTATAAATGAATCACCAGAACTTGGTTTAAATGCGACTCTCTATCCTATAGTTGAACAATGGAAAACAGCATGAGCCAAGAGATAGAATTTCCTAAAAGTGACAGTGTAGATGTCATGCTCTTTTCTGAGGGAACATATCCTTATGTAAAAGGGGGTGTCTCTTCTTGGTTGTTACAACTTATTAAAGGTCTTCCTGAGTACACTTTTGGTGTCTGTTTTATTGGTGCTCAAGAGTATGTAGATGGGCATAAAATGCAAATCAGTTATGAATTCCCTCCAAATTTAAAGCATTTAGAAGTGCATTATCTGTTTGATGACAAAGATAATATGGTACCAAAAAAGATTAAAGGAAGTAAAGAAGGTTTTGAGGCTGTATCTGAACTCTACAACTCTTTTAAATCAAATGCAAGTGCGATACCTGAAGTTCTGCAAAAGGTAAAGTTCTATACTCAAGATGTTACATTTAAGGATTTTTTATTTTCACAAAGGTCATGGGAATTTATCAATGAAACCTATATGAAGAACTGTCCTGATGTTCCTTTTATCGATTACTTTTGGACACTGAGAAATATTCATAAACCAATTTGGATTTTAGCTGAAATCATACAAAATTTACCAGAAGCAAAAATATTTCACTCTCCTTCAACAGGTTATGCAGGGTTCTGTGCAGCATTAGCATCTTATGATACAAATAGGCCAATGGTTCTTACTGAACATGGTATTTATACAAGAGAGAGAAAAATAGATATGCTTTCGGCTGATTGGATTGAGTATAAAAAACCATCACTACTACAACAGCCCGAAGAGTATAATTATATTAAAAAAATGTGGGTAAACTTTTTTAATAAAATTGGTGTTTTTTCTTATCAGAGGGCAAATCATATTCTCTCTCTCTTTCCTGGAGCACAGAAAATTCAAATACTTTATGGTGCAGATGAAAATAAAACAATGGTTATTCCAAATGGTGTAGATGTAGATGGGCTCAAAGAGACAATCAAAGATAGAGAAGAAATTCCAAAGCCTATTGTGACTCTTATTGGTCGGGTAGTACCGATTAAAGATATCAAAACATTTATTCGTGCCATCAAAATTGCCTCATTAACTATACCAAATATAGAGGGCTGGATTGTAGGGGCGGTAGAAGAAGATAAGGACTATGTTGAAGAGTGTCAGCAGATGGCTGTATCATTAGGACTGAAGAAAGCTTTACAAGTTTTTGATGGAAATAAAAGTGAGATGACACAAGAAGAGATAATAGGGCATAGTGATAATGTGAAGTTTTTTGGACATAGCGACATTAAAAAAATTCTTCCACACTCAGCACTGCAAACACTCTCATCCATTAGTGAGGGAATGCCTCTAGTTATCTTAGAGGGATTTGCAGCAGGAGTTCCCTGTGTCGCTACTGATGTAGGTTCTTGTCGTAACCTTATTGAAGGTGCTATAGATGAAGAGGATGTTAAAATTGGTAAAGCAGGAGCCATAACAGGCATAGCAAATCCAGATGCTCTAGCACAAGAGTACATCAGGTTACTTAACTTTGAAAGTGGTGAGTGGAAAAAGGCACAAAATGCAGGTTTGATTAGGGTTGAACGTTACTATAGACAAGAGTCATTTTTAAGTGAGTATAGAGCTATTTATGATGAAGCAAAACTTTTAGATTGGGCTACATTAAAGGGAAAAGTCTTCCCCTATTATCTTCCAAAACCTCCTCCATATGTTAAGGTAATGTTAAAACGCTTTAAGGTTGTCTCATGGCGGGTATAGGATTTGAACTTCGTAAGATTTTAAAAGAAGATAGACTACTCTCTTTAGCAAAAGTATATGGATACTCAGCAATTTTAAGTTCTGGGCCATGGGTTATATCTATTTTAGCGATTGTTCTTGTTGGTTTTATTAACCTTGCCAATCTTGGTGAAGTAAGTGATGCCTTTCGTTTTCAAGTTGTTGTAACTTATGCAATTGCACTGGCATCAAGTCTTATTATCACAGGAGTATTGCAACTTCCATTTACTCGTTATGTTGCAGATCTTATTTTTAAACATAAAGAGGATGAGATTCTCCCCTCATATTTTGGGGCGATTTTTATGGCATGGATACTTGGACTTCCTATTGTTACACCATTTTATATGTGGGTCTTTGAAGATCAAAGCTTACTTTTTCTTATAGGTGTTATATCTACATTTTTAATTCTTTGTGGTGTCTGGATTTCTAGTATTTTAGCTGCAAGTTTAAAATACTATAAGGGTGTAGTATGGGCATATTTTGTATCATATGCCTTAATTGTACTCTTCTCTTACTATTTTGGTAATTCTATAGAGCTTTTACTCTTTATATTTTTCTTTGGAAATGCGATTCTTTTTGTTATTTTATTGACACTGATTGTAAAAACATATGACTCTACAATCTTTATGAAGATAGATTTTTTTCTAGCCGATAATTTTTACTGGACGTTAGGAATTGCAGGATTTATGTATAATCTTGGTGCATGGGTAGATAAGTTTATCTTTTGGTACCATCCAGCAACTGGTCATACGGTGATAGGTAAGTTAAATGCATCCATAGTATATGATATGCCAATATTTTTAGCTTACCTTTCTATCTTACCGGGAATGGCCATCTTCTTTTATAGATTAGAGTCTGATTTTGCAGAGAAGTATGACCTATATTATGATGCTGTAAGAAGTGGAGGAACACTCTCTATCATTAAAGGATATAAAAATGATATGATTGATGTTATTCGTCATTCAATTCATGAAATTTTAATGATACAAGGGATTCTAGATATTATTCTTTTTTTGACAGCACCTACAGTGTTTGATATATTACATATTCCACAACTTTACCTAGGTTTGCTTTATATCTTAACCATAGGTGCGATGTTGCAGATAGCTTTTATGTCAGTTCTTGCTATACTCTATTATCTAGATAGAAAACATGTTGCTATGTGGCTGTGTGTATTCTTTTTCGTAGCTAATACAGGCTTGACTTTAATCTCTATAGAATTAGGACCTGCATACTTTGGTTATGGATATACAGTCTCTTTACTTATAGTATTTATTGCTAGTTTAGCTATCATTAGAAATGAAATGGATAGGTTGGATTATGAAACATTTATGTTACAGTAGATACATTTTTTTACTTCTTATAGTAAATATAACACTCTCAGCTTCCTTACTACATAAAAGTGCACTTTTTTATTATGGTGATAAAATCTCATATAGTATGGTGGGAATTCATGACTATATTGTAGTAGAACCAAAAAATACAAATATTTATACTCATGGTTTTGATGTCTATAAGCATAAGATATTTGCTAGAGTACTTGTCTCTGATTCACTTGAAAAAACGAAAAAACAGATAACAAAATTACTAAAGCAAGGTTATGTAGGTATATATCTTGATAATGATAAGCAAACGAAAAAAAGTAATAAACTTATAAATTATTTTAAAAGTAAATTTCCCGAGGTGCATTTTATAGTTAAGTTTAATGAGTACTTGAGTAAAGAGTTTTATGAGCTTTTTGATGCAATAGTTATAGATGATTTATCTGAGATAAAGACAAAGCAAAGAGATGCAATCAAAGAGAGTGGTATAGATATTATTAAAATACATTTTGTGACATCTAAAGAACTGGATGATGTCTCACAATATATACAGCAAATAGAATCACAGAATATGATTCCTTATGTGACAACAAGAACATTTCATAGGTATGGAAAGTCCTCTAAAAATGCTATGAAACGTGAGATACTTACTCTTATTGATGAGGATAAAGCTGATAGAACTTATTTGGCTGCTCATCAAGTAGGGGCAATGCCTATGGAATACTTAGGGTACATTCAAAAGCTATATGATGTAACAGTTGGTTTACCAAAACTTGAAGATATACATCATTATGCAGGTGTGGTGATTTGGTTACATGAAAATTACAAAGATCCCAATAAGCTGCTCTCATGGATACTTGCACTAAAGAGGATGGACATTAAAGTTGTTTTTATGAATAGTTTTGGTTTTAGTGCTGATGTTAGACTAATTAAAGCACTTGATATTGACCTATATGATGGTGAGACAGGTGTTAAAAATAAAAAACACATAGTATATCAAGATAAAATGATGGGTTTTAATATAGTACCTTCACTCGGAGACAATACTATCTATATGAATCCACATAATGCACGAAAATTGTTAACCTTTGAGGACTCAAATTCTCTACAGTCTACACCAATAGCAATAACAGCATGGGGTGGTTATGCTATTGGAACAGCAATGATTGCAGAACTAGAAGATGAAAATATATGGGTAGTTAATCCATTTGAATTTATACAAGAAGCATTGCGTTTATCTACTCTTGCAGTACCTGATACAACTACACATAATGGGAAACGTATATTTTTCACACACATAGATGGGGATGGTATGGTAAGTCGTGTAGAGTCAAATCCTGAGCTCTTTTCTGGAAACATGATATTAGATAAAATTTTAAAAGGCTATGATGTACCTCATTCTGTCTCCTTAATTGGAGCAGAGGTAGAACCTAATGGTTTATATCCACAATTCTCCAAACGTGTTCTCAAAATTTCTAAAAATATGTTTGCCCTTGATAATGTAGAGCCAGCAACTCATACATTTACCCATCCATTTTACTGGGGAAAGATTCAAAATGATAATCTTGCCCCAGAGTTTCGATTAGCCCCAAAAAATTATGAATTTTCACTCAAAAAAGAAATTTCAGGTACCCTAGAGTTTATCACTCAAAATCTTGTAAACAAAGATAAAGTACAACAAGCAAAAACTGTTTTTTGGAGTGGGGATTGTGCACCGCGTATAAATGCACTAAAGTATATCTATCGTAATAATATTCTTAATATTAATGGAGGAGATACAACGATAAGTAATGTTTCTCCATGGTTGACAGAGGTAGCACCTATAGGGCTAGAGCGTGGAGAGTACTATCAAGTCTATACAGGTGCACAAAATGAAAATGTTTTTACAAATGATTGGCTTGGACCATTTTGGGGATTTAAAAGAGTTGTCCAAACTTTTAAATTGACAAATTCTCCACGTAGGTTAAAGCCTATAGATATCTATTATCATCTATATTCAGGTTCTAAAACTGCTTCGCTTAATGCACTAAAGTATGTTTTTGATTGGTCTCTTACTCAGGATATTTTTCCTATTTTTACATCAGAATATATACCAAAAGCGATGGATTACTTTACAGTCTCTATGGCAAATGAAGAAGATGAGTGGCTTGTTTCTGGTATGAGAGATTTAAAAACATTGCGTTTTGAAAATTTAGAAAAAAGTGTGGATTTTGATAAATCCAAAACTATTTATGGTTTTAAAAAGTTTCAAAACCATACCTATCTTAGTTTTGATACAAAGCAACAACATTACTTTAGTTTAAGGGATGGTGCACAAGATATTACCTATCTGGTATCATCTAATGCTCATGTTCAAACTTACCATAGAGGAATATCGAATATTCAATATAAATTTAAAGGTTATACAAAGCTAAAACTTGACTTTCATCTTCCTTCTAACTGTCAATTAACAAGCATTCCTAAGGCAAGTACTACAATAACTCAAGATAAAAATATTCATTTAGAATATTTAACAAGTAAAGAGGCCACAGTTAATGTCATATGCAGATGAGGAAATAAAAAAAACATATGTAATCACATATAAAGAACTTATTTTTACTTTTTTAATGTTTAGTGTGATATTAATTGTACTTTTTCCAAAAGATATCTTAAAAGAGCAGATTTTAGCTGAAAATTCGAATTATGATTTGAGTATGCTTTATCTAAAAAATCTTCTCAAACACTCTCCCGAAGATGAATCATTGATGCTGATTTTAGCAGAACAAAGTCTTCGTTCTGGAAAACGAGACCTCTCTTTAAGACTGCTTGAACTACTCCTCAAAAGTAAAAATATGGAGTATCGTTATAAGGCAAATATACTGAGTTATGATTTACAAAAAGATGATTATTTTTATTTGCAAACAGAGCTTGATAGAGCCAAACAGATGAAAAAGTTACGCAAACTATTTGCTACTATTTATACAGAAAAAATGTATGATGCAAAAAATATAGATAAATGGTTTGAAGAAGCAAATTTTGTAGGAAATACAAAAGCTCGTTATTTTTTACTCAAACAAAAGCTACTAAAGACACCAAAAAATATAGCACTTCTCGAAGAAGGATACTATTTGGCACAACAATCACATAAGAGGAAAGATGCAAGAAAATTTTTAAAGTTACTGCAAAAATATGATCCTGCACGTAGTGAGAAGTGGGCACTTGATGAGTACAATATGAATATGGCATTTAAAGATTATGTTAAAGCAGAAAAAGTTCTTCTCCAAAAAGCTAAAACATCTATTGCCTGGCAAGAGAGACTTGCTGATTTTTATCTGATGAGTAAATCTTATAGGACAGCATCTCAAGAGTATATGTCCTTATATCACAAAACTAAAACTTACCGTGGAAAAAAGCGTTATTTTTACAAGGCGGTTAAGGCACTCCAAGCTGGTAATCATTTAAAAGAGGCTGCTAAATTAGTACATAAATACGAAAGAGTATATCTATCAGATAAAAGTGCGAGAAGATTTATGTTGAAAATTTATCTTGCAACTGGTAACTTAGAGTATGCCGCAAACTTATCTAAAAAAATTCTAAAAAGAGAGTATAAATAATGAAAAAGATTTTATTACTTCTCGCTTTGGGTATTTCACTTTTTGCAAAAGCACAAGAGAGTTGTTATACTGTTCAGTTGATAAGTAGCTTCAATAATCAGAAAAATGTAGATACATTAAAAAATAAAAACTATCCCAAAAGTTGTAGAGTTATGCAGATTGGAAAGAGTGTGACGGTAAGATGTGGTTGTTTTGAGAAGTATGATGATGCAAAAGAGTATAAACAAGAGTTACTACAGTATGGTGATGTAAAGCTTGCAACAACATATAAGTATCGTTTCTCAAAAACTACAACTTCAGCAGCTACAAAAGATATAAATTTTAGTAAGTTAACACATAGAAAAAAAAGAACAGTATATACTATTGATGATAGGCCTGTTAGTCAAAAAGATGAAGAGTTACGCTTAATGCTGCAAGTTTTTTTGTATAAGGGTGATTTAAAGAATGCGTACAGAGTAGGTTCTTTAGGTTATGAGGCATACCCTCAGTCTTACTACTGGAATCAAAAAATGGCTGAAATTTGCAAATGGACAAATAGAAGTGCACGCTCTATGAAACATCTGCGTTTTATATATGATATAAAACACGACCCTAAGATTGAGCAAGAGCTGATTGACTACGGAAAGAGTGCTTATCAATATGAAGCGATTGAACCTTTAGTGGTAAATCGTGCTATTGCTCATCCAACTGAGGAAAATATTGACTTAATGATTTTGGTATATAAAATGGTGGGTGCTCCAGAAGAAGTTGTAAAAATTCTTGAAGCACAATATATGAAAGATGAAACAAATGTGTTACTTTTAACAAAAGCATTAGAGTTAAGTCTAGAGATGGGAGATTTAAAACTCGCACAAAAATATGTAAAGATGATAGAAAAGCATAAACCATACTCTAAATTCGATGCTACACTGATTGCCCGTTATTATTATATTGGACAGGATATTGAAACTGCATATATAAGTATGCTTAGTGTTAAACAAGAGGAAACAATTTCGCTAGAGAAACTTCAAAAATATTATCAACTCAAGAGTGATTTTGCTTGGTACTTACAAAAAAATAGTGCGGCAGCAGAAGCCTCATACAAACTTTTTGATATGAATGCAACACGTTTAGCTGATTATGAACGAGTAAGCTATGTATATCAAAAGAGCAAACCTAAAAGAGCACTTGAGGCTTCACAAAGGGCCTATAGAGAGTTTGGACTCTCATACATTTTTTATACATATGCTAATGGTGCATTGAATAATGCAGAGTACAAGAATGTACAAATATTTATAGACGAAATAGATGCTACTCAAAGCCCATTAATAAAAGAAGCACTTTATTGGATGATAAAAGCAAAGGTATACAAACACTACAATAAACGTGATTTAGAGAATGATGCTCTGATGATGGCATATGAACTTGAACCTAATAACTTTGCAATACAGCAGGAGCTTTTATGGTCTTATATGGAAGTCAAAGATCATCGAAGTGTTCGTATGATTTTAACAGATATGGCACAGAGCCCTAATCTAGGGCTTAATGAATATCTTACAATGGCAAATGGATATCTCTTTTTGAGTGATATAAACAGAGCTTCTTTTTATACACAAGAACTTTTAGAAGAAGAACATGATGTGACAAAAAGTTTAGAGTTTAAGTTCTTACAAGCATACATATATCAAGTGCAAAATGAAGAACTTTTATTTAAAAAATCAATGAGAGAGATTGTGAATATCCTTGATATAAGGGCTTTAGAAAAACCAAACTTAAAACACCAAAGCCAATTTTTGTCCGATTACTTACGTGCAGCTATGTATGTTTTTAATCCTGATAAATTTGAAAAAGAGTTAAAAAAATCAAAAATATTTTTGAGTAGTAAGGATTATGATGATATAGCATACTCATGGGCAATCCAAAATAATGCCTATGATAAAAGTTTTAAAATATACCATCGTATGAAAAAAAAGGAACTCTGGATGGAGTTTAGTAATGCACTTCTTCGAGAAGACTCAACAAAAATCAATAATATTCTTGATTTGTATTTAGATAGTATCTCAAGAGGTGATGCTTCTCAGGCTGCAGACAGGGATGGGCAAGTAGCACTATCACAGAGTATTACTTATGAGGCACTCTATACAAATGATAAAAATCAAAATGCTTATATACAACATCTAAACTTGAGTAAGAAACGCTCAGATAAGTTTGATGTGACTGCATCTTATTATAATCGTAATCCTCTACTTCAAAAGTATATTAAACTAAATAATAGTACCTATATAACAGATGGATATTATTTTGATGTTGGAGTGAACTACTTTTTAAACAAAAGTATCGATACTAAAACTTTAATCAATGTTCCAGATGATACAGTTATGGCAAAATTTGGAATGAGAAAGTTATATGATAGAGGAGAAATTTCTTTATATACATCATATCATAAGTCAATGAGGTCCTATATAGAATACACTGGAAGGCTTGATTATCAACTCTCTTCTACTATTAGAATAGGAACAACAGTGAGTAATAATATGGATACTATTGAAAGTACACAACTTTTAATAGGTGGAAAAAAAGATATGCTTGATTTACGATTTTCTTGGAATATCTTAAATGGCACTACAATTAATTTACTTAGAGAGTTTAATCAATTTTATGCACAAGATAATGTAAATTTAGGGAGTGGTGTATATGATAGGGTGTCTATCTCAAAACAGATTCGCAATGGATACCCTGACCTTAATTTAGGAGTATTTTATGATACTGCTAGTTATAATGAAACCTCTGGTTCAAGAGGTGTCATAAATGAATTACAAGTAGAAAACTTTGAGGTACTTCCAGTCAATTTCTATAATGTAGGTATAAATATATCATATGGAATAGCAAATAAAAATCTCTATACACGAGCATGGAGACCATATGTTGAATTTTCACCTTACTACAATAACGATTTAGACACATATACATATACATTTAATGCAGGATACGGTGGAAAAATCTGGCATCAAGATCATCTAGTGTTTGGAATGGCATATTCTGATTCAGTTAATGGAATTGGTGGTAGTATTTTAGAACTTTTCATAAATTATCAGTTTATGTACTATCACCCTTAAGGAAAAACTATTATTCAATTTATATTATCACTCTTTATACTTTTTATACCGCTAAGTACACTTTATGCTTCTTTGAGTGCTAAGAGTGCAATGGTTTACTATGGAAAGAAGATATCATATCCATTGGTTGGGATTCATGAGTATATCATCGTGCAACCCCACTTAACTAACACAGCCACTCATGGTTTTTCACTCTATAAAGAACAGATGTATGCTTATGTCAGTATAGGTGAGCTTAATAGAACACTTGACATCTATAAAGATATTAAAAAAGAGTGGATTGTCGCACAAAACAGTGCCTGGAAGAGCGATGTACTTGACTTAAAAGATTCAGAATATCGAGAGTTTATCTTTGAAAAACTTATAGAGCCAGCACGAAAGAAAGGTTTTAGAAACTTCTTTTTTGACACCTTAGATTCGTATGAATTTTACTCTAAAACGCAGAAGCACAGAGTAGCTAATCGAGCAGCTTTGGTAGGTTTCATACAAGAGTTTCATTCTCGTTATCCAGATGCAAAACTTATACTTAATCGTGGGTTTAATATAATTGATGAGGTGCATAGTATAGTAGAGGCAGTTTTATTTGAATCTTACTATTATGGTCTTAGTGGAGAAAAACTAAAATATAAAAAAGTAACAGACAAAGATAGAGAATGGTTAGATGAACATATCCACAAGATTAAGAACTATGGCTTGGATGTGATTTGTGTAGATTATCTTGACTTTAGAGATAAAGAAAAGGCATTAAAACTAGCAAAAAAACTAGCAAAAAAAGGTATGGTACCCTATGTTTCAACTAAAGATTTAAATAGTTATGGAATCTCAAGTAAAAATGCTATAAAGAGAGAGATATTTACCCTCGTTGATACGTCAAAAGCAGATATTACAGAGCATGAATTAATTATTAACTCTGGAGCAATATTTGAATATATGGGCTATATTCAACATTTTCATGATATTAATAAAGGTTTACCTGAGATGCAGTCTATGCATCAGTATAAAGGTGTGGTGATTTGGTTGCAAGATTATTATAAGTATCCTCAAATAATGATGGACTGGATTAGTAAGTTAAGAAAAGAGGATATAAAAGTTGTCTTTGTTAGAAACTTTGGAGCATTACCTACAAATAAACTTTTAAATTCATTAGGTATTAGTGTGGATAAGGTCACTTTGAGTAAAAAGAAAATAATAGAGATGAACCCAATGATGGGATATGAGATAGAGCCTTCAATGTCACTTTCTAGTTTAAATATAAAAGTAAATAATGCAAAAGTACTTTTGAAATATCAGATGACAAATGGAACATACTCAACTTTAGCTGCTATTACTAAGTGGGGTGGGTATATAGTTGGCGAAGCATCTATAAGTAGTATTGGAGATGATGACCTTTGGGTTGTAAATCCTTTTAAATTTTTTAAAGAGGCATTAGATTTACAAACTTTAGTAGTTCCAGATGTTACAACACAAAATGGAAAAAGATTACTTTTTACACATATTGATGGTGATGGCATTATGAATAGAGTAGAGGGTGATTTTGGTTACTATTCAGGTGATGTCATACTTAATAAGATTTTAAAAGTCTATAAGGTTCCACATTCAGTATCTCTAATTGGTTCTGAAATTGCTCCTGATGGTCTTTACCCTGAAATATCACCAGCGCTTATTAAAATTGCTAAAGAGATGTACTCTCTGTCTAATGTAGAACCGGCTACGCATACCTACACCCATCCATTCTTTTGGAAAAAGATTATAAATGATACACTTGAGGAGGAGTATCGTTTAAAACCAAAAGGGTATACATTCTCTTTACAAAATGAACTCAGTGGAAGTTTAGAGTTTTTAACAAAAGCTCTAAAACCTAAAAGAGAAGCAAAAACTGTTTTTTGGTCAGGAGATTGTATGCCTCAAGATAATGCACTCTCATATGTGTATAAAAATAATATTTTAAATATAAATGGTGGTGATACCACTATTACACAATTACGACCATGGTTATCTGCTATAGCTCCTATGGGTTTAAAACGAGATGAGTATGTACAAGTTTTTACAGGTGCTCAAAATGAAAATGTATTTACAAATAATTGGTTAGGACCATTTTGGGGTTTTAAACGTGTAGTGCAAACCTTTGAGCTTACAAATGAACCTCGGCGTTTGAAGCCGATTGATATTTATTATCATATGTACTCAGGTTCAAAACAGGCATCACTAGCTGCTTTGGAGTATGTTTTTGATTGGGCACTCTCTCAAGATGTTACACCTATTTTTACTTCAGAGTACATTTCTAAGGTAATGGACTATTACAGTGTGTCTATGGCACATGAAGGGAATAGATGGTTTTTGAGTGGGATGGATTCACTGAAGACTTTGAGAGTTGAAGAGCCAGGCGCAGAAGTTAATTTAAATGCTTCACCAACTGTACTGGGTTTTAAAAAAGAGGCTAAAAGAACATATATAAGTTTAGGCAAAGGGAGTCGTCATATCGTTGATATAGCAAAAAACAGTTCTGTAAGTTCTTATCTTATATCTTCAAATGCATATAATGCAAGTTTTAAAGATATAAACAATACAAAAAGTTTTCATTTTGATGCATATATAGACTTGGAAGTGGAGTTACACACTTATGATGAGTGTAAGATTGAATCTAAACCTATGTTTACTCAGAGTCAAGAAGATAAAAATGTATTACTCTTACACTATAAAGATGTTAAAAGTGCAGATATAGTAGTTGTCTGCCCTTAGTTGTAGCCATTAGGATTGTTTGATTGCCATCTCCAGCTATCTTCACACATCTCATTTAAATCTTTTTTCGCCTGCCAACCAAGAACTTCTTTAGCATAAGATGGATCAGCAAAACAAGCAGCTATATCTCCAGGACGTCTAGCTGTGATTTTATAGGGTACATTTTTACCAGAAGCCTTCTCAAACGCCGTGACCATTTCAAGAACAGAGTAACCATTTCCTGTACCTAAGTTAACAGTTAAAACATCTTTTAGAGCACCTATCTTTTGAAGTGAGTTTACATGACCCTGCGCTAAGTCAACTACATGGATATAGTCTCGAACGCCAGTTCCATCAGGTGTATCGTAATCATCTCCAAAAACACTTAAAAATTCGCGTTTGCCAACAGCAGTTTGAGCGATAAATGGCATAAGGTTATTAGGTTTACCATTAGGGTCTTCACCGATGGTACCACTTTTATGGGCTCCAACAGGGTTGAAGTATCTAAGGATGACTACTTTAAATGCATTATCCGCTCTATAGACATCTCTGAGTATCTCTTCTATAAAAAGTTTTGTTCTACCATATGGATTTGTGCATGAGAGCGGAAAGTCCTCTTTTATAGGAGTAGTATGAGGATCACCATAGACAGTGGCTGAAGAGCTAAAGACTATCTTTTTACACTTATACTCTTGCATAACTTCTAAAAGCACTAAGGTTCCATTGATATTGTTGTCATAGTATTTTAGAGGTAACTCAACAGATTCACCAACAGCTTTCAGTCCAGCAAAATGGATAACAGAATCTATTGCATATGTGCTAAAAACTTTTTGCATATCCTCTTTTGAGCGAATATCGCCCTCTATAAACTTTATCTTTTTGTTTATAATCTTTTCTACTCGTCTGAGACTCTCTTGTGATGAGTTACAAAGGTTATCAAAGACAACAAAGTCAAATCCCGCTTCATCTAATGCTATACAAGTATGTGAACCGATATATCCAGCTCCCCCTGTTACTAATACCATAGATACTCCTTTTTAATAATGCTTTTATTATACTGCTAATATACTTAGGAATGATAAAATTATTACAAGAACCATTAGTAAGTTTTTTACTATTAGGTTTTATTTTGTATCTCTATTATACAAATGTTGCACAAGATGATGTGAGTGAAGATACAAAAGTAGAGATAAGTGTTACTCCCTATGAAATACAAACACTTAAAAAAGAGTATACAAAGAAGTATGATAAGAAGATAAGTGAAGAGGAACTGACTCTTTATATACAAGATCTTTATAGACAAAAGGTTCTTTTAGAAGAATCTATACGATTAAACCTTCATAAAAGTGATACTCTTATAGTAAAAAGACTTGTTGAAAAAATGGAGTTTATCTTACTTGGCAGTGTAGAGTATACCGAACCAAGCGAAACACAACTATATGAGTACTATATGAAAAATATAGAGGATTACTCAGAGCTTAAGAGAGTCAGTTTTGTGCATATATATTTTTCAGATGTAGCAAAGATGAATGTACTTTATAATTTGGCTCGTTTTGGTAGTTTAAGTCCTAGTGGAGTAAAAAATTTTGGTGAGCCATTTCAAGGCTCTTTATCTTATAGAAATATCTCATATCAGCAAGTACAAAAAAAGTTTGGAAAATACTTTGCATCAAAACTATTTAAGTTGAAAAAGGGTGTATGGCATAAAGGTTTACATTCAAAGTATGGAGTACACCTTGTCTATATAACTGATAAGATAAGTACTCACCCTTATAAGTTTGATGAGGTAGAAGCAAGGGTTTACGATGACTACTTAGCTCAAAGAACAGATAAGATAATAAAAAAAGCATATAAAGATATTTTACAAAACTATAACTTGGGTGAACAAAAGTAACTCTATGATATATAAATTATTTTTACTTTGCTCTGTAATTATCTCTTTAAATGCACATCAGACAGGACTCTCTTATATAGAGCTAAAAGAACTGCAATCACATAAAATAGAGGTAGTTTATAAAAAGCCTCTCTCAGATAAAAAGGGCAAAGATATTACTATTAGGTATCCACTTTCTTGTGAAAATATCGTAGAGCAAGATATCAAAATAAGTAATGGATTTATCATTAATAAGTACACTTTATGGTGTGGAAAAAAAGGTTTGATAGGTGAGCGAATATGGATAGATGGACTTATTTCTAAGGATAGAGGGGTTCTCATTCGTTATGAAAAGGGTGAGACAGTTATAAACTCTCTACTGAGAGATAGAACACCTTTTATACATATAAGCCAAAAGAGTTCAAAATTTGATTTTTTTATTGAGTATTTAGAACTTGGCTTTTTTCATATATTAAGTGGTTATGATCACCTTTTATTTGTGCTCTCTTTACTTTTACTAGCAAAGCGGATGAAACAGCTTCTTTTTGCTATTACAGCATTTACTTTATCCCACTCTATTACACTTGCCTTTGGTATGTTTGGAGTTATCAGTGTTGGTGTTGCATATATTGAAGCTATGATAGCATTAAGTATACTTTTTTTAGCCAGAGAGTTACTCTCTAAAAGTGATAGTTTTACAAAAAAACATATAGGAGTAGTAGCATTTATCTTTGGACTTTTACACGGTTTTGGTTTTTCAAGTGCCCTTAAAAGTATAGGTCTCCCTCAAGATGAAATACCCCTCTCTTTATTCGCTTTTAATGTAGGTATTGAGTCTGGACAGCTGCTTTTTATCGCTCTTGTCGGGAGTGTACTATTACAATTAAAAAAGTATGTTCCCATTTTAGATATATACTTTCGTAAAATAGCACCCTATTTTATAGGAATGCTTTCATCGTATTGGCTTATAGATAGGGTAGTGAGTTTTTAAAAAAGAGTTGCTTGAAGTGCTTTGAGTTTAAAACTTCTTCTGTGGATAGGAGAGTAACCATGCTTCTTTATCATCTCTACATGAAATGCAGTACCATAGCCCTTATGTCTCTCAAATCCATACTCAGGATAAAGTTTTGCATCACGAATAATATTTCTATCATGTGTCACCTTAGCGAGAATAGATGCGGCACTTACCTCGGCAATCTTACCATCAGCTTTTACCATAGTTTCTAAGCCAGTAACTCCAAAAGTAGTATTACCATCAAAAAGATAAGAGTCGGCGTTTAGATGCTCTTTTATCTCTAAGAGTGCCCGAGTCATACATTTAGATATACCAAACTCATCTACTTCTTGCGGAGAGATTACTACTATATGGTTTTGGGTATTTGGGTGTATTTCATCAAAAAGTTTAAATCTCTGTTTCTCACTAATTTTTTTGGAGTCATTTAGTCCTGCTATATTTGTGTGAGGAAGAAACAGACATCCTGCTACAACTAAATCTCCAGCAATTGGTCCGCGACCAGCCTCATCAATTCCGCATAAAATTTTCAAATTAATCTCCTAAAGCCCAGATATCAAAGGGTATAATCTCAACACTTGAGAATGGGTGTGAAATTGTACTCTCTTTATTCATACTAATGGCAATTATCTTTTTGATAGAGTGGGTAAATATAAAAGCTTCTATGCTTTCAAGTTTTTTAAAGAGACGCCGCTCATCAACAAAAGGTTTACATAAAATAATAGTCTCACTTGAGGGGAGATAGAAGTCTATCTCATCATCAAAGTAACATTCAGTTCCAGATTTGAGTAGTTCTAAAAAAATCATATTTTCAAAAAGTCTCCCAAAATTCTTCTCAGTACTAAGAGCTGACTTTAAAGAGGTGTCGCAAAGATAGACTTTTTTAGTTGCTTTGGGTGCATTAAATTTTTGTAGTAGATGAATATAGTTTTTATTGACTAATCCATCATAAGATTTATAGAGTTTATCCTTAGAGATTTTACGCGAGCTCTTGAGTCTTTCATATATAGTAAATGCAGAGAGCTTTTGTGACATGAACTTTGCACATAAGCAGAGTATGTCAAACTCTACATCATCTAAGCTATATTTTAGTAAATGCTGTATGCTTAGATTTCTTTCATCTGCACTTATCTTATGCATAAAAGCAAATCCTCCAAGTTGAAAAAAGTGGTTGAGTGCTGATGAATCATACTTATGCTCATAGGCTAAGAACTCTTCATAATCAAGAGGATAGAGTTGCAAGGGTATGAGTACATCTACTTCAATAGCTAACTCAGTTGTGATGATAAGTTGAGAAACATTAACAAAGTTGATACTCTC
>NZ_JAEMVB010000017.1 GCF_029215995.1 Sulfurimonas sp. SAG-AH-194-L11
CGACTATAAATAATAAAAAGATAAAAGATGAAGCCAGTGTAGTTGTAATAGAAGAAAATGGTATTCGTTATGTGAACTTGAAGGTTATGCTTGTAGTTCAGGGAGGAAGGTTTAATAACTATTTTGTTAATTATTTAACTGATTTAGCTAAGTTGAGTTATAGTTTTAATGAGTCAGAAAAAGATCTAAAGTCATGTGTATTCAAAGATAATTTAAATGAGCATGCTACAATGATTACAATTACAGGGTATCCTGAAGTAAAACAATTTAAGGTTATAAATGATGGATTTGGATTTTATTTAAATAAAAAAACACTTGGACACCTAAAATCTGCCTCAAAAGATTATGCAGTTTATGCGAGCATACACTCTAAACTACTCATTCCAAAAGAGATTACTACAGATGAAGTAAGTATAAAAATCAATGGAAAGTGGGAGAGTACTTATAATGGTGGATATTGGGCGACTATAAATAATAAAAAGATAAAAGATGAAGCCAGTGTAGTTGTAATAGAAGAAAATGGTATTCGCTATGTTGATTTGAAGATTATGTTTATAGTTCAATCTGGAAGATTTAGTAATTATTTTGTTGGTTATTTAGCTGATTTAGCTGACTTAAACTATTTGGTTACTGATAGTGAGGAAGGGGAGAAATATTATACCCTACAACAACAAAAGCTATCTCCGGAAAAAAATCTTAAAATTATTTTAAAAGTAAAAAATGGAAAAGATATTATAGAAACAAAGAAATTTAAAATTTCATCTAATCATTCTGGTATATTTTTATCTAAAAAATCTTTAAAGTTTATAAAAAGTAGATCAGCAGATAAAAGTATTTCAGGAGAACTTTATGCAAAATTACTCATTCCAAAAGAGATTACTGCAGATAAAGTAAGTATTAAAGTAAATGGAAAATGGAACAGTTCTTATAATGGTGGATATTGGGCAACTATAAATAATAATAAAATCAAAGATGAAGCCAGTGTAGTTGTAGTAGAAGAGAATGGAGTGCGCTACGTAAATTTAAAGATCGCTTTTGAAATTCAATCAGGAAGGTTTAGTAGTTATTTTGTTAGTAACTTAGCTGATTTAGCAAATTTAGGCTATGTAGTCTCAGATGGAGAGAAAACATATCCACTTAAGCCTATGAAAGAGTAAATTACTCTCTCAACAAATTTAAAACAAAAAAAGGAAAACAAACATGAAAAAAACACTACTACTAACAGTTCTAACAGCGACACTACTAAGTGCAAATACTTACCAAAGTATAGCAACTGCAACAGCTGACTCTAAAAAGACAGCATGTGAAAAAGCACTAGCAGAGGCTAAAGTTGATGCAATGGAACAAGCGGGAACTATGGTTTACTCAAATATGGCTTCTATAGTTTCAGATAGTAATGGAAAAATCCAAAAACTTAATGAATCACAAGTGATGACAGCTGCATTAGGTGTAGCAAAACTTAAAAGTAAAAAAGAAGCAGTAACTGTTTCTGATAACTATCAGTTTACTTGTAAGGTAGCTACTAGTTTTGAGATAGACCCACAAGAGATGAAGGAGTCACTACAAGATATGCTAGCAAAGAAAAAAGAGCAAAAAGCACTTGAGGGTTACTTCACTGCTGATGCTTACTCAGAAGAGGGTCAGAGTCGTTATAAAGCTAATACAGCTGCAACTATGTTAGCACAAAGAAATCTTTTAGAACTTATAAAAGGAACAGAGATAACTTCACTCACAAAAGTAGAGAATGGAATGGTTGATGCAGATAAAGTTGCTAAAATCATAGGTGGAAAAATAAAAGGTGCTGAGATAGTTAAAAAAGAGTACGATGCAACTAACAGAAGTTCTCATGTAGTTATTCGTATCAAAAAAGCTACTATTGCTGATGCACTAGATAGCTCATTATAATCTCGCTGAAATATCAGTAGAAAACTTTAAAATTCCCTCTGCATCAGAACTATATTTCTGAAGCAGTGTCTCTATCTCTATTTGAGAGATACCCCTTTTATTTAAATAATGAAGTACATTATGTAAATCCGAATACTCTGCATTAGCTAAAAGTCTATCTAGTTCTTCTACTAGTTCTATCTCATACATATATTTGTCGCTTGTCAGACGTAAGGAGTTTCCTAGACTGAACACTAAAAAAGTAAGTGATACTAAGCAAGTAAATACCAACCAAAAATGTGCTTCGATATACTCTGAACTCATCGTTATATATGGCTCATTTGTAAAAATTGTTAGCTCATAGTAGAACTCAACAAAAAGAAATGGTACCAAAATGGCAAAACTCATTGTTATGAGAACAAGAAGATCTATAAGTGGACATACCAAAGAGAACTTTCTAGGTTTTAAGTATCTAAATGAAAAGAGAATACGTTTACGAAATGATTTGACTAATTCATGGCGTTGTATAAAATGGTTTGCTCTTGTAAAAACAGAGTTTTTCTGACAACTAGCATAACGTTTAGAAATTATTTCAGCACCTAAAAATCCTAAAAATATTAGTAAAAAGTCTAAACCTTTATCACTTAGAAGTTCCAAAAGAGTTTCTACATCTTTATTTTCATGTGCATCTTCTTGCTCTTGGATAAGTTCTAACTGCATCTTTGAAATTTCATGTGTAGGATCAATATCCAAAGCACTACGAAAATAAATTTTTGCTAACTCTAAGTCTTTTTTTTCAAAGTAAAGTTTACCTGTCCAGCAGAGTATATCTGCATTATTGGTGTACTTAGCATTTACAAGTTTCTCAAACTTCTCTGCAGCTTCTAAATCTCCAGCATCTATTAAGTTCTCCAGCTGTGTACTTGCACGATTTGCAGAAGAGAGGTCTTTTTTAAGTTTCGTATCTATAGATGAGAAGAGCAGAGTAGTGCTTATGAGTAAAAAAATAAAAACTTTCATTACTCACCTAGTACTAAAATAATTTTTGCTTTTTTCAGTACACTTCTATCAAGTGTTTGAATCTTATCTATTTGCTCTTGTGATAAAACTATGTTAGAGTATCTTTTTTTGTATACACTTTTTGCTTTCATTTCCATAGGAATATGAAAAACTCTTTTGTTGTTTCTTGCATCATCGAAACCATACATAAATCCAACCGAAGTATTTCTCTTAAGCAGTGTTTTTTTACTTACTATATCTGCAGGGTATATCTCTTTTCCATTTTTATCAACAAGTTTAACAATCATCGCTTTTTTAAAGTTTACAACTTCACTCACATCGATTAAAATCCCTGAATAAGTAGTAGTTTCTAAGTCATTTAAAACAGTTGTCAGATACTTACTCCCAAGCTCATCACCACGCTTACGAAGATCTTCTAAAATTCTTTTTATTGTCTCTTTATCTTTTACATTATAAGTTGCAGCCTCTGCATTTGTCATGATACTAAAACTACTCCACAACTTATCTACTTTTTCATTCCAACTTAGCTGTGTAGGATCACTAAGTAGTGCTGAGAGTAAATCTTTACCCATCTCTAAACGCACAACAGCAATAGAGTTTTTATATGTCGAGTTATAAGTGTTTGAAAGGAGTTGAGCCCCTCTGATAATGCCACTCACACGACTCTGTATAACTTCACTAGAGAACATCCCATCTTTAATCGTTGTAAGTGAATCTATCTGCACTCCTTTTACAACTTCAAGAAGATTTTTCTGTGCTATAATTTTAGCGGAAAGTTTTGCTCCATATCTGTTTTGTCCCTCTGCAGATTCACCCTCGCAAGTAATGTATCCCATGGTCCAGTTTATTTTACATGTACCTTTTAAATCAACAACATCTCTTGCTTGTAGGCTCATAGTTACTAATAAAATAATACCTATTAATTTAATCAGTTTCACCCTTTATCCCTAGCAGCAATTTTAATATAAATATGAAGTATCTCTATAGCAGCAGGTGTTATTCCACTGATGTTCATAGCGGCTTGAAGTGTTGGTGGTGCGAAACTTTTGAGTTTTTCTTGTACTTCTTTAGAGAGTCCACTCACTCCTGTAAAGTCAAAACCATCTGGGATAGAGATTTTAAGATATTTTTTCATTCTTCGTATCTCATCACTCTGCTTATCTATATAACGAGCATATTTTCCCTCAACTAAAATCTCTTCTTTTATGTAGTCATCAAATTTTGCCAGTTCTGGAACAATTTTGAGCATTTTTTGGACATCAAAACTTTTTCTAGCGATAAGCTGTTGTGCTGTTGAGACATCTTTGAGTGGCTGCTCATCCATCTCTGCTAGGAGTGCGTTGAACTCTTTGTTGGGAGTAAATTTTGTATCTTCTAAAAGCTGTGCACCATATTTAATCTGTTCATCTTTTAGTTTTACTCTCTCATACTCAGCATCATCTATTAAACCCAACTCATGTCCATATTTACCTAGTCTAGTATCTGCACTCTCTTCACGTAAAAGAAGTCTATACTCGGCACGGCTTGTGAACATTCTGTAAGGCTCATTTGTTCCTTTTGTAACAAGGTCATCGATAAGAACACCAATGTAGGCTTCATCGCGACCTAAAATAAGCGGCTCTTTACCTTGAAGACTTAGTCCTGCATTTATACCCGCCATAAGTCCTTGAGCTGCTGCTTCTTCATAACCTGTTGTACCGTTAATCTGCCCTGCACAGTAAAGTCCAGAGATTTTTTTTGTCTCAAGCGAGTGTCTAAGTTCACGCGGATCTACAAAGTCATACTCTATGGCATAACCATAACGTACTATCTTCGCGTTTTCCATCCCTACCACTGAGTGAATCATCTCTCGCTGTACTTCTGGTGGCAGTGAAGTTGAGAGTCCATTTATGTAACACTCAGTATTGTCTCTTGATTGTGGTTCTATAAAAAGGTGATGGCGTTCTTTATCTGCAAACTTACTTACTTTATCTTCTATACTCGGACAATAACGAGGAGAGTTTCCCTCAATCTGACCTGTAAAAAGTGGTGCTCTGTAAAAGTTTGAAGAGATTATCTCGTGTGTGAGTGGGTTTGTGTAGGCTATAAAGCACGGAAGTTGTGTTTTATTTTTACGAAACTCTTCACGGTCTGTTCGAAACGAAAAAGGACTAGGAATTTCATCACCAGGTTGCTCTTCCATCTTAGAAAAATCAATACTCGAAGTGTCAATACGAGCACAAGTACCAGTCTTGAGTCTTCCCATATCTAAGCCTGCATCTTCTTTGAGAGAAGCTGATAAGCCCTCACTTCTCTCCTCACCATAACGACCCGCTTTTTTCTGAATCTCACCAACATGAATAATACCGTTTAAAAATGTACCTGAAGTTATGATAACTTTTGTAGCCATATAATCATTTAAAAGGTCAGTTTTCACACCTTTAACAACAGAATCCTCGATGATAAGTGACTCAACTGTTTCTTGAGCCAAAGAGAGATTTTGAGTGTTTAAAATGACATTACGAGCTATAACACGGTACTTATCCATATCAATCTGAGCACGGCTACCACGAACGGCAGGCCCTTTTGTTTGATTAAGGATACGAAACTGTATTCCAGCCTCATCCGTAATAAGTCCCATCTCACCACCAAGTGCATCAAGTTCACGAACTAAATGTCCCTTAGCAAGGCCACCAACAGCAGGGTTACATGAAGTTGCTCCAACATTTTCAGCAAGCATAGAGATTAAAAGGGTCTTATGTCCCATCCTAGCACTCGCTAGTGAGGCTTCAACACCAGCATGACCTCCACCAACAACGATTACATCATAATTCATTTTATTTCCCCTGAGTTTGAGCACTAGTTTTTATAAGTGGTTGTAGGAGCGAATTTGCCAATACGACCACTTATAAAAACTTACACAATTTTATTAAAGCGAATTTTAGCATTTTTGAGTATCATTTGCATAATATAAACTAAATTAGTTACACTTTTTAAGATGAAGGACTCACTCCGTGATAAATAAAGCAAACGCAGCTTACAATGCAAAAGATTATAAAACAGCATACGAACTCTACTCACAACTAGCCAAAGAGGGTGATGCAACTGCACAGACTTCATTAGCATTTATGTATCAAAATGCTCAAGGATGCGAGAAAAATGACAAAGCAGCACTAGAACTCTACACACTAGCCGCTGAGGCAAAACAACCCTATGCACTTTTTAACTTAGCGATACTTTATGAAAATGGTATTGGAGGAGTTGAACATGACCAATTTAAAGCACATGAGCTTCACCTTGCAGCAGCAGAGAGAGAAGTACCACCTGCACAATACGAAGTAGCACTTATGTTAGAACGCGGTCTTGGCTGTGTTCAGAACTATAGTGAAGCTGCATTTTGGTATGAAGAAGCAGCTAAACGCGGCCATATTCAAGCCTATAACAACCTTGGTGTTTTATATAAAGAGGGGCACGGTGTAGTGCAAGATGATGCAAAAAGTTTTATCTGTTTTAAACGTGCATCAGAGGGTGGACTTGCTCAAGGACACTACAACCTAGGACTTATGTATGACCAAGGTAAAGGGTGTGAAGTTGATAATGACATGGCTCTAGACCTCTGTCGTAAAGCAGCTTATGCAGGGCATGAAAAAGCAAAAAGTATCATCGAAGGTCTCCAAAGTGATGGGAAGATAGTCTTTTAACACTAAATTAACACTTAAAGTGTAGAATTTCGAACAATGGAGTTTTATGCAAAAAAATATTCTCAAGTTTATCATTTTACCCTCTATCTTAATTATTATACTGAGTGTTATTTACTACAATCAAGTTCAATATGAGACCAATGTCTTAATTCAAGATAAATATGCTCTCGTCATAGCGCAAGACAAAAAACAACTTGCTACACTTATAGAAGAGAAACAAGAAAACATTCTTACTATCTCTTTAGCTGTTTCAAAATACCCCTCTATTCAAGATGTCCTTTTAGGTAAAAACAGCGACCAACTTAAGTTAAAAGAATTTTCCACTCTTTTAAAAGATACTACTTCTATGAAAAATTTGTGGTTTCAGATTATTGCTCCTGATGGTACAAGTTTATATAGAAGTTTTTCAAACAAATATGGAGACAATCTTACAAAAGCTAGAATTGAGATAGCAGATATCATTGACTATCCAAGAGTTATTTCTACTATAAGTGTCGGAAAATTCAGTATTACATATAAATCAATTGTTCCTGTCTACTACAAGAGTAAATTTATAGGACTGTTTGAGACAATAGCACATTTTAACTCTATATCTAAGAAAATAAATCAAAAAGGCTTAGCTAGTCTTCTACTAATTGATAAGAAATATAAAAAACAACTTGTCTACTCTCTTCATAAACAATTTCTTGATGATTACTACATAGCAGATAAAAACCCTAATCCCACTCTCATCTCTTACTTACAAGATTTAACACCACAAAAAGTTTTACAACATAGTAGTAGAAAATATATTCTGGATAAAGGAAACAACCTACTTATTTCCTCTTACACAATAAACGATTACTTAGATAATGATTTGGGTTATTTTATCCTCTTTAAAGACTTAGACGATATTGATATTAATGATATTCAACAGATAGAAAACAATGTACTCCTTCTCTTTGGAGTAACATTACTTCTTTTGTATATTTTAATGTACTATATTTATAGAAAATTAAAACATACAGAGATAGAAAAGAAAAACCAAGAACTAGAAAAAAATATCAAAATGAAAAATGATGTTTTAGAGTATGTTTCTCTGCACGACTCGCTTACATCTCTTCCTAATCGTAAACTTTTTAAGAAAAAACTTACATCACTGCTAGCTAACAAGACTATAGACACAGAGATATATGTCATGTATATCGGCATTGATAAACTCAAAGAAATTAATGATGCCTATGGTCACAATATAGGTGATAAAATCATACAGAGTACTGCACTAACTTTAATTAACACCCTGCAAGAAGATGCCCTTGTTGCTCGATTAACAGCTGATGAATTTGCAGTTGCTCTACTCATAAAAAAATCATCTTGCATTGAAGTTATCACTGCTAAACTTCTTAAAGATATTCAGCTTCTACAAGAGATACGAGGAAAACAACTTGCTATTACCGTTAGTATAGGGCTTAGCAGTGTTCTTGATGAGGCAAAAACTTCTAGTCTACTTCTAAGAAATGCTAATACGGCAATGTATAAGGCGAAAAGTCTCAATGGTAACACATATCAGTTTTATACTCCAGAAATGACAACAAATCTTCTCGATAAAATAAAACTTGCTAATGATTTAAACCATGCCATAATAAATGATGAATTTGAGCCATATTTTCAACCACAGATAGATGCACTAAGTAATACTATTGTAGGGATGGAAGGACTTGTACGATGGATACACCCAAAACTTGGCATAATTTACCCTGACAGGTTTATTCCCTATGCAGAAGAGTCTGGTCTTATAGTAGAGATAGATAGGATTATGATGAGAAAAAGTATGCAAGCAGTTATGAGTTTAAAAAATGCAAGTACACTTAGGCTTTCACTTAACCTCTCTGCTGTAAACCTTGAGTCAGCCAACTTTATGAAGGAGTTAAAAAATACTCTTATCCTGACAAATTTTAATGCTAAAAACCTCGAACTAGAAATGCTAGAGAGTCAAATCATGAAAGATCAAGAGAGTTCAATCGCCCTACTTCATGAACTCAAAGAGTTAGGCATCTCTATCTCTATCGATGATTTTGGAACAGGCTACTCATCACTATCAGCTCTAAAGAAGCTTCCTATTACAAAACTCAAAATTGATAAAAGTTTTGTTGATAATCTTCCTTATGATAAAGATGATATAGCCATAGTTGAAACCATTATAGCATTAGCAAATGCACTCAAACTCAAGTTAATCGCTGAGGGTGTAGAGACTAAAGAGCAAAAAGACTTTCTTGTTGCACACAAATGTTGTACTATCCAAGGGTATTATTATTCTAAACCACTATCTCAAAAAGACTTTAAAGAATTTATGATAAAATTTCCTAATTAAAAGGAATCACATTGTTTACAGGTCTAATCAGAGAAATCGCAAATGTAAAAAGCTTAATAGGTGCAACTCTTAGTATCAAAGCACAGCTTAAAACATCACTTGGTGATAGCATCGCTATAAATGGTGCTTGTTTGACTGTTACATCTGTAAACGCAGATGGTTTTAGTGTTGAGCTCTCACCCGAGAGCCAAAAACATTTAGTTATGGATAACTATAAGGGTGAAGTGCATATTGAACCTGCTATGGCTATGGGTGATAGGTTTGAGGGACATATAGTTCAGGGACATGTTGATGCTATAGGAACTATAACTGACATAAAAAATCTTGGGAACTCTTATGATGTTTTTATCAAAGTAGATAAAAAACATATAGCTTTCATAGTTCCTAAAGGCTCTATCACTATAGATGGGGTAAGTCTTACTGTAAATGATGTCAATGCTAACACCTTTCGCCTTACTATCATTCCCCACACTATGAAAGAGACCCTTTTTAAACGCTATAAAAAGGGTACAAAGGTAAATGTAGAGACTGATATGTTCGCTCGATATGTTGCCCATATCATCAAACACCAAACACAGACTGACTCGCTCTCATGGGCTGAAGTCGATGCTATGAATGCTTCTTTTTAAAAGAAGCATAATTTTATTGCATTTTGTCATACTTTCTTAGATAAACTCAAAAAACTACTATAATTATTTTGTTACATTAGGATACACAATCAAAAATCAAATGCTAAAAGACATTTTCGGACATAACGGTTTTCGACCGCTTCAAGAAGAGGGAGTTGATGCTATTCTCGCAGGACAAGACCTACTTATGATACTACCGACGGGTGGTGGAAAGTCTCTTGTTTTTCAACTTCCAACTATGATGATGGAGGGAATTACTATAGTAGTTTCTCCTCTTATCGCCCTTATGCAAGATCAAGTAGCAGCCCTTCAAGCTCAAAAAATAAATGCTCAGATGATAAGTTCTGCTCAAAGTTATGAAGAAGTTGATGACATAATGTATGCAGCTGTAAACGGTGACTTGAAGTTTTTATACCTCTCACCTGAACGCTTAAACAATGGTCGTACCCTTGATTTTTTACACAATCTAAACATAAACTTTTTTGTAATCGATGAGGCACACTGTATAAGTCAATGGGGACATGAGTTTCGTGATGATTACCGCTCTTTAGGGAACTTAAAAGCTAACTTTCCACACACAACTATAGCGGCGTTTACTGCGACTAGTACGGACAATGTAACAGAGGATATTATTCGTGAACTTAGAGTACAAGAACCTAAACTGCTCAAAGGGAGAGTCTTTAGAGAAAACATATTTATCTCCGCGGAGAGACGTATTAGTAACGGTCAAGCACAACTTAAAAACTTTTTACTCCGTCATATTAACGAGTCTGGTATCATCTATGTAAGTTCACGTAAAAAGACAGAAGAACTTTCTAGTTTTCTTAACCAAAGTGGTTATAAATCGCTTCCTTACCATGCCGGACTTCCCCAACATGTACGTGAACAAAACTTTAAAATCTTTGTAAATGATAAAGTTGACATCATGGTAGCGACCATCGCGTTTGGAATGGGAATAGATAAGAGTGACATCCGTTTTGTAGTACATATGAGCCTCCCAAAGTCTCAAGAGAACTACTACCAAGAGATAGGTCGAGCTGGGCGGGATGGCGATGATAGTGAAGTTCTTTTACTCTTTAATGCGGGCGATATTGTTCTTCATAAACGTTTTTTATCTGACATACAAAATGAGGAGTATAAAACCCATCTAGAGACAAAAATCGACCAGATATATAAGTACTCAACGAGTGAGTTATGTTTTCATCAACAACTTGCTGAATACTTTGATGATACTCTTGACCCATGTAAAGATAGATGCGACAACTGTTTAAGTAGCGATGACAAACGCCAAGACATCACAAAAGAGGCACAGATGATACTCTCTGCCATTTATAAAACTGAACAAGGCTTTGGAAAGAACTATGTTATAGATATTCTGCGTGGCTCATCAGAGCAAAAGCTTTTAGCAAATGGTGCGGATAAACTCTCCATGTATGGCATAGGTTTAGCTTTAAGTAAAAAAGAGTGGTTTGTTATAGTTGAGCGTTTACTAGAGTTAAAAATATTGACACTCGGTGATTTTAGTGTTTTAAAACTCACAAGTGATGCTATAGAAGTTTTAAAGTCCTTAAAACTTGTAGATATTAAATCCTCGCGTTTAGTTATAAATATAAAAGAGAAAAAAGTAAAACAGGACAAAGAGTTTGACTATGATGAAGAACTTTTCGAGCAGCTTCGTACTAAACGCAGTGAACTTGCATCCGAGATGGGAGTGCCTGCCTACATCATTTTTAGTGACAAAACACTCAAACACTTAGCGAATGACAAACCAAGTGATAAGATAAGTATGCTTGAAGTTAATGGAGTAGGGGCTAAAAAATATGAACAGTTTGGAGAAGAATTTTTATCTGTCATAAATGACTAAGCCTCGAGAGTATCTCTTAAAGATATTACATCAGGGTTGCATTTCATCTTATGTTCTACATCTACAAGTTTAAAGTTCTCTAAGCTTTTAAACGCCGCTAAGGTAGCTCCACGAAACTCTTTTCCTTCATTTAGATAGACTCTAAATCCATTCTCATAGAGTGCTATTCTTGTTTTGAGTGCTATGGAGTATGTTGTTAAAATGCCATCGACTCTCATAGCCTTTTTTATATCTTTAAAGTACTCTTTTGTCCAAAGAGAAGGGTTTGAGCTTGGGGAAAAAGCATCTTGATAGACTATGTCGAATTTCTTCTCAAAGGTTTTCACATACTCTCTTGCATCTCCTAAAAAAATCTCTATATAAATATGCTCATCTTCATACAGACCCTCTCTACTCAAAGCAACAATAATCTCTTTAAAATCTTTAAATTCTTGAGGATATGTGAAGTTCTCTAAAGAGTGAACAAGGGTGGTGTCTAACTCAGGGGAGTAAATATGTAGTTTTGTTTGTGGTCGATTTTGTTTGTAGTACAGAAGTGTTGCTAAGGTATTAAACCCTAAACCATAACAGATATCTAAGATATATACTTCAGGCTTTTTTACAATACTAAACGCGGGGATGACATGCTTGAGTAAAGATTCATTAAGTGCTCCATCTTTTGTGGAGTGATAATGCTCCCCATACTCAGTTGAGTATGCTGTATAGGAGCCATCTTCACTTAATATCTCTTTATGCTTATCGCTATTAAATTCTTTCACTCAGATAAAACTAGCCGTTTATCTCTTTGAGTTTTTTCTTAGATAGTTGTAGTTTTTCGTTATCCATGATGCCTATCTTCTCAGCCAAAATATCTTTAGCAATTTTTTTAGCATTTTTAAGCGAGTGCATCTTGTATGTACCACACTGGTAGATGTTTAACTCTGGAATATCAGCTTCACTTTTCACTTCTAAAACATCAGCCATAGCTTTCTTCCAAGCTTTTGCAACTTTTTTTTCTGATGGCTTTCCAAGAACTGACATATAAAAACCAGTACGACAACCCATAGGAGAAAGATCGATAATCTCTACTTTTTTAGAGTTTAAATGATTACGCATAAAGCCTGCAAAAAGGTGCTCTAATGTGTGGATTCCGCGTCCGTCCATTTTAGCAACATTTGGAACATAAAAACGCAGGTCATAAACAGTGATATCATCACCTGATGGAGATTTCATTCCTTTTGCACGGCGAACTGCCGGTGCTGGCATTATTGTGTGGTCTACTGTAAAAGAGTCTAGTAATGGCATAAAAGTTCCTTGTTTTATTTAGTAAGTATTATATCCTCTTTTAATTTAATGGTGCTTTACCTACAATACTAACTACAAAAGCAGAGGATATACAGATGAAAGATTTTACTTACTACAACCCTACAAAAATAGAGTTTGGTCTAAGCAAAGAAAAAGAGATTGGTCGTTATATAAAAGAGGCTGGAATCAGTAAAGTACTTTTTGTTTATGGTATGGGTAGCATTAAAAAGAGTGGTTTATATGATGAAATCATTCTCTCTTTAAACAAATATGGTATTAGTTATGAAGAGCTAAACAAGGTTGTTAGCAACCCTCTTTTATCCCGTGTAAATGATGGTATACAACTCGCACGAAGGACAAAAGTTCAAGCCATTTTAGGAGTAGGCGGTGGCTCAGTCGCTGACACCATTAAAGCCATCGCAGTTGGTGTGAAGTATGAGGGTGATGTCTGGGATTTTTTCACACATAAAGCTCTTATAAAAGAGGCACTACCCATTTTTACAGTCATGACTTTAGCGGCAACTGCAAGTGAGATGAATGGAAACTCTGTTATCACTCACGATGAGACAAAAGAGAAGTTCTCTATAGCCTCTGTTTTAGTGAACCCTGTAGTTTCTGTCATAAACCCTGAGCTCATGGCTTCAGTCTCTTCAGATTACCTCTCCTACTCAGCAGTAGATGCTATTGCCCATGTTATAGAGGTATATTTTACCGCTACTTATCATAGTGACTTTAACTCACGACTTGTTGAGTCTATCATAAAGTCTATAATGAGCACAACTGAAATTTTACTAAAAAATCCTAGTGATTATGATGCTAGAGGAGAGTTTGCTTGGATAGCAACTCAGGCTTTAAATGGTCTTACACCAGCGGGAACTGAGGGTGGAAGTTTTCCTAACCATATGATAGAGCATGCACTCTCTGCTCTTTATAATGTCCCTCATGGAGCAGGGCTCTCTGTTGTTATTCCAGCATGGATGAAATGGTATAAAGATAAAAATATTCCACAGTTTGAGCGATTTGCAAAAGAGGTGTTTGGATTAAAAAGTGCAGAGGAAGGTATTTATGCTCTTGAAGCATGGTTTGCAAAAATTGGATCTCCCATCACTTTAGAGGGCTTAAACATTCCAAAAAGTGATATTCCTGCTATTGCAAAAAATGCTTATGTCATCGCAAAAACTTGGGGGTATAACAAAGAGAACTCTCTTGATAACATTATAGAGGTACTTCAAAAAGCCTAAAAGATTATCTCTTTAGCTTTTTTTCTTCTAAATATTTGACAGCTTTAAGTGCATCTGAGACAAGAACATCTGTATGTTCTTCTAGTGTGCTTTGAGTACCATAACCACATAAGACACCTATAGAGTTCACCTCTGCATTTTTTGCACTTATAAGGTCAAGTTTTGTGTCACCTATCATCCAAATCTCTTTGCCCTTTATGTCAAAACTCTCTAAAGCTTTAAGTATAGGCTCTGCATGTGGTTTTGGGTTCTCAACATGTTCTCGCCCTATAAGCACTTCAAAATAATCCATAAGTTCAAAATGTTCCATTATGACCTGAGAATACTTTCCAGTTTTTGTTGTCACAATACCTAACTCAGCTATCTCCCTTGCAAGAATAACTGCCTCTTTAGCATTTTGAAGTAATTCGGTCTTCTCACATGAGATAACTCTATAGTACTCTTTATATGTAAGAACAATTTTCTCAATTAGCTCTTCTTTAACACCTAACTCTGTGTACATAACTTCAAGAGGATAACCTATGAGTGCTTTTATCTCTTCATCACTCGGATGTTTGAGTTTATAAACATCAAAAGAGTGGTGAAAACCCTCTAGTATTGCCTCTGTTGAGTCTATTAGTGTTCCATCTAAATCAAATAAAATTATCATTATTCTTTTTCCCATTGTATATAGTTATGCCAAATTCCACCAAGTGCAGGTGTGACATTTTTTACTCGTTTATCTACCGCAGTTATAGAGTTTGGGATGAATAAAAAAAGATAGGGATTATCATCCACTATGATTTTAAACATCTCTCTCCATTTGATGCCAAGTGCTTCTCTATTTATGATACTTTGTGATTCTTCTATCATTTTATTTATCTTAGGGTTGTTATAGCCTACGAGGTTAAACCCACCTTTTTTATCACTATCTGTATGCCAAAAAAGATAGGGGTCTGGCGTTGGCGAGAGACCCCATCCAAGAAGGACACTATCAAACTCATGAGGAAAAACTACCATATTTAAAAATGCTTGCCACTCCATCACTCGTAAGGTCACTATAACTCCTGCTTTTTTAAGTTGATGTTGGAGAATTTGTGCTGCATACGGTCGGATAGGACTAGAGTTTGAAGTAACTATCTCAAACTCAAATGGATTCTCTTCATCATAGCCTGCAACTTTGAGTAACTCTTTTGCTTTTTGTATATCTGTAGTTGGAACTTTTACATCTTCATTAAACGCCAAAGTACCTGGTAAAAATGGTCCACTACATACTTTTGCATGTTTAAAGTAAAGGATGTCTACAAGCTCTTGTCTATCTATAGCAAGAGAGAGAGCCTCACGGACCTTAGGGTTTTTAAACTTATCTAAACGCAGGTTAAACCCAAGATAAGTGTAAGAGAGGCTAATCTTCTCATAGATGTTAAACTTAGCAAAAAACTCATCACTTAGCTGTCTCTCATAAGCCATCGGTTCTATACTCCCTAGGTCTAACTGACTCGACTTTAACATCAAAAAGCGTGTCATCGGGTCAGCTATAACATGAAAACTTATCTTATCAATTTTTGGACGACCTAAAAAGTACTCATCAAATGCAACAAGCACTATGTTTTTAGAAAACTCTAGCTGTTCTAGTCTGTATGCCCCTGTTCCTATGGGTGCTGTGTTAAACTTTGCACTCATTAAGTTCTCTTCATCTTTTAAGATATGCTCAGGAAGTATACCCATCATCCAAGTCTCTAAAGCTTTAAAATAAGCCTGTTTATATCTAACTTCTAGAGTAAATTTATCTAAAATTTTTACACTTTTCACAAAACGAAAACCTGCACTATATGGAGAAGAGATTTTATCTGAGATGAGTGTTTGGTATGTAAAGAGAACATCTTTTGCACTAAAGTCAGCCCCATCATGCCACTTTACATTCTCTCTGAGCTCAAAAATGAGTGTTTTATCATCTTTAAAGTAGAACTTCTTTGCTAAATCACCTATGATTTCTTTAGAATCTTTGTCAAACTTCACAAGTCCATTAAACAAAAATCCTGCTATCTCCGATGAAGAGGAGTCTGTTGCCAGAATAGGATTAAGTCTCGCAGGGTTTGTCGAAGTTGCTAGATGTAGTGTAGATGCAAAAAGATTCCAACTCAGTAACACAAATATAAAAAATCTCATCATTAATTTATGCTCTTAGCATTTATACTTGCCTTAGTATCCACAAATTTTACTACAAAAATATAATCATCTCCATCCTCTTTTTCATAAGCTTTCAAACGTGTGAACATTTTATTTGTATTTTGAAGTTTAGTATATAACTCTTTTGAGATTCTAAGCTCACTCTCTAAAGAGATATTTGGTATTGCTAAGAAAGGTGAAACTTTCATTTTATGAGCTAATTCTTTATCCTCTTTAATTGTTACATTAGACTTAATACTAAAACCCTTTATCTTTTTACTCGTTTTATCAGAAAATTCATCTATAGAAAAGTTTGCTATTTCTAAGACTGTCCCCTTACTTAAAAGATTTATAAGATTTGTTTGAAGTGCTACATTAGATTTTGGATTCATCATGCTATTACTTTGAGAGAGTAGTTCTGTAAGCTTTAAGTACTCTTTTTTATCAAGACCACTCATTGCTATATCAAAGTTAAATTTTTCTATATTTAATGTTGAGGATTTAGAGCTAAAGTTAAAACTTTTTATCGATGTTTTAGAGTTAAGTTGTGTACTATCGCCTTGGTCATTTGACGAGGCATTTGCTCTTAATTGTTCTATACTAATATTTACATCATCCCCTGTCCCTTTTAATGTAAGAAACATTGTGTCTAAATCTACACTTGTTAAGCATGTATTTATAGATTCAAAATTACTACTGCTTTTTAGCTTATTCAACACAATTTTTAGACTTTTCTCTTTTTGCAGTAGTTCAAAATGTAGCTCTTTAATTTTTGAGCTTAACTCATTTGGTGCTAAAAGTACTCCATTTCCTGAAAACTTAGCACCATCTAATGATATCTTTAACTCAGTACCATCGCTTAAAGCTATATGCTCCTTGATATCTTTAATGTAGCCCTTAAAGTCTGAATTTAACAAGTTATATTTTATATGATAGAGTATACCTTTTGATGCTAAAAAGTTTTTGAGATTTTTATAAACATTTATATCATCTTTTTGAAGTTCTTCACTCATCTTTTGTGAGAGTTGCATAGGGTATATCTCTATCTCAAAAGCCTTAGCAAAGGGAAGATTTGAGTACTTAATATCTGTACCTATGAGTATCCCCTCAAGCATTGCATTTACATAAGGAGGTATCTGTTTATCTGAGTATTGACTTAGATAGTTTAAAAAGCTTTGTGAATCTTTGAGTATAAACTCAAGATGTCTTGAAGTATTAAGGTAGCTTACTCTACTCTCATCTTTTAGAGTTTCTAAGCCAAAGGAGTCTAGTTCAGTAAGTCTTTCATCTATACTATTTTGTATAAAAGTATTCCCAATGGTGGGGAGTGATACGATAATAAGTAGTAAAATAACTACTGCAAGAATACTTTTTTTCATGATAATACCTTTAGCTTACATTTGTTAAAGATATTATAGTTAAATAGGATTAACTACTTACTTAGCTTCTATAAGTCTATCATGAAGTTCTTGAACTGGACGCTCATTATCAACATAAAACTTTCTAAAGTGTTCTATCTGTGCTTTAGATGCTTTTTGCGGTGACTTTAAAAGATACCACTGTACATTTTCAGAACATGGTGGTGTTGTTAGAGAACCTATATAGTGATAATAGTGTGCAGTCTCTAGTGGTACAAAATCTTGTGGATCGAGTTGTACTGTAGAGCCTACATTATTAATGATTTTTTCTAAAACTTTATTACTTTCACCCTCTTCAAAAAAAACTGCTACAACTGCTAACTGTTTTGTTTTTGGATTTTGATGTACCATATGTGCAACCATATCGTAGCGTTTACCATCTATAGTATGCTCTGATTTTCCATGAAAGTGAAACTGTAACAAATCAAAAGATTCACCATGAAGGTTTATATGCCCTCCATGTTCAGGTGTCACTTTAATAGAGTGACCGTTATCAATCACTTTTGCAAGACCCGTAATATCATCATGCATACTTAAATCATACTCATGATTCATCTTTAATGTCTTACCTGGAATAATATTTACAGGAGACTGATGAATACCTTTTCCACATGTGCCTGAGAACTCTTCCCAATGTGTTGGACCATTGTTTGTCCCATAATCCCAATGTTTTTCATGAGCAGATGAAGCTTTATGTTGAGCTTTTGCGTCTTGTGAATGATGACAACCTGTCAATGCGAATGCTGCTATGCTTAATGCTAATAGTCTGTTTTTCATAATTTTGTTTTCCTTTTTTCTTTTAAAATTTATAGTTAGCTATAGCTCTGTACTGAGTTAAAAGCTTCACCTGTGCATTTAAACTACCATCGACTTTGGCAGATGTATCATTTGTTACCCAGATACCTTTGAGTTGTAAAGTGAAAGTTTCATGAGCTTTATACTGTAAAACTATATTGTAATCTTCTTGTGTTTTATCAAATCCTACTCTATCAAATGATGTATTGAGATATGAGAGTGTTGTGCTAAAACCTTTTAGTCCAAAATCATCATACTTTTGATTATAAAGCAACTTAATACCCTGTGCTCCACCAATATAAATACTATCTGCATTTAATGCATTTCCATAATTTGATTGAAACAGATCATTTGAAGTAATCATATTTGTAAAGAGTGGTGTTCCGTCCCATGGGAGGACTAAACTATCATGCTTAGCACTTTTTTTGAAAACTTTAGAGTATGCTATTAGAAGTTTTGAACTTCCTTTTGTAAGGCTTGTTTTTAAACCAATAGCATTAACTGAAATTGCTCCACCTGCGTAACTTGGATTTTGTTTCAGATAAGTTTCTGCATTCCCTATACTTCTTTGAGTGATATATTCAGCACCCAAAGAGAGTTTAGTCTCTGCCATATTCATCTTATAGTACCCACTCATATAAAGCGAATTCATAAAATCACTTGCATAGTAGTTGTAAAGTTTAACAGAGTAGTTATCAGCTTTATGATTAAAACCAAACATTCCTACATATCCTGAATCTGAACCTGTAATAACTTTTGTTTGATCACCTAATGCATGCTTGATAATATTAATAAAAACATCTGAAGTTCTCTGTTTAAAAGCAGAGTAGTATGCTACGTCAAGCTTCGTATCCTCTTTTAAAGTATACTTAAATGATACGCCCTCAACAGCTGAGGGTAATAAACGCACTACTTTTGCATCAATAAGTGGTGTTTTAATCACCTCTCTACCTAAATAGATACCCATGTTTTTATAGTCATATGCTAAATATGCTTCAGCTAAAACAGAAAAACCTTTGCTTGCTATGTCACCAGAAGGGCCATCTCCAAGTCGAACACCATTGTCTCGACCGATGATTGATGCATCTACATTTGGACCGAGTAAAAAGGGATTTGTCGTCATAAAGGCTACACCTGCACGAAAACCATATAAAGATGCACTATCAAAGTGAAGTTGTCCACCAGCGGTATTAGCATAAGCAGATGTGTTTTGCGCATTTTGTGCAGAGTTATCTTTATCTGTTTGTATATAATAGTACTTCACATTACCGCTCACACTAGCTTCATTAAAAACGTCAGCAAGTGTACTTACTTCTGAAGTTGCCAATAGAGCTGATGAGAGGAGGATAATAGCTAAACTTCTATATTTCATTCATTTCCTTTATTGTCACGGCGGTATTTTACTATTAAGCATATAAAAAAATTATTAAAACGGTATGGATAAGCGTAAAAGTGTAAAATTTATGTAAATATTTAAGGAAGAAGAAAGAGTATCAAGACAAGAGTCTTGATACGGTAGAGAGGTAAAAAAAGATTAACGCTTAGAGAACTGGCGAGAACGACGAGCTTTTCTCTTACCTGGTTTCTTACGTTCAACAACACGTGAATCACGAGTCATCATACCCTCTGGTTTAAGGATTGCTTTGATTTCTGGGTTAAATGCTACTAGAGCCTTAGAAATACCATGACGAAGTGCATCAGCTTGACCACCAAAACCACCACCAAAAGTAGTAGCAACGATGTCAACAGACTCACCAAGCTTAGATACAGCAAGTGGCTGCTTAACACGAAGTTTCTTAGCTTCAAGTCCACCTAACCATGCATCTAAAGAAAGACCATTGATTGTCATTTTACCAGTACCTGGAGTTAACCATACTTTTGCGATAGACGCTTTACGTTTACCAGTTGCATAAATTGTATTTGCCATTCTTTATCCTTACTTAGCTAATTGTGCAGTGTGAGGGTGTTCTGCACCTGCATATATTTTTAATTTTTTAATCATTTTAGCACCAAGCTTAGTTTTAGGAAGCATACCGCGAGCAGATAACTTGTATAGTTTCTCTGGGTTTTTCTCTAAAAGTTCAGTCATTTTAACACTCTTAGTTGAACCGAAGTAACCTGAGTGAGAGAAGTACTCTTTGTTAGCTATTTTACCAAGTCCGTTGAACTTAGCTTTAGAAGCGTTGATGATAACAACATAGTCACCACAATCAATGTTTGGAGTCCAACAAGTTTTGTTTTTTCCACGAAGAAGAGTAGCTACTTCAGTCATCATACGACCAAAAGTTTTCCCCTCAGCATCAATCAAAATCCATTTTTGATCAATTTGTTCAGTAGTTGCAATTTTAGTAAATTTCATTATGAACCTTTTTAGTATTTAATTTTTTAAGCAAATGCGAGCGCTTTGTTTAGTAGCGAAAGTATAACCCGTAAACCTTAAGAGAACCAAAAATTAAGGTAATTTTAATTAATTGTGGCTTAATTTAAGTATTTTATAAGTTTCACCCTTATTGCTATAAAATTTTACCATGATTTATAAAGTAATTACCTATATTGAGTATAATGCTAGATATGCAAAAAATTCTTTTTATATTTATACTCTTTTTTACTTTTACACTTAATGCGGTAACACTCAACATTGCAGTAGCTACAAATGTGAGTTATGCCATAGAGGAGTTAAAAGCAAAATTTTTACAAACACATCCAGATATAAAGATAAACATCATTTTAGGAAGTAGTGGAAAACTTACAGCACAAATAAGTCATGGCGCGCCTTATGGACTTTTTATGTCAGCTAATATGCTTTATCCTCAAAAACTATACAAACAAAAACTTGCCATTACAAAACCTCTTGTATATACCAAAGGTGCATTAGCTCTTTTTAGTAGCTCTTCACAAGATTTTTCTTTAGGACTCCAAGTTTTAAAAACAAAAGAGATTCAAAAAATTGCAATAGCTAGTCCAAAAACAGCCCCTTATGGTAAAGCTGCATTTGAAGCGATCAAAAATGCCAATATCTATAAAGATATCAGGGCAAAACTTATCTTTGCAGAGTCTATTTCGCAAACTCTCTCCTATATTAGGAGTGCCGCTGACATCGGTTTTGTTGCTTTATCTTCACTTTATAGTGCTAAAATGTCCAGATATAAAAAAGGAACACACTTCTACGAAGTAGACACTACACTTTACAGTCCCATAAAGCAAGGTCTTGTTCTGCTCTCTTACGGTAAATCTGTGCAGGAGTATAAACTCTTTTATGAGTTTATACTAAGTGCTGATGCAAAAAAAATCTTTAAAAAATATGGATATTTAGTCTCATGAGCCAATTTCATGCAAAAGTTATAGATATACAAGAGCATAACTCTATAAACATAGTCACATTTGATGCTAATGGCTTTACGCTTACTATGATGAGCCTTGAGTTAAGTGAGCATATAAAAGTCGCAACGAAGCTTGTTCTAGGTGTAAAAGCTTCAAGTGTCGCCATCGCTAAAGCATTTAGTGGAGAGCTCAGTTATGCAAACCAACTTCCACTAGAAATACAAAAGATACAAGAGGGAGAACTTCTCTGCTCTTTAGAACTAAAGACACACAACTTTGAACTTGAGTCCATCATCACAACAGCTTCTAAAAAAAGAATGCATCTGCAAGTCACAGACTCTATCACAGCACTTATCAAGTCTTCAGACCTTTATATAGTAAAGGTGCTTTAAATGTTTGAACCTTTTTATATCAGTTTTAAACTCGCAAGTATTACTGTTCTTATTCTCTTTCTTATCGCGCTACCTCTGAGTTGGTATCTCTCTCAAACACGCTCAAAAATAAAACCTTTTTTAGAAGCCCTTACTGCTCTTCCTATTGTTTTACCGCCTTCTGTTTTAGGTTTTTACATTTTAGTAGCCCTCTCTCAAAACTCGCCACTTGGTAGCTTTTTTAAAGAGACTTTTGATATTAGTTTAGTTTTTAACTTCACTTCACTTGTCATAGCGAGTTGTTTTTACTCCCTCCCTTTTATGGTTCAACCACTCCAAAGTGGTTTTGAATCTTTAAATAAAAATATGCTTGAAGCGAGTTATCTTGCAGGTAAGAGTAGACTACAAACTATTCTTTTTGTAGCACTGCCAAACATTAAACCCGCACTTATTACGGCTATCATCATCACATTTGCTCATACTGTAGGTGAGTTTGGAGTTGTTCTTATGGTTGGTGGAAGTATCCCAGGTGAGACAAAAGTTGCCTCAGTTGCCATCTACGAAATGGTTGAGATAATGGACTACAAGGGTGCACATATATATAGTGCGATTATGCTGGGTATGAGTTTTATAGTGCTTTTAAGTGTTTATACTTTTAATGCTAAGCATAAAAGAAAGTTTGGACTCTAAGATGATACATATAAACATAAGTAAAGCCCTCCACGGTGTTAAGGGGAGTATGAAGTTAGAAGTAAACCTCAACATAAAACAGGGCGAGTTTATAGCACTCACAGGGGTAAGTGGTAGTGGTAAGACGACCCTACTTCGTATATTAGCAGGACTCGAAGAGGCAGATGGTCAAATAGAAGTAAATAATATCTTTTGGCTCAAAAATAACAAAAGCCTCAAGCCACAAAAACGCTCTATCGGTTTTATGCATCAGGAGAGTGCTCTTTTTCTTAACATGAGTGTTTTACAAAACCTTCTCTTTGTTCAAAAGGATTTAGAACTTGCCCTGCGTTTACTCTCGCTTACAGGGCTAAATGAGCTTAAAGATAGATACCCAAAAACACTCAGTGGGGGACAAAAACAACGGGTTAGTTTATGCCGTGCCATGATGAAAAGACCCGCTATACTACTTCTAGATGAACCTTTATCAGCACTCGATGCGAAGATGAGAGGAGAACTTCAACTCCAGATACTCTCTCTTCATAAAGAGTTTAATACAACTACTATTTTAGTCTCTCATGACCCTAGCGAGATATATAAACTCTCTACCCGTACAGTAGTTTTAGAAAATGCTAAAGTAATAAAAGATGCAAATACAAAAGAGGTTCTACTAAAATCTCAAGGAAGCCAAAAGTTTAGCTTTGAGGGTGAACTGTTAGAGCTTCAAGAGGTCGATGTAGTAATCATCGCTATCGTAGCCATAGGACAGCAGATTGTAGAAGTTGTACTCAGTAAAAAAGAGGCACAAGAGCTACAAGTAGGTAAGAGAGTCATACTTAGTACTAAAGCATTTGCTCCGACTATTTTACACCCATCTCTGTAAGCTGTTTAACATAAAAGCAGCCATCATCTATGCCTAATTCACATGCTATTTTATAGTATTTTTTAGAGACTGTTCTGTCGCGTTTGACACCCCGTCCTATCTCATAACAAAAGGCATAGTGTTGACATGCCATAGCTACACTGTTATCACATGCCTTGCCATAAAACTTTAAAGCTTTCGGATAATTTTTCTCTACTCCAGTACCTTTATTATAGCTATTTGCTATAAATAGACAAGATTTTCCTAAGCCTAATTCACATGACTTTGTATAAAACTTTAAAGCTTTAGGGATATCTATAGCAACTGTAATACCTTGGTTATAGGCTTCAGCTACATACTGACAAGCTAAAGGATTTTTCTCTTCACATGCTGCTTTAAATATTTCAAAGGCTTTTACCTTATTTCCTTGGTTTGATTCTTTAATCCCCTCTTCTACTGATGCTGCATATATGTTTACACTTAATAATGCAAGTAGTAGCAGTACTGTTCTCATTTTTTTCATCTCTATCCCTTCTTTTTTAAATATTTTCTATTTTTTCTTCATACTCTAAAAGTATAGTGTCAAGTTCATCTTGTACAACTTCTAGCTCTTCAAAGAGTTCTTCAACTCTGCTCTCTTCTTGTGAAACAGTTTTTGAGAGTTCCATCAAAGATGCACTATCTCCTGCATTTGATGCAACTATGAGTTCTTCATGGTGTAGTGAGAGTGCATCTTCAAGTTCCATTATAGTATTTTCAAGTTTTTCTACTCTCTTTTTAAGTCCAGAAGTTAGCTTGTTTCTCTCTCTAACTAACTCTGCTTTGAGTTTTTTACTCTCTTTGTTGTTTGATTTGGCGACAACTTTAACTTTTTGCTCCACCTCATCTTCTTCCCACCCAATTTTCTCTAAGAACTCATCATAGCCACCATTAAAATACTCAGCACCACTCTTAGCAAAGATAACAAGTCTATCACAAACGCGACGCAGCATCTCTTCTGAGTGAGTAACGATTAGAACAGCCCCATCAAAGTTCTGTATAGCTTCAGTCAGTGCTTCAATGCTTTCCATGTCAAGGTGGTTAGTTGGCTCATCAAGAAAAAGAAGATTTACTTCTCTGGCTAAAATTTGCCCCAACATTACACGAGATTTTTCTCCACCTGATAGTAGAGAGACTTTTTTGTCACTACTATCTCCACTAAACATCATAGAGCCTGCTATGCTTCTGACTCTCTCATTTGAGAGTTTGGTGTTAGCTGAGTGTATCTCATCTGTTACTGTGGCATTTGGATGAAGTCTTGCTATGTTTGTTTGACCAAAGTGTGCAAACTCTACAGAGGGGTGTGAAGTAAGTGTTCCTGAGAACTGCTTTAGCTCTCCCGCTAAAGTATTAAGTAGGGTTGATTTACCCTTACCGTTTTTTCCTATTATCCCTATGCACTCACCGCGTTTGATACTAAAACTTATATCTTTAAAAAGAATATTCTCTGGTGTATAACCAAAACTAAGAGCTTCAACTTCAAGCATCACTTTAGCCGGAGACTCTTTGAAGTTAAACTCAAATGCAAGAGAGTTATCAAATGCCAAGTCGCTCATCCTATCCATCTTCTCTAGCTGTTTTACTTTTGACTGTGCAAGTGAAGCTGTTGAAGCACGGGCTTTATTTCTTGCTATGAACTCTTCAAGTTCTTTTACTTTTTTATCTTGTGCTACTTTTTGTTTTGCATAGAGTTCATCATTTAGAGCTAACTGCTCATAAAACTTATGTGTATTTCCCTCTAGTATCTCTATGTTTTTACGTACAAGCCCCATAGTATGTGTACAAACACTATCCATAAAGTCACGGTTGTGAGTGATGAGGATAAGCTCACCAGAAAATGCACGAAGAAAGTTTTTTAACCAACGCAGTGAAACGATGTCAAGGTAGTTAGTTGGCTCATCAAGTAAAAGCAGGTTTGGTTCAGTCACAAGTAGTTTAGCAAGATTAATTCGTATCTGATAACCACCTGAAAAAGAGAGAGGATCTTTATCTAAGTCTTCATTCACAAAACCCAAACCAAAAAGTATCTTCTCGACTCTGTAAACATCATACTTCATCTCCTCTTCTAAGGCAAGTGCCGCCTCTTCACGAAGGGTTTTTTCACTAAAGGTAAGATGCTGTTTAAGTGTTCCTATCTTATAATGTTTAGGAATGATGACCTCGCCACTATCTTCACTCTCCTCACCTAAAATGAGTCTGAAGAGTGTTGATTTTCCACTTCCATTTCTTCCGACAAGACCCATACGGTTACCTGCATTTAACTTAAAGTTTAGATTAGAGAAAAGTTCTTGGGAGGCGAAACTTTTACTTATATTTTGAAGTTGTATCATATAGCTTGTGTCACCTGATTTCGACCTTGTTCTTTGGATTTGTATAGAGCATTATCTACTATTTTTAAAACATAGGCTATACTTTTTGGTTTACCTAAACTTGAGTGGTATAAACCACCACTAATTGTTTTAGAAAAGTCAGTTTCATCTAGCTTAAAAACTTTGTTTTCAATTAAAAGACGAATTTTTTCAGCTATTTTTTGAGTCGCTTCTAAGGAAATTCTATTGAGTAAGATTACAAACTCTTCTCCACCCGCTCTATAGACTTTATCTTCCTCTCGAACAGATTTTTGTAAAATAGAGGCAACCTCTTTAATCACCTTGTCACCAACATCATGCCCATACTTATCATTTACATCTTTAAACCAATCTATATCAAACATCAAAACAGCAAAAGGAGCCTCATATTTCTTAAAATTTACAATTGCTTTTTCAATATCATCTTCGAGAGTCAGTCTATTACGAAGACCAGTCATTGGATCCTCTGATGCTATCTTTTGAAGACTATGATTTGCCTCTTGAAGCTTCAGTGTTCGAAGCTCTACCTCTTTTTCTAAGGTATCTAATACTTTCGAATTTTCATCCATTAAAGACCCAATCTTTTTTACGATAGGTTGAAAGATAAAAATAACCTCTAAAAGCAGTGTAAAAAGGATACATACCCATGCAATAATTTCTAAAGTTTGTAGCCTCTCAAGCTTTTTGGAACCCTCTAACTCATACACTTTTACGACTTTATCTAAGTCAATTAAGAGTTGTTTTGACTTTGAGTCTATTTCACTGACTATATCTTCAACATTATCTAGTTCTTTATAGCGATATAATTCACTTGAAATTTGAGTATACTCATCAACACGATTTTTTAGATCTAGTTCTCCAAAGTAGCTATCATAAACAGCTTGAGAGAGTATCATAGTCTCCCCATTAGGTAACTTACCTGTAGATAAAGCTCTATTTGCTTCTTGCATCTCTTTAATATGTCCAGAGAGACTCTCAAGTAAGTTATCTACTTTATACAAGAACTCATGATGATTATCTAAAACATGGTGTATTCTCTGTACATCAAGTGCTATGTGCTGACTTAACATTCTCTGTTTTCCTGCAATGTTCACTATATATGCTGTTGAACTTGATTCTTGCAAGGATTTATAGAGTACATAAAAAGAGCTTGTGGAGAGTATCGCTATGATTATAAGTGCAATTGTATATCGTAATGTGATTCTTTTTTCTAAGTCTAAATTTTTCATACTACACGCCTCCTACACTTAATTTATAAATCGTATTATAACTAATCAAGTCGATAAAATAGCATTTTAACCTAAACTTCTACTAGCTTTATCTCATCTGCTAACAAGTAGCAGATAATACCTCTCACATTTTCACCACTTATCTCTTTTATAGCTCTGACATATGCTCGTACTTGATTTATATGCTCTTTGGCATATGCCATTGATGATTTATAATCGATTACAAGATAAGAGCTGTCATCTTTTTGCACTAAAAGGTCGATGTAGCGTAGTTTGTTCTTGTAACGCAGTGCCTTTTCTTTATAGACTTTTCCTTGTATAAGCTCTTGTACTCTCTCATCTTTAACAAAAGCATTCACACGCTTAGATATATCTTCTACTTCTGATTTTTCTAGTCTAGAACCATACTTATTGAGCATCATATTTTTTGCATTCTCTAACGCAGCCATCTCAAAACTACTCATCATCTCTAACATATAGTGAAGAGCAATACCAAAGTTTATGGCTTTTAAGTCTCCATCAACTTCATTTTCCAGTGCTAAAATATCACTCTGTGTTCCATAGTATAACTCTTTATACTCTATCTCTTTGAGTTTTTGAACTTCTACTTTTTCTTGTGCCTTAATACGAAGCTCACCATAACTCGCCACCTCTAAGTCTAACAAATCAAAACTAGACTTCTCAGATTTTTTAATGATGACTAAGTTATCTCTCGCTCTTGTAAACGCCACATAGAGTGCATTTAACTTGTCTTCTTTTACAAGTTGTTTCTCTTTTTCTAAGGCTCTCTCATACTCTATGTCTATGGTATCTCTATTTTTTGTTCTGAGGTAAACACTACGAAGTGAGATACCATCATAGTTGTAAATAATGCTATCACTTGCAACATTTGGGCGTTTGAGTGAGTCCATAACGATGACATTCTCATACTCTAAACCCTTTGATTTATGGATGGTAAGTACCCGTACACCACTTATATCTGAAGATGCGGCGGCAGTATCGAGGCGTTCATACTCAAAAAGTAGTGCTTCGACATCACTGTATCTTGCCACTGCATTTAAGAAACGCACTAAGTGAAAATCATCGCTAAAGAGTTTGTACTTATCTATAGCCCCTTTGACTATATCTAAGAGTGTGCTTTTGTTAAGGTCTGCTCTATATATCTTCACAGGAGTTTGCTCTATAAGGGCAAAAAAGTTATGTCTATATATCTCTTCATTAAAGTAAAGGTACTTGAGATACTCTAAAATAGCTTTGACACTTTGCTGATTTATAAGTTTAGTTGTTGTCTCTGTCACCACTTCTATGTGCTCATCTAAAAGAGCATTTTTTATCGCCTCTCCGTCACCATTTGTTGCACAAAGAATCGCGATGGAGTTACTATCTGCTCCAAGAGAGAGAAACTCTTTGACTTGAGTTATCGCCTCTTCTAGGGGTGCATCATTTTGGATAACTGCGACATAGCCCCCATCAGCACCTTTTCGGACTAACTGATCAGAGTAATTCTTTATCTTGTTAACAAATGAACGGTTGACAAACTCTATGACCTCTTTTTGTGAACGATAGTTTGTCAGAAGTTTTTGTACCTCAGTCGAATTTTGCTCCACTACTGCACCAAAGAGTGCTGAGACTCCACCACGAAATCTATAAATAGACTGTTTCACATCCCCAACAAAGAAAAAGCTTCCATTTTCAAAGATACCACTACCAGAGGTTATCTCTTCTATGAGAGGTTTTAAAATCTCATACTGTGTTATGCTTGTATCTTGAAACTCATCGAGTAGCATATGCTCTATTTTTGCATCAAGTCGAAAGTAAAGAAATTCACTATCATCAAGTCTATGTAAAATAGTATGAACTAAAGAGGTGACATCAGAAAAGCTCAGCTCACTATCTTCCATATAGAGTGCTTTTTTTGCCTTTTGGTAGATATCTACTAACTCGCTCAGTGCATAAAAGAAGTTCTGCTCTTTAGCCTTGTAGTAGCCTTTAATAGCCTCTTGAATAGTATGAAGGTTTTGGTTCATCTCTAAGGTAAAACACTTTTTAAAAACCCAGTACTCCAGTGTTTCTTTAACTATCCAAGATTTAGCAAGCAGGGCTTCAAAACTATCTCCTGCGACTGCTTTTACTAGTGAAGGTGATGCACTTTTACAGTTACTTACAATTGATTGGAGGTTTTTTAGAGCTTCTAGTGCATCTTTTTCGTAAACCTCTGTAGTAGTTTGAGTAAATTTGATGCCTGCTAGTTCTTCTTTTTTAAGATAAAAAGCATCAAGTAAGGTAAATATATCTGTCACTCTTTTTTTAGACTCAAGTGAAAGGTTTATAAGCATCTCGCGTTTACCCGCAACACTTACCTCTTTTAAAAATCTCTCTAGTAGTTTTTGCTCATGCTGTGCTGCAAATGTAGAAAAGTCTGGCATAAGCGAAGCATACAGAGAAAATTTACGGAGGATGTGAGTAAAAAAACTATCTATGGTCATTATCTTTGTGTGGGCATTCAAAAACTTTGTTAAAATCTCATCTCTATGCTCAAGTAAATATTCAACTGGTAAATCTGTAACCTTTGCTATCTCAAAGCGTTCATCCCGTAACTCTAGCTCCTCTAAGGTCTCAACAACCCTCTCGCTCATCTCATGAGCCGCTTTATTTGTAAAGGTAAGTGCCAAAATCTTTGTAGGGTCAGCACCAGTAAAAAGAAGAGAGAGATAACGCACAACAAGCATAAAAGTTTTACCACTTCCTGCACTCGCTTCATAGGCTAGATTATTAATTAACATATATTTTCCATTATTTTTGATATAATTCCACTTATGAAACTAAAGTTTTTCAAGAATTATTTTAGCATTATTTTTGTTGTTGCGACACTTATGGGTGTTTTTCATCATCATGATAATCTAAAACCTCATAACGATTGTCAGATATGTACTATTCAATCGAGCATCGCAGATGCAGATACTCCTGTAGAAAAATTTTACCTGAGTACTTTAGAACAAAACTCAGAAGCAACACTCACTCCACTTTTTTCCCTGACACAAAAAGAGCTTTACTCCACACTTCAAGCTCGTGCACCACCTTTTATCTCCTAAAAACAACTTTTAACTACTATAAAAACAATTATCATCGGAGATAACAATGAAAAAAATCATTCCTCTTTCTATGCTTTGTGCACTATCACTTATGGCTGATGCCACACTTGATAGTATACAAAAAGAGCTAGAGACACAAAAACAAAAAACAGCGACCCTTGAGTCACAAATGCAAGCACTCTCTCGTGCCAACACTAAGCAAAGTGCAAGTTTCTCGCAAAATGCCTACTTACCTGACATCGCGTTTATACTTGATATGTCAGCAGTGGCACGTGATGTAAATAATACCACTTATAGTAACTACGCTATCCCTGGATTTATAGATGCACCAGATACACCAGAGTTAATATTTAACCCTAACCGTGGCTTTAACCTCAACTATGCAGAGCTAGCACTTCACTCTAGTGTAGACCCCTACTTTGATGCGTTTCTTGTACTGCACCTACAAAGTAATGTTTTTGAGATAGAAGAAGCTTATGTAATTACAACTTCACTGCCTATGGGACTTCGTATAAAAGCTGGTAAATTTAGAAGTGATTTTGGACGACTTAACAAAAAGCATCATCACTCTTGGCACTTTGACTCTCAAGCACTCATACATGAAGCCCTCTTTGGTCCTGATGCACTCAAAGACCCCGGTGTGCAACTCCAGTGGGTAGCACCAACTGATACTTACTTGATGTTAGGTGCTGAGGCTATGCAAGGAACAAATGAAGCTAGTTTTGGAGCAAGTGAATCAAATAATCTCTATATAGGCTATCTAAAATCAAGCATAGATGTAAGTGAAGACATCTCTTTACTTGGTGGTATGAGTATTATTCATGGGGAAAACTTTGTAAACAACACTCTAAACCCTACCGATCTTTATGGCATAGATTTTACTCTAAGAGAGCAGCTCGGAGCTTATAGTTCACTTCTTTGGCAAAATGAATTCATCCAAAGAGAAAAAAATTTAGGCACAAGAGTTGACAAACAGGCTGGGTTTTACAGTGAACTTATTTATACCTATAACAATAACTATGCAACAGGTCTGCGTTACGATGCAATCACACAAAATGATACCGACCTCTCAGCTTACAGTGGTGTAAATACAGACAATCTTGATAGATTTACCGCAATGCTAGAGTATAAACCTTTTGAGATGTCTCGTCTGCGTTTGAGTTATACATATGATAGAAGTAAAATCATAAGCGGTGAGAGAAAAAATATAAATGAAGTGATGTTAAGTCTTAACATTTCAGCAGGTGCCCATAGTGCACACGACTTTTAGGAGATAGAAGATGAAAAAAATTATACTTACTTTAGTACTTGGGCTTACACTTGCATCTGCGAACATTAATGTAGATACAACTTACTCCACACTTGGGGCAATTGTTAAAAAAATCGGAGCAGAACATGTCAATGTTACAGTACTAGGTTCAAGCAAATATGACCCTCACTTTATCGTGCCAAAACCATCACTTTTAGCAAAACTCCGTCGTGCTGACCTACTCATCATCAATGGTGGTGGTTTAGAACTTGGCTGGTTACCACCTCTACTTCGTGGTGCACATAATAGTAATATCCAAAATGGAGCAAAAGGTTTTCTTGATATCTCGCATTCTATTGCTATGATAAATGTCCCTGCTTCAGTATCTCGTGCTTTTGGAGATGTTCATGCATCAGGAAACCCGCACTACATAACTGACCCTCATCAAGTGCCTATCATTGCAGAAGTGATTTACAAAAAAATCAAACTTTTAGATAGTTCAAATGCAAATAGTTATGAGACGAACTATCAAAGTTTTATGCAAGAATGGAAAGAGTACCTCACGGAGTTTGATGCAAAAATGCAAGTGTGTAAAACAAAAAAAGTAGTACAGTATCATCTACTCTTTAACTACTTTTTAAATCGCTACTCTATCAAAAGTTATGGCAATATTGAACCCCTTCCAGGAGTGTCGCCTAGTTCAAAACATACTATAGAACTTATAAGAATGATGCAAAATGAAGATATAAAAGTGATTCTTCAAGATGTTTATCATGAGAAAAAGTCTGCCTCGTTTATAGCAGATAAAACAGGAGCAAGAGTTGCAACTCTCCCTCATGATGTAGGTTCACTTAAAGGTAGCGATACACTAGAGAGTTTTTACAACACTATAGCGGAACAGATATGTCGCTAATAGAACTCCTTTGGCCTGCATTTGTTCTAGCAATAGCCCTTGTCTTTATCCATACTATTTTTGGTTTAGAGATTATTAAACGCGGGGTTATATTTACCGACCTTGCTATTGGACAGATTGCAGCTATTGGAATGGCTGTAAGTGTTGCATTTATGGATGGAACTTATCAGAGTGTAATGACCTTTAGTTTTGCACTTTTAGCAGCACTTATTATCACTTGGGCAATGAAGCGAGTCAAAAAGATAGAGGCCTTTATAGGTCTGCTCTATGCACTTGGAATATCAAGCATTATGCTTATCTTAGCACAATCTTCTGAGGGTACAGAACTTTTCTCAAAACTAAGTGCTGCAGATATACTCTTCACTTCGCAAGAAGAACTCTACAGTAGTTTAGCACTTTATGGAGTTGTTGGACTTGTTATGTTTACTCTCTACCCGCGTTTAAGTGGTCTTAAAAAAGAGTTGCTATTTTTTATGATGCTCGCACTCACTGTAACTTCTTCTGTACAATCTGCTGGTGTTTTAGTAGTCTTTGCTCTACTCATCGCACCCTCTTATGCTGGACTCTCTCAAAAAAGCTTTCAACCCTTTCTTTTTGCCACACTCTTTGGTTCACTCTGTATAGTTGGAGCACTTGTAGGCTCTTACTATCTTGACCTGCCTACGGGTTATGCTATCATTTTTGTAAGTGTCTTATCTTCACTTTTAGTGGTAGTGTTTGGGAGTTTAAAAAGTGGAAAAGTTTAGTCTCTCCCACACATAACAGAGTATTCACAATATTTACATTGTGCTTCATCTTCACAAAGAACAAAGTCTATATGCTCTACTTGAAGCAGGTCTTTTATGTGTGACTGAAGTATCTCTATCTTTTCGTTCAGAAATGCTTCTGGCACTATCTCACACTCTTTTAAGTCATAAAATGCACAACTAGTCACATCTCCTAAAGCCTGTGTTAAAAGATAGTAAAATTCTAACTGAAAGTCTGTTGCTTCTGTAAAGTTATTTTTATTATAAAGTTTATACGAGCCTGTTTTATAGTCAAGTACTTCTATCTCGTTATCGCGTTTATCTACTCTATCTATCTGTCCAACAAGTGTCATCCCCGCATACTCTACACTAAAGCTCTCTTCACAAGAATGTACCTCAAAACCATCACTAAATCTCTGTATCTCTAAAGCATAAAACTTTTGGAGTCGCTTTTTTTGCAGACTTATAAGATACCTATCAAGCTCACTTTTACCACAAGCAATATCTAACTCTTTTTCTAAATCCTTTTGTAACTCCCTTGCATCTTCATAAGAGTTTTTCTTTGAGTAAACTTCTTTAAGTGCTAAATGCACTACATTTCCAATCTCATACTCTTGAGGTACATCTTGGGGTATATCGTGTCCATAAAGTTTTTGGATATATTTATAATAGTACTTGCGTTTGCAAGTCAGATATGTTTTAAGTCTTGTAGCAGAGAGTTTTACATCTTTAAAACTGTAATCTTGTACGATACTTACAGGTTCAAGCAGACTCTTTTTTTCTCGTTTAAAGAGAATGTTTGCATACTCTAACTCTTCATGTATCTTCTCATCTTTTATATGCAACTGTTTTAAAAACCTCGAAGCAGAACTCTCACTTGAGTTTACAAAACACAGAGCCACTTCTTTACTTGAGTTAATCAGCATCTCATAATAGTGCTTTTGCAAATTTTCTCTATCACTCATAGTTGGTAAGGAAGCATTTTCTCTCACCGCTGTATTTAAAAACATATCTTTATCACTGCGTTTAGGGACATTTTTATCATCAAAATCCATAATCACAACTGCATCAAAGTTAACACAACGTGTTTCAAGCAGACCCATCACAGTCACTTTACCACCACGAACATCATCTAATGTTCGTCCTGCCAATCTTTGCATAAAGAGACTTAGTAGAGATTTAACACTCATATCTTGCATAAAAGAGATTATTTTCTCAAAACTATATAGCTCTTCATTAAAAATACTCAACTCTTTTTTATCGCTTATAAATTCACAAATTTCAGTTAAGAAAGCTATAAAATCGACTTCAGAAAAACTCTTATAGTAGATACTAGAGAGCTTAGTATAAAGCTCATTTCCAACTCTATTAAGTCTTGCAGAATTTTCTTGTGACTCAAGGTCGAGTCTCTTTATACTTGCATTAAGTTTTGTATAAATTGCACTATTTACAAAAGCAACTCCCATGGCAAAGTTCAAGTTACATTTTTCATCAAATATCTTTAGCATTGCTGCCCTGCTCTCATCAGGAAGTATCACTGCTATATTTTCTGCTTTGTACCCTTTTTGAGTAAACTCATATATTTTCTTTTTGACAAATGCTACTTGCAGTAGAGCCTCGCTAAAACTCTCACACTCTACATTTTTATTTTTAATGAGCTTCTCTTTTTGGAGCACTTTTTTATCATTTAAAGAGATTAGGTAGTTATATCCAGCTTCTAACTCTATACCTAAGTCTAAAAATCGTGTCTGCATTTTTTGGTTAAAGAGACTAGTAGTAAACTCTATTTGTACTTGGGCAAAGTGAGTATAAGACTCTAATAGCTCAAACTCAAAGTTTGTAAGATGACCTGCAATGTTTATAGTTACATCTTGGTGGCTTTTTGCATATGATTCATTAAACTCATAGAGTTTTGGTACAAAGATTCTATCTAAGTACTTTCTCTCATTACAAAGTTCTTCGTAACGTTTATAGAGCTCTATAAGTATAGCAATATGCTCTTCATATTCAGCATACAAATCAGCAGATGCCAACTCATTTATATCGTACAACTCAGCAGAGATTTCCTCAAAAAATTTAAATATATAAGTACTATTTTTGGTAAAAGTAAAGAAGTTTCTCTCGATTTGCAAGTTAGAAAATGCAGAAAAATCCGAAGCCTCTAAAAGAAGTAAAACGCGAGTATCTGCATCTATAAAGTGATACTCTTTGACAATACATAACTGGGCGATAAAATCGCTCATAGTTATGTAGTTAGGAAGAAAAAGGGATTCTTGTGATAGTTTATGTTGTTGATCTCGTATAGCACGAGCAGAGGGTAGGACTAGAGTTCTTTCGTCCATTACTATGATGCTTTAGAACTCATACGATTGTGGGTTTCTCGTATCTGTTTTCATATTTAAAAAACGCTCTTTATCATCAACACTTACTTTTGCAATAATATTCCAAACACCCGCTTTTGGAAATGCATTAAGTTTAAAACTATATATACCATTTTTTACACTAGGGTTCTCAAATGTTTTATCAAAGGCATCTGTTTCTGGTCTACTAATAGCAATTTTTATTATTGCATTATCAATTGCTATTCC
>NZ_JAEMVB010000018.1 GCF_029215995.1 Sulfurimonas sp. SAG-AH-194-L11
AACGATTTTGTAAGTATGTATTGTTGATTGTCGAGTCACTAGTAGAACCAGAACCATTATCGTAATTAACATCACTATTTATCGCTTGGATGTTAAAATAGACTCTATCAAGGTCAGTAATATTGTATCCAAATTTAGCATTCAAAGATTGGTTAGTATATCTATCTTTTTCTAAACCTAAGTCATCGTATCGCTTTCCATATGTAGCTTCTGATTTTTTAGGTTCTGCTGCAGAAATTCCATCTGTATAAAAAAGTGAGCCTCCGATAAGTACATCATACTTGTCAGTTGCATAAGAGGCTTGTAATGATGTTTTTTTAGTATCAAATGAACCGTACTCTACATTTACTACACCATGAAGACCTTTTTTTGCTTTAGACGTAATGATATTTATCACAGCACTTCCAGCATCAGAACCCCATACCCCAGACTGTGCACCCTTTATAATCTCAATCTGTTCTACATTATAAAGCATTATTTGAGAAAACTCTGCACCATTGGATGATGTTGGGTTGTTATATCTAACACCATCTATAAGAACTAATGCTCTTTTTGTATCCATACCACGAACAAACATTGAACTACTTGTTCCAACACCACCATTTTGTGTCATTGCTATACCACCGAGCTTGTTAAGTGCCTCGTTAAGTGTTGTAACTTGTGCTTCATCAAGTGCTTCTTTTGTGATGATAGTTACAGAATCAGTTACATCTTTTTTGTTAAGTGTAGTTCCTTGAGAAGCTGTTACATTGATAGTTTCTATTGTGTAAGCATTCTCAGCTGATAGTTGGCTGATAAGAGCACATGAAAGTAGTGATAGTTTTATTGTATTTTGCATTTTTTGTCCTTAAACATTTATATAATTTTTTGTATTTTGTAAAGTGTTTGTTTAAGAAACAGGAGGAGAGTTTATCTGAAGTCTAAGAGGTTTTCCACTAAGAGTACAGACAGAGGAGACATTCGCATATATCTTTTGCAGGGATACATAGGCTTGTATTGCTGCTAATGAAAAGTAGTTTTTCCCAAAACCTTTAGGTGTATACATTATCTCTCTTTAAATTTAAATATTTGCAATTATATCTCTGAAACTTTAGACTTTAGTTAGACTTTTTAGTTCTCTCAAATTTCTAAGTATTAAGTACTAAAAGGTGTAATTGATGATGAGCTGAAAACGATCCCAATCAAAGTCTGTTTTACTTGTACTTCTAAGATCTTCTTGTTTTACATAGATACATGCAAGTAAAGTTTCATCATCTACATGATACTCTATTGTAATATCCTGCTCTTTTATATGTGAGAGGCTATTTGTAAAGTTACCATTAGCATATAAAAAACCAAACAACTTAGTTTCATAGCTTAAGCTATAAAGAAATGCTTCGGCATCCTCATTTTGTGTAATAACATCGAGTATCATTGTATCCATATTTGTAAAAAGTGTTCCACCCCCAAAACCACTAAAACTCCTTTTACCACTCTCACTCAAAGCCTTATCATAGGCAATATTAAATCCAATACCATTGATTACAAGTTCGAAAAGAGCACCATAAATTTTCGCTTCAACACCACTCTTATCAAGCTCTTTTTGATCTAAATACTGTAGCATTATGTGCAATGCAAAATCATCATTTACATCATACACAAATCCACTCTCTAAGTAACTAGCATCTGTAAGCCCTGTTATATTGTAAAACCAAAGCTCTAACTCTAAAGTTTCATCATAATGTACTCCTATGAGATGTGTACCATCAACTCCACTCCTTAGCCAGCCTGCATCTAAGTCAGCATCACTTCCATGCCATGTATTAAGTACTCCTGTCATAAATTCAAATCCCTTGAGTTCATAAGTAAGAAGATATGCCTCAAAACTATTTTTATTCATATAAATCTCATCACTATCTGCTAGAGGAGTATCTATGACCTGTCTTCCCAAACGCAGAGTCAAATTTTCATATTTGTAGTTTATATAGGCTTCACCTAGTTCTGTGTAGTAACCTTTAGAAGAGGATATATAAGGGTTTTGACTACTCCCATCTCCTGTTGCTAAGGCTATATCATGTGAAGTAAAAACAGAAACAGCGGCATTTAAACCTTTATACTCACCGAGTTCATACTTTATCATAGCACCTATAGCAGTTGCATAAGTATCTTGCATACTCCTATAGGCATAAGAGGCATATAGAGCCTTTAGCTGTCCATTTATTTTTGCTTCTAAAAACATCTTTTTAAAACTATTTACATTTGATGGCACCTTATCTTCTTGTTGAATCAGGTTATCTATTGACTTTCTTGGAGAGTGTATTCGCTCTCTTTTTGTTTCGTTGTTATCTATGGATGTGTGAGCATATATATTTGTTGTTAGAAGTACCAAAAGAAGTGCACTTTTTATTGTTCTTGTCATAATCTATCCTGTTATATTTATATGAAATTTGTATTAGGTATAAATTATGATGATGGAGGAGAATTGATTTGTAGTCGTAGAGGTTTTCCACTTAAAGTACAAACCGAAGAGACAGCTGCATATATCTTTTGTAGAGATACATAGGCTTGTATTGCTGCTAATGAAAAGTAGTTTTTTCCAAAACCTTTAGGTATATGCACGGGGTGTTTCTCTCTTGTAAATGTAGTGTAGCAATTATAGCAAACTCTCTTTTAATTATGCTATAATTTTTGCATAACTTTAGTGGAATTATGGTGTAAATCCTAAGCTCACCCGGAACTGTAAACTATATTTTTTAGTCAAGCCAGAACTTCTAAAGTAAAACTTTAATGAAGAGCAACGGGTTATTTGCTCTAGGAGAAACATATGCATATAGAAGCAGGTGTAGTAGATGGAGCAAAAATGCTCTTGAGTTATGGGACAGCAGCAGCTGTATTTGGTGCTACTGCAAAGGTGGCGTTTGACAACATGAGAGAAAACGGACTTATTTCACTTCTTTTAAAAAGTATTATTGCGACTATCGTAGTATTTTTTTGTTTTGAAGTTTTACCCCATTTCCCTATTGGTGTGAGTGAAGTACATCTTATCTTAGGTACAACTATATTTTTAGTATTCGGACTTGCTCCTGCGGCTATTGGTTTAGCACTTGGGTTAGCCATTCAAGGGCTATTTTTTGCACAGTTTGACCTGCCTCAGTATGGTATAAATGTTACAACTCTTCTAGCAAGTATGATGATTTTAGATATGGCTATGAAAAAAATAGTTCCTGCTAAAACAGCCTACAAAGATATAACATATTCTCAGATGTTGAAGATGTCTATTGTATGGGAAGGTGCTATTGTTTCGTGGGTTGCTTTTTGGGCATTTTATGGTCAAGGGTTTAGCCTGACAAATGTAGAGAATGTAGCTACTTTTGGCTCGGCTTATATGGCAGTTGTTCTTGTAGAACCTCTTGTTGACATAGCAGTTTTAACAGCTGTAAAAGCATTTCACAAAACAGATGAGTGTGCAACAATAATGTTTGACAAAAGACTTTGTAAAGCTTCTGCTTAACAGTGCTCTACCTCACAGTGTGAATCCTCAAACTCTATAGATGAGTGCATGATTGAGTAAGTTATCCCTAACTTACTCTTTAACTCTTTTTTTACTTTCTCCAAATTATCCACACTTTCTAAAACAACATGCGCTTCAAGTGCATTATGATGCTCATCTAACTGCCATAGGTGTAAATGGTGTACATTTACAACACCTAAAGTTTCTTGCATAGTTTTTAAAACATCTTGAGTATCTATATCTTTTGGTGCACCTTGCATAAGTATATTTATAACACTCGGTAAGGTTGTATAAGCTTGGTACAATACATACGATGCAATGAGTAAGGTAAGGAGTGTATCTACAAAATACCACTCATATTTGAGGATAAGGACACCTGCTATGATGACAGCTAAAGAGGCAAGAGCATCAGAGACATTGTGTAAAAATGCCACTCGGATATTTACACTACCTTTAGAGACAGAATAAGTTAAAAAAGCAGTTATAACATCTATAAAAAGAGCTATACTAGCCACGATTATAACCATCCATCCCTCAATTACCTGAGGTTCACTTAAACGCCATAAGCCCTCGTAAATAAGATAAAAACCAACCAAAACAAGCGTTATAAGGTTTGTAAACGCCGCTATAACTTCTGCACGTTTGTACCCAAAGGTCATAAAAGCATCATGTTCTTTTACACTTAGCTTTTGTGCGATAAGCGCGATAACTAAAGAGATAGCATCACTAAGATTGTGTAGAGCATCTGCGATAAGTGCGAGGCTACCAGAGATAATGCCACCGATGATTTGAGCAAATGTCAAAGCTACATTAATGACAACTGCCCATATAAGTCTAGAAGATTTTATATCTGAAGATATAGTATGTGAATGTTCATTCAACATTTAGAAGCCTTTAATAAAAATAGAGATAGAATACCTGAGATGAAATTAAACAATAAAACTTCAATTATCATTATAACTGCAATATCTTTTTTTATAATTAATTCATTAGTATCATATAAAATTGGCCTGCAAGAAGAGATTGATTCTGCTTATAAGCAAGATGACCTTATCTTAAAAAATTTATTTACATCTCAAGAGAAATATCTAGCTGTCATAGCTAAAGTATTTACATCTGACAGCATCGTTTTAAAAGCATATAAAGATAATGACCCTCAACTACTTCAAAAGCATATTGCACCTATCTGGGAAAAGCTCAAATCAGATAAACTTATTTATGAGATACATTTTTTTCAGCCACCTGCAACTTCATTTGTCAATTTTTCAAATTTTAATTCCATTGGAGAAGATATTTCCAAAGTCAGAACGGATATCCTTTGGGTAACTTCTTCATTTAAAGAAAGTGCTCATATTCTCATGTGTAAGACTTATGCTGGATATAGAGTTACTGAACCTATAGTCGATGAAAATGGAAAAATGTTAGGAGGACTATCACTAGGAAAAAAAGTTGATTGGATTCCAAATGTTATAAAAGAAAAAACACAACACGACTCTTTTTTAGTCTATTATAAAGATGCTGCTTCAACTTTAATGCCAGAGTATAAGAGGAGATTTTTTAAAGGTAAAGAATCTTTTAGAGAATTTTTATTAGCAGATGAGACTATAGATGTGACTCCTACAGACCTAAAAAATATTGACTTTAAAAAATCTATACAAAATATCATAATTGCACAAGAGCAGTACACACTTTTTTCTTATCCTATTAAAGATTTTAACAACAATACTATGGGATACCTCTGTACTGTTACACAGTTGGAAGCATTTAAGGAACGGTTTTATAATTTTTCTGTCAAAGAGATAATAATGATTCTTTTGACAGCAATAATTATTTTTTATATAAATCGTCGTTATAATAAAAGAATAATAAAGTACATTGAAAGTATTAAAGAATTAACAAATAAAATAAAAAATAAAGATTTTAGCTATTTACATACTGAAAAAGAGTTAGCAAATGTAAATATAAATGCTTTATTAGATGTTGAAAAAAATATTATTGAAATGGGTTTAGTTATTGAAAAGCAGTATACTATTTTAGAAGATGACAACAGTGCTAAAACCTTAGAACTCATAGAACAACTTTATGTAGATGAGTTAACACAGATGGGAAATAGAAATGCCCTAGAACGGGATTTAAAAAGATATACTGATGCTTTTATGAGTGTTATAAACATACGAGATTTTCAAAGTATTAATGATGCTTTTGGATATGAAGCGGGAAATTATATTTTACAAGAAGTTGCTCAGCTCTATATAGATAATCTACAAAAGAATTTTGTATCCTATAGAATTAGTGGTGATGAGTTTGCAGTCTTAAATAAAAAACAGATTTCAAAAGAGGATTTTATCTCTGAGATAACAAATCTTCTAAAAGTCTTACAAAAGCAACATTTTTACTATAAAGATGTAGAGATAACTATTAACTCTTATGCTGGAATTGTAGTTGAAAACCATAGAAGACTCTCTAAAGCAAATATCGCAATGCGAGATGCCAAAAAACGAAGAGTTGAGTACTCACTTTATAACAAAGATAAAGACACCCAAGCTATTCAAATGAGTAATATCGCGATGGTTAGTAAACTCTCAGATGCCTTACAAGATGATAAAGTTGTTCCATACTTTCAACCTATCCTCAATAGAGATAAAACTATAGTCAAATATGAAGCCTTAGTAAGAATGATTGATGCAGATAAAGTCATCTCTCCCTTTTTCTTCTTAGAACTCTCTAAAAAAACTAAAATGTACAACGATATTACAAAGCTAATGATAGAAAAAACTTTTGCATGTTTTGAAAACTCTGAGCTATCTTTTTCTATAAATATAACAGCAAAAGATATGCTAAACAGTGAAATAGTGAGCTTAATATATAAAAAAATAAAATCTTATAAAAATCCAAAACAGATAATATTTGAAATTGTAGAGTCTGATAACTTGTACAATATAGCCGAGATAGAGCTCTTTTTACAAAACATAAGAGAGATGGGAGCTAAAATTGCCATCGATGATTTTGGAACAGGATACTCTAACTTTTCTTATATTATGAAATTAAAGCCTGACTACTTGAAGATAGATGGTTCTTTGATTAAAGATATAGATACAGATGATTTTGCTTATCAAACAGTCAAAACAATTTTAGACTTTTCACACACTTTAAACATACGTGTTGTTGCTGAGTATATTCATAATGAAGCTGTTTTTGACATCTGTTTGGAACTCGGAGTAGATGAGTTCCAAGGTTACTATTTTGGAGAACCAAGGGCAGAACTTCTTTAGTTTAAGCCCAGCTTTTTTATCTCTACTGCAATAGCATCTTTAAATATCTCTCGTACTTCCCTTTGACCTAAGAAGTTAAACTTAGCATCTGCGTTTACTGGTGAAACTATGTCTGCGTTTGCATACTCGGCAACCTCATCAGCAATCTCTCTCATATCTTTATCGTAGTGGTTCCCACTCACAAGAAGTACTGGAATGATGTTCACTTTTATGTCCATACTTCCTTGTGTGATTTTTAAAATCTGGCGTTTGATAGCATCTTTTATAGCAAAAAATGGGAACTCACCCTCAAGTGAACATGTAAGGTTTCTCTCATTTATAAGCTCTAAAAACTTCGCAGTATAGCGAACTGACTCTAAACCAGCAAGGTTTAAAACAGGTACACCGTGGATGATGTAGAGGTTTATAGACTGAGGAGTATTTTCTCTGATTTTTGCATCTAAAAAGTTTAAGTAGTTTGATGTCTCTTTTGTTTTTGTAAGCAGTGCATTTGTGTAGCGAATGTTTGCCAGTGAGAACTGACGGAAGCCTTTTACCATACGGATAAGTACTTCATGCTCATCAGTTGGAAAGATGTTGACACTTACAACGATATAGCGTTTATACCCTTCCATATCGACATCAGCCATAACTTGTGGTAAGTTTTTATAGACCTTACCCTCTTTAGCAAGTCCTTTTATAACCATTTTTGAACTAAACGCAGTAAAAACTGGGATCTCAGGAAATGACTCTTTTACATATGCTTCAAAGTCAAAGTATTTGTCTTGTTCTATTACTGAGCCAAAACAAGAGAGGATTATGGCAGTACCTTTGTTATAATGTCTGTATCGTTTCATAAAGTATCCATTTAAATTTTTTTATAATTATAGGCAGTTAAATTGAAAAAAGCATTAGTTATCTCAGCAATCGCATCAAACCAAGGAAAAACACTTCTTACAATGGCACTTCTTCAGCATTATAAAGGGAGAGTACGTCCTTTTAAATGTGGACCCGATTTTATAGATCCGCAGTTTCATGAAAAAATAGCACAAACGCCATCAGTCAACCTCGATGGCTACATGATGAACCAAGAACAACTCACTTGGATTTTTAACAAGTATATGGATAAAGAAGTCGCTATTTTAGAGGGGGTTATGGGTTACTATGATGGTATGGATAAGGGAGCATCAGCTTATGATGTAGCTCGCTCTTTAGATGTAGCATCTCTGCTTATCTTAGATGCAGGAGGAAGCTATATCACTGTCGCTGCCGTACTTAAAGGGATGAAAGAGTTCAGAGATGATAGCACTATTAAAGCAGTAGTACTAAACAGAGTCTCCTCACAAATGCACTACGACTTAGTAAAGAAGCACCTCCTTATAGCGTGCCCAGAGATACAAGTATGTGGATGGATACAAAAGGGTTTAAAAACACTCAGCAGTACACACTTAGGACTCAACCTAAAAGAGTTAGATGCACACACTATACAAGAGGTCACACAAGATGTTTTAGAGCATATTGACTTAGAAGCTATGGAGTCTGTGATGCATTTAGATAAGACAAAAACAAGTGAGACCTACCCTTTTAAAACTATAGTAAAAAAAGATGAAGTTTGTGTTTTAGTCAAAGATAAAAACTTCTCTTTTGTCTATCATGATAACTTAGAGTACCTCCGTGAACTCTACAAAGAGGTCATTTTACTAGACTCTACTAAAGATGAAACTATTACAAAAAATGCGGACATAGTTATCATCCCTGGTGGGTATGTAGAGACTGAGGATTCTTATGGGCGAATCAAAGAGAGTCTGAACTTTAAAAACTCACTGATACAACATGCTAAAAGTAAAGAAGTTTATGCTGAGTGTGCAGGGCTTATCTATCTTGGTGAGTTCTGTGATGATAAAAAAATGAGTGGGATTTTACCTATACGTTTTGAGTTGACAGACAAACGCGAGCGTCTAGGATACTACAAGTGTGAGATAGATGGTGAGATAAAAAAAGGTCATGCTTTTCACTACTCTCGCATAAAAAAAGCACCACAAACAGATATACAACTCTATAAAGTCAGTAAAAAAACGGCTAAAGATGGTGGATATAAGCAAGATAAGGTCTTTGGAACTTATCTGCATACTATGTGGCGTTTAGGTCTATTTCTCTAACTGTACATCTATAGAGAGTGCTTCCATGTCACCATTTACTTCTCTTTTTATATCTATGGCTTTTACACCCATGTACTTTTTAACTACTTCTATGATTTCTGCTTTCATTGCGTCCATATTTGGAAAGGAGTTTGCATTTTGTCGGTCGGACATTATCGCTATTGTGAGTCTATCTTTAGCAGTTTTTGCACTACTTTTTTTGTTAAAAAAAGAAAACATTATTTAAACATCCCTTTGATTTTACTCATCAGTCCAGACTTGAGTAGTTCTACATTTTCAAGTGGTAGTTCTTGCCCACATAAACGTGCAGAGATTCTACTGTAGGCTTTTCCAGCTTCAGAAGAGTTGTCAAGGATGATAGGTTTTCCTTGATTTGATGCATCTATAATTCCTTTATCTTCAGGAATCTTTCCAATAAGTGGAATATTTAAAATCGCTAAAATATCTTCACTCGCAAGCATCTCACCACTCTGTACCATTCTCGCGTCAATACGGTTAATGATAAGATACTTCATAACATCTCCACCATCTTTAACTTTTTGGCTCTTAGAATCTAGTATACCTATGGCACGGTCAGCATCACGGATGGAAGAGACCTCAGGGTTTACAACGATTATAGCTCGATCAGCAAACTCTATGGTATGCTCATACCCTGTCTCTATACCTGCGGGTGCATCGAGAATAACAAAGTCAAACTCTTTACTAAGCTCAGTAACAAGATTTAAAATCTTCTCAGAATTTAGCACAGACTTATCTTTTGTTTGAGATGCTGCTAAAAATTCTAAGTTATCACTCATTTTACTTTTTATGAGGGCTTGTTTGAGTTTTACTTCACCATCCATAACCTGCACCATGTCATATACAACACGGTTTTCTAAACCTAAAATCATATCTAAGTTACGTTGCCCTATGTCAAAGTCTACAACAACACATTTTTTTCCATTAAGTGCTATTCCTAAACCGATATTTGCTGTAGTTGTTGTTTTTCCAACACCACCCTTTCCACTAATTACTGCTATTATTATCCCCAATTTGTCTCCTTTAATACTGGTGTTATTATTATTTCATTATTTTTTAATTCTACTCTATTGAGCTTATCTTCTAGGTGTATATTTTCAACCTCTACATCGTGAAAGATTATGTTTGCTTTTGGTGAAGCTTTGAGCATCATAAAGTTACCATAACAGCGAATCGCACCCTCAACTATCTGCGTTACTATCAGGTTTCCCTTGATGTTGATACTCGCACCACTGTTAACGCGGTTTAAAAGAAGTAAATCTCCTGAAATATTTAACTCCTGTCCACTACGAACAAGTGTATCTAAAACACGAAGATTATCTTTTTTCTCCTCTTGCACTTTTGGAACTGCAACTTCTTTTGGAACTGCAACTTCTTTTGGCACTTCTACTTTAGGAGAGGCTTTTTGTGATTTTGGAAGTACTATATTTACTATGTATTTTAACTCTTTTTCTTTAAGATACTTATCTATATTTTCACTGACCTCACCTGTTATGGAGAGAAGATGATGTTGGAAAAAAAGATAGTTTTTATCAAAAAAATTTATAAACTCTTTGTCATCATCAAGTGTTACTTCAAGAACTTTCAAAGAGGACTGTTTTGTTTTCAGAATATACCCTTTAGAATCATTTATCGGATTCTACCTTTTTTGTAATAACAAAGCTATTAAAAAGTCGGCTATAGTCTAACTACACACTCTTTAAGCAGTTTTTCACTCTCCCAACCGAGAGTTTTCAACTCACTTTCATCATAAAACTCATCAACATACCCCACACAAAGATATGCGATGAGTTGACTATCTTTTTTTGCTTCTATTGTCTCTAAGACTTTCACCTCATCTAGTATGCTAACCCACCCTACTCCGATGTTTAAGGCTCTAGCCATAAGCCACATGTTTTGCACAGCACAAACAACTGAGTACTCGCCCATCCTTTTCATACTCGTCATTCCTAAAACCTCTTCTTCTTTAGGCTCATATAAGACAGCTATATTTACAGGTGCTTCTTTTATCCCCTCAAGTTTTAGCTGTTTATACAAACTTTTATCTTCAAAAATGACTTTTGCTTTTGCATTTTCATCTGTAAAATTTCGACTGATTGTCTCTTTTATCGTCTCATCTGTAATGATGACAAATTTCCAAGGCTGAGAATACCCAACCGAAGGGGCACAAATACCCGCTTCTAAAATCATATCTAACTTCTCATCTTCGACTTTTGTGTTGATAAATCTATTGCCACGGACATCGCGTCTAGCTTTTATAATGTTTAAGAGTTTATGGGCATCGCTTATTGTAAAGTTCATACGAAATTATACTATGATATAATCTATAAAAACTATTGAATTAACAATTAATCTGGAATATTTATGGAATTTAAACAACTTGAACCACCGATAAACATAGGCGACGAGATAAGTCTGAGATCATTTGAGATGATTCATGCAGAAGCAGTAACATACGAAGGTTTTGCTCGTTTTGATGATAACGAACGTGCTTTAGTAGAACGTCTCATACACACCACTACTTGTTTTGATCAGGTTATAGACAACATTTACTTTAGTGACAACTCTATGTTAAAACTCAAAGACCTTCTTGAGAGAAAAGCAAAACTAATAGTAGATACAAACATGATTCGCTCAGGACTTTCTCAGTTCTACCTTGACAAGTATGAGAATGAAGTCATCTGCTATGTTAATGAACCTGAAGTTTTTGAGATGGCCAAAGTCAACAAAACGACACGTTCGTATGCGGCAGTAGAGTTAGCTATAGATAAGTTCAAAGATGAACCGATGGTTCTAGCATGTGGTAATGCTCCAACTTATATCTATGCCGCGATAAATGCTCTTATAAAACACAATGTAAACCTTGACAATGTCATCCTTTTACTCTTCCCAGTTGGTTTTGTAAATGTAGTCGAGTCTAAAAAATATGGTCGTGAGTTTATGGAACACTTTGGCTGTGAGGGTATCATTTTAGAGGGACGTTATGGTGCTTCAACTATGGTAGTGGCCTCACTTCACGCAGCATACCGACTCATAAAAGATTACGATAGCGAATTTGGAAAGTACAATGGCAAGTAGTCTAGTCAACTCTCATGCTAGTTCTCAGTATGGTGACAACCCTGTAAAGGAGGGTGAAGTTCGCCTCAATGAGATGGGTAGTGAAGTCGTAGAGGGCTACACTTGTAAACCAAAAGATTATGACCCTAACCGTCCTATCATGCACTACAAAACACTGCTACTTCTTTGTGATGATGAGCGTTGTGGTAAAGCTGGAAAAGACAATCGTGCTAATCACCTCAGAGAACTCATCAAAGATATGGGGCTTAACAAGGGTGAAAAGCGAATTAAAATAAGTCGTACAGGATGTTATGGAGCTTGTCGATACCGCCAAGTTTGTCAGGTAACAGAAAATACCCAGTCAAATGGTAACTCTAAGAACAATGCACTCTGGCTCAAACATACACATCAGTTTAGCGATGAGCAGTGGAAAGACATCTTTACAAAACTCAGTGAAGATACGGCTCTAACTGAGGAACTTGATAGTGAAGTTTTTATACCTATGAAAGTGTACGAATAGAGTATAATATGTAAAAGTATTGCATAATGCAATAAAATCTACAAAACATATTTTTTTAACTATCATTTTTTAAATAAGTCATAAGTCAAAGTCTAAATAATTTTATATATTAAGGAATATCATTTTGGATAATATAATGATTGTTACTACAGATACTACGGTTGTTGGTTTTATTAATTCTCACAATGAACTAGAATATACAGAATATAAAGCTTACGATGGTGGGTGTATAGAACTTGACACTACAAAGAATTATACAAAAGAAGAATTAACTGATATATTAGCTTCTTTTATTAATCTAAATAAAGAAGCTATAGAAGTTTTTAGTTAAATTTTTACTTATCTTATTATAAGTTTGGAGCAATTTATTTCACAAAAGCTATTTGATACATATTGTATGTTGATCAAAACATACAATATGTATACTATAGGGAATGATAAATAAATATTTAATTGTAGAATTTGGTTTAAAAATTAGAAAGTTAAGAGATAAAAAAGGTATTAGTCAAGAAGAACTATCTTTTATTACTGGTTTTCACAGAACATATATTGGAATGATTGAAAGGGGTGAACGGAATATTTCTCTTACGAACATGGCTGTTTTTGCTAAAGTATTTGAGTTAAATCTTTCTGCATTGCTTGACTTTGAGACACTAAATACTTTTGAAAAATACCAAACTAAAATTCAAAATAATGTCAAGTAAACATTCATTTACATTGACATTGTCAAATAACATTACAGAAAAAGAAGGTATTATTTTTCTTTTAGATAACCAAACAGGATTTTTTAAAATTGACCTAGAAACAAAAAAAGAATTACTTGACATATTAAAAATAGAAAGAAGGTACTTGCAGTCTTTTGATTTAATATATATTCCTGACATGGTCGGGAAAACAATTAATTCAGATTTTTTAAAAACTAGCTTAGAAGATATTATATTTGTAGAATTAAAAACTACCAAAAAATATTTACCTAATAATCCTAAAGGATTCTTTTTTGGTGCAACGGAAAATGAATTCAACTTTGGAAAAATACTTAAAAATAGATTTTTATTCTGTTTTGTAACTTTAAATGAGAAGGCACCTTCTTTTGTCTTATTAAGTATAGAAGAACTTGATAAAATAATTAAAAATAAACGGATACAATATCAGATAAATTTGTAGTTAGAATTTATTTAAGTAAATTATCAAAATAATCCCAAACCTCTATAATTCAAAAGGCAGAGGTAATGATTCTTTAGGTAACAATATAGTAAAGCAGTATTTTTGGCTTAACAAAAAAGTTTTTATAAGAACTTTTAATTAAAGATAGGTAACTTATGCAGGAAAAACTTCGTTCAGGATACACAACAGGCACCCATGCAACTGCAGTTTTAGTTGCAAGTTTGACTGAGTACTTTGAACAAAACATAGTTGATACCTTAGAGATAACACTTCCTAAAGATGTAAAGGCCAACATAGAAGTAAAGAGGGAGAGTTTCTCTTTTTTTAGTACTATAAAAGTTGATAATGATGATATAGATGTTACTAAGGGTGCCAAAATATCAGTCTCACTACAAGAAGAAGTACCTGCTAGCTTAAAGGAGCAAACCCCTTCTGTTTTAAAAGTTGGTGCATTTAGCCTGAGTGTTTGGGCTGGTGAGGGTGTAGGAGTTGTGACAAAAAAAGGTCTCAAAATCACTCCAAATCATCCCGCAATAAACCCAGTTCCCCTCTCTATGATGCAAGAAAATATTACTAAAATTGTAGCTTCAAAAAAGAGACATCTTCATGCAGTTTTTTCTGTGCAAGATGGAGAGGAAATAGCTCGTGATACTGCTAACGCAAAAGTTGGTGTCATTGGTGGCATTAGCATACTAGGAACTCGGGGTATAGTAAAACCAGTCTCTGCTAGTGCTTACATAGATTCTATAGAGACCGAGATAGATGTCAGTGCAGCACAAACGCAAGAGTACATAGTTTTTACCCTTGGAAACACTGCCCTTGATTATGCAAAAGATTTGTATGATGAGACAAGTATAGTCGAGATAGGAAACTTTGTGTATGACGCGAGTGAGAGACTTAGAAAACATTCATTTAAAAAAGTGATATTTGTCACAAGTGTTGCAAAAATGTGTAAGGTCGCACAGGGCTTTAAAAACACTCATAATAAATTTGGAACAATTGACTTTACAGTAGTTCGAGAATGGTTAGAAAATGACTTAGGCTTTGCGCTTCCTAGTGAAGAGTTTTTAACACTAAAAGCAGTGCTTCAAACCATAAAAGAAGAAGAAACAGAGCCTTTTGTAAAACTACTTGGAGAAAAATCAGCCCTAATGTTTCAAAAATGGTTTAAAGAGCTCGGTATTAATACAAAAGAGTTAGAAATAGCGACAATACATGGCAAAAATATAATAACAGAGGAGTTAAAATGGTAACAATTGTAGGTTCAGGAATGGGTCCATACAACTTTGATAATGTAAATCTTGATTTTTCAAAGTATGAGATGATTTTTTGCGATCAAAACTATGATACTGGTGCAGTTAATGCAACTAAGGGTGGATTTAAAGTCGTCAAAGAGGCTATTTTAGCAAACTTAGATAAAGAGATACTCTATGTTGTTAGTGGCTCTCCTACATTTTTCTCAGGTGCAATTTTGATTTTAAATGTACTCAAACGCGAAAATATAAAATTCAAAATCATTGATAATACTTCTTCACTCAACTATATGTTAGCTCGTGAAGGAGTAAGTCTTGTAAAAACTGGCATAGTAACTCTTCATGGAAAAAGTGGTGTGAATTTAGAGAGTTTTTTAGTAAAAGACCATACATTTATAATTTGTGATGATGAAACACCTTCTCTTTTAGCGGATGCAATGGCCCACCTAGATGAGAGTGATGTTACTATTACCTTGGGTGAGCAGTTTGGATATGAGTCAGAGTCATTTAAAACTGTTACACTCAAAGAACTTCAATCAACTCCACCAAAAATGCCCTACTCCCTACTTATAAAGAGAAACTTTACACCTCTGCCAAATATCTCTAGCGAAGACTCCATTGAGCATGAAAATGGCATGATAACAAAGAGCTACAAACGGCATATAAGCCTACAAAACTTAGACTTACAGCCAAATATGCTTCTGTGGGATGTTGGTGCTGGAAGTGGAAGTGTAAGCATAGATGGCTACAAACGATACAAAATCCGCAGTATCATGTTTGAGAAAAATGTCAAACGAGCAAAGATGATAGAGAACTCGCTGAAAACTCATAAAATCATCGATGCAAAACTCTACATAGGTGAAGCAAGTATTGACTACAAGAGTGAAACTTCTACCCCTGAGAGAATTTTTGTCGGTGGTGGAGGAGACAAGGTCATTTCTGAGTTAGACTACCTCTATGAACGACTAGCAGAGGGTGGACTCATGGTTGCAAACTTTGTCACACTCCAACACCTCACAACTGCCATAAATACCCTCAAAAAAGCAGAGATTGCCTTTGATATAAAGAGTGTAAGCCTTACCACTTACAAGATGAGTCTTCTAATGCCTGAGCCTGAGCGGGTAATGCACCAGATAATAGTGAAAAGAGAGAGAACTTCTTGACAATATATCTTTTTAGATATATAATAAGATATATTTTAAATAAAGGCTTATAATGTCAACTGTAAAAAAACTCATATCTTTAGATGAATCTCTTGCTCATGAACTAGAAAGTGTAGCGAAGGCTTTACATAAATCTCAAAAAGAGATTCTAGAGAGTGCTTTGGATTTTTACTTTGATCATACAGATAGTATTGTTGCCGATCAAGTCTCTTCACAAATTGCTTCTGGTAAGATGGCATTACATGAGAGTGAGGATGTCTACAAAGAACTTGGCATTGAACTTTGAACATAAAGTACTCAGATAAATCAGTTAAAGATTTAAAAAACTTTACACTTCCTGATAGAACTCTCATTGTAAAAAAGATTCACTATTTAGCAGACAATTTTGAACTACTGAAAGAGTCTAAAAAAGTAACACAACTCAAAGGCTGTGAATTTGACAATCAGTATAGATTTATAGTCGCAAAAAAGATACGTGTACTTTTTCGCATACTAGATAATGAAATAATTTTACTAGTACTAAGAGTGGGACAAAGAAAAAATATTTACAAATAATAGTCCTTCTAAAAACTATGCTATAATACTTTTAAAAGTACTCTAAAGGATACTCTTATGACTGTAACTGCAAATGATGTAAAACAGAGAGGTGTTTCCCTCTTTGGAGAGCTCTTAGAAAAGTTTGATGAGATTGTTGTCAATGTTCGCGGAAAAAAGAAGTATGTAGTGATGGATATAGAACGCTACAAACGACTCCGTGCTTTAGAGCTTGATGAGGCTTACAGAGAAGTCATGGCAGATGTGGCAAATGGAGAGTATCATACAAATGTAGAAAAGCATTTACTTAAGATAGCTAATGTATGAAATCAATTTTAGTAAAAAGTATGAAAAAATTGCAAAAAAGTTTTTTAAAAAACATCAAAACTTAAAGCAGAAATATACAAAAACTATTTTACTACTCCAAAAAGACCCTCACCACCCATCTCTAAGACTCCACAAACTTCAAGGCTCACTGAGTGAATACTACTCCATCTCTATAGATTTAGAGTACAGAATCATCATAGATTTTATCATAGTAGACAATGTCATCTACCTCATAGATATCGGCTCACATGACGAGGTTTACTAGATGGATATTAAAAGGATTATATAAATGATTAAATTTGTCGGAGCGGGTCCTGGGGATCCTGAACTTATCACTGTTAAGGGGATGAAAGCCCTACAAGAGGCTGAAGTTGTTTTATATACTGGGAGTCTTGTGCCTAAAGAACTTCTTACATGGTGTACGAATAAGTGTATCATCGAAAACTCGGCAGATATGAGTTATGAGGATATATTTGATTTTATCAAGCAGTATAGTGATAAAAAGTTTGTTCGTCTGCATACAGGTGATAGTTCTCTCTACTCTACTACTGCTAAACAGGTTGAGTTTTTAAGAGCTGAGGGTATAGAGTTTGAAGTTATTCCTGGTGTTACTGCTGCATTTGGAGCGGCAGCGGCTGTTGGGATTGAGTATACTATTCCTGGTGTTTCACAAACGCTTATCATCTCTCGAGTTGAGGGAAGAACGCCAAATCCTGAGAGTTTAGAACAACTACTTTCAAACAAAAACTCATCTTTTGCATTTTATCTTTCCATCAGTCTTATAGAAAAGTTAAAAACAACTGCTTTTGCACTTGGTTATCTTAAAGATACCCCATGTTGGGTAGTTGAGCGTGCAACTTGGGCAGAGGAAAAGATATATAAAGGTACTATTTCGGACATACAAGAGCAGGTCTCTCACATAAAAGGGGTAGCTCTTATAATGTTTGGCGAGTACCTCAATCAACAAGCGACTGTTGAGTCTCACCTTTATGCAAAAAAGTATAAAAAAGAGGGTGAGAGAAAGTCCAAAGCACTTTAGAATTAAAGAAAGAATAAGGAAAAAAATGAAAATAGCGATAGCAACAATCAATGACCCTAGTTTAAACGCAGCAAAAAAACTGCTTCCACATTTATCATCTCATGAGTGTCATGTTTTTAACAAGTCTCAAGACCATGACGAAATGGGAGCCAAGTTTTATATTTATAAAAAAGTAGATGATATTATGCCAACAGCTTGGGCTGAGTTTGATGCTATCATTTTCATCATGGCGACGGGTGCTGTCATACGAAAAATTGCACCTCATTTAAAGGATAAAGCGACTGACCCTGCTGTTATTATTATGACACTTGATTTAAAGCGTATTATTCCTCTGCTTTCTGGACATTTAGGTGGAGCAAATGAGCTCGCAGTAGAGATAACATCAAAAATCAAGGGCTGTGTGAACTTTGTAACAACGGCAAGTGATCAGATAAAAGTACTTGCGTTTGATATGTTCGCTAAAAAAAGTGGATTTAGTATTTCTCACTTAAAATCACTCGCAGTAGTATCAAACGCCATCATCAACAAAAAGCAGGTGCAGGTTGTTACTTACCCTTGTATGGTTGAGCTTGTAAAATCTTTTGAGGGTTACAAAGAAGAAAACTTTGTCTTTATCTCGCCTGATGATTTTGAAAACTTTAGAAAAGATATTCCTAGTGTCTATATCACTCCACAACAACTGCCAAACAGTGACTTGCAAATCCACCCTAATGAGATATGTTTAGGTCTTGGTATGAATCGTGACACTTCAGCTAAAGAGATTGCAAATGCAGTGAAGCGATTTTGTTATGAGCATGGTTTAGATATATCTCAGGTCACAAAACTTGCTAGTTTTACAGCTAAGGCTGATGAAGTTGGACTTTTAGAGTATGCTAAGCAAACTAAAATCGACTTAGAGTTCTTTGATGAAGAGGCTATAAATGCACTCACTGAGGACTTTAGTCCAAGTCAAGCAACAAAATTTTTCAACATTAAAGGTGTATCTGAACCAGCATCACTTTTAGCGAGTAAAAATAAAACACTCTTTTTGAGTAAAAGAATCTATGGTGGCGTTACTGTTGCTGCTTCTTTTTAAAAAATAAAATCAAGGAACATAATAATATGGGAAAATTAACTTTAGTATCAACAGGTGCAGGTGGTAATCGTTACCTAACAAATGAAGCAATTAATGCGATAAGAGAAGCTGACTTAATCGTAGCCTATACAAAATATGCAAAAGATTTACCAGAATTAGTAGCAGATAAAGAAGTATTTACTACTCCTATGACAAAAGAGATAGAGAGAGTACAACATGCCATTGATGAGGCTGAGAAAGGTCGCACTGTTGCGCTACTCTCTAATGGTGATGCGAATGTTTATGCTATGGGTTCACTCGTTGTAGAGCTTTTAGATACATATGACATGTGGGATAAGATTGAGTACTCAGCACTACCGGGTATTAGTTCTGTTTTAGCACTTGCAAGTGAAGTTGGAGCACCTTTGAGTCAAGACTTTTGTCTTATATCTCTATCAGATAGACTTACAGCTCCTGAACTTATTCAAAAGCGTATTCGTTTTGCTATTGAAGCAGATTTTGTTATCTCTATATATAACCCTAAGAGTAAGAGTCGTTTAGCACCTTACCAAGGTATGCTAGACCAACTTGAAGGTGTAGAGAAGAGTCGTGTCGTAATCATCGCTCGTGATTTAGGACGACCTGATCAGATGATAAAAATCACAACAGCACAAGAACTTATTAAAGCAGGAACAGCAAATACAGATGTAAATATGTCTACAACACTGCTCATAGGAAACTCTACTACAAAACTTACAAAAGATGGACGTGTGTTAACACCTCGTGGTTATCTTAATAAGTATGAGTTAGATGGTAAACAAAAGGGAGAGTGGACAAAGGTTAACTAAAACCTTAGTCTCGCTTTACAAAGTTTATAAAAAGTGTCATATATCGTTTTACTTTCTCTATCTTAGAAGATGTGATTTTTGCATCTTTTAAGTACATATTTTCAAATGTATAAAAATCACCCTCTCCTAAACTACTAGTATCCATCCCAATTTTAGGACGCATTAAAATCTCAGTAGTTTTGACTTCACCTCTAGGATTAATAGGTTTGATAACAAGTTCTTCATCCCCTAAGCATAGAGCCTTTTTCACCTCAGCACTAGCAGCACAAAAAGAGGTAACGCCAGCGATAACTTCACAAGCCTCGTAAATAGCAAGGTTTTTCTCTTTAATAATATCAAGAAGATAATAAATACTCGAATAAATTCCAGCATCCCCAAGTGTCACAAAACAGACACTAGCATCATCTGCACAAGCTTTTAGAACTATATCCGCTTCATCTGCCCAGTCTTGTGGGTTAAAACGCATTGGAGAGTAAACAGGAACTATATTTTTCTCTACACCTAGGATTTCTAAAGCTTGCGAGACTATTTTGTAAGTGATAGACTTTGTAAAACTTTTATCCTCACTTTTAGTTGGTACACAGATAGTGTCACATGATTTAAAAGCATTAAGTGCTTTGAGTGTTAGTAGTTCTACATCACCGGGTCCTAAAGAGACCATATATAATTTTTGATTCATTAAACGCTCTCAAACCATTGTAATTTTTCTCTTAGTCTCACAACCTCTCCAATGACTATAAGTGCAGGAGTAGCTAAATCTTTTGCTTTTGTCGCAATATCTTCAAGTGTTCCAACAACAACTTTCTGCTCTGGAGTTGTACCCTTAGAGATAACTGCAACCGGATAATCTTTAGATTTTCCAAGGAAAAGAAGTTTCTCACAAATAATATCTATGTTTTTAAGTCCCATCAAAAAGACTATAGTATCATCACTTTTTAAATCATCCCAGTTAATATTTGAGCTATCATTATTTGCTGAAATATGCCCTGTTACAACTTTAAAGGCAGTAGATATACCACGATGAGTCACAGGTATACCTGCATAAGCGGGAACACTTATAGCCGAACTAATACCGGGAATCATCTCATAGGCTATGCCATTTCCTTTTAGAAAAAGAGCTTCTTCTCCTCCTCGACCAAAGACAAAGGGGTCTCCACCTTTAAGCCTGACAACTATTTCATACTTTTGAGAAGCATCTAAAATTGCTCTATTTATCTCATCTTGAGGGATGGTATGTTTTGCATCTTCTTTACCAACATACAAAAACTCACAGCCATCTTTTACTTCTTTAAGTATCTCAGCATTCGCGAGTCTATCATAAATGATAATGTCAGCCTTTTGGATCACACGAAGTGCTTTAACAGTAAGTAGTCCTAAGTCACCTGGACCAGCACCTGTGAGGTAAACTTGTGCCATTAAAAATCCTCTATATTACTTTTTTGGCATTTTAACGAATAAAACTTAGACTTAGCCATCACGTTTTGTAGTCTTTCTTTTCTTCTTAGTAACTTTAGTTTGTTTTCTTGTAGTGGGAACGTTTGAAGTGTTTTTATTGTACTGGCGTTCTTTTTTTCCTGATGCTCGTTTATGTTCAGCTTTAAGCTTAACCTCATCTACATCTTTACGGCGAATGGTAGGATCAGGTTCAAAACCTTCAACTGTCTCTTGGGGTATCTTTTGACCAATGAGCTTTTCAATATCTTTAATATCATACTTCTCATAAATATCTATAAGGCTGATAGCCTCCCCTTGACGACCAGCACGACCAGTACGACCAACACGATGCACATAATCCTCTGGAATAGAAGGCAGTTCGTAGTTTATAACATATGGAAGATGTTCAATGTCTAAGCCACGAGAAGCGATATCAGTTGCTACTAGTACTCTAAAAGCACCCTCTTTAAACTGTGTTAGAGTTTTTAAACGGTTCGCTTTTGTTTTATCTCCATGAAGGACACCACATTTAAGTCCATCTTTTTTTAGCTCAATGAAGAGTTCATCAGCACTCTTTTTAGTACGAGTGAAAACTAAAACTTGAGGATAATTTCTTGAACCGATTATGTAGGCTAAAAGTGCTGCCTTACGCTCTGTATCTACTAAGTAAGCAATCTGATTAATAGTATCTACTGTAGTGTTCTTCTTTGCAGTCTCAATAAATGCGGGCTTTGTCAAAATCAGCTTTGAGAGTTTACGTACTTTCTCGCTATAGGTGGCTGAAAAAAGCAGTGTTTGGTGGCGTTTTGGCAGGAGTGGATGAATTTTACGTATATCTTTTGTAAAACCCATATCTAACATTCTATCTGCTTCATCAAGCACAAAAGCTTCTACACTTGTTAAGCTAAAACCGCTATCAGTATGTTCCATCAAGCGTCCAGGTGTTGCTATGATTATATCTACACCTTCTTTAAGTGTCTCTTTTTGTTTTGCTAAATCTTTTCCACCAACTAAAATCATAATTTTTATTTTCATGTTTTTAGCATATTTTTCTAAATCTTCAAATATCTGAATACTAAGCTCACGAGTAGGTGAGAGGATAACTACACGAACACCCTTTCCCTCAGTTGGCTTGCGTAAACGTTGTAGTAGAGGGAGACCAAATGCAGCAGTCTTTCCAGTACCCGTTTGTGCAGTTGCAAAGATATCACTTTTTGCTAAAACTAATGGAATAGCTCGAGTCTGTACCATAGTAGGATTTTCATACCCTAAATCCTTGATTGCACTGAGCAGTGGCTTAATAATTCCTAGTTTTTCAAATGACATAATCTACCTTCTTTTTATATATGGAATTTTACCATAGTTTTAGAGTTTTAAAATTCATTACTAGTTTTTTAGTGATTATATTGTGATATAATCACTAAAAAACTTTTAGGTACTTTAACAATTTTGAATATACTCCATAACCTTCTCAATAAGCTTTTGCATATTGGGATTAGCCCGACAGATAGCGAAACATTACGACTTAAAAAAATTTCTATTAATACCGTTCCCTTACTTATAGTCCCCATAGGGCTTCTTTGGTCTTTAATCTATTTTGGACTTGGCCAATACTTTGCAGCTAGCATCCCCATGTTTTATGCAGTTGTATCAGTTCTAAGTATGCTTAATTTTCATAAAACAAAAAATATACATTTTTTACAAAAATCACAAATGTCACTTATTTTAATACTTCCATTTTTACTTATGTGGTCTTTAGGTGGATTTACACAAAGTGGTTCTATTTTTATTTGGGCATTTGTCGCCCCTGTGATTGCACTTATTCATGACAAAGGTCCTAAGTCACTCTATTGGCTTTACTCTTTTGTGGCTCTAATCATTTTATCTGCCATTATTGACCCCTGGCTTGTAAAAACTATGGATTTTCACCTATCAAATACTACAGTAGCAATATTTTTCATATTAAATATTAGTATATCCCTCTCTGGAATATACTTTTTAATCCGTTACTATATCCAAGAAAAAGACAAAAATGCAGATATACAACTACAAATAAAACATGATGCACTTTTAAACAACAGCAGAGAGCTAGATGATAATATCTCTTACCTTAAAAGCTACAAAATCAATATTGATAGTAATCTCATTGTTACTCGAACAGACATAGATGGTATTATCACTTTTGCAAATGATAATTTTTACAATATTACAGGATACACTGCGGATGAAATACTCGGACAGAATCATAATATTGTAAGAAACCCCAATACTCCAAATGAACTTTTTGAAGAACTTTGGAAAAAAATTCTCTCTAAAAAAACATGGCATGGTACACTACAAAACAGAAAAAAAGATGGCTCTACCTACTGGGTTGACACCACTATATCTCCAATTTTAAATAAAGACCAAGAGATTGTTGAGTTTATTGCGATTCGTCATGACATTACTAAACTTATTGAACATCAAGATGAGTTAACTAATTTACTTTATATTGACACATGTACTGGGCTTAAAAATAGAAATGCACTTATTAAAGATATTAAAACTGATACAAAACTCTCAGCAATTTTAATAAATATTGACAATTTTAGTCATATAAATAATCTCTATGGTGAAAATTTTGGAGATAAAGTACTTCTAGAATTTAGTACTTTTATATATGATAATTTTTGTCGAGATGAAGAGATGGAGTTATATCGTTTAAGTGGAGATGAATTTATCTTGATTTCTTCACAGAACAACTTAATTGAAGCCTATGAGTATGCACAAATACTTTTTGACAAGTGTTCACATACAAGTATACTAATTGATGAACAAGAAATCTCTTTAAACATTACTATAGGTATCTCTTTTGAAGAAAATACTCAACTAATCACAACTGCAAACATGGCAATAATTGCAGCGAGAAAAGAGTCTATATCTATCAAAGTATACAGTGACAAGCTCTCTTTAAATGATGAATATGAGAACAATCTTAAATGGATTAAAGAGATAAAAGATGCTATTGCAGATGATAGAATAATTATGTTTTATCAACCTATCATTGATAATAAAGATCCTAAACATAGAAAATATGAAGCACTTATTCGTCTTATAGATAAAGAGGGAAATATTATTACTCCTCATTTTTTCTTAGAAATAGCAAAAAAAGCAAAACTCTATAAACAACTTACAAAAATTGTCATAAACAAAGTATTTGAAGCTTTTAAAGATAATACTTATGACTTTTCTGTCAATATCACTATTGATGATATATTAGATGAAGATATAAATCAGCATATAATAGATACTTTATTGAAGTATAATATTTCTGAGCGTGTAATTTTTGAAATTGTTGAGAGTGAGAGCATAAATGATTTTGATGCTATAGAAAGGTTCATAATAATGGTTAAAGAGTATGGATGCCGTATATCTATCGATGACTTTGGAACAGGATACTCTAACTTTGAGCACCTCATGCGACTACAAGCAGACTTTATCAAAATTGATGGTAGTATCATCAAAGAGATTACTACTAATAAACGCTCAGAACTCATAACTTCCGTTATCGTTGCTTTTGCAAAAGAGATGAATATCCAAACTATTGGTGAATATGTTGAGAGTAAAGAGATAAATGATAAACTGATTGAACTTGGAGTAAATAAATCACAAGGCTATTACTTTGATAAGCCACAAGCTTCTTTAGAAAAAAATAGCTATAATTATAAAAAATAAACTAAGACTCAATAATTATGATAAGAAAAGCTCTCAAAAAAACTACAAAAAGTGAAAAGCTTCAAGCTTTTATTAAAAAATCTAAAATTTCACCAGAATTTTTAAAAGCCAACCGCAAAATGATAAGTCGTGGTGTTGTTCTTGGTCTTTTTATAGCATTTATTCCTATGCCTATGCAGATGGCTGCTGTGTTACTCTTTATGCCTATTTTCCGATTTAATGTTCCACTTGCTATCGCAATGGTTTGGATTACTAACCCTTTTACTATGCCCCCTATATATGTTATAGAGTACTATACAGGTTCATTTTTTCTGGGTACGCATGTTCAAGAGGTTGAGATGACACTTGAATGGTTTAGTGATAATATCGATGATATATTTATACCACTCTATACAGGTGCTCTCTTTTACTCCATCACTGTTTCTACCGCAGCATACTACCTTGTAAACTATTTTTGGGAAAAATCAGTTCACAAAGATAAGAAAAAACATAGGCATAATCGCTAAACACCAAGATACTAAGACTTTTTCAAACTCCAAATAACAAAGCCAATTCCAACAAGTAAAAATGGGATACTCAGAGCTTGTCCTGTACTCATAAAAAGAAAACTTGTATCATAATCAGCCTGTTTTACTTTTACAAACTCAACTAAAAAGCGTGCCGAAAATACAAGTGTCAAAAAGAGTCCAAGAAGTAAACCAGGCTTTATTTTTGCTTGCGAAAATTTATATATGAAAAATAGCAATATAAAAATAGCAAGATAAGAAAAAGCTTCATAAAGTTGTGCAGGATGTCGTGGATAGAGGTCTACTCTTGTAAAGATAATCGCCCATGAAACATCAGTTTTAAGACCTACTATCTCAGAGTTCATAAAGTTACCCATACGTACTAAAAACCCAAAGAGTGCAGTAGGAATGATAAGTCTATCTATGAGCCATAAAAAGTCCACCTTATACTTCTTCGTTGCAAAATACAAGGCAATAATAGCACCTAATCCTCCACCATGAGAAGCAAGACCACCTTCCCACACAGCGAATATTTTTAAAGGATTTGCTAGATAAAAAGCAGGATCATAAAAAAGGCAATGTCCCAGTCTAGCACCCACTACAATACCCACAACAGTATAGAGAAAAAGTGGTTCTAGGACAGCTTCATTTTTTCCTTCAATTTTAAATACCCACTTCATAAACTCCAAACCTAGAAGTATAGAAGTAGCAAATAAAATGCCATACCAAAAAACAGTAATAGGACCAAGAGAAAAAGCTATAGGACTAGCATCCCAAACAAAGTAATCCATTAGTCTCTTAGTGCCTCAGCTATGAGTTCTATTGGGTTTTTAAAGATAGTTTTACTCTCTACACCCATAGAATTATTTATCTGCATACGACAGGCTGAACACTCAGCAGAGACTATCTCAGCTCCTGTTTTCTCAATCATCGCAGCCTTAGGAATTCCCGCAGCTTTTGCAAAATGATACTTCTCAGTTTGCATAGTAATCCCACCAAATCCACAACAGGCATTTGGATCACTCATCTCTACTATATTGTAGTTTTTTCGCACTAAGTTACGAGGTTCTTCATGTATACCTTGCATCTTTCTTGCATGACATGGATCATGATATGTTACAAGTTTCGGCACTTTCTTTTTTGTTGCTAAAAGTGCTTCTAGCTCTGTATGGTGTTGTAACCACTCAGTAGCCATAAAAACTTTACTCATTATAGCTTTAGCACGAGCCTTCCACTCTGGTTGATCATGAAAATAGTGTTCATAGTCAATTTTTAGCATTGCAGAACAGGTTGCTTCTGGAACTATTATCGCTTCTACATCTTTGCTAAAACTCTCAAAGTACTCTATGTTAAACTTCGCATTTGAATCAACAGTATCAAAATCTCCTGTAAAATACGCAGGAGCAGAACAGCATTTTTGACTTTTTGCAAGAAATGCATCTATTTCAAGCACTTCAAGTATCTCTAAAAGAGAATCACCAACATCTCTAAAGTTGTAGTTTGCCAAACAACCTATAAATATAGCAACTTTTCTTTTACCACCATTATCTATATTTTCAGGGTGTGCATTTAAAAATGAAGTTTTACGTAGACTTGGCATTAATCTATCTGTTTTAATCATAGGTAGATTAAAACGCGAATGCATAGAGTCAATGTCACCTTTTATTTTAAAACCACACGTCTGAAATGCCCAACCGAGTTTAAACGCGATGTCATTAAGCCATCTGTGACGCAGTAGTAAGAAAAAGAGGCGTTTGTACCAAGCTATACCAAACTTCTGTGCTATGTCTGAACGTACTTGCTCTATTATCATATCTACTGGTAAATCTTTTGGACAGACATCAACACAATTTGTACATAAAAAGCATGACTCAAAAATATCTTTTGCATTTTTATCAAGTTCTAAATACCCGCGTTTGTAAGCACCAAGTAAATCAATAAAACCTCTAGGGCTTGTCACCTCATCTGCATTTACATTATGAATAGTACAAACTGGAATACATTTTCCACACTTTATACAATCATCTTGTATCTCATCAAAACTAAATATATCTTCTATCATTTTACTCATAATTACACCGTTTTTGAAAATGTTTTTTTACTAGCACTATGTTGATGCATGTATGCATCAAATGCCATCGCGATATTTCGCACAAGGAGGGTACCTGTCTGCGAACACTCTATTTTACTCTCATCTATCACTATCAAGCCATCTTCTACAAATGGTTTTAAAGTAATTATTGCATCAGCAAAATATTTATTGAATTCTACACCAAATTGCTTATCAAATCTTTTAATATCTAACTTAAAATTACTCATAAGCTCCATAATAACATTTTGACGGATAATATCATCTGCATTTAGTACAACCCCTCTCTCAAAAGGAAGTTTTCCGGCATCAATAGCTGCTTCATAAGAGGGCATATCTTTGAAGTTTTGGTTGTAGCTGTCTACTCCTTCACCGATGGAGGTAAGCCCTACTCCAATCAAGTCCGCTCCACCTTTAGTAGTATAGCCTTGAAAGTTTCTATGTAACTCCCCTTTTTCTATTGCCTTAAACAACTCATCTTCTGGTTTAGCAAAATGATCCATACCTATCATTTTATACCCATTAGATGTCAAAAAGTCTATTGTATATTGCATTATAGCTAGTTTCTCATCAGGTGTAGGCAGTGTTGTTTCATCAATCTTTCGCATTGTTTTTTTCAACCAAGGCACGTGTGCATAATTAAAAACTGCGAATCTATCAGGGTTGAGTGTTAATGCTAAAGTCAGGGTCTCTTTAAATGTCTCAAGTGTTTGATAGGGAAGACCATAGATAAGATCAACATTTACTGAAACCATATTGTACTTTCTTGCTAAATCCATTGCATCTTTTGTTATTGTGTAAGGCTGAACACGATGTACTGCCACTTGCACTTTTTCGTTAAAATCTTGTATACCAAAACTCACACGGTTAAATCCTGCTTCACTCATCACTTTCATTTGTGCTTCATCAATATGGCGGGGGTCAATTTCACAGCTTATCTCAGCACCCTCAATAAAGTTAGGAAAGTAAGACTTAATAGAGTCTATAATCTCTTTAAGTTGTGGTGCACTAAAAAATGTAGGAGTCCCACCACCAAAGTGCATCTGAATCACTTCGCGTTTACAATCAAGATGCTGTGAAAGAATTTTAAGCTCGCGTTTAAGATACTCCATATAACGCAGCATCTTATCCTCTTTAGAAGTAAAAACAACACTACAGCCACAAAAGTAACAAGCACTCTTACAAAAAGGAAGATGAAAGTAAAGACTCAAAGGTCGAGAACTATCTTGTGCTTCTAGCTTTGCTATATAAGTTTCATACTCATAAGCATCACTAAACTCCAATGCTGTAGGGTAGGAAGTATATCTCGGCCCTGGTTTTGAGTACTTTAAAAATTTAGTATAGTCTAGTTCCATATTTTTTTGTATTCCTAATATTTTATGCATCAAATTCTCCAGCTAAACGCTGATATACTTCTGAGTTTTGTAGTAACTCTTTATGTGTTCCACTTGAGATGATTTTTCCCTTTTGCATTACAAGTATCTTATCTGCATGTTCTATTGTTGAGAGTCTATGTGCTATTGTTATAGTTATTTTATCTTTTGTGTATTCATCTAATGCCATTTGTATACGCTTTTCACTCTCGTTATCAAGTGCCGATGTAGCTTCATCAAAAAGTATTAGTGAAGAGTGTTTGTAAATAGCACGAGCTATTGCAACACGTTGACGTTGTCCACCTGAGAGGTTACTTCCTGCTTCACTCATCTGTGTATGTATACCATTTTCAAGTGAATCTACAAAGCTACTTGCATCTGCTAAACGAAGTGCTTTATGTACTTTTTCCTCATCTATCTCTTGACCATAAGCAACATTTGCCGCTAATGTATCTTGAAATATATAAATACGTTGTGAAACGAGTGAAATATGATGTTTGAGAGACTCTTGTGTTAACTCTTTAATATCAATACCATTTACAGACACCACACCACTTAGGGGGTCATAAAAACGCAGAAGCATATTTATAAAAGTTGATTTTCCACCGCCGCTATCTCCAACAAGAGCAATATTTTCCCCCTGTTTTATAGTAATGTTGATAGAATCAAGTGCGTATGCTCCTTCATATTTTAACATCACATCATAAAAAGTAATCTCTTTAATATCTTCTAAAAGCTCTTTTGTCCCATCGATAATTTTACTTTGGGTATCTAATATATCAAAAACCCTCTCACTTGCAGCCACTGCATCTTGAATCTTAGAGTAGATAGACCCAATACGGCGAATCGGTTGAAAAACAAGTCCAACCGCTGTCAAAAATGCAGTAAACTCACCCACACTCATACGACCATCATAAACCTCACGTCCACCAATAAAAATAACAGCGGCTAAACCTAATGCTCCAATAATCTCCATAAAAGGAGAGACTATTTCACCTACATAAACTGACTTCATAGTAATACGAAAAAACTGCCAGTTTTGCTCACTAAAACGCTCTACTTCATATTTCTCTGTTGCATTTGCTTTAATAATCTCAGAGTTATTAAAAACTTCTGTAAGACGTGTGACAACATCTGCATTTTTAGCCTGAGAACGGTGTGAGTATTTTTTAAGTTTTTTAGCGATAAGAACAAGCGGGTAGATGATGAGGGGCATTACCACAAGGGCATAGAAAGCCAGATGGGCATTAAGATAGATAACATAAGATATGAGTGCTACAACAGTTAGTGATTCACGAAAAAGTTCAGGAAGCATATTTGATACAAAGTACTGAATACGACTTATATCATTTGTCACACGAGAGATAAGCTCTCCACTACGATTTATATACAAAAACTCCATGTCTAGCGAGATAATTTTTTCTAAAAGTATCTCACGAAAACGTGTGACTATGTGTAAACCAATATAGTTCATATAGACTGACTGTACATATCTACCTATAGCTTTTATAAAGTAAATCGCTACTAATCCCAAAGGAATATAAAGCAGCATAGCCTCTTTTTTTTCTATAAACAAGTCATCCATTAGAGGTTTCATAATCTGTGCAGTTGCTGTTGTAGCACTTACCGTTAAAATAATCCCTATAAAAACAAAAAAGTATTGTAGTTTATAATCTTTAAGGTATGGGAGATAGCGCTTGAGTACTTTTTTCATTCTTTATCTTTTTTTAGTACTATCTTATCTAAGATAAGGTAAAATACTAGTTAATTACACTTCAAATAAGGCCCAAAATGAACTTTATCGTTTTACTCTCAAACAGACTCCTCAAAATTTTTGGGATTATAACAAAGTCTCTCAGTTACATCTTTCATTTTTTCTTTCCGAAAAAAAGATTTACTATACCACTTCATGCAGAGTCTCTTTTTTCAAGAAAAACTTTATCTAAAGTTCCAAAAAAAATCTGGCAAACTAACTATACTAATGTCGTTACACTGCCTGTATATTTAAATTATTTATGTAATAGAGTACTTGCTTATGATTATGAGTATAACTATGTAAGTACTGAGGCAAGAGATGCTTTTTTAAAAGAAAATGCTAGTGATGCACTCTATCAAGCCTTCTCACAACTAACAGATGGTGCTGCACAAGCAGACGTCTGGAGACTTTTCATTCTTAACCATACTGGTGGTGTCTATATGGACATAGATGCACATATTGTCTGGCCACTTTCAAAGATTATAAAACCTACAGATAGCGAACTATTTCTTCGTGCTAAGAGAGGACATATTAACAACTACTTTATCGCAAGTGCTCCAAGTAACCCTATCCTTTCTGATGCTTTAGAGATAATTCTTAGCAATATCCAAAAGAAAAAAATAGAGGGTGGTGTCTTTGAAATGACAGGTCCTACCGTACTCAACCAAGCAATCGCGGATAAAGAAATCACTTCAAGACTCTATAAATATACAGCAATTCAAGGAAGTTTTACAAATGAATACTTTCAGTATATGGATAAGCCTAGAGGAAAGTGGACTCATGCAAAAAATGAGGATCTTTTAAAAGATAAAATCTAGTATTCTAACAAGGAAAGATCCAATGAAAGGCATAATACTCGCAGGGGGAAGTGGAACAAGACTCTACCCCATCACAAAAGGTGTAAGCAAACAGTTAGTTCCAATCTATGATAAACCAATGATTTACTATCCACTTTCAGTTTTAATGTTAGCAGGGATAAATGAAGTCCTGATTATCTCAACACCAGATGACTTACCAAACTTTGAAAAACTTTTAGGTGATGGCTCTAACATTGGTATGAAATTCTCTTATGTAGTGCAACCCTCGCCTGATGGTCTTGCTCAAGCTTTTATACTTGGTGAAGAGTTTATAGGCTCCGATGATGTTTGTCTAGTTTTAGGTGATAATATCTTCTATGGTCATGGACTTACAGACCTACTAGTAAAGTCTGTTAAAAATGCAACTCAAGAGAATAAAGCAACAGTATTTGGTTACTATGTAAAAGATCCTGAGCGTTATGGTGTTGCTGAGTTTAATAAAGATGGGGTAGTTACCTCTCTTGAAGAGAAACCAAAAGAGCCTAAAAGTAATTATGCTGTTATAGGTCTATACTTTTATCCTAATGATGTTGTTAAAAAAGCTAAACTAGTAAAACCAAGCGATAGAGGAGAGTTAGAGATAACAACCCTCAACCAGGACTACCTAAACGAGCAAAGACTCAAAGTAGAACTTATGGGTCGTGGCTATGCATGGCTAGATACTGGAACACATGAGTCGCTACTTGAAGCGAGTATGTTTATTCAGACTATAGAAAACCGTCAGGGACTTAAAGTTGCTTGTCTTGAAGAGATAGCATATGAGATGGGTTATATCTCTAAAGAAGCACTTATAGAACTTGCACAACCTCTTAAGAAAAACCAATATGGACAGTATCTTCTTCGTCGAGCCAAACAAGGTAAACTGTAGATGAACTTCATAAGAACGGATATACCCGATGTAGTCATAATTGAACCAAAGGTTCATGGAGATGAAAGAGGTTACTTCGTAGAGACTTTTAGGTGCGATAAACTTGAAGAATTTTTAGGTTACAAGATAAACTTCTCTCAAGATAATGAGTCTAAATCTTCTCGTGGTGTTTTAAGAGGGTTACATTACCAACTCGCACCTTCCGCACAGACTAAACTTGTACGAGTTATACAGGGTCGTGTTTTAGATGTAGCAGTAGACATCCGAAAAGGAAGCCCTACATTTGGTAAACATGTGGCAGTTGAACTTACAGCTGAGAATAAAAAACAGATGCTTGTGCCTCGTGGTTTTGCTCATGGCTTTGTAGTGCTTGAAGATGATACTATCTTTGCTTATAAAGTAGATAACTACTACTCTCCTGAGAATGATAGAGGTATAGCCTTTGATGATGAAGCCTTAGGTATAGAGTGGCAAGTACCTCACAATGAGCTTAACTTATCGGCTAAAGACAAAGTTCAACCTAAACTTGCAGAGACTGGGGATATATTTGAGTATGGAGTGAATTACTACAATGACTAATGTTTTAGTAACAGGCTCAAAGGGGCAAGTAGGAAGTGAACTCCAAGCTCTCTCAACTTCTTATAAATACAACTTCTTTTTTACAGATAGAACAACCTTAGATATCTCAGATACAAACACTATCAAAGAGTTCATCACAACTAATAATATAAACACCATTATAAACACAGCAGCTTACACAGCAGTAGATAAAGCGGAAGAAGACAGAGAAAATGCCAACAGAGTAAACCATCTAGCAGTAAAGAGTCTCGTAACTATAGCTAAAGAGAAAAATATTCAACTCATTCATATCTCAACTGATTATGTTTTTAATGGAGAGAACTTTAAACCATATACAGAAGATGACACTACGAATCCTAATAGCGTTTACGGTAAAACTAAACTTGATGGTGAAAATGCCATGAGAGAGATAAGCCCTTTAAACTCAATAATTATTAGGACATCTTGGGTATACAGTAGCTTTGGAACTAATTTTGTAAAGACTATGCTAAGACTAGGTAAAGAGAGAGACTCACTTGGTGTTATTTATGACCAAGTAGGAACACCTACCTATGCAAGAGACTTAGCAAAAGTAATACTAGATATAATACCAAACATTAAAAATAGACAAGTAGAGATATATAACTACTCAAACGAAGGAGTCCTCTCTTGGTATGACTTCTCTAAAGAGATAATGAAAATGGCAAAAATAGAGTGTCAGATAAATCCTATAGAAACAAAGGATTATCCAACACCAGCAAAGAGACCACACTACTCAATACTTAATAAATCAAAGATAAAAACTACTTTTAATATAACTATTCCTTTTTGGAAAGATTCACTTGATGAGTGTTTAAGAGTA